>JAQWWZ010000025.1 GCA_029254745.1 Opitutales bacterium | reverse complement strand
CCCAATACCATTTCCGGGGCCGTTTTTCCTTTTTCCAAACCACCCACAAAATATATACTGGCACGCGTATAACCACCTCCAGATTTACCTGGTAACACATCAACCTTGGTTATTTGACCAGTTTCATAATTTACGCTGGCTACAGCTTCAGCCCCTTCTCCATCCCCATCAATAAATATTTTCGGAACAGAGTTATAACCCGAACCGCTATAATCTAAACTTATGCTAGCGATACCCCCCGATGAGTTAAAGACAGGAGATGCCGAAGCAACATTAAGGGGAGCGAAAGATACGATAGGAGCTAGCGGGACGATTACATTTTGAACGATCTTTTGGGAAGTTGCAATGTTTCCCAGATTGTCATGAGTGATTGAAAACAAATGGTACTCCCCTGGTGCTGGGCCGCTCCACTCTCCTTTAAATGGTGGTAAGGTTCTTTCTTCAAACTTCCAGAAAAAACCTCCTCCTGCCGCTAATAGCTCGGTTTTATTGATGGTCCCGTCTGGGTCATTCACAGCTACTTCAAAACTTTCTGACTCTATTCCTAAGCCCCCACTGAATACAACCTTGGCAAGACTAGTTGGAGTATAATTTTGGCCAGGATTATCAACTATTACCTGGGCAACCTGTAAACCAAACAATGGACTAGGCTCCATGATTGCAGAGAGAGAAGCCCCAATACCTGTTGGGTGAACTACAGTAACATTGGGTGCGGAAGAATAACCAAATCCTGGTGACATAATTCTAACTCCGTATGTAGCGCCTGCAGATAGTTCAGCAGCAGCATGGGCACCAGACGCTACCAATTCCACAAAACCACCCTTTAAATAAATCTTAGGAGCGGTTACATAACCCGTGCCTAAGGATGAAATTTTAATTTCGCTTACTTGTCTCGATAAAGGGTCTATTGTTGCAATTGCCGAAGCACCAGTTCCGCCAGTTCCAAAATTTTCAAAAACAACTTCTGGCTCACTAACATATCCATTTCCGCCATCACTAAGGGTAATATCTAAGCCACCACCTGAAATTACTGTCGCCGTCGCCGTCGCAAGCTTTCGGTTACCAGAAAAATAAGGTTTATCAGGAACCTCATCAAATATCGACATTACCTGCACAGTAGACAAGTTGGAAATAGAAATGTTTCCAGTCTTATCTTTCCCCATAGCATAGAAATTAAAAATTCCAGTTTCGTTGGCTTCCCATAGGGTTGTAAAAGGGTGTTGATCAAGGAACGATACAGATAGAGGAATTTTCATGTCATCCGTAAGGGGGATATCATCAACAAAAAAACGAAGGCTTTCAAAATCTTTTTCCTCGTCGACTGCGAATGCTACAATTGGGATACTCGAGCCAACCGTAATTTTGGTTATTTCATCGACTGCGTACTCATCTATATCTCGCTCGCCAGATAGCCAAGTGCGTCCCATTTGTGATTTGTAAGGGGAGAAAAGTTTGATGGTACTTGGGGATGAAATGTGATTGCCGATGATTTCAATTTTAATGGTTTCATCTATGACATTTTGGTTGCCATAATTATCAATAAGCGTGACCGAAATATTCTTAGTTCCAGTAGAATTTGCCTCAAATGAAAATTCATAGTAACCAAGTTCATGGCTTGTAGACTGGGGGTCGTGAATTAAGCTTTCAAAGATTCCATTCGGACCGGTAAAATTAACAGGTAATCCGTTACTGTATAACTTAATTTCAGCTATTTCAGAAGTGGCTGAAGGTTCAGCTCTAATAAGAACATTTACAATGGATCCTTTTTCATAACTGGTCAAATCGTCTTGCTTAAAACCAAGAAGTGTGGAGGTCTTCGGTGCTAAAATGGAACCACTTGGCAATCCCACATTCGAGGCAGAGCGTATTTTTAAGATTTTATTCAATTTAGATTGTATATTGGTCATGCTTTCAGGAAACGATCCGACTTGATTACCCAAATAATCTCGGGCTAACAAAGAGATCTCATGTGCTCCTTCACTTAGGCCTGAAAGGTCTACAACCATGGAGTAGAAGTTTGAATCATTTTGTCTATCAGCAAACCCGAGGGAGGCTGTATCCAGAAAAAATTCAACATTATTAATCCCACTTTCGGAAGATGCCATCGCTGTTAAGTTCATTGTCGAACCTACCTGTAAACTTTCCTCCTTAGGCCCAACAAAGAAAGCTATGGGTGAAGATTCTACCATCTCACGACAGTCAAAAGTAAGTGGGTCACTTGATGAAATATTCCCATTGTCATCTTTTACCAAGACAACGATGGAATATTCTATAGGGTCATCGATGTAAACTGGGAAAACATAAGGAGGGCTCGTTTTTAGGGACTCTTCTGAAACTTCACCATTAATTGATAGTCCTACTTCCGCAATATTGGCATTTGAGCTTGAAACATTTGCTTCTAGATAAAAAGGTGAATGATTAAAGCCTCCACTAATCCGAGCGGCAGGGTAGCTCGGAGGAGATGCTAGTGTAGCATCCAAGGGTAGCACATTTGTTGTGGTTTCACCGAGTGATGGTGGCGCTAAGGGAAGTCGCCCTGGTGTAGAAACTGTTCGTGGCCTAAACTTAGGTGCGGTTACATATCCTGAGCCTGTTAGTAATTTACCATCAAACCTAGTGCCGATATAAAACCGAGTGGATTGCAAATCACCAGATGCATTAAATTCATAAAAGGTACTAATGCTGGCTTCCACTCCAAGCTTAACACTTTGAAGCACTGGAGTAATCCTAATAGAGGTATCTTTGGAGTCATAACCCTGCCCTGTACTTTCCACGGTTAATTTTGTAACTTTACCATAATCTGGTGAACTAAAACTCCAATCTACAATCGGGGTTATTTTTGCACCCGTACCCACACCCGTAACACTTATTTTGGGATGCGTGAAATAGCCTCTGCCTATGGGTTCGGTTAAATTAACATTAACAATAGATCCTGTGATAGGATCCAAAACAATAAAACTACTATTCAAGTCAATCGTCTGGAATGGTTTGGAGATTTCTACTGCAGGAGGATCTGAGCCTGTCGTTGAAGAGATATTGTAAATAGCAGAGCTAACATAGTTACCACTATTATCCCAACCAAGGGCAAAAAAGCTAAAGTTTCCCTGTTGTTTGGGGGACCACTGAAGAGTGTAATTTGTGGCTTCCGGGAATTCTGATGATGCCCGAAATAGTTTTTTCCCTTCAGGTTGTCCATTTACATAAAATTGAACTCCTATGAAATTACCATCAGCATCACTACCTCTCGCAAGCAATGGAATAGTTGAAGTCGAAGTAATATTATCGAAAACTGGGTCTACCATTTCAATCGTCGGGTTTAATGATCCTTCAAAATCATTCATGGTGATTGTTGAAGAAGAAGATCCAACGACATTGGAATTTCTATCAAACGCTAGTACTGAAATTTCATGCGTCCCTTGACCCGTTACCTGGGAATTGAAAAAGTTGGAACTATTTAACAGGTATGTGTACCTGCCGGTATTTAAAGAATTCCCTGCACTAAATGATGACATAAAGCCAACGCGTTCATTGTCCACAAAGATTCCCACGAAAGAAACAGCAGAAATATTTTCTTTAACATCTACCACGACGGGGATAGTTGCACTCGCACCAAAAGAAAAAGTAAGTTCTGAGGAAGGAAAAAGAATTTCTACATCAGTCAGATTATTGGCAATCTTACTGAGCTGTCGATTTCGATGATAAATATCTCTTGCATTACCTGTATCCAGTGGGTTCTGGTTGGAAGTAGTAAAAGCTAAACCTGCTTCGTCCTCTGCATCGCTACTAAAGAAAATATGCCTACCATTACCGCTAATAGTCGGAAACCGATTACTTGGCATTGTCGAAGCCGTACTTGGTATATAGTTAACCGGAAAGCCGAAGCTGCTCAAACTCACTCTTTCGGTTTCATTGGTATCAAGGTCTAAGAGGTAAATATCGTCAGTTTCGTTGTCCCTGGTCGCAGTCAAGGAAGGGCGATTGCTACTGGTGGAGTCTATGTTACTCGAGGTTAAAACTTCAGAGAAGCCAAATATGGAGGGAGCCGGTGCAATCACTGGTGTTGCCCGGGTAAAACCGAGGCCGCTGAAAAGCATATTACTTTCAGGAGTGATTAAAATAGAGGAGGGGTTGTTGGTGGTAAATTTCCCTGTTAATGCAGAAAAAGTAAATGAAGTGCCCCCGCTAGCATTATTTTCGATTTGTGGACCAGATAGTAGAGATTCTGGGAATGCCCACTGCTTTCTAATAATATCTGTAGTGCGATCCCGAATATCGGTAAGTGAATCGCTGGCTGTATACCCCACGGTGGTCAGTGCAGTTGCCCCATTAAGAGCATAGTCGATTGTAATTGTTCT
Source organism: Opitutales bacterium (assembly GCA_029254745.1). Taxonomy (GTDB): domain Bacteria; phylum Verrucomicrobiota; class Verrucomicrobiia; order Opitutales; family Seribacteraceae; genus Seribacter. The sequence goes on along the minus strand of JAQWWZ010000025.1, from coordinate 185,806 downwards.
GTTTGTATCCCCAATGGTTAAGGTTGTATTCGCAAGGCTAGCGGCAGATAAAATTTCAACATAAAAGGATTGTTCAAGGAAAACTTCACCCTTGAAACCAATATGTATTTTGGACTGGTCAATCTTTGCATCAGGATAGCCATCTTGGTCGATATCCACGCCATCACCCTGGATAGAAATTAAAGTATCAAGCCCGCGGGCAGTAGTGACTGCTTGCTGGTAACCTGCTCCGTTGTTTAACATTTCAACCCGATGAACCAAAGCTCCCCCGGTGCGATTAGCAACACTGCCAGCCACCTGCTCAAAACGGATGACACCAGCCTCAAAGCCTGTACCACCCCTAGGGTTGTCCACACTAATAGTGGTACTATCAAGGTCATAATTCTCACCGCCAGAAACCACTAGAACCGATGATATTCTTCCAAAAGTGTCTACTTGGTAAGAGGCGATCGCACCACTTCCGATTCCAGAAAAATCCTCAATTTTTAAAAAACCATTCTGGTATCCCAAGCCAGGATTTTGAATTTCTATCTCACCAATACCACCAACTAGAATGGCGGTCGCACTTGCCTGCTCAGTAGGATTTGAAAAATACACCCTTCCATCCGAACGAGTCACATTACTATCTAACAAATTTGAGGATTTTGTTGCATAAACAATAGTTCTACCGTCTTCACTGATCGAAGGCTCACGACTCGGCATATTTCCTCCAACTTCATTTTTTTCACTCACACGATTTAAAGGTATATTTGACTGTAAAAGTAAAGCATCAGATGTCTTGACTCTGTAAATATCACCTTCTGGGTGAGAGATAAAAGCTGTAATCACTGCAGTCTCTCGAGGAGATGGAAAATTTGGGTCTGGTATGACAGAAACGATGGGGTCCACATAATTTATGCCAGGATTAATAATTCTCACTCCGGACAATTGGATTTGTCCGTAACTATTAACCCCAGTGGAAAGGGAAAGAATTGCTCCGCTCCCAGTGCCGTTTGAATCTGTAACTACAATGGACGGATTGCCAAAATAACCTACACCACCACGGTCGACCCGAATATTAGATATACCTTTAAGTAAAAGTAAGTTTGTCGCTTCTGAACGAAACACAATGGTTTCTCCATCTCCACTAATTTCAACCTGATCCGATGGACCGCCCCTTGCTTCCATATTACTCGGAAAGTAAGCTAAAAAAGTATCACTGGGCCGATTTACTCGAGTAAGATAGTTATCTTCTAATCGCAGTAAGAAAACATCGGTTTCTCCATTGGTATCAACATCATTGGTGAAATTTCGATCTGATAAATCTGTTGCATCTGAAACGAAAACGACATTTGAAGCATTGTCGTCTATCTTTGGAGCTTTGCTTGCTTTATTGCCTTGCGTCAAAGGTTTGATTTGAGAGTCCAATGGATTCGTGAGATCCCACAAAAAGATCTGTCGCCCAGTACTGCTAATTCCGTTTGAATTTAAATTTGTAGCATCGGACTCAAAAACAACAAATTTACCATCTTGGTTTATATCCGGGTAAAAACTTCCTTCATCTGCCTCATTTCCACCAAAACCTTCCGCTCTTATGAGTTGTTGATTATAAATTTTGTAAAGAAAAATATCTTCATGATTATTTCCATCACCAGGCACCAAATTACCGGCAATCGAGTGGAAAACAATGGTTGTCCCATCCCCACTTATACGAGGCCGAAAGCTGTCCCCGTTGGCCCCCACATTTGGATTCAAAAACGACTTGGAAATTAAAGTTGGTGCACCCCCAATCACAAGATCTTGGTAATAAATTTGTTGGTCTCCATTTTGGTTCGTTTGTTCATAAACCACAAATCTTCCATCTTTGCTTGTATGCGGTCTTTCAGCCATACCGGAAGTGTCGGTAACCAAGCTTGTGATGCCATTATTTTCCGAAACAAGTGTAATAACTGGTGTATTATCTAGGGGGAAATTTTGGTTGGCAATGGTAACTCCCAAGTAATAGTCACCTTCCAAATTGTCTGGAAGTTGCTGTATCCAGTCTAAATGAATGGTTTCATTAGGTTTTAGGTTTGCCCCAAGCCCACTCTGGCCAACATTGAACTCCCTCAATATAAAATCATCATTGTCTGTAAAGGAGTCGTCCTCTGACAGCAAAACTCGGGCGGTAAATTCCCCGGACAATAAAGTTGTACCTGTATGGCGAATCGAAAAGCTAATCCGAACAGGATCAAGTCCATTAAATGTACCAATGTCTCCAAAAAAGCTGTCTTGATCGACCGTTAAGATCACATTTCCAGGATCAATCGTGATGGGAATTTCCATACGATTGTCAGATCCTTCCGCGTCCTCTATGGTTTCATGAATAATATGTTCTGGTGCAATAAAAGAAGGATCCACAACCGCCTCAACCATCCAAGTGGAATTAGGATTTGCGTCCGCTGGCAAACGAAGAGGTGGCATGGTTATCTCCCCTGTATCTGACTCGGCTTCAATCGATGGAGTGAGACCTCCATCGGCGAATGGCAAAACCACACTTTCTTCATCTACGATTATACCATTTTCTAGGAGTCTTACAACTAATGGAAAAAATACTCCTTCTTGGGTTCTTACTGCTGAATCATTTCGCACAACAACCGCAGGATATATATCAGAGCCTGGCAAATAGTCATTGAATTGAGTGCTTAAAGAGGTTACCTGTAAGTTCGGGATCACCAAGGAAAAAGTGTGGGTAGCTTGATTATTTGCCGGGTTATTCTCAAGGGCTGCCCCCTGAACCCGTATCGTCACCGACCATAGGGCGTCTTCAGTCCATTTTTGGGCCTGAGACCAAGGCATAGAAAAGATAATCTGTTTCGCAGTTGCAACATTATCGTTATTAAGCTCTGGGTTTGGCGTACTTTGCTTGAAACCGCTCCAAGTTTGGATGTGGGTACTTATTATTTGACCATCGGGGTCTTTTAATTCCACGGTCGCAATTACTGTCTCTCCCGCAGGAACATCCGTAGAATTTGCATCCACATGAAAAACCCGACCGGTTATTGCAAAGGATGATCCGACCAATACCTCAGCTGGTTGCGTGCCAGTGAACTCAATTGACAGATCTGTGACTTGTGCACCAGATTTTTGGCCTAGGCAGAAGAAACTCAGGACAGAGAACAAAAGTAATTTAGTCAATTTAGTCATGGGCGAATTAACCATACATTAGAATCGAAATCATAAGCCCGTGTGGTATTTTGACCAAGATCAAAATATTTCCATTTTTGGGAGTCAACTTGCTCTATAAAATAAGGAAACACATCCGGATTACTCCACCACCAATTACTATAAACCGCATCCCAAAACCAATAGCCTTGGGCGTCATCTGAATAAACATAAAGCCAACCAAGTTTATAATGATAAATCCAAGGACTTCCCGTGGAGTAAAATGAACCAAACCAGCTTGATGTGACCCACATATTTTCTGCATTCGTTTCGCTCTCAAAAGTTAAGCCATTGTCGATCAAAATTATACCTTGAACTTCACTCGACTTTCCTCGGCCATCGGTCATAGAAAAAATGAGTGAAAATTGCTGGCCCATCAAGTTTGAAAGTTCATCTGCATCCTGAACTATAAGATCTCCTGCAGATAGTACCAAAAAGGGAATTCCATCTCCATCTGTATCGATATTACCAGAAGTAATCTCAATCTCCACAGTATCACCATCATAGTCAACAGAAGGGAAATCTTTTACTACTACATTGTTTACTCCATCAGCCTTACGGAAAACAAATCTGAAATCCTCGGCTTGCGGAGCGAAAAGGTTTAAATTGGTAAATCCATTACTACTTTGTATGAGTGAGGCCGTTGTGAGCGTTTCCGCCAACGAAATTACACTGCCAACTGAGGTTGCCAATTCCTGATAAACAGAAATCACTTCTTGTTCGACCGCCAACTGTTGCTTGGATAATTCGCTAAGTAAATCTCTGGGTGTCAATGCTTGGCTTTTCAGGCTTTCGTGTAATGCATCCGTTTTTTCTACAATATCAACAAACGCTTCCAATTCACCTGCACTCAGTAAACCACTATCTATTTCTTCATCGATGAAAGTTTTCAGCATATCTTCCAATAACTCAGGCTCATCCAGTATATATTTTGGCGAAGTTTGGCTGAGGCCGCTAGCTATCTTACTACTTAAGGCTAAACTTGAGCTTCCTCTTTTATAGCCCGCACCCAACTTATATTCCAGTAATGATTCAGTTTGCTTAAACAAATTAGCAACTCTTGCACTCTCAATAAGGATTTTGGCTGCACTCTCGTCTTGTAATACCGCTTTTTGAAGCGGATCGTAATCGGTAATATCTGAAACATTTAAATCTAAAATTTCATTCAATTTTTCTAGCGATTTGCTTTTAGAAAGACCCAAATCAAGCAGACCTGATATTAGGGTTGTTAGAGGAGTCACAACCGAGGCATTCGCATCCGCTGAAAAACTACCCAGAAAAGCAAATCCTGTTGATCCGTCTACCCCGCCTGAAACAATAATTCTTCCTTCGTTTGGATCAAGAATGCTATTATTATTTTCATCAAATTTAATAAATTCTGCTTCGGTTATTCTCAAAACATATTCTCCGTTTTGATCCGTAAAGGCAGGAACAGAAAGATCCGATATTCCATCTCCATCACTATCAAAAATCACACTGGATCCTACCAGATATCCGTCGATGGCATTACCAGCCAAAGTATAAGCTGGTGGAGATACTCGAACCACAAGAGTTTCTGTTACTCTATTGCCGGAAGAATCAACCACTTCCAACACTATGCTGTAATCTCCATCTGTGTTGACATCCACCAAATCCTGTCCACTCATTGTGACTTTGGCCGTTATGTCTCCGTCATAATTATCATTGGCACTATATGATGGAAGCTCCAAAGCCTGGCCAATAGTTAAGATGAGAGGATTTTGTGAAACATAAATTGATGGCTTTTCTTTGTCTTTTACATCAACTTGCCTCACGGTTTCACTAATATTACCTGAAGTGTCTACCGCTCTGTATGTGATGGCGTAAGTTCCAATTACATTGATATTGGGATTGCCTGAAATTGTTACCACAATGGACTCATTGGCATCTCTATTATCAAAAATTTTGTACAATGGATCAGACCATGGCTCCTTCACAACCCAATCCATTTCCTGTCCACTGATCAATGATATGACAGGACCATGGTTATCTTGAACGGTGATTGCTTGAGAGATGATGGATGACTTCTCGCCTGAAGAATCAAACGCTTGGTAAGAAAGATTGTATGTTCCCAACGGAATAGTTTGATTAACTTCTAAATAATTCGATGACAAAGTTCCGTTAAAATCTATTAGGTATCCCGACAAAGAGCCATCCACGAGGATCAATAATTTTTGGGGATTAACTGGATCCCACGCACCATCCAGCACATCTAAGGCTTCTACATTATGGGCAAATTCATAGGAACCCAATCCATCGGGTATAGATACCTCCGTACTTAATTCGTTACTAAATGCAATACTTGGGGGAGAATCCTTAAGGTAAAGGTTCGCATTAAAAATATTTTGGGTAATAATACCTTCCCATACCGCAAAAGGCTCACCTTCCGTTTGCGATGCATTTCCATCGGTATCAAGAAAAGCGGATAATCTGTGGTATTTATTCAGTTCCAAATGTGGAAAAGAGAAGACATAAGGCTTGGTATGATTGTAATCTATAACTTCTTCCTGTGCAGTAAAAATGGCCTTAGCAGTGCCTTGTGTATCTACTTCTTTTTTTAGAAAAAGCGGGAAATCTAAATGTTGAGGATTAAAGATTATGCCCCCGATTGAAGCCGTCGGGTTGGAAGACATTGGGTCAAGACCCATCTCTAATTCGTACCGATCATTCAAACCGTCAAAGTCGGAATCTGCAAGAAGAGGGTTTGTGTTTTGATCTTCGGTTTCGTTGCGGTCATCAACCCCATCCCCATCTGTATCCCAGCGCAAGGGGTTTGTAAAAGTTACCATGGTTTCATCCCCGTCATTTAAGCCATCCATGTCAGTATCTGATAAAAATGGATGCGTTCCTAAATGATATTCATCCATATTGTTCAAGCCGTCACTATCCTCATCAGTTGACCACCAACTGCTGTTTTGATCTTTGAAAGATCCGATATAAAAATCCAGCCATTTTTCTGTGGGAGACAACACATTTCTTGGAGATGCTCGCACAACAGTGCTTGCTTTGTAAACAACTCCATCCTTTGTAATATTTGCTTCCAGAATTAATTGTCCGCCACCAAGGATTGGCTTCAGGACAGCACCACTGCCTTTGCCTGATAGATCATGGATTATAAATTCCGCATTTTGATTATATCCTGATCCTGAACTGGCAATGTTTACATCCAATATTTCACCATTACTGCCAACCAACACACTTGCATTGAAGTCGACTCCATTACCATTTAATGAGACCCGAGATTCATTAGTATAATCTATACCGCCTCCTAATATCTGCACCTCCTCTACCCTCCCTCTTTTTAGAGTAGAAAATAAATTTAAATCCGTAGAAATTCCGGTTACATTACTAAGGACGGCAACATTACTTTGGTTTACATCGCTGTAATCAAGGCTAAAGCTCCAATTTGTATTGTTAGTCTCAAAAGGTGTTCCAGTGGCATCAAATCCAATGGCTGAAAAGGTAAAGTTTGCCTCTTCTACTCCTTGTACATTGAGTGGAACTTCAACAAAATTCGTACCGTTTCCATCATTGGGTACAATATAAAAAAGTCCATCAGATGTAGATGTTACAGAATCCAACGAACCTTGCCAAGACGAAGTTTCTGACGAGGAGTGCATAAAATCCTCGAAGAAATCTTTCCCGCTTACGGATGAAGAATAAGTAACGGTGAAACGGTCATTGGGATTAAAGTTTGTGGTGTTTTCGTCATCGACGATCGTAAGGATTAAAGACCCATCTGATTGTCCAACTACCGTTAAAGATGGCACAGCAGAACTAGTATTTCCTGGGAATGGGTTGATTATAACCTGCGGTCTTTCTCCGTTTTGAAAGCCAGCCCCTATTCCTTGGATCATTTTTAGTTCCTCCTGGTATTCTTGACTTGCGCTCATGGACCTAGAAGGTTTGGCCAAAGAGCGAGCCTGGGCAGACCAAACAAGAGTACTTCTGCCAATTCCCCGGTTATCCGTTTCCAAGATTAAGTCCGGCATTCCGGGAACATATAAAACCTGGCTTACATTTGTTGGGTAAGAACTTGGTCTAAAGGTGGTTTCTTGGAAGAAAGGGTCTTCCATAAAGACCGCAAGATTGTAAATTCCTGGTTCTAAATCTGGTATCATGTAATAACCTGCCTGGTCTGTATATGCCGTCATATTCCTTTCAGCTGGTTCATTCTCCGCCCAATTCATTCCTGGTAGTCCGTCGGTCACTATTATCTCTGCACCCATAGCTGGAAGATGCTCCATACCTGCCCCAAAACCATAGTAAAATTTCGACGGAAAACGCTCATCAATACGCAAATCTATGTAATCAACCTCTCCGATTGTATTAAAGGCATTAGCTCCGTTTAATCTGAAGAGAGAACTTTTGTTCGAATCTAATATATTTATAAGATCTTGGTCACCATTTATTGCTCCCGCAATTTTTTCTTCGTGGTAAGTATTAATAAGATTCAACGATGGCTGTTCATCAAACAGACTTCTCCAGCGATGATCCTCAGCATCATTTGCACTGTTATCTAAATAAGTACCATTTTGATCCAATTGTATTTTTGTTAACCGAGTAGTTGTAAAAGGTGTGGCGCTTGCCTGCACAAAACCGACCTGACCATCATTTGAGTCAGGTCGGTGAGAGCCATTGAAATCAAAAGCTAAACTATCAATATCCCGGCTTTGGCTAAACTTACCAAAAGATGTAACCTCTACATCAACAATTCGATCGCCCAAGAAGTCAGCATGGGCAGGGGAACCAAATATCCAATCTTCCTCAAGTCCTGTTACATCTTTTGTAAGAAGTACTTTTTCCGAAGAAATGGATACCAAGCTGTGTGTCTCCCTTACACCAAAAGTTGGCTCATAAGTTTGATCCCACGACCAAGGTCTTTCTTGAAATCCCTGACCTGCTCCTTGAGGTCTTAAAATTTGATCATACTCCAAATTTCTAAGCTTTGGGTCATCAAATATAACTCTTATCATTTTACCATCTTCATCAAAGATTGGGATGGCATCCACGCCTGAACCCGAGCCCGCTAAATCTATCTCATTAGCCGAATACATATCTCCGCCATCATCCACCACTATCTCCTGAATTTCTCCATTCCTTACAAGCAATGTAAAACTAGCATCAAAAACCTCCCAGTCTTCGTAAGGAAAGCGGGCGTAATCATTCAAGAGAACAAAATTAACCTTTGTTCCTCCGCATTTTCGACTCTTGAAATTTACAGACATGTGGGCTGTTGTATTATAATCTGATTCAACTCCTTCATTAAAAATAGTAATTTTATCTTCAAGCTTACAAAGGTGTCGGGCTAAACCTGTATGTCTTTTCTGCCAAGCAATTACTTTTTGATCAGTATTTTCCTCATCTATTAAAAAATTTTCATCTACTTCACCAAGGCAACTCTCCGGTGGATAAGAAGATCTTTCTATATGGCCACATTCCAAAAGCTGGCCTTCTATCGTCTCTCTAATGTTGGTGCAACGCCACTCTCTATTAGATACATCATCGTAAGGATCATAGGCATGATGTTTTGGGGCAACTCCCCTTACATAAGCAACAGGATCCCGATATCCGCGACCACTTTCGGTTACGATAATTTTTTCGATTTTGCCATCTTTGATTTTGGCAACGGCATGAGCACGATCCTCGTTGGTATCAATCTCTTCTTCGGTTCGTGCCCGATCCCAAATTTCAACCCATGGATGAGAGTGAGATGGTTTATCAAACCAGCCTCGGACCCCATGTTTTCCTTCGGTACACTTATCGCAGGGTGGGATTTCATCCCACAAACCGCCCAGGCGAACCGTAAAATTTGCATCTTCTTCGTCTGCAGTAAGTGAAGTGGTGTGAGATAAAGCGGCCTTCGGTATATTGGTTGAATTGGTATTGAAATAACCTCGACCACCGATAATAACTTCAACTCTAGAAAAGTTTCCTTCTGTTACATTTAAATCAGTCGCAATCGCAAACGCTCCATTTCCTCCGCCCCCTGATATCTGGATGGCAGGAAAGTAGGCCTTATCACCTGCATCATTGGTAATCAGTTCGTAACCCTTACCTCCATCTATCACCACAATGGCATTTTCACCCAGTGTGCCATTACTATCGACCGCAGATGCATTCAATTCTAAGACCGCAGGCCTGAAATCCCACCTGCTTCCATTTTCATCCATATGTTTCAGTAAAGTTTCCCGCTTAGGGTAGCCACCAACAACCGAAAGTTTTACCGGCATAGAATATCCGAATCCTGGATTATCCAGAATTACATGAGATATAGTTTTGTTAAACTCTGTATGCAAATCATCGGTACGAGGCTCTCCTGTTTTTGTGCGGTTACTCTCCCAGTCATAAAAAACATGTTCTCCCTGGGGTCCGGTAGATGATATTATATATATATTTACTCCTAATACCTTATCTCTATCCGGATCAAAAAAGTTTATATCTCCATCATCCGTATCTTTTGTAATCAAACCAACAATTTCACTTCTTTCTTGTAACTCATTATACAGGTTAAAGGTGAACTTTTGGTCATCAAATACTTGAGATACCAAATACTTCTGGTCAGATATGGTATAAGCATCTCCCAGATAAAACAGATCTCCAACCCTTATTTGATTCGTAAACTTTGTACTCAAATTTCCAATAATAGTGTCGTTGAAATCGTCCCCGTAAGTTGAAGTGTAGGAAAAATTGCCGTCTATTTTTAACTTCGTTGTAACCTTGAAAGCATGCTCTTTGCCACCATCTTCTTCTTGCATGGTTAAGCTTCCCTCCTTTTCACTGATTTTTATATCTAGCTCATCAAGATTCCCCATTTGATCCTGGATTGAAGTTCGAACAACTTGACTTGGTCTAAAGCCTTTACCACTAACACGCACTGCTGCCTCGGTAAAACCCCCATCACCATACCCTTGACCTGAATTAACAATTCTTGCCGATGTATTTTTATCGAGAAAGAAAAGAGAAAAAGCCGTTGATGTTTCACCTGAACTAGGAGGATCCACGCTTAATTCCGGAGGCTTTACATATCCAAAAAGACCATTGGGCAGAGCATAATTACCGCTTGCATCAACGGTAACATACTCGATAAATCTTCGTGATACTTCACGATTATCAGGTAGACTGAATGTCGTTAAGGTATCCATTTCTTTAGTCCACAGAATGTGATCAAGTTTTGATGCGTTGAGCTCGGCAACCGCAAAGGCTTGTCCGTAAACTCTCCAACCGGTGCTATCAAATCCATCACGCCAAGTCGTATCCGAATCCGGTCGGACCATGTAGTATGACATGATAACAGCTTTATCAGAATTATAAGCAAGTTTTCCGTGAGCAGGTGTATCGGACGCATCATAAAGGTCGAGTTCGGTAGTCACATTACCTTCCTGCCCAAATGAAAAAACTACATCCGGAGTTTCTTTATACCCATGACCTCCCTGATCAATTTTTATGCTTCCTACAGCATCTACAACTGCTTCCAGTCTAGGTATTTGCTCCCTTCCTAATTTTAAGCCATACAAATAAGAAATTTCGGTAGCATTTAAAGGTCGATCATACATTGTGAAATCATCTATACACCCGCGGTAAGAACTCGTTGCATTAGCTTCACTGGTTTCCATTCTTCCAATGGCCATAAAGTTCATATTTTCTACATCCGCGAAAAAGGCACGCTGATCACCCGAGCTTGTAACATCATATGTTTTGGTTTCCGCCAATTCACCATCCACCCAAAAAGCTGAAGTTGCATCACCCACAACAAGAACAACATGATGCCAGTCCTCCGCCGTAGGAGCAGCAAGGCCGTGGGTAACTTTTTCCAAAGCATAGAATTTTGAAACTTCCTGCCCGTTGTTGAAAACTTCAAATTGAGGGTATCCATTATCCCGAATCATAACCTTGAGGTATGTTGCATTGTCATCGGTATTGGTAGCTGAAAACACAGTTAGGTCTGCTTCTCCCGATTCATCCCTTCCTGCTGATCTGACCCAAAAGCTTATCGAGCCCTGAGTGTAACCAGCAAATTCCCGTGCATGGGTGCTTAAGTCAAGGTAGCTGTCGTTATCATCCCAAAAAATTGAATGCCCATGCCCTTCTCCGGGGAAGCTATCGCCTAATCTCCCGGGATAATCACTCAGAGGGCCGTCTCCAGGTACTTCAGTAGAGCTCCCTCCGTTAATGTTGCCAGTGCCTGGGGTAACAAATAAAAAGTCAGGTCCTACACCGGACGCATGGTATTTGTTGCCTGAAATATCAAGAAAAGAACGCCCAGCCAAGTATTTAACTTTTCCCTCTGACATTGCTTCAGAATACACTCTGACTTCATCGAGCGAACCATTGAAGTCAGTACTTGAAAGACTACCAACAGAAATTGTTTCTGAATAAGAGGTTGAATCGCCATCTAAGTAAAATTCTCCTGCCCCTAATCCATCATAAACAATCGCTATATGACTCCAACCTTGAGCATCTGCTTTTCTGTCTAAAGTAGAACTTATAAACTTAAAAGTTTGTGCTGTATGATTGTATGTAAGAGAAGCATCACCCAAAGTAAAAGTATGATCACTGGCATTAGGCTTTACCCAAAAGGAAATCGTGAAGTTAGAATCAAGGGATGCTCCCTCAAATTCCAAAATTGTTCCACTTAGATCTAGGTCTAAGGCTCTGCCCTTTACGCCCCAAGTCGAATTGTTTTCAATATCTGAAAGAAGTGGACTGACATCAACATCTTCACCCTCCCCTGTAAGTGGTTTGTCGCCTAGAATTGTACCACTCTCTTCATCTAAGTCCCAATAATGAACAAGGTTTTCAAGAATTTCTCGATTCCAGGCAGGGGATGCTTGATATCGTGCATAGTTCTTGTCATCAAACAATGATTCATGACGATCAAATGTCCACCTCGCCAAAGGCTGCAAAGGGTAATGAAGGACGGCCATGGTCGCATTCGGCTCATAACCTGTACCTTGGTCGTGGATAGTAATCTCCTTGTAAACTTTTTTTCCATTAGGACCAACTGCATTTGGTGTAACGCTTACATTTGCATCTTGGCTGGTTCCCCAGACCACCACTTCCGGAAGAGGTTCAGATCCAGATCGGGTTTGCCATGCATTCCCCAAAAAAGCGTATGACATACATGGGGATATAGTACCGATACCATCCACATAGGGGATTGCAGTCGCATTGGGCTCGTTAACATAATCTTCCCACAAACTGGAACGAAAGATAGAGAGATTTGGCAAATTATCTCGATCATGACCCCTGCCTCCGTATTGAAGGTATAAGCCAGAATCATCGAGAGTCGTGGGGTGAATCTTTATAGAAGTTACATTTGTGTCCTGCAGTAAAGATTTTGCTCCAGGTCTAGAAACTAGTAATTTTTGGGTCGGATCACCAATGAGATTGTTTTGATAATCTTCAATGGTTCCTACTTGATAGCTCAAATAATTAGCAAAAGCACTTCCTCCAGATACGTGAACATCAGGGTTTTCGGTATAACCTGTACCCCGATCATCTACATTGGGGGTGACCAACATATCAAGCTTAATTAGCGACGCTTCATGTTGAGGATGATCATAAAAAGCCATGGCGTATTTTTGAGCAGTATTATCAAAATTGAATCGGTGGACTTCCCCCTTCCGCACCGTCAAGTTAGGTGCTTTGATTCCATCAATTACATAACTGAGAGGGTTATTTTCACCTGTTGGTAAAAACCAATCTCTTTCGTTTCCTGTGATGCTTACCTCATGATTTATAATCTTTGCAGGCGAAACAAGAACACGAGCCCCTTGTACAAATTGTTTTCCAGAACGTACAGTGCCTGAGATCGAAGACTTGTTTGTATTTTGATAATCCCCAACAGTGAAAACTATATTTTTAGAAGAAACTCCCCCTTGTAAATTTGATACCACTGCTCTTACAATATGGTGTCCAGGATTTTCAAATACTTTGGTGATACTCGGTTTATTTAAAAAAACAGAATTCGATTCAATTTTCTCATTTGTAAACCAACCAAAACCGTAGTCTTTCACGGTTTTATTATCGTCCAAGTCTAAAACCACCGAGATTTCTACCATCTCACCAATATCAGGAGTTCGGGTATTCGTAGCGATAGAAAAGGTGGGTGCTGCTTCAGCTTCTCCAATGTTAACAGTTACACTGAGGTACTCCATCGGAGAAGTACCACCCTTCCCTATCGGTGTTATATGAACACCAGAGTCATAGTCTGAAAAAGTATGTCCGGGCAAAAGAAAGCAATCAGAAAAATCACCCGGCGTATTCAAGGTCATATCCAAAAGATTTTGTTCCACTTGATAATTAGGTGCATCCTGACCAATTTGGGCGATAAAATGGCCATTAATTACAGTCAAGCCGTACTCTGTTGCCTTCCGTCGGTACGAAATCCAATAGGATGCCAAGGCACTATTCCATTCTTGTAAATCTGGTTCCAGTTTTCCTCGGGGAGAGTTAAGTGAAGCAGGTAATTCCATTCCGCGTAAACCCCGAGGACTCCTAGGGCTCAAATCCCTAAGTCCTACCTGAGCGTAAGATCCAGTCCCGGTTGGTCTTTGAATCCAATTTGGGGCAAGGGTCAATATGGTTTGATTATTCTCATCTAAAACCTCTACTTGAGGTTCTTCTGCATAGCCTCTTCCTCCCGAGACGATTTGAAGTTTTGGGGATGCACTCATATCCAAGACAGCTTTCGCACCATCCCCAATTCCATTAATCTTGATTGAGACATTTTGCTCGAAGTAGAGATTATTTAGGGTGTCACTGATGCTGCTACCAGCCGGAAACTTTAGGTCGAAATCTCCAAGCTTTAAGGAATAAGGACCATGCCCAAAATCATGGCGATATATTCGAAATGTGTTAGCGGGTAGAGCTTCATCTATTTCTTTTAGTTCTGATGCAATTAAGTCCGCTTCAGAAAAAATTAGCCCGGCTACATCATTTCCATTAGACTGGCCAAGGTTTAAGCCAAAGCCACGAAGCTGTTTCATGGATACCTTGGATGGTATATTTAACTCTCCGGCAGATATGGAGGCCAAGTTTCCCATGATAGAATAGGGATTAGCATACGCATTCGTAACTCCTTCATCACTCGTGGGCCGCTCACTTTGTGAAGTGTATGTATTAGCATGATGAAGATTAAAATTATGGCCCAATTCATGGGCTATTGTTTCGGCAAACATAGTATTCTGTGGGGGTGCCTGGGCATGTGCACCTGCTTCACCGATATAACCTAATCCTTGTACACCTCCAGCTGAATAACTTGTCACCACCACCCATGAAATCGCAATCTTAGCTACAATTGGTGCCATCTCTGTGCTTTCAACGCCATCAATTAATATCTTAGGCGCTCCATGATAAAAAGCTCCTGAATCAATAATCTTTATCGCTTCTATTTTCCCAGAAGGCCCTACGATTGCTTCAGCTTTTGCAGGCAAAAAATCTGGGTCAGGTGAACCATCAGGGTCAATATTGCCTCCCTCAAACTGGATAGACGGCGGGACAAGAAATCCTTGGCCTACACCACCTTTTGGAATAAGGACCTGGGCAACGCCTACGAAAGCTCTACCATTGTAATTCCACTCCTTGCTTTGCAAAGCCGCTTGTGCTAAAGCATTTTCACTCAAAATGGAAAGTTCATCTTGGTACACAGTTTCCCCAAATATAGTAAAATATTCACCACTGCTGTCGTATAAGTTACCGGATGTTTCTCCACTGATTAATCTCCCCGGTGTGTACTTATCAAAATCTAAGGTCACGGTTGGGGTTATCACTGCTTCAAGCACAAAACTATTATCACTATTGCGGAGGAAATATTCTTTTACCTTATCCATGGTTTCCTTGAGTTCTGTCTGTGAGACAGGCTCATAACTATTTTGTTGGAATTCTGGGTATAAAACATTTCCATCCCTATCTACAAGTGGAGCGGAATCACCGCTCGCCGAATAACCCTCATCCCGAAATCTTGCTGGAACGACGAGGACTTTCCTAAACCCATTAACCGTTCTGAAATTATTTTCGGTAGCTGCCCCATCATCATACTCTATAACGAATGGAAGTTTAAAATCTTTGGTAACTGCAATCCAAGCAGCATCTGAAAAATCGATCGCTCCGTAAGAATAATTCGAACTATTGGGCTCACCCCAATTAGATATCCCTAAATCCTCCCAGTTAGAATATCCATCAGCGACCCTATCGCCACTTAACCAACTCCAACTGCCTTTTGTTGAATTAAGCTCAAAAGGTGCAGTTGAGTTTGTCTCAGGGTTGAAAATTGTGCCGTTCTCATCCTCATCATCAGTTGCTCCAATCCAGCCATATGAAACACTCTGATTATTTTCATCAAAACCATTAAGTGCGTCAAAGAGAAGATTTTGGATATAATTATTTTCAGCAGCAGAATTAATACATACCAGCCTACCATTTTGGGCTGACGAATATTCTTTTGCCTCCTCCCATGTCATGGGCGTAAGCACCAAGTCATATCTTTTTTTTAGATTAACTGTTACCCCGTTACTTCCTGCAATGACCGGATAGCTTACATAGTTTGATTGTACCTGTGCCCGTCTTTCAGCGGTCAGTGATTGCTCTGTAAATAATGACTTTTCGGCGTCGTTAGAAAAATGTAAAGGCTTACCGTCAAAAGAATATGAGGATTTACCATTTTCTAAATCCGTAGACGAAAATGGGTACTCAGAGATAGCGAGGTCTTGCCCCATAGATACACCCCAGAAAACAAAATCTTTTACATTATAAATATTATCTCTTAAACCATAAGTATGGGCTCTGAATTCAGTACCATCCTCAAGTGAAACTTTTTTTTCATTTATACACTTTGCATGATCGGAACCCTTACACTTGTAAAAGCTTGAAAGAGTACCCTTACCAAACTCCCAGTTTTCAAGGTAAGAACGAATCGGAGTGGGTAATGTATCAATAACATTAGCATCAATCGCAACTAAAAGAGCTTTTTGAGGATTCGTTTGTATTAAACTTTTAAAAACAGACATTCTTTTCCGAGCTAATTTTTCACCCATCTTCAAAAAATGGCTTATTTGCCTAGGGTCATGCTCCGTACAGTTATCATCCAATAAACATGAAAGTCTTTGATATGATTCTATCCAATTAGAAAATTCACCGAGTATTGAATCCCGATAAATTCTACTGGTCAATTTGGGGACTGACTCATTTGCTTTAGAAATTTTTACATCCTGGACTAGACTCAAATCAGAATTCAAATCTTTCTCATCTGCAAACTTCTCTTTAACAACCTTTACATTCGTTGTTCTTTTTTGTGTTTCCTGAAACAGAAAAGATAAAGAAAAAATAATAGAAACAGTAAATAAAAATAAATGTAAAAAAAACTTTTTTAGGCGATCAATCATATGTCAATAATCTACCAAAAACACACAAAATCCTGATAGATTCAACAAGCTAATTGAAGACTAAGAGATATGCAAAAAATAACCATATATTGTTTAGACATAATTACTTTCATCAAATTTCTCTTTACTTAATTAACCGCATAACATTGTCGTCATCCTTAAAAGTGCGCCGAATGGTTCCAGTTGGGGTCATGATGACAGGATCTTTAAAAATTGATTGCGGGCTAATATTTTGGATTGTCTCACGAACTGGTGAGCCACCCCTGGAAACAATGTTGGCGCTGACAAAAATTAAGAGATTACGCTTTTGATAACTCTCAGCAGAGGATTGAAAAAGTCTACCCAATAAGGGAATATTTCCCAAGACTGGAATCTTATCATTTACCGTCTTGACCTCTTCCCTAGTCAAACCACCAATAACTACTGTAGCACCATCAAAAATACTTACAGTTGTCTCTACTTTACGAGTAGAAAAAATTGGCATTAAATTACCTGATGGTTGAATGATCGTTTTGGTATCGTTGATTGCCGCAGATGGTCCACCATATTCAACAAAGCCATCAAATTCTGTGACTTCTGGCTTGAGAAAAAGGTTGATGGAATTGTATTTTTCAACTTTTGGACGAACAAAAAGAATGACTCCAACTTCTCGGAAACCTTGCTGCTTACCTTCTGGAGCAACATCGCCAAATTCCGGAGTTGCCGATCTGACAGTAACTCCACCGCCGCCGCCACCGCCACCGACGCCGCCACCATTATTATTAACCTGAGGGGGTTCTGGGGCTGCATATTGGATCGGATATATGAATTCTTGCGCAATTGTAATAGTTGCTTCTTCGCCATCAACAACAGTAATCCTGGGTGCGCTTAACAAGTCCGTTCCCTGTTTTCTCTTAAGAGCACTAATGAGAAGCTTGGCCTGGCTACCCCCCAAAATCATGCTCCCTGCTCCCTGAGCATATTGCATGCTGTTTTTCTGAGATTGCACCAAAGGTGAGACGCCCGCACCTATATCAACAAAGCCGGGTAATACTGGGGCAGGTGTTGGCAATGTCATACTAGCCAAGGGATTGAGGGAGTCGCTGATTACAATCTGACTATTTGAACTTGCCCCCGGGCTATGGGCTTGTGCCAAAGTACGGGTGTTCCCCATCAGTGTGTTTGAAAAAGAAAACACCGGATTTCCCTGTGAGTCAATTATTGGCTGACTCGTTGCAGGGTCGACCATGTAAGTGGGGTCTCCCCATCCAAACTGCCAGCCAAAACTGATCTCATCTAAGGCACCCTCTTGCACTTCCAAAAATTTGGTTTCTATTTCCACTTGCTTGCTTGTATCTTTGTCAAGCCGAGCCAAAATTCTCTCTATTTTGTCCAAACTTCTTCGGTCGTGGGTAACGATGATAAGAAAACCATCAAAAGCAAAACGATGACCTTTACTTTCATCAAAAGAAATCCCTGCTGCCTCTAAATATGCTTTTACTTTGAGGTCATCACCATCACCACCACCACCCATTCCCCCGCCTCCTGCGGCAAAAGGATCGGCTGCTGCACCTCCTCCTCCTCCAGAGCCACCAGTCATTCTGCGAACAGTTCCCTGAGTAATCTCATATTCTTCGGTCTCTAATCGTCGCCCCTGTATGCTGCCGCCAGTTTTTGAAATAACAATAGCATTGGGTTCAATTTCATAAGTCCAACTTATGGATTCCGTGATCACAGAAATTGCATTTCCTAAAGACATCGGAATAAGTGTGATTGTTACATTGGGATACTCTTCATCTTCTGGGGGCTTTTTAGCGTACATTAATATGCCCTTTTTTGTGATATCGGGCTCAGTTAGATCATTTTGCCTGGCTAATCTTTGGAGGTCCATAATCACATCTGGCAAAGGAGAGTCGAAATAGGGCATCGGGGAAACTTGAATGAGGTTTAATTTTTCTTCAACTTTTGAGGTAACATCTTGTACATCAGCAGTTTCTTCTACTACACGATCGAAAACCTTAGGGCGCTCCCATTCCCGTTCAATTTCTTCGAGCATTTCTTGTCTCGTCTTAAGGTAGCCCAAATAACTTTCTTCTTGGCGTATTTTGGAAATTCTTTTCAACATTTCCTTGGCTTCATAATTATCTGAAAATCGTGTTTCAATCGCACGATAGGTTTCAGTTGCACCAACTAAATCATTGTTTACAAATTGAACCTTTGCCCTCATCAGAAGCTCATCTAATGCAGCTTGCTCATCTTTCCATGTCGGTGAAAATTCGGTTATATCACGCTTGTAAGGGTTTCTTTTATCCTTTTCGATTTTCTTGACCAGTTTGTCCGCCAAACCAAGTTCTTTGCTTACTGCCTTCTCACCTCCGGTTTTTTTAAGACCAGGTCTGCCAAATGATAAAGTATCTCCTTGGATATTTTTATCTTGATGAAAACCTAGCTTGAATGCGTCAATGTATTCATTTGCTTTTTGCCAATCCTTTTTCTCACGGTAATCTTCAGCTTTTGCCAAATTAATCCTATTTTTTACCAATGAAGCCTCTAGAATTATTGGCCATGTCAGGGTGTTAGGCTCAAGGTAATTCATAATATTAAGCAGATCTGACTCCGCTTCATCATAATTTTTTAATTTTATATTTTCCCGTGCCTGACCGAGAATGAATTCAGCTTGCTTAGCTTGCTCTTTATTTTTTTCTAATGCTTTACGAATCTCAGCATCGTAATCTATTTCAGCATCTATTCCCAGAGTTTCAGTCTCAGCCTTCCTTCTCCTATCCTCTACTTTCTTGTACTCAACCACCAGCTCCTGCACATTTGAAACTTGCCCCTTTAGCATAGCCTCACCCATTTTGTACCAAGTGATCTGCTGCTTTGCTTTGTATAAATCACTTATCAAGGCAATGGTAGAATATCCTTCCGGAATGAGAGAGAGCGCTTCATCAAGTAATTGCGTTGCCTCATCATAACGACCATCTTCACCTGCTTTTCTAGCCTTAATTAAAAGCCTTTCGCTTGTTCTCATCGTAGAACTGACCTTTGCCTGTTCTCGCTCCATAAGACGTTCTAAATCTGGTTTCGCATCGTCTTCTGGTAAACCCGCTTTCGCCCGAATTTCAGCCAAGTCTCGCTTGGCATTGTCCAGTTCTTCAACCAGCTTTCCCACTAATGATACATTGCTTGGACCTTCTTTATTGAGCACTATGTCGCGCTTCCGCTGTCTCTCACTCAATTCAAGAGCTATATTATCCCGATATCTATCAAGTAATTGGCTTGCCAGAGAAAACTTTTTTTCACTCATCGCCTTGGTCGCAAGTTCGTAGTATAATTTTGTCTCTTGCTGTCGGATTTGTGTAAGGTAAAATTGGTTTTTTGCTGTTCTCTCAACATTTGCAAGTGCAGACTGAGCCAAAGCTTGGGCACTTTCAATATCACCATTGTTTAGTAATTGCCTAACTTTTTGAAGAAGGGTTACTAGATTCGTATCTTTTCCGACATTGTAATTTTTAACATCATCCAAGGGAGTCTCAATTTTGGGTGGTGCTGCTTGCTTGGGTATTTGAACATATGGAATGCTAGAACCAACAGAGTCTGCTTGCCCAAAGCCCAAGGGAACGAGCAATAAGGAAAAAAATATGCTAACAAAATTTAAATGTAGATATGACATCGAACAAAACGGGCAAGAGTCGAACTTAAACGAACTCTTCATTGCATAGATTCAGGACTTGGGGTCAATCTCGAAAAAGATTAAATTAAGGTAATCTGAGTAATTGCTCAATCTGTTGATTTGGCTTTGGTCCTTTTTTATTAACTAAAATTGTTTTCTTCACTTCATCAATTTCAACCACAGTAAATAAGCGGTCTCCAAAATCAAAAGATATGCCCATGTCCTTCGTTGTAAAAGTAAAGGTTTTATTGTCCAAATCATTCAGTGTCATGCGAACTTCAATTTTTATATTTCCGGCATATACTTCCTTCATTTGGTTATTAATCTCAAAAGATTTTCCACCAAGTTGAAAATCTTTGACTAACGCCCTTCCGATTATTTTCATACCTCCTGTTTTCTCATCCCTGTATTGTTGCACAACAAATTTTTCTATTACCAACTGCTTTTCTTCATCTTCCAGAGTTGAATGCACGAGCGAAGGTTGCCCTCCTTTTCTGTCCTTATTTTTCTTGTATGGAATACCGACTTCAAGCCTATTTCTCACAAAAGATAAGGAGTTCGGGGATTGCCTAGTTTGAGTATCTTCGAAGTATGGCGTTTCTCCAATCCAACTGACCAGTTTGTATGGATAAGGTTCGTTGGAGAATTTAATTAATTCCATGCCGAACTCTTCATCGTTTGCTTGCTTGAGAATTGGCTCTTGTGGAATGTTGGTTGATAGTTTTCCGTCTACCAAATAAATGACTGGAGGAGTAAATAGGTCATAGTTTGTTTCATTTTCATCTAGGTTTTTTTGGTTCCATGTAGGTCGTTCAAAATTTTGTGGATGTTGATTGTAGATGTTTTTTCGTTGGTAAAAAGAAAGAGAAAAATTTTGCAAATCAAATCCATTAGGGGAGGAAAATAAGATTTTGTGATCACTCTTGACAGATTCTACAGTTGCTAGGGAAATATTGATGGTTTTTCTATTTCTAGAAACTGTTAACGGTTGCCGAGTATTTTGCCATGATTTGCCCAATATAAGTTCATCTTGATTGGTAAGTTTTCCTGAAATCTTTTGGCCATTTTTAAGATTTACCTCAACCTCAGCTCTTCTTCTAAAAATAACTTCTTTAATCTCAAAACTTTCTATGTCTGATCCATTGAAATCAACAGCCGTAATCGTATTGCCAGGCATAAGACGATGAGTATTTCTTAGGGTCAACGCTCCAAGTCCGTTTTTAATTTCAAACTCAAACGGTTGAATATTCAAGAGAGGTTGTGAACTTTTAGATGAACGACTGGGGTTAAAAAAACCATTGATTGAAATAATTGCCAATAAACTCAGCCCAAATGCTAAGAGCATTTTATCGTAATATTTTCTCATTTTACTCAGTTGAAAATAGTTTTGATTTAGCTTCTTCTATAATCTCCGCATTCCCGGATTTAGTTAAAAACTCAACCAAGAGATCTTTTTCGGCATTTTCCCAAATCAATTTGTTGTTAAATAAAATACTAAAGTCGTTTGAAATTTCAGTTATGTATTCAATGAGAAAAATGAACTCGGAATTTACATCTTTTACGATGGGGCTAATTTTATTCTTCGGAAGAGATATTTTATCACTAGTATTTCCAAAAGGGTTAGGTATAAAGTTTAAGTCCTCTTGAATTTTTTCTTCTAACACAATTTCTCTTTTTACAGAGATATCTCTCAACATGTATGGTGCTCTAAGTTGGTTGATAAATCTTCTTGCATGACTTGATTGACCTTTTATCGAGATCTCAAAAACAAGACTTTCAATTTTGCCCATACTTTGCAGTAAAAGGTGGCGTTCAGATCCCAAGTTTAATTGATCATTTTTTATATGCTTGATGTCGACACTACCCGCACTTTCTCTTAAAATCTTTATTAATTTCAGTTTCTTTTTGTCAGTAACAGATTGGGTCAGAATTTCTACTATTTCCTTAATTATCTTTGCCTGCACCCCAATAATTTTTGCCTCCTCTTGGGAAAAGCTTGGCCAAAAACCGTCGTAAGCAGAGAAACCGAAACCATAATTGTTCTTTGGCTTCTTATTCGTTGACCCAAAGCCAATGGTGGGTGCTTTATTTACTGCAGAAGGTAATTCAATATCTTTAGCACGACATCTAGCCCTCAAGGAAGAAAACATCCTAGTTATATCGGCATTTACTGATTCAGCAGTTTTGTTTTTCCACTTAACCATGTGATTTTCTCTGTGATTAAGAATTTTTTTCCAAAAAAGATTTTGATTTTTTTCAATTGTTGCAAGCTGGCTGAGTTCATCCTGCACTTTAGAAAAATCATTTTTTAAATTCTTAAAAACAGAAATTTCTTCATGGTAACCCTCCTGCAACCTCACAACTTTTCGGATCTCATCTTCTGTTTCTTCGATTTCAGAAGCAATATTCGAACGGTAACCTAGAAAGATTGTAATCGATATAAATGATAAGATACCAAAAGTGAAAAGTAATAAATTATTCTTTATTATAGTCATCAACTTATAACTTCGTACTTACTTGGTACTCAAAATGGGTAAAGTATTTTCCAAAAAGATCACCCTTCCCTTCAATTGAAAAAACTTTTTGATCAATTTTACCTACAATGGGAATACTTTGGATATAGGTAGTCAACGCCGCCTGCTTCTGACTGTTTAAATCAATAAGTGCATTTCGTTTCTCTGACCCACCCCCAGATAATTCTTCATCTGTTGCTCTTACTAAATATCGACCAGATAATTCTATTTTGATTGATACTTTATTATTATCTTTAAAAGTATTTCCTCTTAAGTTTTGATTTTTTTCTTGGATAATGATTTCGAGGTTATCAAACCAAGTGTCACTAATTTCTGAATGTTCCAATGTATCCTGTAGCTCATTCAAAAAGGAATGTATTTGCCAGCAAGTATTCTGTTTTTCAATAAATGGTTTATTTTTATTGGTTACTTCACTAGCTAGCCTGTCAATAAACTCAAACTTTCTTTTCAGACCTTTTTGCTTGGATAGGTCTTGCGAAATTTTTCGCGTGATTACCTTTTGATCGGCAAGATTTTCTTGCAGACTTTGAAGATTACTTTTTGACCTCAAAAGGCCGGGTAGAGGTAAAAGAGCAAAAACACAACAAGCCATGCAAAGAAAGGGTTTCTTCTTCTTAAAACTCAAACTTGATAACTTTGAAGATGGTAAAAGGTTTAAAGGTGGTGCAAACTTATTGTCGCCGACATCCATATATATTGTACTGGCTAAACCAACTGGTTCACTCAACATAAACGGAAGCAAACTCTGCATCTCGACAGAAACTTCAGGACCAATTTGAATAATCTTAGTAGGATCAAAGTAATCAATACTCAATTGCTGGCTTTGGCTAATATACTCTGGTAAATGACGAAGAAGTGCCCCCCTACCAGCCAAAAATATTCTTTCGGGGGATTTACCTTTTTTTAAGCGTTTGTAAGTTACAATTGAGCGGGTAATTTCCTGACTGGCTCGTGCTAAAAACTGTTGAGCACAAGATTCAATATTCTGCAAATTCGGGTCATCTGGTGAAAAAGTCATGTGACCAGCAAAATAAGACTTTTTGAGTTCTTCTGCTTTCCCGAAAAGAACTCCCAATCGGTCAGCTAAGTTTTGCGAAAGTGCATTTCCACCGACGGCTATACTTCTGATTAAAAAGCCTGTTGGGTTTATAAAAAGCAAATTAGTTGACTTTGCCCCCATATTCACAACCAGGGTTTCACTATCGTTCAAACCTATTCCTGATGCTCGCATGGCATTATAGTCTAAGACTGGTGCCGGCGTTAATTGTGTAGGCGTCAGTCCCAATTGTACGACTCGTTCACAAAAAGTTTCTGCAACTTCTGGCTTTACTGCAAAGGCTAAAATTTCTTGCTCTACTCCATCGTCATCAATGATCTGATAATCCCATATCAGCTCGGCTAGAGGAAAAGGCATTTTTTGGGATAGCTCAAATCCGACAATTTTATCCTGCTTGTCTTTTTCTACTTTCGGGACCCGAATCGTTTTAGTTAAAAGAAAACTACCTGGAAAAATAAACCTGGCATTACCTTTTAATTTAAGCTCAAGACAAAGAGTTTTTATTCCAGCAATGACTGAATCAAGCCATAATGAATCTTGGGTATAATCGTGAGTCAGGGTATGCAGGCCCACCTTGTTAAGGTTTAGCATATTACCGTCATAACTAAAGACGCTCGCGGAAACATGCGATATACCGCAATTTATGATTAGCTCATTTTTGGCTGCCATACAATTATTTACTCTTTGCTCGAGTCGTGCACCCTTTTATCTTTCATCTGCTGTCTTCACAGGTCCCATTCCTACAAGGTAACTTGCATCTATTTTGTGGGCTGGTACGAGCACTCCTTTATTCTCCGGACTTTCGGATAAAGCTTGGGATTTAAAGCTTTCTAGAATCTCTTCCGTTGCCCCTCGGTAGTTAAAATAAACTGCATTAGATAGCTTAAAATTAGAATCAGCATGCGAAATTTCTACCACATAACCCACTGGCTTAACATTGGCTCCCAAAAATCCATCTCTTTCTGCAATCGTTGTAGGGAAAAGAAAGATTGCATTTTTGGTAGATCGATCAAAGTCAAGGGTTAGGTATTCAATTTCAGCATCATAATATTGATAAAAATCAGAATCTTTTAAATTACTGGTCGATCTAAGAAGATTCTGTTTAAATTTGTTAGCAAAACATATCCATAATTTAACCTTTATGTCGTCTATAAATTTGGGGTTAAAAGCCTGGCTTAAGGTTAAAGGTCTTCTGCCCTCGAGTGCTTCTATTCTGGGATGGCTTACGAGTTTAAAGGGAACAGTTATTCTTAGCCATTGGTCACTTTGCTTTTTGATGGAAAGGTTGCCATTGGTAATGTCTAGCTTTGCAAACTTATCTTCTTCGCCCAATACAAATAAGGATCCGATGGAAAAAAAAGCGAATGATAAAAGAGAGAATAAAATTATTTTCATAGGTCTTTGTATTTATTAAGATTTTTGCCTAGTTGCTTATCTTTTTCTAAGATAAGACATTTTAACAAGCAAAATCCAAATGCACTTCAACATTTCATGTCTTCTCTTCATCAGGAATCAACAGAATAAAATTCTTTTACTCAAAAGAAGGAAATCCCCAAATAAGGGAAAGTGGAGTCCCCCAGGAGGAAAATTAATTATGAGTGATGGAGAATCACCAGTTGAATGTGCCATCAGGGAAGCAAAAGAAGAAACAGGCATGACACTTAGTGAAACAGATTTACAGTTATTTGGTTATGTTTCCGAAAAATGCTACGAAAATAGCGGTCATTGGCTAATGTTCCTTTTTGACAGTAAAAAAAATATTGACCAATTACCGAAAGAATTTGACGAGGGGTATTTTGAATTTTTCGAAGAAAATGCCATCAAGGATTTGAATATCCCAGAGAGTGACCACACATTGGTTTGGCCTTACTATTTTAAAAGAAATGATAATTTTTGGGGCTTACGAGCAAAATGGGTAAAAGGAGAACCGCAGATTAAGATTGAAGCAAAAGCATAATAAATAAATAATAAAATTTACTTTAAAATTTATGGAAGGACTTTATCACGACGCCACCCCTGAAGAATCTGATGTTACTAACAAAAATGACCCAGATTCTAACTCCAGTACATTAAAGCATGACTCCTCTAGTAAAACTGAGGTTAACTTCGCCCAGTCTGAATGTAATATTAATTTAAGTTCATCTGCAAAAGTCGATCTCCTTACTCAAATGATTCGGATTAGGAGGTTTGAAGAGAGATCCCTTCGAGCCTACCAACAGGGGCATATTGGAGGATTTTTACATTTATACATAGGTCAAGAAGCTGTGGCCGTAGGGTCAGTTTCAGCTATGGGTCAGGATGATCATATAATTACTGCATACAGAGATCACGGTCATGCGTTGGCTGTTGGGATGGACATGGACGAGTGTATGGCTGAATTATTTGGCAAAAAAACAGGTTGCTCGAAGGGAAAAGGTGGTTCTATGCATTTTTTTGCACCTGATAAAAACTTTTGGGGCGGCCATGGTATTGTCGGTGGACAAACTCCATTGGGCTTAGGTATGGCATTTGCTCTAAAGCAAAGTGGGAAAAAAGGTGCGTGCCTATGTTACATGGGAGACGGTGCTACCAATCAGGGTCCCTTTTATGAATCCCTTAACCTTGCCTCTCTATGGAATCTCCCAGTTATTTATATTATTGAAAACAATGGATATTCTATGGGCACAGCAGAATCACGGCACTCTGCAGGAGAACCGCTTGCAAGAAGAGGTGAAGCGTTTGACATCGACTGGTCAGTTACTGAGGGACATAATGTTTACGAAGTTCGTGAAACTATCACGAATGCCCTTGAGCAAGCACACAAAGACTGCCGCCCGTCTGTTTTAGAAATTAATACCTACCGATACCGCGGTCATTCAGTAGCGGATCCAGATCAGACATATAGAAGTAAAGAAGAGATCGAAGAGTATAAAAAGAACAAGGATCCTATAAGTATTTTTAAAGATCAACTAGTGCAAGAAGGTGTCATTACAGACGAACAAGTCGCTGAAATTGATGTAAAAGCAAAAGACGAAGCCGAAGCTTCTGCGGAATTTGCCCTCGCTAGCCCTTTCCCGGATCCAACAGAGCTCATGGACGATATTTATTGGGAAACAGATAATCCTGGCAAATCTAAATCCGAGGGAACCATGTTCTTTGAATTTCCTAAATCCAATTCATAAAAATGGCTATCATTACTTACAGAGAAGCACTCAACCAAGCCCTTTCCGAAGAAATTGAGCGAGATGAAAATGTTATCTTACTTGGAGAAGAAGTAGCCCAATTTAAGGGGTCGTATAAGGTATCCGAAGGGATGCTAGAAAGATATGGGCCGAAAAAAATTATTGATACACCCATAAGTGAGGCCGCTTTCTCTGGATTGGCAGTCGGTGCTGCCATGATGGGAATGAGACCGGTTGTGGAATTTATGTTTTGGAGCTTTTGCTACGTTGCGTTTGATCAGATTTTCAATAATGCAGCCAGTGTTAGGTACATGTCCGGTGGTCTGATCAATGTTCCCATCGTGTTTAGGGGACCAGCAAATGGAGGTACAAATGTGGGAGCTACCCACTCCCATACTCCTGAAAACTTTATTGCTAATACCCCAGGCTTGAAAGTCATTTGCCCCTCCACTCCTGCTGATGCTAAAGGAATGTTAAAATCGGCTATTAGAGATAATGACCCTGTGTGTGTTATGGAGAATACAATTCTTTATAATATGAAAGATGAAGTTCCAGAAGATAATGAATTTCTAATTCCCCTTGGGAAAGCAAATGTTTTACGAGAAGGTACTGATATATCAATTATAGCCCACGGAAAAGCAGTGCACACTTCATTGGAGGCTGCCAGTGTACTAGAGGAAAAGCATAATATTAATGCTGAAGTCATTGATCTCCGTTCCATTCGCCCTCTTGACGTAGAAACAATTCTACAATCCGTCAAGAAAACCAATCGAGTACTTCTTGTGGAAGAAAATAAACCATTCTGTGGGGTTGGGGCTCAAATTTCATACCTTATTCAGGATCAAGCATTTGATTTTCTTGATGCACCCATTAAGAGAGTATCAGCAGTCGACGCACCACAGGCTTACAGCAAAGCTTTAGAGAATGCTCAAATTCCGGATCACAACTGTGTCATAGCTTCAGCACTTACAATCCTCTAATTCAATTATATAAAATGGCTCAAGTAATCGAAATGCCGAAGTTAAGCGACACCATGGCGGTGGGCACTGTCGTTAAATGGCACAAAACAAAAGGGGACACTGTATCAAACGGTGATATTCTTGCTGAAATTGAAACAGATAAAGCAACCATGGAACTTGAAAACTTTGATGAGGGTATTTTACTAGACATCATCGTCGGAGAGGGAAATGAGGCACCGATTGGCAGCCCTCTGGCAATCGTGGGAAACCAAGGTGAAGATATTTCATCATTAATTCCCTCCGAAAGTATAAAAAGTGAACCAACTTCTGATGAAAAACATCAGGAAATAGAAATTGAGCCCACAGAAGAAAAAACACTTCCTGGAGAAAGTTCGCCTGAAAAGTTAAATTTACAAAATGTTCGTCCCGAACAAGATATTTCAGGTAAAAAAGAAAACGAACGCATAATTGCTTCTCCTCTTGCAAAAAAAATAGCAGCAGATAAAAACATCGATTTATCGACAATTACGGGAAGTGGACCAAGAGGGAGAGTTACAAAAATTGATTTAGAACAACACATTGGACAAGTGGGAGATGGGCCCTTGTCAGATTCTAAACAGATGTATAACGATATCGAAGATTCAACAGGTATCTTGTCAGATAAAGTTATACCAATTACAAAAATGAGATCGGTTATAGCTTCTCGTTTATTAGAATCTAAAACGACAATTCCTCATTTTTATTTACAAAAAGAGATTAATGCAAAACCGTTGCATTTGACCCGTGCAGCCATGAATAAAAAATTGGCTATCACCCAAGGGCACAGCAATTCAAGTGAACTAAAGATCACAGTCAACGATTTGATCCTTAAAGCCTGTGCAGAAACAATAAAATGGCACCCCCAAATAAATACCTCTTGGGAAAAGAATGAAATAAAATACTATAAGAGTATAAATTTGGCTTTTGGTGTGGCTATTGAGGATGGTTTATTAACCCCTGTGATTCGAGGGGCTAATGCATTATCCCTACGGGCTCTTTCTATCGAAGCAAAGGCTCTTATCGCAAAAGCGAGAAATAAAAAGTTAATGCCCGACGAGATGACCGGTTCTACTTTTACAGTCACGAACTTGGGCATGTTTGGGGTAGACTTTTTCAGTGGTATTATCAACCCGCCCAATGCAGCCATCTTATCTGTAGGTGCAAGTGTAGATAAGGCAGTCATTGGGCCTTGCGGAAATGTTATCGCAGGGCAAACAATGATGCTTGGGCTAAGTTGCGATCATAGGCTTGTTGACGGAGCTGTGGCAGCTAACTTTTTAAAGTCATTAGCAGAAAATTTAGAAAATCCTGCTAATATGTTTATTTAGTAATCTAAATTTACTGTTTTAACTTTTCACTCTTAGCTCTGCATCCTCCACTAGCCAGCTTGCGATTTTATCAACCAGTGCATTAACTCCTTCTTTGGATTTATTTAGGTCTTGGGACCCTTTTGCATCTGAACCAAATATGTAATATTTGATTTTCGGTTCCGTTCCACTTGGTCTAATAGCTACTGAAAATTCGTTTTCTAAATTGATAATAAGAAAGTTCTCTAGAGGAAGGTTTTCCTCCTCTTCATCTAAATGACCCGTTTGTAAGAAATCTTTTATTCCGGTTATCTTGATATCACAAACAGTGGTGGGTGGAGAATTACGATACGACTTTGCCAATCTATTTATTGTTTCACCTCCCTCTGCACCTTCAAAGTATATATTTTCAGTTTTTTCCGCATGATAACCATATTTTAAATATAAACTATCAAGAAAATCAAATGCTGTTGATTTTGAGGAATTCAAAAAGGCAAACAACTCTGCTATGGCAAGGGCTGATGCATTCCCATCTTTATCTCTCACTAAATCTACAGGTAAATATCCGTAACTTTCTTCAGCTGCAAGCAAGACATATCTTGAATATCTACTAAGAATATCAATCCTGGCAAAGAGATCTGTATTATCATAGTCTAATCCCAGTCCCTCCCTCTCTTTGATTTCTATCGTTGCTTGCTCTTCATATTTTCTAAGCTTTTGCGACATCCATTTGAAACCTGTTGGAGTGTTTATGCATGATATTCCGTTGGTTTGAGCTATTTTGCTTAATAACGGGCTTGTAACAAAAGTTTTTAATAATGAAAAACCTTTTTGGTTTTCTTCTTTTAGAAGTTGTTTTCTTTTTAACTGCATGATGCGATATTCAGCCAACATACATGCAACCTGATTGCCGGTTAAACAATGAAATTTGCCTTCTTTATCACGAGCAGCTACCCCAATTCTGTCACTATCAGGATCACTTCCTAAAACTAAACTCGAACGAGTTTTCTTAGCAACACTAATGCCCATTTTTAAAGCTTCTTGGTTTTCTGGATTCGGAGACTTTACGGTGCTAAAATTTGGATCCTGAATGTTTTGCTCATCAACAATACAAACTTCTACTCCATGGTCCCACAAGGCTGGTACAGCTGTTATAGCACCTGTTCCGTGAATAGGAGTAAACACTAGTTTAAGACTTTGATTTTTTAACATTTCTGGATCCAAAACAGCATCTTCCAGGACGGCCCTATACCCTAAGTCATCTGATGTAGGTAAAGTAGTAATAGGAAAATTTCCCTTATCACCTTGTAAGCTCACTAAAAGGTCACCGATTGTGATTTTATTATAGTTTTCCACAACTTGGTTAGCATGAGGGGGCACCAACTGTGCTCCATCGTAAAAGTAGGCCTTAAATCCATTATCATGAAATGGATTGTGACTCGCTGTTATTACAACGCCAGCGTGAGCATAGTTACTTCTTACGGCAAAACTAAGTTGCGGAGTTGAACGAGGACCGTCAAATTTCATTGCACAACCACCCATTCTGGTCCATTCAGTCGCAACTAAATCTGAAAAGTTTACTGAAAAATGCCTAACATCGTGTGCGACCACCAACCGTGGTTGCTCGTGGATACCCTCTTCTGCCATCCATTGTTTTATAAATATAAATAGTGCTTTTGTCGCACGAATTACAGTTAATTCATTAAGGGTACTCGTTCCAACGGCAGCAAATTCTGGACCACCGGTTGGCGATTTCTTCCCTCTTTCTGATTTTGTAACAGTTTTCCCTATTGTTCGACCCCTCATTCCACCTGTTCCAAATGCTAAACTAGCATGAAACCGGTCGTTTAATTCATCCCAATTTTCATCTGTCAACAATTCTTGAATCGATTCGATAATCCTATCTGGCATTTCATCGGTTTTCAGGTATGCCATTATATTTTCAAATGAGGTCTTAATTAGGTTTTCACCCTCAAGAGCCTTATGGACATTATTGATTAATTCTTCTTTTTTTTCTGTTTCCATTATATTTTAAATTTTTATTTTTCTTGTGGAAAACGATACACTCGCTCTCCTTTGGCTCCATAACCTAACTCTTTTCTCGCAGTGGCATCTTGAAAGTCTGGGTTTTTTCTAAGATTTTCCAAATACTTCCGGTTATTATCTGCTTCTTTCCGAAACTCATGAATATCCTTCTCTAAGACAGCTTTGTTGCTTTCTCTGTATGAAAGTTCATCAAGGGCATCTTTATAACTTACTAATAACCAAATTGCTGCACTAATGGCAATACATACGATAATGCCTGTAAATATTTTATTTTTACTCATAAGTTAGTATACAAGGTTAAGAATTAAGAATGTCGTGAATCCTAACCATTCCCTGTATACCCTTTTGTTTAGAGTCTAATACAGGTAAGACAGAAATGGAGGATTCTCCTTCCTCCATTTTTTCCAATGCATCACCTAATGAAATACTGGGTCCTATTACCACCGGATTTTGTGTCATAATATCTTTAGCTTTTACATCGTTTAATTCGTCAAATTTGTAAAGCGTTCTTCTTATATCACCATCAGTAATTAGGCCAGCCAAGTTGCCATTTTTAGATAATACACAAGCGGCTCCTAGTGGATGTAAGGTCATTTCGATAACGACCTCCTTTACCGATGTACTTTCATATACAATAGCGGTTTTATCTGGTTTTTGCATGACATCTTGCACACGAAGTACCAAATTTCTTCCCAATTGACCCGCCGGGTGTGTAATAGCATAATCTTTTTCAGTAAAACCCTTTCTATTCATTATGGCGGAAGCAATAGCATCACCTATTGCTGAAGCCACTGCAAAACTAGCAGTAGGTACAATTCCTAATGGATCGGCTTCGTTACTTACACTTGCATCAAGTGATGTATCAACTAATTTTGATAGTGCACTGTTAGGTCGTCCAAAAATTCCTACTATTTTTGCATTTCTACTTCTTAAAATAGGAGCTAAAGCTAATAGTTCTGGCGTAGTCCCGCTATTCGATAAAAAAATAACTGGATCTCCGTGTTGATGTATCCCCAAATCTCCGTGTAATGCTTCTGATGGGTGAAGGAACGATGACGGAGATCCGGTGCTACATAATGTAGCGGAAATTTTTTTCCCGAGGTGTCCAGACTTACCAATTCCAGAAACAATGATTTTCTTATCTTCTTTTAACAGAATATTTACAGCTTCCGTAAACGATAAGGATAATCGATCTGATGCCTTTAAAATTGAATTTGCTTCCTTCTTTAAAACGGCCGTTGCGATTTCTAAATCTTTTTTATTTTCCATGAAATTAAATTACTTCCTCTATCTATACTCTCTCTTTTTTAAAACTCCGATTAAAAAGTTGTAAACTTTGTACTTCTTGTTTGCGGTTAAGAAATTATTGGTTTGTAACACTCTAATCATGTTTCAAGTTACTTTTTCTGAACAAAGCTTATCCGTTCTTAATGATCTACCCCAAAACGATCAACTAAAGTTGATGGATACATTAAGCTCTCTTACTAATACTATATTGAATGAATCTGAATCTGATATAGGAAAGTTTCATCGAGATAACAAGTTATTTTACAGGCTTAGAATTGATGATTTAAGAATATATTTCGAAAAGGTTGAAATAGCATTACATTGCCTATACATACTTCCTAAGAACTCACTCAATGATTTTCTTTTCCGTTGTAAACTTCCTTCATCGGAAAAGGCCGTATTAGAAAATCATCAAAGTTTTTGGGATTACTTAGAATCATTGAAGAAGAAATAACCATTCTTTTGTTGGGTATAACTTCTTAATGTAAATGTATTTATTATAAGAGTTTATACATTTTCGGGATCTTTTCTATTTTATAGATTTATTATGTACACTTTTTTTTTCTGTTACCCATTAATTACCAATTACTTAAAAAGTTGTTGGTCTTATTTACTTACATAATAAGAATACTGTTTATTTAAATTTTCTTTATCTTTATAATTGAAGATTGTTTATTTCTCGGTTTTCTTTCAAAAAAGACATTATGAAATTTAAAATTAATCGGGATCACTTTAGTTCAGGTATCCAACTAGTTATGAGTGTTGTTGGTTCCAGGAAGACTATGCCTATTCTACAAAATGTTCTTATTGAGGCGAAAGATGGTCTGGTGTGGCTTACAACAACCAATCTAGATTTAGGTGCAAAATGTAGTGTGAAAGCAGATATCTCAGAAGAAGGGTCCATTACACTACCAGTCAAAGAATTGGGAAGAATAATACGCGAGCTTGCTGATATGGAAGTCAGTGTCGAGACTCATGATACACCTAAAGCAACTATCAGCACAAGAGGGTCTATTTTCAATGTAATTGGAATGGAGAGTAAAGAATTTCCACCACTTCCAGAATTAGAAGATAAGATTGAGTTTGAATTCGATCGAGAAGAACTTATCAGTATGCTTAAAAGCGTATCGTATGCTCAATCTGTAAACGAAGAAAGATACATGTTGAAGGGTGTCTTTTTTCAATTAAATCAGGGTAAATTAGCTCTAGTTGCTACAGACGGAAGAAGGTTGGCTGTAACCAAAGGAGATATTTCTACAAAAGACGAAGGGGAATTTATTCTTCCATCCCTGTCTGTAAACGAAATTGAAAAGCTGCCAAAAGTTGGAGAAAAAATAAAGGTTTCATTTACAGATCGTCAGGTTTCTTTTGAGCTCCAAGTGGGAGAAAATGGAGAATCTAGTGGATTTAAAAATTCTATTTATTTAGTTTCAAAAGTAGTTGAAGGAAAATACCCAAATTACAAACAAGTAATACCTAAAGACGATTTTAATAGTGCCGAAATAGAAAGAGAGTTGATGCAGGAATGTGTGCATAGAGCAGCACTTGTATCGGATGAAAAAGTAACACTACGCATAAAAAAGAGCGTTATGGAAATAACAGGATTAAGCACCCTGGGCGACGCATGTGAATCAATGAGTGTAAATTATGAAGGTGATGACTCTACGGTTTCCTTCAATCCTCGGTTCTTATTGGATCCATTAAGATCAATACCACAAGACAAAATTACATTAGACTTCAGGGATGATATGAGCCCTGGTGTATTCAAAGTACAAAAACCCAATGAAGAGATTGTATTTCTTTGTGTTGTAATGCCAATCAGAACAGACTGAGGATTGTTATAAGTTAATTTGTGGAATTATTCAGGAACTCGTGGGTATTGAAAACTTTTACCTTCAAAGTTTTTAAGAGTAAAATATTCACTGTTTTTATCGATTAGATAATTCGGATTTATAGGAATTTTACCCCCACCTTTAGGGGCATCTATAACAAACTGGGGTATGGCATAACCGGTTGTATGGCCACGAAGCTTCTCAATAATATCGATACCAACAGAAGGATCTACACGTAGATGCGAACTACCTTTAACCAAATCACATTGATACAAATAATAGGGTTTTACTTTCATCATTAACAACCGGTGTATCAATTGTTTCATAATAGAAATATCATCATTAATACCTTTCAAAAGAACAGACTGATTGCCTAAAGGTATTCCAGAAGATGCAAGTTTATGGCAGGCGTCCCGTAATTCGATGCTACATTCCTCAGGATGATTAACATGAATACTTATCCAAACATTTGGGTGAGAGGAGAGAGCATTTACCAGAGAATCAGTAATGCGTTGCGGTAAAAACACAGGAATTCTTGATCCAAAACGAACAAATTCTACATGTGGTATTTTCGATAGCCTACTGAGAATCGAAAAAAGCTTTTCATCTGAAAGCATTAAGGGATCTCCACCACTTATCAAAACATCACGTATAGCTTCATTCTTAGATATATACTCTATAGACTGGTCAATTTGGGGATGGAACCCATATCCCTGAGCATTGGATACTAGCCGACTCCTAGTACAATACCTACAGTAGGCTGCACACCTATCAGTCACTAAAAACAATACCCTATCTGGATAACGATGGACAACACCAGGTACTGCCATTGAAGACTCCTCTCCAACAGGGTCTAGCATTTCTTCTGGTGATTCTAACGACTCTTTCCCGGAAGGAATAATTTGCTTCCTAAGAGGACAATTAATATTTTTATGATCTATAAGATTGAAAAAGTAAGGCGTAACCGCAACAGATAGTTTATTTTCAGCGGCAGTAAAACCCAGAAGCTCATCATCAGTCAATGTAATGAATTTTTCAAAGTCTCTTTTGCTTTGTAATCGGTTGCGCATTTGCCAGCGCCAGTCATTCCATTCAGCATCTGGCACATCAGACCAAATACCTTTACCTTGGGCCCAATTGGGTAAGCTATCGATTGGATACATAACCACTTTCTAATGGTTGATAAGTTGTCAGACAACCATTACTTTGAATCACAATAAAAGAAATAATGAAAAAAGTGATTTTTATTTATATTTTATTTTTGGTAAACCTTAGTAGGATGTTACTTGGGGGTGATCTACCAGTAATAAAACTAAAAAATGTAGACGACAAAGAATACACGAACATGAATTTTATAAAATCGGAATTTGTTTGCATAATATTCTATTCGAATCATTGCAGAGTTTCACAGCAATTTGAATTTGCCATAAAAGAAATAGCAAAGAAATTTCAAGAATCAAATTCTACTATTGTTGTTGTTTCACCGAATAATGAAAACGCAATAATTCCGGATGAATTAGCTTATTCAGACTTAAGTGATGGTTTTGATGATATGAAAAAAAGGTATTTACAAAGACAATTTAACTTCCCTTTTTTATATGATGGACGAAAACAAACTTTATCAACCAGTTTACAAGCAAGCACAACCCCCCAGGCATTTTTATTCAATCAAGAGAGAAAACTGATTTATAACGGTAGAATTGGAGATTATAATGAACCAAAAAATTTAGAGAAATCTGATTTACTTAGGGTTTATATTGAAGCACGTCACAAAAATCGAGAATTTTTAAAAACGAAAGTCCACGGTAGTTCAATTAAATCGAGTAGGAATCTAGAAATTGCAGAACAAGTTAAGAGGAGATATTCTAAAGAAAAGGTAACAATTAGGGAAATAGAAAAACCAACTTTAGAATTTTATTTGGAGTTTGGTACAAAAAACCCGTCGATATTTTATCTTTGGGAAACAACTGATACAAATAGTAGGGAAAACCTATTGGCATTATCTGAAATTTATAAAATATTTCGAAAACGTGGTTTTAAATTGTATACATTCTGTATAGGCAGTTCTAAAGAAAATGCTCTGATGTGCCTTAAACAAGCGCAACTTTCGTCGATAAATTTTTATATTCCTGGAAAAGATATTACACCATTGACCCAATTTATCCCCCCTAATAGCAGAAGCGTCACACCGCTAACTGTATTCTTAGGAACCAATAAAAAAATAATACTATCCCTGATTGGAAAAATTAAAAAACAGGAAATAAAAAAACACCTTGTTGATAAATTAAAATGAAATCATAATTATCATAGTTTGTATTAAAATTATAAATATGAATTTGGTGAAAGCTTGTAAATTGATATTAAAAAATAATATAATAATAGCAGGCAAAATAATATAATTTGCTTTGGATAATTTAAAATCTAAACCATGAAAATAAAAATTCTTAAAATCAAAAAAGTCTAATAGGAATACGACAATTTTGTATGTATAATCTAAAATAAATATTAAGTCTATATTGAAAAGAAAAAAGAAAAAACAATAGACAATACATGCAACCATCATTGGAAATGCTAAAGGAACAAGGAATATATTCGAAATGATAGCAATGGGAACAAATTGCTTAAATGAAACTAGTAATATTAGAAAACTTCCAGAAAAGGATGCTGAAGAAGCTGTAATTGTGTTAATGATAAAACTTTTTGATCCTTTGTTATTGGTTCTTAATTTTCCAGAAAAAAACCAAATTATTACCAGCACGATGCTAAACGATAGTTGAAAACTTACACTGTAAAAAGAAAGTGGATTTGCTATGTAGGAAAAAATAAATGCCATAGAAATTGTTGATAAAGCCGATTTTTTTTTCCTATTTACAGAATGTACTTCCCAAAATGTTAGCATGAAGAAAGCCCTTGTGGCAGATATAGGTTCATTGATAAAAACTAAGTAAAGATATAATATTAGAACAATAATTATACTGGTAATCCAATTTTTTTTAATAAAAAGACTTAAACATGTTTTTATTATTAAATATATTACTCCAAAATGAAGTCCGCTTACTGCAAATAAATGAATTGTACCAGTCCTAATAAATAAGTCTTTACTTTGGTTTTCAAATAAAGTTTTATTACCTGTCGTTAATGCAATCAAAAATGATTTTGTATCCTTTTTTAATTTTGAAAAGTTTTCTATTTCATACTTATAATAATTATTTAAGTTATGAAAATATTTTTTAAGTTCATTATGTATTATTATTATTTTGAAATTCGTAACATCCATACACAGTACATTATTTTCATTCGTATAAAAATTTCCCTTTATATTTAATTTCGATAATTTATAATCATAATACTCAGCGTTATTGAAATAAAGTATTATATCTTGATTTATGTAACACCTTTTGGATTTCGAGGTATTAATAATTTTTGCAGCAATTGCGATTGAATCTCCGTTGCCTTTTGTTAGACCTTCAATTTTGACTTGTATATTTTCTTCAGTTTTAACAATTTCTTTCAAAACTGGTATTACATCTACTGTGCTACTGTAGGATATAAAAACCCCGATCAAAATTAATATTATTTTAGTTATTTGGTTTCTACACCGTAGTATTCTTTGAGGGTTTATTTGTAACATAATCATTAGCGTAATATTTATGACTATGTCTAATAACGACAGTTGACCTACTGAACAGTGAACCGGTGCTAGTACCAAAACTGGCAGAACCAAATTTAGTGATGGTATCCTTTTGCTAAAAATTTTTTCGGTCCTCCTCTATATAGCTTGCTCAACCTATTACAATTTGTGATCTTAGATGATGACTTTAAAATAATGATTTATGACCGAAAATACATGAAAAGTCCGCTTTTCCAAGAAAGGTTTTCTTTAGTAGATAAGCTGATCATTCTATTGCTCGTATCCTTCGTTATTCAATCAAGTTTTAGTTTGTTTGGTTTTGGCTTTTTTATCACGACTAGCGTCTCTCTTTCACTAAAAGCTTTAAGCGATGGTTTTTTATGGACTGTTTTATCATATGCTGGACTTCATGAAGGGCCACTGCATCTCATTTTTAATCTGTTGGGGATACACTTTATTGGAAGGTCTGTGTGTCGAGAGCTAGGTAGAAATGAGTTTATTTTGCTTAGCGTCTTATCTATATTGTTTGGAGGTATTTTTTGGTTATGCGTTGATAGTGGTAGTGGAATTTTAATTGGTGCATCTGCTATGGTTTGCGGTTACTTATCTTATTTTTGCCTAACAAAGCCCAATCAGCCGATAAGTTTCTTACTCTTTTTTATTTTACCCTTAACACTTAGACCAAAGGTTATTTTGTATGGTGTCATTGCATTGGAAGTTTACGGTTTTCTTTTTAACGAGATTAGTAAAAGTGGTGGAATCGCCCATTCCGCTCATATAGGTGGAATTGTAGCTGGTATTTTATTTTTTATTTTATTAAAGAATGGCCTCTCTATACCCGTCGTAAAATTTCGTTCTCGTAAAAGAAACCGCAATCACTCATCAAAAACGCATCCTGCTACTACCGATTTCAAAGTAAATTTTGCTACTGATACCAGGATACATGAAGAGCTTGATCGAATTCTGGACAAGATAAATGAAAAGGGGTTCGGCTCGTTAACCGATCAAGAAAAAGTTTTTCTAGATAAAGCAAAATCGAATCTAAAAAAATAATAGTAAACATATATTACTTCCACAAATGATAACGAATAAGCCAATTTTAGTTTTAATACTTCTAGCTCTGTTCCACCAATTTATTTACGCTGAAGAAGGTAACAAGTTAGAGCCTACTGCTTTAATGAAATATGAGTCCAAGTGGTTAGTTCAAGCACTTGAGCAAGCACATTACAATAAAGTTTTTATAGGCGATCTCAATCAGACTATGTTTATGGACTCATATCTTAATAAGCTTGATCCCCAAAAACTTTATTTTACTCAAGAGGATGTAAATAAATACCAACAAAACATTTCTCCCAATATAATTACTTATTTTCGTCAAGGAAATCTTTTTCCTGCTTTTGATATTTTTAATACTTACCAAATGAGGGCGTTAGACTCTCTCGATAATGCTATATTAAAAATTGAGCAGCCAATAGATTTAAATAAGAGCGCTGAATATTTATACGATCGAAGTCAAGCAACCTGGGCACAGTCTAAGGAACAGTTATCTATTACATGGGATAATTTAATTTCACATGAAATAATAAATGAAATTCTAAATTCTATTGATTCCAATGTCTCCGTCTTAAATACAAGTAGTGACAACTTTAACACGATTTTAACAGACGCAAAGAAACTTTTAAAAGATCGATATAACCGTTGGAAAAAAAATATTAATGATTTTGAACCCGAGGATGTCCAAGAACTTTACCTTACCTCGTTTACTCAAGTCTTTGATCCTCATACAACATTTATGAATTTGAAGGAAAAGCAAAAATTTGATCAGGCCATGAATAACGAGTTTGTTGGAATTGGGGCTGTTTTAACCGATGTCGATGGATATTGTACCATAAAGGAGCTTTTACCAGGAGGTCCTGCGGAAGCTTCCCGAGAGATAGATGCTGAAGATATTATTCTCAAGGTTTCTCAATCACAAGGTGAGTTTGTTGATGTTGTTGATATGAAACTTTCGAAAATCGTTGAATTAATTAAAGGACCTAAGGACACAATTGTTCGGCTTGAAATAAAACCGATTAAAGCTTCTACCTCAACTAAGGTTGTGAGTATTGTAAGAGATAAAATTAAATTAACAGGTAAACTCGCTAAGGCTAGTGTTCATAAAATAAAGCATGATCAAAATAATATAAAGGTTGGCGTCATTGAACTACCTTCTTTCTATGGATCTAGTGGAGATGGAGCGAAAGCTACTGAGGATGTTGATGAATTAATTAATGAGCTTAAAAAAAATGATATTGAAGGCTTAATTTTAGATTTGAGGCGTAATGGAGGTGG
This sequence comes from Opitutales bacterium, assembly GCA_029254745.1. Classification (GTDB taxonomy): domain Bacteria; phylum Verrucomicrobiota; class Verrucomicrobiia; order Opitutales; family Seribacteraceae; genus Seribacter. Next base: position 145,384 of record JAQWWZ010000025.1, on the reverse strand, counting down.
ATATCTTAGTGAAGCTGTTAACTTGGCAGGGCTTTTTATCTCACGAGGTCCAGTTGTACAGGTAAAAAGTACGGACGGAAAAATCAGAAAAAAATTTGATTTTGACCCCAAACTTTCTTGGAACAAACCCTTAATTATTCTAATTTCACGGTATAGTGCCTCTGCTTCTGAAATTGTTGCGGGTGCACTCAAAAATCACAAACGAGCTTTAATCGTTGGCGATTCTTCAACTCATGGAAAAGGTACCGTTCAATCTCTGCTGCAAATGAATATACCCTTCAATTTCTCGAATTCTAAAAAGAAAGGTAGTGCGGCCAAAATAACAATTCAAAAATATTACTTGCCGTCTGGTGAAAGTACCCAAATCTATGGTGTTAAAAGTGATATTTCAATCTCATCAATTAACGAACTTTTACCTATAGGTGAGTCAGATTTGGACAATGCTTTGGCTTGGGATACAATTCCACCAGTCAGCCATAGAAGACCAGATTACGAATTTGTCTACACTGATGATGAGTTAAATTTCATATCTCAGTCTAGTTTATCAAGACAAAAGCAATTAGCAGAATTCAAGTATATTGATAGAAATATCGAAATATTTAAATCTAAAAAAGACCAAAAAAAGGCATCTCTAAACTTACAAAATCGTTTTGAACAACGACTTATTGACTCAAATATTTCGGTTTCACTCAAATCTACATTTGATTCTTTTAAAAGCTTTTCCTTTCCTAAGAAAGACATTGCTTTGGAGGTTGTTCAAAAACAGCAAGAAAAGTCTAGGATAGCTCGAGGAGTCTTAGACCAAGAAATGATTGATACTAACGCTTCGGGCTTTATCGTTCCTGATAGTTTTGATATTAGGTTGCACGAATCATTTCGCATAATGACAGATTGGATTTCATTCAGAGAGCATGACCAATCCTCACTTGATTCGAAGTTATCGAACGGAGAAATTTAATTTCTACCAAATACAAATCTCCTTACGCCAGTCAGGTCTTTTAAAACTTCTACATTTTTAAAACTTTCCCCCATAATTGTTTTTGTTTCCTCTGCCTGACCAAGTCCAATTTCTAGACAAAAATATCCACCATCTTTAAGTATATTTGGGACTATTTTCATTAATCCTTGGATATGTTGAAGCCCTCCTTTTTTTGACACTAATGCATGTTTGGGGTCATGAAGTTTTACCTCAGGCTGTGCCTGCTCCCATTCTTGAATAGATAGATAAGGGGGATTAGAGACGACCAAATCATAACTCCCTTCCAGTTCTTTTTCTTCAAGCCAGTCGAAAGTTTTAAATTCTATTCGCCCATCGATTCCAGATAGAATTAGGTTTTCTCGCGCAAGACTCAAACTTTCCTTGGAACAATCCATTCCTGTACCATGAGCAAATTTTAGTATATTACATAAAGCTAAAACTATTGCACCTGAGCCAGTACCTAAGTCTAATATTTTCCCGGAAAAATTAAGATCATACCGTTCAATAATTAATTCTACCAATCTTTCGGTTTCTGACCTAGGTATAAGTGCTCTATCATCGCATTTTAATTCTAAGCTACAAAATTCTACACTACCAAGAAGATGCTGTAGGGGTATACGCGTTCCCCTCTTAACAACCATATCCCGAATTTTTGATATTTGCTCATGGGGTACAAAATTATCAAACTCGAGATATAACTCCATTCTCCTCTTATTAGTTAAAAGTGAAACGATCCATTCCGCATCACATTTTGCGGATGGGACATTTTTTCGCATTAAAAAATCCTTCGATTTTTCAATGATTTCTCCGTAAGTTAAACGATCATCCTTCATTATTTTGGAGAAGATTATCTAGGCTTAGCTTTTGATAGTAATTGTGGAGATTTTCAAAAATATGATCCAAGTCGCCCATTAATGATTCATTTAAGGCATGAGAAGTGTAATGAATTCTATGGTCAGTTATTCTGCTTTGAGGAAAATTATAAGTTCTAATTCTTTCGCTCCTATCTCCAGTCCCTACTTGGTCTTTTCGTTCTCTCGCGTATTTCTCTTTTTCTTCATTCTGTTTAACTTTAAGTAAGCGAGATCTTAATACCGTCATGGCCTTATTTTTGTTTTTGAGCTGAGACCTTTCGTCCGCACAGTAGACATTAATTCCGCTGGGCTTATGCAACAGCTGAACAGCTGAATCTGTGGTATTAACTCCCTGCCCTCCAGGTCCACTTGCTCGGCAGACATTAATTTCTAGGTCTGATGGATCTATATCAATTTCAACTTCTTTTGCTTCCGGTAAAACGGCTACAGTTGCAGTTGATGTGTGAATTCTTCCACTTGCCTCGGTTACAGGAACGCGTTGAACCCTGTGAACTCCGCTTTCTAATTTTAATTTAGACCATGCGTCTTCACCTTTGATCATGAAAATGACTTCTTTAAATCCACCAGAATCCGACGAACTTTGTGAAAGACATTCCACATTCCAATTTTTGTTTTCAGAATACTTACAATACATGCGATACAAATCTAGTGCAAAAAGGGAAGCTTCATTACCGCCTGCACCTGCTCTAATTTCTAGAATTGTATTGCGTCCTACATCGGGGTCCTCCGGAAGCATTGCAAGTAGCAGGCTTTCGGCAAATGATGACGCTTCTTTGGTGAGTTGCACGATATCGTCTCTAGCGGTATCAGCAAATTCTGCATCATCAAGTAATTCCTTGCTTTCAACAATTTCTAGGTTAACAGCAGTTAATTTCTCTGCCGTTTCAATAATGTTTTTCAAACGATTATGTTCCCGGGATAGAGAGGAAGAAAGCAGTGCGTCTTTAAAAACATCAGGGTTTGACAGCTGAGATTCCAATTCATTGTAACGTTGCCGAAATGGTTCAATGTCTGGTATTATATCCATATCGTTTATTTTATCATAATTAAGTGCTATCTGGAACTCGTAAATAATTAATTACTTTTAATCATGTTACAAATTCACGGACAAAATATAATCGCTTGCGTGTGGGATTTCGATAAAACCCTGATACCTGGCTATATGCAGACACCTTTGTTCAATCATTTTTCAATTGATGAGACGAAGTTTTGGAAAGAAGTGAATGAACTGCCTTCATTATACTCTAGTCGAGGGCTAACCGTATCTCCAGACACAATTTATTTAAATCATTTACTTAGTTATGTAAAAAATGGTCCGATGCGAGGGTTAACAAACCAAAAATTACTAGAACTCGGATCCGAGTTAAAATTTTGCCCAGGACTGCCAGAACTCTTCGAGGAATTGATGAAGATTGCAGATAGTGTAGAGTTTAAAAGTTATGATTTTAAAGTAGAGCATTACATAATAAGTACAGGTTTATCCCAAATGATTAAGGGTAGCCAAATATACTCCTTTGTAGAAGATGTTTTTGCTTGTGAGTTTATTGAGTCACCCGTGCCTCCAAATTTTATGAATCAGAGTGAACTCTCTCTACCGTTAGATCTTGAAATTTCACAAGTTGGAATGACTGTAGATAATACGATAAAAACAAGGTTTATTTTCGAAATTAATAAAGGATCAAACAAGAATTCTTCAATTGATGTTAACACTTCCATTCCCCATCAAGATCGTCGGGTACCTATTGACCAAATGTTATATGTGGCAGATGGTCCCAGTGATGTTCCGGTTTTTGCCGTTGTTAAGCAAATGGGTGGTAAAACTTATGCGGTTTATGATCCAACTAACGAAAGGGAATTTGAGCAAACTTGTGACCTTGTTGAAAGATCTAGGGTTCATAATAATGGCCCCGCAGATTATCGCAGTCATTCGCCAACTTCTATATGGATGAAGCAAAAAGTAAAAGAAATCATGCGGCAAATGATTAAAAAAAGACAAAATCAACTTGATGCACGATCTGGCAATCCTCCCAAGCATCTTTCATCGGGGGAAATTTCTGTTGATCCTAAAAATGTGAAGCAAGATACTCTGTGGAAATGAATTGGAATCGAACATCTTTATTAGGTTTGGAAGACCTAACGGTAGAAGAAATAACGATGATTTTAGAACTAGCATCAGAATTTAAAAGAAATCTGCAAAATAAAGTTCTTCCGTCTAAAAACTTGAAAGGAAAAAGAATTGTTAATCTTTTCATGGAACCTAGCACTCGTACGCGAGTTGCTTTCGAAATAGCGGCCAAATCCTTATCTGCAGATGTAATATCTATTGCTAGTCAAAGTAGTAGTTTAACCAAGGGAGAAACTCTTAAAGATACAGCAAATAATATACAGGCTTTGGGAGCAGATGCAATTGTTATACGCCATCCATCTGCCGGGTCCCCTTTATTTTTATCGAAAACTATACCGGTTCCCATTATAAACGCTGGTGATGGTTCTCATGAGCACCCAAGCCAAGCATTGTTGGATATTTTTACCTTACAGCAAAAACTTGGGCGGTTGGACAATAAAAACATTACCATTTTAGGCGATATTTTGTTTAGTCGTGTGGCTAGGTCGAATTTGTGGGGCTTAAAAAAGCTAGGCGCAAAGGTAACCCTTGTTGGCCCATCAACTTTAGTTCCTAAAGAATTCGAAAAATTAGGAGCAGTCGTATCCCATGATGTTGATAAATCTTTAAAGAATGCAGATGCTATTATGCTTTTAAGGATACAGCATGAAAGGCAAAGTACATCTCATTTTCCATCATTAGAAGAATATACAAAAATATTTGGACTTAATATGGAGCGAGCTAAGCTTTTGAAGCCCAATGCCATTATCCTTCATCCCGGACCCATAAACCGAGGAGTTGAGATAGACTCATCAATTGCAGACTCGAAGAATTCAGTTATTCTGCAACAAGTAGCTAATGGAATTGCGGTAAGAATGGCGATTCTTTACCTTTGTGCAAACTCATCTGACCTGCAGTGAATAATTTACATCTTAAAAATGGTCATATTGTTGACCCAGCCAACAATATAAACGAGGTAAAAGATCTATGGATTCAGGGATCAAGATTTGTCGATAAAAATGAAATCGAGAAAAGTACCCATTTAGAGGTAATTGACTTAGAGGGTAGGATGGTACTGCCTGGTTTTATTGATCTAAGATGCCACCCAAGAAATGTTACCGGCGGAAGTACGGAGAATATTTGTAGTATTAGCAAAACAGCTGCCCAGGGGGGTTATACCTCTATTTTAGGAATGCCTAATATAACACCCTTTATAGATAACCCTGGAGATGCGAGGTATGCCACAGAATGTGCAGAAAGAGACGCTGTGATTAAATTTTATCTAGCTGGAGCGTTAACCGAAAAATCAGAAGGGAACAAATTGTCGCCTATAGGCTCTTTGAAAGAATCAGGAATAAAAGCGGTTACAGATTGCCCTTACTCAACCCAAAATAATGAAATCTTTGTTAAAGGTGTAGAGTATGCAGCAATGTTTAATTTACCGGTTATCGACTTTCCTAGAGAATTATCTTTATCAAAACATGGCACAGCTCATGACAGTAAAATCGCACTTTCTATGGGTCTTGGTGGCTATCCGAGAATGGCAGAGGAAATATTTGTTCAGAGGTCGATTACAGTCTCAAAAAATTTAGAGGTACCTATTCATTTATCTTCAATATCATCAAGAGGTTCAGTTGAGCTTATTCATGATGCAAAATCAAAAGGCGTTTTTATAACAGCTGACACCACTCCCCATCATATCTTTTTTGATGACCGCATGATAACAGATTATGACGCAAACTTTAAAACCCACCCACCGTTACGGGAGGAAAGTGATCAAAGAGCCCTCTTATCAGGGTTAAAGGAGGGCACGATAGATGCTATTTGTACCGCCCATGAACCACACCAAGATTACTTAAAGCAAGCTGAGTATGATATCGCTCCAGCCGGAGTTACATCACTCGATACATGTTTCAGTGCCATATTTACAAGATTTTCTGAAGAGTTGAATGACCTTGCATTTGAATGTGCAAAGTGGCTTTCATTTAACCCGTCTAAAATTCTTAAAATCGAAGGTGGAAATTTAGGTCCCGGTATGTGTGCTGATTTCGTAGTTATAAATCCAAAAGCAAAAAAGATTTATTCCGAAAAAGATACCTGCAGTCTTGCTTCTAATAATCCTTTTTATGGCAAAAAGTTAAAATCAGTTATTGAAAAAACTTTTGTGGATGGAAAAGTTGTGTTCGGTAAGAATTAAGTAATTTATTTGAATGATGGGATTGATTTTTTCGCTCCTACTTTCGATTTTTGGCCTAACTTTGAATGTTAAGCGATACGGAAGAACGGTAAAACTATCATCCACAGTTGGAGTAAACAATTCTGAAAGAAATATTTTCTTAGGATTATTATGCTTATCTGTTATATTTTGGATTGGCAGTCACTTTTTGGTTATAGGATTAATTATAATAAGTCCTTTTTCAAAATTCACATTTTTGAAGGTTTGTGATAATTTAAACTTAAAATGGTCAAAAAATGCGATAAACTGGTCTCGGGCACTCTTAAGATTTTGGCCGGTTATATTTATTTTTTCTTTGCTATCTATATTTTTTCTTGGGGACTATCCTGTTCAGAAAAGTGTACACCAACTAAGGGATGGTAATGTAAGCCAAATTATAACCATTATGATATCTTCACTTCTAATTGCACCTATAATAGAAGAGGTAGTCTTTAGAAAATTTCTGTATTCGGGTATCAAATCTAAACTAGGTATTGGAATGTCATCAATTTTGAGTTCATTTGCATTTGCACTCATCCATTTTAACATGTTTTCGTTTGTTATTCTATTTTTATTCGGAATATTTTTATGTTTTTGCTATGAGATATTTAACTCACTTTATGCTTCGATCTGGATACATTTCGTCTTTAATTTAGTCATGGTTGTTTCAATAATAGTTAAATGAAAACCCAAATTACTTTTGAAACTAATTATATTTGTACTTCCTTAGATGAATCAAAAATCTTTTCTCACAAATTAGCAAAGACTTTAACTCCACCATATGTGCTATATTTGAACGGTGATCTAGGTGTTGGAAAAACCTTTGTATCTCATTCTATCGGAAATTTTTTTGAATCAGAATCTGTTAAAAGTTCCTCATTTTCTAGGGTTTCGTTCTCTAGGGGAAAGGTTAACATTATACATTGTGACTTTTACCGAACGCCTGCAGAGGATTATTTTTTTGAGTACGAAGTAGAGCCCTTACTCATTGATCCTTGGATTATATTAATAGAGTGGGGTGAGATAGGGTCATGGAATTTTGGTTGTCCTGAATATGAACTCAGGGCAAGGCATCTCAGTCACACTGAAAGGCAATTTTCGCTCTTTAAGCACTAGTTCAGATCTAAGGTCCCGTCGCTGTATTCGTTTATATAACCTGTTTTTGCAAGCCATTTCATTTCAACGATAATTTCTTTAGTGGTAATTTCTTCTGTTTTTAACAATTCAACTATTGTTCTTTTATTAATGTTCTTTTTTTCTGAAATTAGCATTATAATTTTATTTACCAATTTATTGGCATTTATTCCTTTCGCTGATTTTCTCGCATTGTACCGCACATAAAGAAACTCTCCTTTTTTGAAACTATAGAAAGGACTCTTTTTGAAATAAATGATACACGATATAAAAAAATCTTTACGCCATATTTTCTTGTTTTTTAAAAAATTGTTGATTTCAATATTAATTGAATTTGGTAAATTATCGAATTCTTTAGCACCAACAACAATTTGGTTAAATTTCAAAAAATAGGTTTCAAATTTCTCTTCTATCAAGGACCTAATTTTTTCAAGAGTGTAGAGTACGGGTTCTGAATCATTTACTAACTTGTAAGAATATCGCCTAATAACTTCTTTAGACCAGCAATCTATTTGGTCTTTATCGCTGATTTTTATAAGTTGATTTACATAGGTATCCGTAGAAGTTCGTATTTCTGATTCCAGTAAATGGTGCTCAACAATCTGTTTAAAATCGTGGAAATTAGTTGGCGGAAGTAATTTTTGCGTTCTTGGACACTGAAGCACATAATTAAAGTTCCCCTTTGGCAATTCTTCGCTATTAACAACAGAAATAATAATTTTGTTTTTTGTTAAACTTAAGATTTCGTGTATTGCCTCATCCTTTTCACTGTATATTCGTTTGGTGTTTTTGGATTGCCACAAATTTTTACTCTTACTTTTACAAACAATTTTAACTGCTAACCTGTCAGTTTTCTCTGCTATAACATCTGCTATTTCCCTTAATGAATAACTAATACTGGTTTCTTTAATTTTTTGCTTAATTTCCCGTATTATATCTTTTAGCGGTAAAACAGAGTAAAAAAATTCACTATTCTTAGATTCTGGTATCGTCGCCCTACCCCTGCTTTTAGATGGGTATTCTTTTTTTCGTCTGGTTTTATCAGAAGTCTTGTTTGAAGAAAATTTATGTTTCTCTTGAGTATCCCATGATGGTGATAGATTAAAATCTTTTAATGTAGAAACATCTACCCTATTTTCATTTTTTTCCATGATTATACTTCAGTACTAACTATTTACTAAATTGGATGATCTTGCTATTATGTATTTTTTATTGTAGAAAAAGTTTTATTGCTCAGGTGGCGGAATTGGTAGACGCGCTAGACTAAGGATCTAGTGCCGTAAGGCGTGGGGGTTCGAGTCCCCCCTTGAGCACCATCATTTTGTTTTATCGAATATTTTATGTTTTGTCCTGAGGCCATATTTGAATTCGTCCTTAAATGTTTTGTTCCCGAATTTATCAAATCCTTCGAATAATCCGTGTTTTTGATTATGATGCCAATGCTCTAGTAACTTAACCATGAAGTCGCCACCATTCAATTTATAATTTGAAATTACCCATTCATTGTAATCTGGTGAGCCAACACCGCCTTTGAATTTTTGTTTTGCTCTTTCATTAATCTCCATCCAAAGCGATGAGTATTGTTTTCCTTTTGGAGACTGATAGGGGTCGGGGTCGATTGGTCTGTCGAACCAATAAATATGTGTACCGTGTTTCTTTCCATGCACGAACTCTTTTGAATATAAACCTACCCCTTTCTTACTAAATCTATTTTGTAAGCCATGTTTTTTACCCGATAGATATTGTATTTCTTCAATTGTTTGTCCTGTTTTAAACTTTGTTACTACCGTTCCACTAAAAGGAAAATTATCTTCACCATGATATGCCAAAGGTGTAAAATTCCATTTGCTGGTTTTAGCAATACCAATTGATTCAATTTTTCCATTATTTGTGATCACTGGGGAAATAACAAAATCATTCCCCCCACTGCCAGTAACTATAGCTTCAACTTGTTTTGAATAGCCATAACCACCAGAAACGATAACAATGCTTACAAGTTGATTATCTTTAGTTAATTCTGGTTTAACAATTGCACCAGACCCTTTCCAGAAAAGGTGCTGGTCCAAAAGCTTTATAGAATTTGCCTCTTTGAAGTGAAGTTGTGACGAGCTTTTTACATACTTTTTGTAAGGGCTAAATGGAATACTCTCACTGTGCCTCGTTTGTTTATCCCACCATGTTTCAAAATTAAGAAATTTTCCTTCAAATAATATCATGAAAGCGAGTCCTGCGGTGACAAGACCAAGTGCAGATAGAGCAATGAGAACTTTTTTCATAAATCAATCGAACAAAGCTAAGATTATTAAGGCCAAAGATATCTTGTTTTTAATGATTTAACGAGGCGAGAAGGAAAGAGAGGTCCATTGTAGATTAATGCTGTGTAGAGTTGCAACAAAGATGCACCTGCATCAAGTTTTTTATGAGCCGAATTTGTGTCGTTGATGCCACCGACACCTATAACCGGGAGCATATTATTAGTTTCTTTTGTTATAAATTTGATGATTTCAAGTGAATCAAGTGCAAGAGGTTCTCCACTTAAGCCACCTTTTTCAAAAAAGGAACCTGGGTCACTTGGATATCTTTTCAGTGTTGTGTTGGTGGCAATTATACCGTCGATTTTATTTTCTAGGGCAATTTGTATAATGGTTTCTAGACTGTTAAAGTCTTCGTCTGGCGAAATTTTAATTAAACAAGGGAGGGGTCGCTGAAAAGACTTAGTTGATAGCTGTTTGTTCAATGATTGAATACTATTAAGAAGAGGATCCAAAAAATCTTTTTGATGAAGTAATCTTAATCCAATGGTATTGGGCGAACTAATGTTTATCGTTATGTAATCTGCTTGGGGAGCTACATTTTTAAATGCGGAAAGATAATCTTCTATAGCCAAATCAGGTGAAGTATTTTTCGCTTTTCCTATATTGATACCAACTGGCGAAGTTCGGGAGCCCTTAGGGTTATATTTATTTAATCTTTCAACAAGTGCTTCAGAACCTAAATTATTAAACCCCATACGGTTAATAAGCGCTCTTTGATCTGGATACCTGAAAAGCCTGGGCTTAGGATTCCCGGGTTGAGATACAGGTGTAACCGTGCCAACTTCAATGTGTCCAAAACCGAGGGCTGAAGAAATCCCTGAAAACATAGCGTTCTTATCAAGCCCTGCTGCCAAACCTAGGCAATTTGGAAATTTCAGCCCAAATAGAGAGATTTTATGATCGGGGGTTTTTAAGATTCTACTAATACTTTTTCTTACAAATGGAAGTGTTTCTGCCACGCCCAATATATCACAGGTTAGATCATGTGCAGTTTCAGGATCCAGTTTAAATAAAAGTTTTCTAAAAAAATGTTGGTAAATGGTGTTCACAATGGATAAAGAGATTTTAGTATTAATTTCAGTTTTGAAACAAGAGATAGCAAATTATTAATTTATACAAGAAAGTTGACAGATTTAAAAAATCACGATTAAGCCAAACCAATGAAAAAAACAGGACCTAGTTTAGAGTGGTGTATTGTTCGCCTTGGAAAAGATGAGAAATGGTGGATAGACTCAATTAGCGATAAAGAAAATTGGGATGTTGATGATCTAGGGATTATCGACCCGAAGCAATTTTTGTATATCAACGAGTTAATAGATTCCATGACGGAATTCGGCCTTGATTCTCAACTGGTTGATGAAGCCTTTTTCACATTTGAAATAGCAGAAGAATTAGAGGGAGGACTCATAAAATTACTTCGAGTTAGAGATTCTTTGCTCAAAGCAGAAGATATGCTCTTTGCATTGCCCGATGTACTAAATGAAGAAAAAGGACCTTATGCGGATTTTTTAAACCATATTTCAAAAGTTCGTGTTTCCATGTTAAATGAGTTGATCGAATTTACTGAACCATATACTCAGGAGGAAATGGAAGAAGTTTTGGCAGAAAAAGAAAATAATGATTTCTTAGAAGCTAGACGCAGCCATTACAGTGAGGAATTAATATCGATATTAGAATTTGTTCCCGAAGGCTTTGCAATCGATTCTGATTTGGAAGAAGATGTTGAAAAATCTACAGAAAAAGAAGAGGATTACTCAGATCTCGAAACTGACTTAGTTGAAGTTTCTGAAAAAGAGGAAAAACTACTTCCTGATGAAGATTTGAAGTGGGAAGAAGAAGAGCGAGAAGAAACTACGCCATATGAAGGCGGTGCCCCAGATGAAGACAAGTGATACTTATATTGATTTTGCAATTCTTTCTGCAAAATAACTTATAATAATATTGGCTCCTGCTCTTTTAATTGAAAGGAGTGACTCAAATGCACAGGCATCTAAATCTAACCATCCTTGTGATGCTGCTGCCCAAATCCGAGAGTACTCCCCTGACACTTGATACGCAGCAATCGGAAGTTCACACTCTTGTCGTGCAAGAGCAATAATATCCAAATACGGTTCCGCTGGTTTAACCATTAGAATATCAGCACCTTCCTGCATGTCTAAAAGTAGTTCCCTTACAGCTTCTCGTGTGTTACTGGGATTTAACTGGTATGATGATTTATCGATTGGTTTTGACTGAGTAGTTCCGATAGCATCCCGAAAAGGGCCATAGTAAGCAGAGCAGAATTTGGCAGAATAAGCCATGATACCTGTGTGAATATATTGAGCATTATCTAAGGAATTTCTAATAGCGATTACTCGACCATCCATCATATCAGAAGGTGCAACAAAATCATAACCAGATTCAGCTGCCATAACAGAGGCTTTGGCTAAAACTTCAACAGTTTCATCATTTAGAACCTTCCCGTGGTTGTCAAGAATGCCATCATGCCCATGGGTTGTGTAGGGATCTAATGCGATATCACTGATTAAAAAGATTTCACCGCATGCTGATTTAATTTTATCAGCAGCTTGATAAATAATAGAGTTAGCGTTTAGAATCTCATCCCCTTTTTCCGACTTTTTACAATCCGAAATACAGGGAAAGATCGCAAAACTTTTAAGCCCAAGGTCCACCCATTTCTTAACTTGTTCAGAAAGAGTATTAAGTGGCCACCTGAAAATTCCTGGCATTGACTGAATTGCCTCTGGTTGAGTAATTGAATCTGATACGAATATGGGAAAAACTAAGTCCTTGATGGTAATCTTGTTTTCAGCAAGCATGTCACGGAGGATAGGGTTTTCTCGCAGGCGTCGCGGTCGGTGAAGTAAATCGTAGGGCATCTTAGATAATGGTTTTAAGATATTGTCGACAAGAAGGCAAATTATGAAAGGATGTACATTAAACCACTATTATTTCAGCTAGTTTATCTACAAGCAATAAAACTTAGAAATGGGTATTGAGACAGCAATTGCATTTGTGCTTCTTTTTTCTGCTTTACTATCTTTCATACTGGAAAAAGTAAGTTTGGATGTTACTGCGATTTCGCTTTTAGCCGTAATTATGCTTTTATCCAGTGTAGAAATTTTGCCATCTTGGCCATCCCTGAAAGAAGTGCTTTATGTATTCACAAACGAAGCACCTCTTACGATTGCAGCGATGTTTGTGATTAGTTCTGCCTTGAATAAGTGCCGAGTTTTGGAGCAAGTTTCAAATTATTTGCAGAAATTTTGTAATCATGGGTACCGTAAATTTATGCTGGTATTATTGTGTCTAGTTGCCCTGGTATCTGCATTCATAAATAACACCCCTGTGGTTGTAGTGTTGCTACCTGTAGTGATGGCTTTGTCAAAATCTTTGGGGATTTCATCTTCAAAAATGCTCATTCCTGTGTCATATGCTTCGATTTTCGGCGGATGTTGTACTCTAATGGGAACAAGCACCAATATTTTAGCTAGCGGAATAATGGGCTCAAATGATGTCTACCCTCAAATGGTAAGTATGTCTATGTTTGAACTTTCAAAAATAGGAATTCCCCTGATGATTGTCTCGCTAGTCTTGTTGGTTTTATTTGGTAGAAAGCTTCTACCAGAAAGGGAAGCATTGAGTAGTATTATTTCAGAGATTAACAGTAAAGATTTTCTAACCGAAGCGAGAATACTTCCAGACTCTCCAATGGTAGGAAAATCAATTAAAGAGTCGAAAATCAAGGAAATTCCAGGGACTAGGGTCATTGATATTGTGAGAAGAAAAAATTCTATTTATGCTTTAGGAGAAAAATTAGTTTTTAAAAAAGGAGATAAGATTATTCTTTCATGTAAACCAGAAGGAATAGTTGAAGCCAATGAAATCAAGGGATTAGATCTGTTTAGTCATGAAGATTTTGGAATAGAGCATCTATCTTCAAAAGAAAGTATTATGGTCGAAGGGGTAGTAAGACCATCTTCCTCTATACTCTCAAAAACAGTTCAAGAAGCAAACTTTAGGTCGAGGTTTAATCTTTCAGTTCTAGCTGTACATAGAAAGGGAAAAAATGTTTATGACAGGTTAGACTCTATTAGGTTAAAAACAAGCGACACGCTCTTGATCTTGGGTACTAAAGACTCAATTAATGAACTACGGAAAGAAGGGGATGTAGTGTTACTCGACAATCCCCCGGTTTCATTGGAAAACAGAAAATCAAAAGCACCACTCGTTATATCTGTCCTTTTAGGAGTAGTTGCGATAGCTAGTATAGGAATAATCCCAATTTCTACTGCAGCTATGGGTGGAGTTGCGTTGTTACTTCTAACAAAATGCGTAAAGCCATCTGAAGCGTATCGTTCAATAGAATGGAATATCCTTATTTTAATTTATGGTATGCTTGCTCTTGGTGTCACGATGAAGAAATCTGGGGCCTCTGCTCTTATCGCAAAAACAGTGGAAGAGATCTCTATTAATGCTTTTTCGCCAGAATTTAAAATTATAGGAATACTGATATTAATTTATGTAGTAACATCATTTCTAACCGAAATATTGTCAAATAATGCGACCATCGTGATTATGGCACCTATAGCCCTAGAAATTGCTAATCAAATGGAGATGGCGGTATACGATGCTAGGGCATATGTTTTAACCACTTGTATCGCCGCATCTGCTAGCTTCTTGACTCCCATTGGTTATCAGACAAATACATTTGTTTATTCCGTGGGCGGGTATCGCTTCACAGATTTTATAAAGGTTGGAATACTGTTTAATTTAATTTATTTTAGCGGGACAATTTTTCTAGTTTGCTGGTATTGGGGGTGGTTATAAGAAGATCTCTATTAATAATATTAATCTCGATTAGTGAAAATAAGATTACAAAACATGATAATTTCCTCGATAATTAGAATTTAGATTTGCTAACTTGGGCATTAAAGTTGCGAGTTCATAAAAAAACTTATTCACACATTATTTCGTTGTATGATTATATCTTAAGTTTTTAGAGGAATATACCTTGGAGGTAATTAGGTTATTTTTACATTAAGTAACTGATTTGTAATATATTATGAATAGATAGAAAATGATTCAAGACTTTAGATAAAAGGAGTAATCTGAATGCCTCAATGCAACGATCATGCTAATAGCATCTTGACGAGAATCAGCGACAGAGGCAAAATAGAGTACTTAAATTATCTTAGTAATATTAAACCTTTTCGAACAACAATTTAAACTCTTTCCATTAGTTTTTCTAATAGCTTGAAGACTTCCACCCTTACATTTTATGGCTGATAACACCGAAAACGAAAACGAAAATACATACGATGCTTCCAAAATCCAAAAACTTGAAGGACTCGAGGGCGTGCGTAAGAGACCGGATATGTATATCGGGGATACAAATGAAAGAGGTTTGCATCATTGTGTTTTTGAAATTGTTGATAATTCAATAGACGAATCTCTCGCGGGTTACTGTAATGAGATTACTGTTAACTTACATAGTGATGGTTCCTGCTCAGTTCAGGACAATGGTAGGGGTATTCCAGTCGATATTCATCCAAAGCACAATATACCTGCTCTCGAGCTAGTCCTTACTAATCTCCATGCTGGCGGTAAATTTGGAAAAGGTGCCTATCAGGTTTCAGGTGGATTGCATGGAGTGGGAGCTAAGTGCGTTAATGCAGTTTCGGAATGGTTTACTGCAGAAGTGCGAAAAGAGGGAAAAGTTCACCAAATGGAATTCTCTAGAGGAAAAACCACACAAGAATTACGAATAATTGGTGATTGTAAGACTTCGGGCACTAAAATTACTTTTTTGCCAGACATTCAGATTTTCACAGATACTCGTGAATTTAAATTTGATATCTTAGCCAAAAGGCTTCGGGAGCTCGCATTCCTTAACCCAGGTGTTCGAATCAAATTGCTGGAGGATAAAGGAGGGCGATCAGAAGAGTTTTATTTTGAAGATGGTATTAGTGAATACGTTGTGTATTTAAACAGGAACAAAAATTGTCTTATCGAGAGTCCAATTTCATTTTCAGGGGATGCTCCCGCAGAAACAGGTGAAGGGAAGATTCTTTTGGAAGTTGCAATGACATACAATGACTCTTTTTCCGACCAGTTATATTCGTACGCTAACTCGATCCATAATGTAGAGGGAGGAACCCACTTATCTGGATATCGAACTGCTTTAACCCGAGTGGTTAATAATTATGCTAGGCAAAACGATTTGCTGAAAGAAAAAGATATTTCTTTGACAGGGGATGATGTTAGGGAAGGTCTTACTGCAGTTATTTCTGTGAAAGTTCCTGAGCCAAGATTTGAAGGACAAACGAAGACGAAACTATCCAATAGAGAAGTAGATGGTATAGTCCAAAAAATAGTCGGAGAGAGGTTAAAGCACCATTTTGAGCTAAACCCTGATGAAGCAAAAATGATAATTACGAAGGTAATTCATGCTTCACGTGCACGAGAAGCGGCAAGAAAAGCTCGTGAGACAGTACGTAAAGGAGCTCTTTCAGGGGGGGGGCTTCCAGGAAAACTTGCAGATTGTGCAGAAAAAGATCCTTCTAAGAGTGAATTATATATTGTTGAGGGTGATTCTGCGGGTGGTTCTGCCAAGCAAGGTCGAGATAGATTAACCCAAGCAATTCTTCCCTTAAGAGGTAAATTGTTAAATGTCGAAAAAGCCCGTTTAGATAAAGTATTAAACAACGCTGAAATAAGGAGTCTTATAACTGCCGTCGGGACTGGTATTGGTGATCACGAGGGTGATGGATCTTTTAATGCTGAAAAAGCAAGATACCATAAAATCATTATCATGACAGATGCGGATGTAGACGGTGCTCATATCAGAACCCTTTTACTCACTTTTATTTTTAGGCAGATGAAAGGTTTGATAGAAAATGGTTACATTTATGTGGCTCGACCCCCTCTTTACAAAATAAAACGAAGAAAAACAGAACAATATATTCAGGATGATTCTGAACTGAGTAAGATTTTGATAGATTTAGGTTGTGAAGATATTTTACTGGAAAGACTTAAGGATAAAAAAGTATTCGAAGCTACAGAAATAAAGAAACTAACCGATCTATTTCTCAAGATAGAGACGATGGGGTCAGGTCTAAATCGTTATGGATGCACCCTTACTCGATACCTGAAACAATTTGATACACAAAATCGAAAACTACCGAGATTTTTGGCAAGAATTAGGACGGGAAATGATGAAGAAATAAGATTTTTCAAAGATGTGGATGCCAAAGCTGGTTTTATGCAGTCACAAAACATTTCTGAGGATGAATCAAAGGATACAATATCAAGACAATTAGAAGACGGGGAAAATACAATAACTCAAAGAATTTCTCTTCATGAAATCTATGAATCTTTTGAATTAGAGAAACATTTGGCAACTGCATTAGATCTTGGTGCCACTCTCGAACTTTTTGTTGGAGGAAATGAGCAACATGATTTTCAGTTAAATTTCGTCAATGACCCTGATGCTGAAAGCATTCCAATAAATAGCATTGCAAGTTTTTTAGAAAACATTCGAAAGTTAGGAAGAAAAGGTCTCCAAATTCAACGATACAAAGGTTTGGGGGAAATGAATCCAAAGCAATTATTTGAAACTACAATGGATCCATCAACGCGGAGTTTAATAAAAGTAGAAATCTCTGATGCAATTGCAGCTGACAATATGTTTACCATGCTTATGGGTGAGGAGGTAGCACCTAGAAGAGCATTTATTGAAGACAATGCTTTGAATGTATCCTTTATAGACGCGTAAAATTATGAATGAAGAAAACAAAGGTTTAATTTCGGGAAATATCAGTGAAATCATGCAGTCTGCCTACATCGATTATTCGATGTCGGTTATCGTAAGTAGAGCTTTACCGGATGTAAGGGATGGTTTAAAGCCTGTTCAGAGAAGGGTACTTTATGCGATGCTTCGAGAGGGTTTACTTCATAATAGAGCTTATGACAAGTGTGCTGGTGTTGTTGGTGAGGTTTTGAAAAATTACCACCCTCACGGGGATGGATCAGTATATGATACACTCGTAAGGATGGCCCAACCATGGGTAATGCGTTATCCGTTAGTCGATGGACAGGGTAATTTTGGTTCAGTAGACGGAGATTCTGCTGCAGCCTATAGATATACAGAATGTAGGTTAACAAAGATTTCTGAGGAGCTTTTAAAATATATTGATGAAGATACGGTAGACTTTATTCCTAATTACAAGGAAAGTTCGACGGAACCATCTGTGCTTCCTTCTGCACTTCCAACCTTATTGATGAACGGCTCCACTGGAATCGCAGTTGGGATGGCTACAAATATTCCACCGCATAACTTAGGAGAATTGATTGATGCTGTATGCCTGCTCATCGATAAACCAAGTATTTCCATCGATGAAATTATGGAAATTCTTCCTGGACCTGATTTTCCTGCTGGCGGAAGTATCTCAGGAAGATCCGGCATAAACTCCTACATGCATACGGGTAGAGGAATTGTGAGAATGCGAGGATCAATGCATGTTGAAGACCTACCTTCAGGAAAACAACAAATCATCATAACCCAGATACCGTATAATGTAAATAGAGCGACATTAGTTACTCGAATTGCTGATCTTGTAAAAGATAAAATACTTGATGGCGTTAGTGATCTGAGAGATGAGTCTACGGAAACTACTAGAATTGTCGTCGAACTAAAGATGGGAGAAATAGAGCGTGTTACTATGAATAAGCTCTTCAAGATGACTGCACTTGAGAGTAGTTTTGGAGTTATATTACTTGCACTTGATAAAAGACGTCCAAGGCAATTGAACATAAAAGAGGCCCTAGAATGCTATGTTGAGCATCGAAGGGATGTAATTTTACGAAGAACTAAATTCCGGCTTCGTAAAGCTGAGGCTAGAGCACACATCCTTGAGGGTTATAAGATCGCATTGGATAATCTTGATGATTTTGTAAAAATAATTCGGGCATCAGCGAACAGAAATGAAGCAAAGATTAGTTTAATATCAAAATACTCTCTCTCAGATAGGCAAGCCAGCGCAATTCTTGATTTAAGATTATACCAGTTAACAGGTATGGAGCGCGAAAAAATTGATGCAGAGTACTTGGAGCTTATGGAGCAGATTTCTGGGTTCAAAGAAATCATTGAAAATGAGTTTATTCTGCTCTCTGTGATAAAAGATGAACTGTTATTGCTGAAAGAAAATTACGCGGATGAGAGAAAAACCATTATCACAGAAGCAGAAGGTGATGTAAGAATGGAAGACTTGATACCCAATGACGGCTGTGTTGTTACTATTACGGACACAGGGTTTATTAAGCGCACACAAATAGAAGAATATCGCGTTCAAAATAGAGGTGGTAAAGGCGTAATTGGAACAGGGCAAAAAAAAGAGGATCCTGTGAGTATCTTGCAAACTTGTAATGCCCACGATACATTGATGTATTTCATGAATAATGGAAGAGTCTATGTGGAGAAAGCTTATGAGATTCCCGAAGGCAGTAGGACCTCAAAAGGGCGAAATATTATAAACTTTTTAGACATGCAAAAAGATGAAACTGTTAAAGCTATTATTGCAATTGATAGTTTTGAATCAGAAGAGTCTCTTGTCTTATGTACTAAGAAAGGCGTCGTTAAGAAAACTAAAATTAGTGCGTATAGAAATCACCGAAAAGGAGGTATAATTGGCATCAATATTGATGATGGTGATACTATATTGAAGGCTTTACGTGCAACTTCTGATAATCATTTATTGTTCCTAACAAAAAACGGTAAAGGTTTGAGGTTTAGTTGTGACCAACTAAGGGATCAGGGTCGAGTTACACGTGGCGTAAGAGGGATTCGCTTAAAAGCAGCAGACGAAGTTGTAAGCATGCTTGTAGTCGAGGATGAAAAATTATTACTTATAGCAGGTTGTAACGGTTTGGGCATTCGAACACGATTCAGTGCTTTCTTGCCAAATGGGGGAAACAATACCGACAATTTAAATGATATCACGCCAAGAAAAAGAGGTGGACAAGGAGTGACGGCAATGAATACGGATGCAGTTTGTTCTGCGTTGAGCGTTGCAGAAGATAGTGAAATTTTAATGATCACTGCCCGTGGGCAAGCAGTTCGCTGCCCGGTATTGAATATCCGAGAAACAAATCGGGGATCTAAAGGTGTTAAATTAGTAAACCTTGATAAGAAAGACCAACTCACTGGTGTATCAGAAGTGATTGAATTGGATGAAGAAAATTCTACCTCCGAGGTAGAGGACGAGACAACTACAACCACAGTTGATACCAAAGAGGTGTCTGAACTAAACTTGGAATAATTAGATACAGAATTTTTTTAAATCGATAGCTTCATGTAGCCGATTAATAAGGTAGAAGCAGCAAAATGCATCATACAGTGGATTGTGAAACTTTGTTATTGAATTTGGTGAGTATTTTTTTACCTCATTGTTGACATTTGATAAATTTAAAAATTCTTTTGCTAGATTTTCTAATTTGTAGTTTTTGATTTGCGGATAAAGATTTTTGTATATTATTTCGGTATCGACCCATGGTCCCCACTCTCCGGTTTTTGTAAATTTCGTGTAAGGCATTTCTCTTTTTATAAAGTTTTTTTCGGTCGTATGATGGTGTGCACAAAGAAAATCAACTTTTTTGTTTAGGTATTTTGACAGGATAGCATCCCTCTTCTCTTCTATGAGTGTTATTTCACATACATTTATAATTTTAAAATTTTTAATTTCTATGCAACCAATTTGGCTAAAGCCAAAATTCAAAGTTCCTTCGAAATCAATTACTACTCCACTACCATGCATAATGATGAAATAAGTTTTGATGAATTTGCTTCTTTTGCAGAATCTATAACTGAAAAGGCTTCAGAGATAGCTTTAGTAAAATTTAACAAAAATTTTAGTAAATGGAACAAATTAGATGGTACTGTAGTTACGGAAGTCGATCTTGAAATAGAAACTTTAATTAGAGGTGAGATCATTAGTACATACCCTAAACACTCTATACACGGCGAGGAAGAAGAAGATTTAGTCAATGATTCTGATTACCGATGGATCGTTGATCCTATTGATGGAACACTAAATTTTGCCGCTGGAATCCCCTTCTATGGAATACTGTTAGGCTTATGCTATAAGGAAGAAATTATTTACGGATCTTATCGATTACCTTCATACAATAATATTTTTGTTGCTGGTGATGGTACGGCTTGTTTTTCAAATGCAATTCTTCCTACTAAAGATTTATCAGTCACTGATACTGCGGTTTCCCTTTTGTTGACGACTGATGAAGACAGAGTGTCTCGTTCAAGATACGCAGAAATGTGGAATAAATTGAAAACCGATAAATCGATTTCAAGATCTTGGGGAGATTGTTTTGGCTACCACATGGTCCTAACTGGTAAAGCTGATGCTATGTTAGATTTAGATCTTAAGGAATGTGACATATTGCCAATAATACCGGTAATTGAGGCATTAGGATTTTCAATAATAAACCTATCGACAACAAAAAATAAGGACCTCATAGTTTGTAATCCGCAACTTAGAGAAAAAATCCTGAAAATTTTTTGTCAGTAAAATGGAGCGGGCGAAGGGATTCGAACCCTCGACATCCACCTTGGCAAGGTGGTGCTCTACCAACTGAGCTACGCCCGCGAAAAGACACACAATCGCCATTTATTGAAAAAGCTCAAGCAAATTATTTGTCTTCTATTTTAAAATAAGCCGTTTTACTTGACAAAGTGACTGTAAAATCTATTGTTGGCGGTTTTCTTTATTAACTCCCCATGCCCTCCGCCCATGTAGCTCAGTCGGTAGAGCGCGTCCTTGGTAAGGACGAGGTCGGCGGTTCAAATCCGCTCGTGGGCTCCATCTAATCATCAACAAGTCAAAAAATGGCCAAAGAACAGTTCCAACGCACTAAACCTCACGTCAATGTAGGCACCATAGGTCACGTAGATCATGGCAAAACAACTTTAACGACAGCGATATTACACGCCCAAGCCAAGAAAGGCTTTGCAGAAGTTAAAACTTATGCAGATATCGCCAAAGGCGGCACAGTTCGTGACGCATCAAAAATTGTAACGATTGCAGTTTCTCATGTTGAATATGAGTCTGCTAACAGGCATTATGCTCATGTTGATTGCCCTGGTCACGCTGATTTCGTTAAAAACATGATAACTGGTGCAGCGCAAATGGACGGAGCTATATTAGTCGTTGACGCAACCACAGGGCCCATGCCTCAAACAAGGGAACACATTCTCCTAGCCAGACAAGTTGATGTGCCTAACCTTGTAGTTTTCCTTAACAAATGTGATTTGATGTCAGGAGACGACGAAGAACTGCTGGAATTGGTAGATATGGAAATTCGTGATCTGCTAAGCAAGTATGAGTTTGATGGTGATAATGCTCAAATTATCCGAGGTTCTGCTACAAAAGCACTTGATGATGACGAAGGAGAATTAGGCCTTGCTTCAATCCAAAAACTTATGGATGCCATCGACACTGAAATTGCTGAGCCTGTGCGTGATGTTGACAAACCATTGCTCATGTCAGTTGAAGACGTTTTCACAATTACCGGCCGTGGTACAGTTGCTACTGGACGTATTGAAAGAGGAATGGTTAAAGTTGGTGAAGAAATTGAAATTGTTGGTCTTGGCGAATCTCGCAAAACTACTTGCACTGGTGTAGAAATGTTCCGAAAAGAATTAGGGCAAGGACAAGCAGGCGACAATGTTGGTATCTTGCTTCGTGGACTCGATAAAGCTGATATCCAGCGTGGGCATGTTATTGCGGCCCCAGGAAGTATTAAGCCGCATACCAAAGCCAAGGCACAAATATATGTTTTAAATAAAGATGAAGGTGGTCGCCACACACCTTTCTTTAAAGGCTATCGTCCTCAATTTTTCTTCGGCACAGCTGATGTTACTGGTAATGTTGAATTACCCGAAGGTGTTGAAATGGTAATGCCAGGTGACAATTTGGCTGTAGAAATCGACTTGCAGAAATCTATCGCTATGGAACCTGGCCAACGTTTTGCCATCCGTGAGGGTGGAAAGACTATTGGTGCAGGAAATATTTCAGAAATTTTATAATCTGTTGATTTTTTAATACATATGTTGGGAGAATAGCTCAACTGGTAGAGCAACGGTCTCCAAAACCGTAGGCTGGGGGTTCGAGTCCCTCTTCTCCCGCCATATAACCATTCTAATTTTGAATCCATTCGCGAAAATACGTACCTTTTATAAAGAGACCATTACTGAGCTTACAAAAGCGAGCTGGCCATCATTTGGCGAGTTACGTGAATCGACAATCGTTGTAATTATTGGGGTTGTGATTCTTGGTTTTTTTATTTCAGTTTCAGATTTTTCCCTTTCAAACTGGGTTCAGCTCTTTACTAACTTGGTTCGTAAAAGCTAACCCATCACCCTACCCCTTACCCCATGAGTTCAGATATGAAATGGTACGCCCTTCAGTGTTTGTCTAATCACGAAGACAAGGTAAAGCGCTACCTAAATAAGTACAAAGAGGATGATGAGGAATTCGCGAGTTGTTTAAAGGAAATTTTAGTTCCCATTGAAACTGTTTCTGAAGTTAAAAATGGTAAGAAAAAACAAAGAGACAGAAAATTTTATCCTGGTTATGTTTTTGTCGAAATGAATCTTTTTGATGATTTGGGCAGTTTGAAAAAGGGTCCTTGGTATAAAATCAAAGATACAGACGGCGTGATCAATTTTATCGGGAAAGAAAATCCGACCTCCTTAGCAAAGGATGAGATTGGAAGAATATTACGCCAAGTTGATGAGGCTGTTGGAAAAGAAGTTCCAAAAGTACAATTCACGGTTGGAGAAGTTGTCAAAATTTTAGACGGGCCTTTTTTAAATCTTACAGGCGAAATTGATGAAATTGATCCTGCCAAAGGTACGCTCAAGGTATCTGTTTCAATTTTTGGAAGATTTACGCCAGTTGAATTAGAATTCTGGCAGGTTGAAAAAGCAGAGGAAGAATAAATTAGGAAAATTTTTATGTCAAAAAAAGCAGTCGGACAAATCAAACTACAGTTACCAGCTGGTGCAGCTAACCCTGCCCCTCCTGTTGGCCCTGCCCTTGGTGCACAAGGTGTAAACATTATGGGTTTCTGTAAGGAATTTAATGCCAAAACTAAAGATCAATCTGGGTTAATTCTTCCGGTGGTTATCACAGTTTACGCGGACAGGTCTTTTAGTTTCATCCTAAAGTCTCCCCCTGCCGCGGTTTTGCTCAAAAAAGCAGCCGGACTCGCTAAAGGCTCTGGTGTTCCAAACAGAGATAAAGTGGGTAAAGTCACTCGTGAGCAAGTTTTAGAAATCGTAAAAACAAAACAAAACGACCTTAATGCAACAAATGATGATGCAGCGTGCCGTATTATTGAAGGCACTGCTCGTAGCATGGGAATCGAAGTTGTAAATTAACTCAATCATCATGAACGCAAGAAGTAAAAGATACAAAAACACTTTCAAGGAAAATTTGTCTGATTCAGATTTACCTCAAGCAATTGAGAAATTATCAGCTTTTGAGAAAGTAAAGTTTGATGAAACTGTTGAGGTTTCTATGTCCCTGGGTGTTGATCCCAAGCAAACATCACAAGCCGTACGAGGTGTGGTCAATCTTCCTCACGGGAGTGGCAAAGAAATTAAAGTCCTCGTATTTACCGAGAATCCAGAAGAAGCCATCAAGCAAGGAGCAGATTTCGCTGGACTCGAAGACTTGATTGCAAAGGTCAAGGATGGCTGGATGGATTTTGATGTCGCGCTAGCCACAACCTCCGCCATGAAATCTGTCCGCTCAATCGCTCGAGTTCTTGGACCTAGAGGTCTGATGCCCACTCCTAAGGCAGGTACTGTCACGGATGATGTTGAATCTGGAATAAAAGAGGTCAAAGCTGGTCGCGTGGAGTTCAAAATGGACAAAACTGGTGCTATCGCTGTCATAATTGGGAAACGTTCTTTTTCTCAGCAACAGCTTCAAGAAAATGCTGAAACTGCGATAGGTGCAATAACTTCATCTCGGCCTGAAGGTTTCAAAGGTAAGTTTATTAAGTCTATTTTTATTAGTAGTTCCATGTCCCCTAGTGTCAAAGTAAGCCTTACACCTGCAAGCTAAATTAAGTTATGAGACCCGAAAAAGAATTCCTAGTAAAAGAAGCATCTAATTTTATCAACACTTCTGATTTTTTCTTCCTTACCGATTACAAGGGAATAGATGCAGAGCAAACCAGTGATCTTAGAAAAGCATTATTAGAAAATGGTGCCGAATTTCATGTCGTTAAAAATTCTTCTTTGAAACTTGCGACCAAAGATAAAGGTTTAGATCTTGATGATCATCTTACAGGTCATACTGCGATTGTTTTTGGTGGTGATGATCCATCAGCAGTGGCAAAAGCTCTTGTAGGTTATTTTAAGAAGACAGATAAAGTATCTGTAAAGGCTGGTGCGCTTTCGCAAAAAGTTTTAACTTCAGATGAAGTCAAACAGTTAGCAACGTTACCTGGTCTCGACAGTCTTAAGGCTCAATTGCTTTCCTTACTCAATACTTCCGCGTCTCAACTTTTAAGTGTTATGTCTGCCCCATCACGTGGTTTCGTAACCGTCTTACAAGCGAAGGCCAAGCAAGACTAATCCATCATTTTCGGACTCTGTCCGTTTTAACCCAAAAACAATAACCGCCAACCTAGGAGAAATTAGGGGATGCTCCCTTAAACACCGATAGGTACTAATCATATTCAGGCAAGGAGGATATTATACATATGTCAGACATAACAAAAGACCAAGTAATCGATTGGCTTAGCGGCCAATCCGTTATCGAAATAGCAGATCTTGTTAAAGATCTTGAAGAAAAATGGGGAGTCAGTGCAGCAGCTCCAGTAGCCGTTGCCGCCGCAGCACCAGCTGATGGTGGAGGTGCCGGTGCAACCGAAGAGAAAACTGAATTCGACGTTATTCTTCAAGAGTTTGGAGGAAACAAGATAGCAGTAATCAAAGAAGTCCGTGCGATTACAGGACTTGGGCTCAAAGAAGCCAAAGAACTAGTCGAAGGTGCTCCTAAGCCCGTCAAAGAAGGAGTATCCAAAGACGAAGCGGATGAAATCCTTAAGAAGCTTGAAACCTCAGGCGCAAAAGCAGAAGTCAAGTAATGCTTATTACTTTGAGTTCATAATCTTTTACAAGCCGTATGGTTGCCTTTCAGCCATACGGCTTTTTCCATTTTTTTATTACACAACAGCATTTTAGTTATGGCCTCCACCCAAAGACTTAATTTCGGTAAACTTCAAGAAGTTATCGATCCACCTAATCTCATCCAAAATCAGGTTGATTCATTTTATGATTTTTTACAACGAGATGTCCCATCTAGTCATAGAAAGCTAGGTGGTTTAGAAGCGGTATTTCGGGAAGTTTTCCCCATCATAAGCTATGATGAAAAGTCTCGGCTTGAGTATGTAAGTTATTCTATTGGAGAATCTACTCTGTCTGAAATGGACTGTATTGACCAAAATTGCACATATTCAGCACCTTTGCAGGTCAAGCTGAGACTCAAGATGGAGCTTGAGGGGCAGAGCAAACCCTTTTATTCTGAAGAAGAAATCTTCATGGGTGAACTTCCCATTGTTACCGAACGAGGTTCATTTATAATAAATGGCGCTGAGCGTGTTGTTGTCAGTCAGTTACACCGTTCTCCTGGCGTAAGCTTTGAGGAGTCAACTCATACAAGTGGTAAGACACTTCACGGGTTCAGAATTATACCAGATCGTGGTACATGGATTGAAGCACAGTTTGATCAACATGACTTGCTTTATATTTATCTAGACAGACGTCGCCGTCGTCGTAAATTTTTGATCACTACATTCCTGCGGGCATTGCTAGATTCAGATACCGAAAAAGACAAAAATTCTGATCAAAAAATAATTGAATTATTTTACGACATTGAGAATTTATCGATAGATAAGCTCCTAAAAAAAGATAATGTATCTAACTTTGTACTCGTAGAGCCAATGTTTGATCGCACAAAAGGGCAGGTTTTAGCAAAAGCATTTGAACCGCTTACAAAGACTTACCTGCGAGCATTTCAGAAGGCTGGTGAAACCAATCTACGAGCAATTGATACCTCAGTCGATGACGGGGCTATTATTAGGTGTCTCAAGAAAGATACTACCAAAAATAAGGAAGAGGCTTTAAAAGAAATTTACAAGAAACTGCGCCCTGGTGAGCCACCCGAGAAGGCTAATGCAGAAGCTTTGATTAAGCGCTTATTCTTAGATCCTAAGCGATATGATTTAGCCAAAGTAGGTAGGCACATGCTTAATTTAAAGCTAGGATTAGAAACTCCTCTTGAAGTACGAGTGACCACAGTTGAAGATTTGGTGGCTGCAACGAGGAAGCTTACTGATCTAAAGAGAGGTAAAAGTAACGAAGAAAAAGCTAAGGAAGATGCGGGCTCTATTTTTGATATGGGGATCGATGACATCGACCATTTAGGCAACCGTAGAGTTCGTACTGTTGGTGAATTGCTCGCTAATGTATGCCGTAGTGGCCTAGCTCGGACTGAAAGAGTTGTTCGGGAGCGCATGACTTTATATGATCAAGGTGTCGAATCTCTCACACCGGGTAAATTAATCAATCCAAAGGCGCTCACGACTGTTGTCCGCGATTTTTTCGCTCGAAGCCAGTTAAGTCAGTTTAAGGACCAAATCAATCCACTTGCTGAGTTAACCCACAAGCGTCGTTTGTCCGCTCTCGGACCTGGTGGTCTTAATCGAGAGCGTGCTGGTTTTGAAGTTCGAGATGTTCATCCAACGCACTATGGAAGAATTTGTCCTATCGAAACTCCCGAGGGACCAAATATTGGCCTCATAAACACTTTGTCAACTTATGCAAAGATTGACGAATTTGGTTTTCTTCAATCACCATACCACCCTGTTAGTAAGGGTGTGGTGGATAAGAATCCCAAAAATGTAAAGTATCTTAACGCATTTGAAGAAGAAAGATTTCGGATTGCTCAAGCTAATACTGAAATTGACAAGGCTAGCGGTAAATTAACGGGTCGTGTAACCTGCAGGTACAGGGATCAAGTCGCTGAGTACGAGCCAAGCGATGTTAATTACATGGATGTTTCTCCAAAACAAGTTGTATCTGTAGCTGCCGGTCTCATCCCATTTATTGAGCATGATGATGCTAACCGAGCTTTAATGGGAGCAAATATGCAACGCCAAGCAGTTCCATTATTACAATCAGATTCCCCGTTAGTAGGTACAGGTATTGAAAAGAAAGTTGCAGAAGATTCGAGAACTGTGACAGTTTCCGAATCTGAAGGTACTGTTGCTTTAGCGGACGGAAAACGAATTGTTGTTTCAGATGACGGTACATTACCACCTCGTTTTTACAAGGAACCAAGGAGTGACCATAAAAAAGGTATATATTGCTACGACCTTAGAAAATTTCTTCGATCCAATGCAGGCACTTGTTTCAATCAAAAGCCAATCGTTCGAAAGGGTGAAAAAGTAGTCGTTGGACAAGCACTAGCAGATGGGGCTTGCACAGATCAGGGAGAGCTCGCTATTGGTCGGAACATCCTCGTGGCTTTCATGCCTTGGAAGGGATATAACTTTGAAGATGCAATTTTAATATCTGAGAAGATCGTAAAAGATGATATTTATACATCGATTCACATCGAAGAGTTTGAGGTTACTGCTCGAGATACAAAACTTGGCCCTGAAGAAATCACTCGTGATATTCCCAATGCTGGCGAAGAAGCACTGAGAAATCTTGACCATCTTGGGGTTGTTCGAATTGGTGCCGAAGTAAAACCTGGTGATATTCTTGTTGGAAAAATTACACCAAAAAGTGAAACCGATTTAGCACCTGAAGAAAAATTACTTCGAGCAATTTTTGGCGAGAAGGCAGCTGATGTAAAAGACAGTTCATTGAAGGTTCCCTCCGGTACCCAGGGTATCGTGATGGATATTAAGATCTCTAGTCGTACAGATGCTGAACGGGAAAAGCTTACCCCGTCAGATTTCCGCAGGCAAATGAAACAGATAAAAGAAGATTTTCGTACTCAAACTGAAGATCTCCGTGCTCAACTCACTGAGTCTCTTTCAAATATCTTATTGGGCGAAAAGATTCCTTTGAATGTTACCAATTCAGAAACTGGTGATATCATAATCCCATCGAACCGTAAGATTACAAAAACTTTGTTACGTAGATTGGCTTCGGTTCACCGCTTTATTGAGATACCCCCCTCCCCGGTTAGAATTAAGGTTTTCGAAATTATTGAAAGTTATGAATCAAAATTTTCCGATCTAGAAGATGATTGTAACCGGAAAATTGAGGCAATTGAACAGGGAGAACCGATAGATCAGGGTGCTATAAAAAATGTCCGCGTATTTGTTGCCAAAAAACAAAAAATGCGTGTCGGTGATAAAATGGCCGGAAGACACGGGAATAAAGGTGTTGTAGCAAAGATTGTTGCTGAGGAAGATATGCCTTTTCTTCCAGATGGTACTCCTATCCAAATCTGTTTGAATCCGCTAGGAGTCCCGAGTCGAATGAATGTGGGGCAAGTTTTAGAAACCCACTTGGGTTGGGCTTGCCACAAATTAGGGTTGAAAGTTGCTACTCCTATTTTTGACGGAATTCCTGAGTCAAGGATTCAAGAATATTTGAAAGAAGCCAACCTCCCTGATACTGGTAAATCTGTTCTTTATGATGGGTGTACCGGTGAGGCATTTTACCAAAAGATTGTCGTAGGATACATGTATATGCTGAAACTAAATCACTTGGTTTCAAGCAAAATACACGCAAGAGCTGTTGGTCCTTACAGTCTAATAACTCAACAACCTTTAGGAGGTAAGGCACAGTACGGAGGACAGCGTTTTGGAGAGATGGAAGTTTGGGCTTTGGAAGCCTATGGTGCAGCCTATACTCTCCAAGAGATCCTAACGGTGAAATCTGATGATGTAGCAGGTCGGACAAAAATCTACGAATCTCTTGTGAAAGGCGATAATTCGCTACAAGCAGGGACGCCACAGTCTTTTAATGTTTTGATGAAAGAAATGCAAAGTCTATGCCTCGATATTCGAGTCAGAAGCGCAGACTCTCTTTAATCAAAGCACTACCACAATATTTAAAAATTAAAATAGAGAAACTAACACATGAGCATTGAAGCAGTAAGCGAAGCACTAGGTGTAGAAGTAGGTCCTATGGACAAAGTATCAATAACAGTTGCATCTCCAGATGTAATTCGTTCTTGGTCCAAAGGAGAGGTAAAAAACCCAGAGACCATCAACTACCGTACTTTTAAACCGGAACCAGGCGGGTTGTTCTGTCAAAAGATATTTGGACCAGTTCGCGATTATGAGTGTGCGTGTGGAAAGTATAAGAGAATTAAATATAAAGGGGTAGTTTGCGATCGCTGTGGCGTTGAAGTTACTGTCTCTCGTGTTCGTCGTGATCGTATGGGCCACATAGAATTAGCCGTTCCAGTATCCCATATTTGGTTTCTAAAAAGTATGCCATCCCGTTTGGGTTTATTGTTGAATATGACGGCAAAGAGTTTGGAACGAGTACTGTATTATGAACAGTACATGGTTACTGACCCGGGCAATACCCCTCTAGAGGAAAAACAATTACTCTCCGATAAAGAGTTCAGGGAAGCTCAAGATGAATTTGGAGACGAATTTGAAGCTAAAATGGGTGCCGAAGCAGTTCGTGATGTTTTAGGGCGTATCAATTTAGAAGACGAGCTTGAAGATTTGTATGACCAAATGCATGAAACTAAGTCTAAACAAATCAAAAAGAAGCTGGCTAGTAGATTAAAAGTAACACAAGGTTTCTTAAAGTCTGGAGCATCTCCGGAATGGATGGTTTTGGACTCTATTCCTGTTATCCCACCTGACCTTCGTCCTCTTGTTCCTTTGGAAGGTGGTAGATTTGCCACCAGTGATTTGAATGATCTTTACAGGAGGGTAATTAATCGAAATAACCGGTTAAAAAATCTTCTTCAGTTGAAGACTCCTGATGTTATCATTCATAACGAAAAAAGAATGCTACAAGAGGCGGTAGATGCACTTTTCGATAATGGTAGACATGGTCGGGCAATAACTGGTTCCGGCAACCGAGCACTTAAATCGCTTAGTGATATGCTCAAGGGTAAACAAGGACGTTTCCGTCAGAATCTTCTTGGGAAAAGAGTCGATTATTCTGGTAGATCCGTCATCGTGATCGGACCAGAATTAAAGCTCCATCAGTGTGGTCTCCCGAAGAAGATGGCACTTATTTTGTTTGAGCCATTTATTATCAGGAGACTTAAAGAATTAGGATTTGTCCATACAGTTCGTGGAGCGCGTAAAATGATTGAAAGTCGTTCGCCAGAAGTATGGGATATTTTAGAGGAAGTTACCAAAGGGCACCCGGTCTTGTTAAATCGTGCTCCTACTCTTCACCGACTATCTATACAGGCGTTTGAACCTGTGCTTATTGAAGGTAATGCAATTCGTGTTCACCCTTTGGTGTGTACGGCTTACAATGCTGATTTTGATGGCGACCAAATGGCGGTTCATGTGCCTCTTTCTGTAGAAGCGATCATGGAGGCAAAGTTGTTGATGATGGCTACGCACAACATCTTCTCACCTTCAAGTGGGAAACCTATTCTCACTCCTTCGCAAGATATTGTTCTAGGTTCCTATTATCTAACGATGAACCCCAAGGGAGATCTTCCTGCTGAAGATAAAAGACTTCCTCTTATCGCTTCTCTAGAAGAAGCACTTAGTGCATTGCAGGAAGGAGTTCTTAAACTTCATGACTGGATTGATTTAGCTAACCCTGATAAAGGTAATGAAACTCAATTCGGTTTATCTAAAAGATCCGTTATTCGTACTACAGTCGGTCGGGTTTTATTTAATACAATTTGGCCTTCTGAACTTGGATATTTTAACGCTCCTGCCCTTAAAGGAGATCTAGGTAATCTGATCCTTGAAACATACAAACTTTTAGGTAAGCCTGATACCATTGAGTCACTTGACCGGCTTAAAGAAATGGGATTTGATATTGCTACCAAAGCAGGTATCTCAATCGGTATTTTCGATATGATCATACCTCCAGAAAAGCAGGACAGGATTGAAATAGCCCGTAAAGAAATTGACAAGATTGAAGACCAGTTTCGTAAAGGAATTATCACACGGGGAGAAAGACATAACAAAATTATCGATGTATGGACCACAGCTACTGATGACATTGCCAAGGAAGTATTCAATTGCTTAGATAAAAATTTGGGTAAAGATACAATTAATCCTGTGTATTTGATGATGGATTCAGGTGCACGTGGTAACCGTCAGCAGGTAAGACAGCTCTGCGGGATGCGGGGTCTTATGGCCAAACCATCAGGGGAAATTATAGAGCAACCCATTTTGGCTTCCTTTCGGGAAGGTCTTTCCGTCCTTGAGTATTTTATGTCAACTCACGGAGCAAGAAAAGGTCTAGCGGATACGGCATTAAAAACAGCAGATGCTGGTTATTTGACACGCAAGTTATGCGATGTAGCCATGGATTGTATCATTACTTGCAATGATGATGGGCGCAGGGATGGAGTTGTTAAAAAAGCAATCATGGAGGGAGACAATGAAGTGGTTCCTTTGCGCGATCGTTTAATCGGCCGTTATTCATCTGAGGATATTTTTGATCCCTCTAACCCAACTAATTTACTTATAGCTGGCGGTTCATTAATAACCGAGGAAGTTGCCGATAAAATAGATTCGCTGGGAATTACCCGACTACGGGTTATGTCTCCACTTTCGAGTAGAATTAAAAACGGACTTACTGCTTTTGAGTACGGAATTGACCCATCGACCAATAATTTGGTTAAGGAGGGGTCATCTGTTGGAATTATAGCGGCACAGTCTATTGGAGAACCTGGTACTCAGTTGACGATGCGTACTTTCCACATCGGTGGTATTGCAAGTGCTGGTCGTGAAGACCCTGTAATAAATGTCCGAAAAGCTGGTACTTTAAGTTTTAAGGGTCTACGATTAGTAACACTCGCTAATGACCAGCAGGTTACACTCAATAAAACTGGATCCATCCAAGTATTAGACCAGGATGATCGTATTGTGGATGACTATCCGATTCCAGCTGGTGCCTTACTTCACTTCAAGGACGGCGAGGGCGTTAAGGAAGAAGCTTTGCTTGCGCAGTGGGACCCATACAATATCCCAATTTTATCTGAAAAGAAGGGTATAATTGCATTCGAAGATATGTTACCCGGGGTCACAACAAAAGTAGACAGAGATGCTTCTGGTGGACGATCAATGGTTGTCGTTGAACACAAAGAAGATCTTAACCCCCAAATAATTGTAAAAGATAGCTCTGGTAAACCATTGGCCACCTACTCGGTTCCCACCGGTGCACAGGTTGCTGTTGATGAAGGTACGAAAATTGATGCTGGTTCAATCATTGCTAAAACACCAAGGCAAGCATCGAAGACACAAGACATCACCGGAGGTTTACCTCGTGTTGCGGAACTTTTTGAGGCTCGCAGGCCGAAAGAAGGTAATGTGGGGCAAATGGCTAAAATTGATGGGATTGTTTCTGAAGCAGGCACTTTACGTTCAAAAAAGAGATTACTCGTAACCAACGAAGAGTCAGGCCAAGTTGAAGAGCACCTTATTCCTCATGGTAAACATGTTCTTGTACAACCAGGTGATTACGCACAAAAGGGACAGCTAATCACCGAGGGAGCAAAGGATCCTCATGAAATTCTTGAAATTTTGGGACCGTCTGCAGTTCAAGAATACCTTATTGAAGAGATTCAGAAAGTTTATCGCCTCCAAGGAGTAACAATCAACGACAAGCACTTAGAAGTTATCATTTCGAGGATGTTGTTTAAAGTAAGAATAACAGATACAGGTGATACTGATTTCTTCTGGGGTGACCAAATTGACCGCTTTGCTTTCATGGACGCTAATGAAATGATTTCCGAAAAGGGTGGTAAACCTGCTGAAGGAGAACCAATATTGCTTGGAATTACAAAGGCATCATTAGAGACCGATAGCTTCATTTCAGCAGCTTCATTCCAAGAAACAACAAGGGTGTTAACAAATGCGGCAACGCTCGGAAAAGTAGATGAACTCAAAGGTTTCAAGGAAAATGTTATCATGGGTCACTTAATTCCTGCAGGAACAGGACTTCCAAAGTGGAGAAAACTTAAGATTGATACGCTTGGTTCGAGTCCAGTAGAGGAAGCGGCATCTCAATAGTTATGTTTTTTCTAATTTAATACTTGAGCTTTTTTAATTTCATGTTACTACTAATCGCTTTCCCCAATTTTTCTACTCCATGCCCACTATAAATCAACTAGTTCGCAAAGGTAGGCGCTTACAAAAGGCCAAAACCAAATCACCTGCTCTCAAAGCTTGCCCGTTTCGTCGTGGCGTTTGTGTACAAGTCACTACTCGTACACCGAAAAAACCTAATTCAGCTATACGTAAGGTTGCTAAGGTTCGCCTAACAACAGGGCACGAGGTAATTGCTTACATCCCGGATGAAGGTCACAATCTTCAGGAGCACAGTATTGTTTTACTTCGAGGTGGTCGTGTCAAAGATTTAAATGGTGTTCGATACCACATTGTTAGAGGCACACTTGATTGTCAAGGTGTAGAAAAAAGAAGACGCAGTCGTTCCAAATATGGCGTTAAAAAACCTAAAAGCTGATTGATATGTCACGCAGAAGACAAGCAAATAAAAGACCTGTAGCCCCTGATCCATTACACGGCAGCCCTTTAGTGGGTTGCTTAATAAATGCTGTAATGTTCAGTGGGAAAAAATCAGTTGCTCAACGCATTGTTTACGGTGCAATTGAAAAAATGGCTGAAAAGCTCGAGAAGGGAAATCCTGTGGATTTAGTCCTTGGTGCTCTTGAAAATATTCGCCCTAAAATTGAGGTTAAGAGTCGTCGTGTCGGTGGAGCGACTTATCAAGTCCCAATTGAAGTTCCTTTCGAAAGACAGCAAAGTTTAGCTTTTCGTTGGGTAGTTAAAGCTGCTTCAGCTCGCAAAGGAAACGCTATGGCTGAATCCTTGGCTAATGAATTAATTGATGCCTATAATAATACAGGTTCTGTTGTTAAGAAACGCGAAGAAACTCACAAAATGGCACAAGCTAACCGAGCTTTTGCTCATTTACGCTGGTAAATTTGAAACATGAACGATAATTCTCAATTTTCAACAGCAAACGCTGCTGACAGACCGGCAGTGCTCGAGCATACTAGGAATATTGGTATTGCCGCTCACATTGATGCCGGTAAAACAACTTGCACGGAGAGGGTACTTTTTTATTCTGGGGTTGTACATAAAATTGGTGAGGTCCACGAAGGTAATGCAACCACTGATTGGATGGAGCAAGAGCGTGAGCGTGGCATTACGATCACATCGGCAGCAATTTCTTGCGGTTGGACTACAGCAGAAGGACCAAATGCAGGCGTACCTCATCGTATTAATATTATTGATACGCCTGGTCATGTCGATTTTACAGCTGAGGTCGAGAGATCTCTTCGTGTACTTGATGGTGCTGTCGCTGTTTTTACCTCAGTTGAGGGCGTACAGCCTCAGTCTGAAACAGTTTGGCGTCAGATGGATAAGTACAATGTCCCGCGTCTTGGTTTCATTAATAAGATGGACCGTATGGGTTCCGATTTCCTTGCTGCAATTACAACCATGCGCGATAAATTGGGGGCAAATGCACATCCACTTTATCTTGCAATTGGTGCTGAGGATCAATTCAAGGGCTTAATTGATCTCATAAAAATGGTCGCGTATATATATGACGAGACTGATGAATCAGGGGTACGCTTTACTACAGAAGAAATTCCAGCTGATTTGGTTGATCAAGCAAATGAATACCGTGAATCTTTAATTGAAGCCATCTCAGATTTTGATGATGATATTGCAAGCAAGTATCTTGAAGGAGAAAATCTTTCTGAGGACGAAATCAAACTCGGTATCAGAAACGCAACTCTTTCACTAAAATTTGTTGGTGTTATTCCTGGTAGTGCTTTCAAAAATAAGGGCGTCCAAATGTTAATGGACGCAGTTGTTGATTATTTGCCCTGCCCTTTAGATCTGCCGCCAATGAAAGGGCAAGATTCTGACGGCACCGAAGTTGAGGTCTCACCCGATGATTCTGCTCAAGTCGCTGGCCTTGCTTTCAAATTGATGACAGATCCGTATGTCGGTAAACTTGTATTCTATCGTGTTTATCAAGGTACTCTTCGTAAGGGTACTCCTCTTTATAATCCTCGTACTCGTAAGAGTGAGCGTGTTTCTCGCCTGATGGTGATGAAGGCCGATACCCGTGAAGACATTCAGGTAGCTCATTCTGGAGACATTTGTGCTCTTATTGGCGTTAAAGATGTGGCAACTGGTGATACATTGGCGGTCAAAGATTTAGATATTCGTTTGGAACCACCAAGTTTTCCTGAGCCGGTCATTTCTATGTCTATTGAGCCTGCGACCAAAGCAGATCAAGAGAAAATGGGAATAGGTCTGCAGAGACTTGCAGAAGAAGATCCCACATTTGGTCTTTCT
Organism: Opitutales bacterium; assembly: GCA_029254745.1. Lineage (GTDB taxonomy): Bacteria > Verrucomicrobiota > Verrucomicrobiia > Opitutales > Seribacteraceae > Seribacter. The sequence continues at coordinate 109,149 of JAQWWZ010000025.1, read as the reverse complement.
ACCAACGAGGAAACTGGTCAAACGATAATCGCTGGTATGGGTGAGCTCCACCTTGAAATCATTCGTGATCGTTTATTCAGGGAATTCAAAGTTGAAGCCAATGCAGGTAAACCTCAAATTGCCTACCGTGAAACTATGTTATCTGCTTCCGATGGTAACGGTAAGTTTATTAGACAGTCTGGCGGTCGTGGTCAATACGGTCATGCAGTTATTAAGCTCGAACCTCTTGAAAAAGGTAAGGGTGTAGAGTTGGAAAACAAAATTGTCGGCGGAGCCATTCCAAAGGAGTACATCAAGCCTACTTTTGACGGTATTAAGGAGGCTGCTCTCAGTGGTGTCGTAGCTGGTTATCCAGTCATTGACTTTAAAGTTACTCTTGTTGACGGTTCATTTCACGATGTTGATTCTTCTGAAATGGCTTTTAAGATGGCTGGAATTTTTGCTTTCAAAGACGCTATGAAAAATGCGACACCCATCCTTCTTGAACCAATCATGAAAGTTGAGGTTTCAACACCGGATGAATACCAAGGTGAATTGATGGGTGATCTTAATCGTCGGCGTGGCCAAATACAAGGCATGGAAACTAGGGGTAAGGTTTGTATTCTTGATGCATTTGTTCCTCTGGAAAACATGTTCGGTTATTCAACAGACATGAGATCTCTCTCTTCAGGCAGAGCTGATTACTCTATGACACCTTCCCATTTTGAGCAAGTTCCTCAGAGTTTAGTAAAAACCATTGTCGAGACTTTATCTCGCGAACCAGCGAGAACCTAATTTTACATGAACGGACAACGAATACGCATAAAACTTCGCGGTTTTGATTACAGAGTGATTGATCAATCAGCTTCTGATATTGTCGATACTGCAAAACGTACTGGTGCACGAGTAGCCGGACCTATCCCGATGCCTACCCGCATTGAAAGATACACGGTTAATCGTTCACCCCATGTGGATAAAAAATCAATGGATCAATTTGAGCTTCGCACGCACAAACGACTTATTGATATTATCGAACCAACTGTTCAGACAGTTGATGAACTCAAGAAACTAAACTTGCCTGCTGGCGTAGAAATAAACATTAACGTTTAAAATCATTTAATATTAACCTTTAAAGCAGGTTCAAACGGCGTAAGCCACCTGCCGCTTAAAGCAATGAAACTAGAATTATTAGGTAAAAAACTGGGCATGTCCCAAGTGTATGACGATGACAATAATCTTGTCCCCGTCACAATTATTGAAGCGGGTCCATGCCCTATTCTTCAAGTAAAATCTCATGACAGTGATGGCTATTCGGCTGTCCAAATTGGTTTCAACCCTCAGGGTAAATCACCAAACAAGTCAAACCGTTGCATTAAAGGTCACGCTAAAAAGGCAAATGCTGATGCTCAACAGGTTTGTAAAGAGTTTCGCCTTTCTATCGATCATACCTACAAACAAGGTGCAATCCTTTCAGTTGAAGATTTTAAGGACATCACTATGGTTGATGTTGTTTCGATCACCAAAGGTAAAGGTTTCCAAGGCGTAGTTAAACGATGGAACTTTGCCGGTGGTCCTGCATCCCACGGTTCAATGTTTCACAGACGTGGTGGATCTTATGGTTTATGTCAGTGGCCAGGACGTGTTTTTAAAAATAAAAAGATGCCAGGTCATATGGGAAATGTTAGTCGAACGACCCAGAATTTAAAAGTCATTAAACTCCTTCCTGAAAAAAATCTTGTCATGGTTAAAGGTAGTATTCCTGGGCACAAGGGTTCCGTATTATCCATACGGGTAGCAATAAAATCTAAACCCTCTAACTAATCGGTACAGATGAAATTTGAATTATTTAAATCCGACGGTTCCTCATCTGGTGAGAAATCTGTTGATAACTTTCCCGTTTTTGAAGGTGATAAAGGTGTGGATGCACTACGGCAGTCAATCATTGCAGTCCATGCAAACAAGCGACAAGGAAATGCATCTACAAAGTTACGCTCTGAGGTAGCTGGTTCTGGCAAGAAGTTATATCGCCAAAAAGGTTTGGGAGTTGGTCGTGCTGGTGATAAGAAAGCTATTCAGCGAAGAGGAGGAGGTGTAATTTTTGGCCCACGTCCTCGTTCTTACAATCAAAAGTTAAATAAAAAGATTAAGCGTCTAGCTCTTGGTCGTGCACTCTTTGACCAAGCTGAATCAAGCAGTATTTGTGTTATTTCAGATTGGAAAATTGAAAAACCTAAAACACACATATTTAGTTCTTTGCTAAAGAAAATTACTCCCACCTCTAAGAAAATTTTAGTAGTCGACGATACCTTTACGCAAGAGGTTTCCCTTGCTGCTAGGAATTTACCTTTCGCTAGAACTTCCACAGCTAATAACCTCGCAGCCATTGATATTGTTCAGGCAGACAAAATAATCTTCAGCGAGAGCGGTTTAGATTCATTAATTTCTAAGTATAATAAGGAGAAAGTTTCATGAAGGAATCAGTAAAAATAATTCATGAGGCCCTGTTAACTGAGAAAGCCTCCATGTTGTCGGCCAACCTTAATCAGTATGTGTTTTCAGTTTCTAAGTTTTCAACGAAACAACATATTAAGGATGCCGTTGAAAATGCGTTTGGTATTTCAGTTCTCAAAGTCAACACACTTAACGCTAAGCCTAAGACCAAACGCGATCGCATGCGAAAAAATCGACTTGGGAAAACAACTGCGACTAAAAAAGCAATCATTACGGTGAAGGCTGGCGACAGCATCGACCTTGCATAATTCAATACTTGGGGATTAAGAACATGCCAATTGTACAACAAAAACCTGTTACTCCTTCCGGAAGGTTCTATTTTAAAAATAAGGTTGAACTTTCTGACAAGCGCCCTGAAAAGGCCTTAACTAAAGGACACCATAGAAAAAAAGGTAGAAATAGTTACGGTCGTATTACTTCAAGACGTCGTGGTGGTGGCCACAAAAGACTTTATCGTCAAATTGATTTCCGTCGTGAAAGACTCGATGAAGTTGCAACCGTTATTTGTTTCGAATACGATCCAAATAGAACTGCTCACCTTGCTTTGCTTGAATACTCTGATGGCGAAAAGGCCTACATCCTTGCACCTACTTCTCTTGAAGAAGGTGCCAAGATTGTCAGCTCTTCTGGTAAGGTCGATTTTATACCTGGGAATGCGATGCCGCTAAACCAAATCCCATTTGGTACGAAAGTGCATTGTGTGGAAATGCTTCCAGGTGCTGGTGCCAAGATTGCACGATCTGCTGGATCCGAAGTTCGCTTGATTTCAATCGATAATGGTTATGCATCCTTAAAAATGCCTTCTGGTGAAATCCGTATTGTTAAAGAAAATTGTCGTGCAACCATTGGTGCTGTCGGAAATAGTAGTCATCAAAAAGCAACAATTGGTAAAGCAGGACGTAATCGTTGGAAAGGTCGCAGGCCAAGGGTAAGAGGCGTTGCGATGAATCCTGTAGATCACCCAATGGGTGGTGGTGAAGGTCGCACCTCAGGTGGCGGTCATCCCTCATCTCCCTGGGGTCAGTTATCAAAAGGATTCCCCACTCGTAAAAAATCGAAACCATCAAATTCACAAATTCTCGTTAGGCGTAATGGCAGACGGATGAAGTAACTAAGGCACCATGACACGTTCAATCAAAAAAGGCTTCTTTGTAGACCCTGGTTTAATGAAGAAAGTTGTAACAGCACAGAATAACGGCGATCGAAAGCCCATAAAAACATGGTCTCGTCGTTCGACAATTACACCAGACTTTGTAGGTCTTAATTTCACTGTTCATAACGGTAAAAGTTTCCTCCCTGTTTATGTTACCGAAAATATGGTAGGTCATAAACTGGGCGAGTTTTCTGCCACACGTGTATTCAAATCCCACAATCCGCACACTCAAAAATAATTTTCGTATGGAAGTAAAATCACATTCTAAGTACATGAGAATATCTCCTAAAAAGGCTCGAGAAGTTGCTCGTGTTCTGCCAGGTAGAAAAGCATCTGATGCTGTGTCTCTTTTAAAGTTTATCCCTCGAAAAGCAGCTCGTATGTTCGATAAGACTCTCAAGTCTGCTATGGCTAATGCTGAAAATAATTTAAATCTAAGTGCGGATGACCTATTCATTAGCGAAGCTATTGTTGATGAAGGTCCTGCTTTAAAGAGATTTCGGCCCTGTGCTCGTGGATCAGCTCATCCTTACAAAAAAAGAATGAGTCATTTGCGTATAACCCTTTCAGACGAGGCTTAATTATGGGACAAAAAGTAAATCCAATTGGTTTTAGACTAGGTGTTCGTCGTAATTGGAGTGCTCGTTGGTACGCCAATAAGCATGATTATTCCAAATTTCTTGCGGAAGATAATATGATCCGGGGATTTCTAGAAAAGAAACTTCGTTTTGCGTCTGTTCCACGTATTGTTATCGAGCGAGCCTCTACTCGTACCAGAGTTACAATTTGGACAGCTCGCCCCGGCATCGTTATCGGACGAAAAGGTCAGGAACTTGATTCATTACGTGATTCACTCAATCGTACAGTTGGAAAAGACATAAGGCTCGAAATCCAGGAGATTAAAAAGCCAGATTTAGTTGCTTCTCTTGTCGCTGAAAATGTTGCTCTTCAGTTGGAAAGAAGAATCGCTTTTCGTCGTGCAATGAAAAAAGCTGTACAAACCACAATGTCCATGGGTGCTGAAGGTATTCGGATTCAATGTGCAGGGAGACTTGCTGGTGCAGACATTGCTAGAACTGAACAACTTCGTGAAGGTAGAGTTCCTCTTCATACTTTACGTGAAAATATTGATTATGGTTTAGTAGAAGCAAACACTGTTTATGGCATCATCGGTATCAAATGTTGGATATGCCTCAAAGACGAAGACAAAATATTTTAGTTTTAATTTTCATTTTTTAAGTTATGCCAAAGTTACTACCATCACGCACGAAATTTCGTAAAGTACACAAGGGTCGTGTACGCGGAGTTGCCTCGAAAGGTAATACTGTATCATTCGGTGAATTTGGAATCCAGTCTCTTACTAGAGGCAGAATGACATCCAATCAAATCGAAGCTGCTCGCGTTGCCATTAATCGCCACCTTAAAAGAAAAGGCAAAGTTTGGATACGCGTTTTTCCACACAAGCCTGTTACGAAAAAACCTGCTGAGACAAGACAGGGTAAGGGAAAAGGTCCTGTCGATCATTGGGTTGCAGTTATCAAACCCGGTCATGTTTTGTTCGAGATTGCAGGTTGTTCTTTGACCTTGGCTCGTGAAGCCCTGGGTCTAGCTGATGCAAAACTTCCTTTCCGCTGCCGCTTAGTGACTAGGCACCAAAGTTATTAGTATAATGAAAATTTCAGAAATAAAAGATATGTCAGAACCCGAACTAAGCAAAAAGTTTAGGGATTTGGGTGTCGAATTACTTCAACTACGCGTTCGAAAACAAACAGGTCAGGTTGAAAAACCTCACCTATTAAAGTCTATTCGACGAGATCGTGCCCGGGTGCTAACGGTGTTGAGTGACCTAAAACAATCTACAAATTAATAGTATGACTGAAGATAATTCCAGAAATAATCGTAAAGAACTTGTAGGTTTTGTTCGTTCCAAGACTGGAGACAAATCTGTGAAGGTAGTTTACGAATACAAGATTCCCCACCCACTTTACAAAAAAGAAATCCGGAGGAAGACAACTGTCCATGTACATGATAATAACAATGACTCAAATGTTGGAGATAAAGTTAGAATCATGGCCACACGTCCCATCAGTAAACTTAAAAGATGGAGAGTAGTCGAAGTCCTCGAGAAAGCACCAACTTTATAACATTACCATGATTCAATTACTTAGCAGACTAGAAGTTGCCGACAACACTGGTGCAAAAAAAGTTCGTATGATCCGTAGACTTGGACAAAACAAAAAGACAGCCTCAATTGGTGATGTTATTGTTTGCCATGTTAAGGAATGTTCCACGGAGGCATCTGTCAAAAAAGGTACAGTAGTTCGTGCCGTAGTTGTACGCACACGTTATCCTATGCGTCGTAGTGATGGTAGTTATGTGCGTTTTGATGAAAACGCAGTTGTCATTGTTAATAATGACGGCACGCCCAAAGGAACAAGAATTTTTGGTCCTGTTGCTCGTGAGTTACGCCAAAAGTACATGAAGATCATTTCTCTAGCCCCCGAAGTTTTATAATATGTCAAAATCATTAAAGAAAGGCGTTGAGGTCGAAGTAGTTGCTGGTGATCACAAGGGTAAAAAAGGTAAAATACTACAGGTTTTACGCTCCCAAAACCGTGTCATTGTCGAAGGTGTAAATTTGATCAAAAAACACGAAAAAAAATCTCAAGATAATCCTCAAGGGTCTATTGTCGAGCGTGAGGCTTCTATCCACTATTCAAATGTGAAGGCTTCGAAATAGCCGAAATCAGTTAACTAATTTATTTAGAATGAATATCCCCGAATTAAAAAAATCCTACCTTGATGATGCAGTACCTGCACTCATGAAAAAGCTCGGATACACTAACTTACATCAAGTTCCCAAAGTAGATAAGGTTGTTCTTAACAGTTCCTTCGGTGCTGAAATGGATAAAAATGGAGTTATTGAGCTACGTAATGATATTGCTTCAATTGCCGGTCAATCACCAGTTGTTGTTAAAGCGAAAGTAAGTGTTTCAAACTTCAAACTTCGTGAAGGTATGCCCGTCGGTGTTAAAGTTACTTTACGTGGCAATGGTATGTGGGAATTTTTACTCCGTCTCATTGCGATTGCACTTCCTAACATTCGTGACTTTAGAGGTGTGCCAACCAAACTTGACGGCAGCGGAAACTACACGCTGGGTATTATCGACCATAGTATTTTCCCTGAGATAAATGTCGAAAGACAGAGGGTTAATACTGGAATGGACATTTGTATTGTTACCACCGCGAAATCTGATGCGGAGGGTACTGAATTGCTCAAATTATTAGGTATGCCTTTTCGTAAACATTCATCAGATTCTAACCCAGAGAAAGCTGCTGCTTAATTCTGAACCCCCTTTTTTATAATGGCTAAGAAATCCGTAATTCACAGAAATAAAAAGAGAGAGCGCATGGTTGCTCGCTTTGCAGCTAAACGAGCAGAATTGAAAAATATTCTAGAAGACGCAAGTACTAGCGAAGAAGATTTTTACATTGCTCAAGGTAAATTATCAAAATTACCGCGCAACTCTTCTTCCGTAAGATTGGTTAAGCGTTGCACTCTTACCGGCCGTCCTCGTGCTGTTATCAGAAAATTCGGCCTTTCAAGAATTACTTTCCGTGAACTTGCTTTACAGGGCAAGGTTCCTGGTATCATCAAGGCTTCTTGGTAGCCCCAACCCCAATTTATTATGTCAGTACATGATTCAATAGGTGACTTTATAACCGTCATTCGTAATGCAGGTAGTGCAGGCAAACCCGCTTGTACATACCCTCACTCTAATCTGAGAGTGGGTATTGCCAAAATTTTAAAAGAGCGAGGTTTTGTAGAAGATCTTGCTGAAGGCGTTAACGATAAAGGTATTAAAAAAATTGATATCCAGCTTAAATATGTTAACGGCGAACATGCAATACGCGGTATTAGCCGATTAAGTACTCCCGGTCGTCGGTCCTATTGTGGTTACCGTGAAATCCCTAAAACATTAGGAGGATTGGGTATCTCTATTTTGAGTACTCCTAAGGGTGTAATGGATGATAAATCGGCAAGAAATAGTAAACTTGGTGGGGAACTCCTTTGTAGTGTTTGGTAAACCAATATTTTTTTAAATATGAGTAGAATAGGTAAAATCCCCGTCGTTATCCCATCCGGTGTTGAGGTCTCAGTCAGTAACAACATTGTTACTGTTAAAGGCCCCAAGGGTTCTTTGGATAAACATTTTTCATCACTTGCCGTTGTCGAGGTTGTCGACAATCAAGTGATCATCAAACCCGCAAATGCTTCTCGGTCTGCTAATGCTGTTTATGGAACAACTAGATCAATAATCGCCAATATGGTCCAAGGTGTAATCACACCTTTCTTCAAAAACCTATTGATTGAGGGTGTTGGTTTTAGGGCAACAGTTAAAGGCAACATTATTGATCTCGAGCTAGGATATTCACACCCCGTAGAACACCCAATCCCTGACGGTGTAAATGTTGTGGTCTCCGATAATGTTAAAATTTTAGTAGAAGGTCCCGATAAACAAAAAGTTGGACAAACCGCAGCTGAAATCAAGAAGTATTACCCTGTCGAGCCTTACAAGGGTAAAGGCGTTAGGATCCTCGGTCAGTATGTTCGCCGAAAAGAAGGTAAAAAATCAGCTTAACAATTATGAATCTCTTTAAGAAAAAACAACTTGCCCAAAAGCGTAAATGGCGAATCCGAAAGAAAATCATTGGTTCATCGTCTCGTCCTCGTATCACGGTTTGTTTCACCAACAAGAACATCCATGCTCAGTGTATTGACGATCTTTCTGGTCACACTCATCATTCTGTCTCAACAAACAATAAGGATCATTCTAACCTTCTTCCTAATGTAGAAGGAGCTACCAAATTGGGGGCAGATTTAGCCTCTAAATTAAAACAAGGAGGAGTTACTTCTATTGTATTCGACCGTGCTGGTCGTAAGTATCATGGTTGCGTCAAAGCTTTCGCAGATTCTTTAAGACAAGAAGGAATTAAATTCTAATTATGAATCACCCGAAAAGAAATAAATCTAGGTCTCAAAAACCCAAATCAGAAGATGAATCTGAGCTCTTTGAAAAAGTTGTTCATATAAACCGTTGTGCAAAAGTTGTTAAGGGTGGAAGACGCTTCAGTTTTGCAGCACTTATTGTAGTTGGTGACCAAAAGGGAAATGTTGGCTTTGGATATGGTAAGGCCCAGATGGTTCCGGACGCTATCCGTAAGGGTACAGACAAAGCTAAGAAAGCGATGCGCCCTGTTTCTATCTCCGGTGATACGATCCCCCATCCGATTTTAGGTTCTTATGATGGTGGTAAGGTAATGCTTCGTCCAGCTAGGCCAGGTACTGGTATTATTGCTGGTGGTGGAGTGCGGGCTGTATTAGAAGCAGCAGGTATTAAAAACATACTTTCTAAATCTCTTGGTTCGAACAATCATCTATCTGTGGTTTCAGCTACATTGAATGGTCTTAGTCAACTTCGCACAGCTATTCAAATCTCTGAAGTCCGAGGCGAGGAAGTTAAAGGCCCAGCTTTTACAACCCAAAAATCAATCTTAGCTACTTCGGCAACAGTCGTTGCAGAATAACTTATTATTTAATTTTATGAAGGAAGATAATTTACCATCTGGTGCTAATCGCGAAAAAAAGCGTGTAGGTCGTGGCGAAGGGAATGGTCATGGTAAAACATGCTGTCGTGGACATAAAGGAGCAGGTGCTCGATCTGGTTACTCACTTCGTCCAGGTTTTGAAGGTGGCCAAATGCCGTTGTTTAGAAAATTGCCTCAGCGTGGTTTTAATCGTACCCGGTTTCAAACACCTTGTGCTATCGTTAATCTTTCAGATCTTGCGATTGTAGAAGGTGATCTGATTGATTTAACTACTCTAAAAAAAGCTGGTCTTATTCGGTCCAATTCAATCCTTGCTAAACTTTTAGGTAATGGATCTGTTGACAAGGCTTACAAGATAAAACTTTCAGCTTGCTCCAAGTCCGCTCGCGAAAAAATTGAGGCTGCTGGTGGTTCAGTTGAATAATAGAAATATTTGGTTGTAATGCTCTCCGCTTTCACAAATTCTCTCAAGATTCCTGAGTTAAGGCAAAAAATCTTTTTTACTTTAGCTCTGTTGTTTATCGCTCGAGTAGGTGCTAATATTCCACTTCCCGGTGTAGATCCATCTCCTATCAAAGAGTTCTTCGAGTTGAGAGAGCAAACTCGCAGTTCATCCGAGGGTAATGATATTCTCGGGTTCTATAATATGTTTACTGGTGGTGCCTTGCTTAATGGCGCTCTGTTTGCCCTTGGCATTATGCCTTACATTAGTGCTTCCATCATCATGCAATTGATGGGTGCTGTTTGGCCTCAACTTGCCAGATTGCAGCAAGAAGGTGAGCCGGGCCGGCAAAAAATAGCACAGTACACTAGATATTTAACTATTATTATTTGCTTAATTCAGGGGGGATTACTAGCCGTAGCACTCCGGGATAGTCCTGGTAGCTTGATCCAGGGTTTTAATGCGGCCGAGACAGGCCTTGATGGTCAGCCACTTGGCAATATCGTTGTCGCGTCTTCTCCAAACCTTTTCCTTCTTAATTCCATAGTATTTTTAACTACTGGTTCATTGATATTAATGTGGTTAGGTGAACAGATTACACAGCGGGGTATCGGGAATGGCATCTCTTTACTGATCACAGTCGGTATTCTTGCTGATTTACCTAAAGCTTTAGCAGACGCTTATGTTTTAATTTTCGAAGCTCCTGCGAGTGATAATCTAGTTATAGTTAAGGCGGTGATCATGATAGGATTGTTCTTGGTCGTTGTCGGAGGAATCATTGCTGTCACCCAGGCTCAAAGAAAAATTCCTGTTCAGTATGCAAAACGAATGGTGGGGCGAAAAGTTTTTGGCGGGCAAAGTTCATTTCTCCCTCTTAAAGTCAATTATGCTGGCGTCATGCCTGTTATTTTTGCGAGTGCAATTCTCATGTTTCCTGCTCAATTATTGCGTACATTGGGTGCTGCTATTGCGGATTCCCCTTCTGAGACAAATTGGGCAATAGATTTAGCAAATGTTTTCGCAAGTCGAGGTTGGTTTTATTATATTGTATACGGTGGCCTAATCTTGGTCTTTAGTTATTTTTGGGTATCAATTATGTTTAAACCTGTACAAATTGCTGATGATTTGAAGAAAAATGGTGGTTATGTTCCTGGTGTTAGACCGGGTGACCCAACTGCACGCTTTCTTGATTTTACTATGACCAGGCTTACTTTAGCAGGTGCAATATTCCTCACAGTCATAGCTGTTTTTCCTGATCTTATATTCAATTTAGCTAATGTCTCTTACAATGTCGCTACTTTCTTCGGTGGTACTGGAATGCTAATTATCGTCGGTGTTGTTTTGGACACGATGCGACAGGTCGAAACCTTTTTATTACAACGTCATTATGACGGGTTTCTGCGTAAAGGAAGAATTCGTGGGAGATCATCCAACTCTAATCAAAGAATTGAATCATTGGAACTAAAAGCATTTGAGGCTGAGTGGAGACCATTGATTTGGATCTCAGTACTTTTATTTGTTCTTGGCCTTGTTGGCTATTTTTTAAACGACACAAACTTTTTCTCTTAATAACACTTTAACAAAACATTCATCATGGCTAGATTACTAGGAGTAGACATACCAAACCGTAAAAAAATTGGATTTTCTTTACGCTATATTTACGGCGTTGGACCGACGCGTGCAAAAGTAATTCTTGATGCGACGAGCATTGATCCTGATAGGCGTACATCGGAGCTTAACGAACAAGAATTAAGCCTCATCAGTAACTTCATAATTGACCAAAAAATTATGGTCGAAGGTGATCTTCGAAGAAATATTACCAATAACCTTAAGAGGTTACAGAGCATTCGTTGTTACCGTGGCTTACGTCACCAACGCGGTTTACCCGTAAGAGGACAAAGAACTATCACAAACGCCAGAACTCGCAAGGGTGGCAGGAAGACTGTCGGAGTTATCCGTAAGGCATAATAAATTTACATATATCCTATGAGCGAAGCAGAAAACAATAAAGATTCGGGGGAACCAAAGGCAGTTGATCCCGTGGAAACTAAAACCGACACAAAAGCAACAGCAACCAATGATATTGCCGTAGATGCTGATACCAAAAGTAATCCTGCAGTCGAGCAAACTGCAGAAAAGCCAACGGAAAAAAAGGAGGAAACTGCTGCCGATTTACTAGGTGCTAATATCGAACAAGTTAAGGTTCGAAAAGCAAAAGGGAGTAAAAACATTTCCTCAGGCATTTGTTTCATTGTCGCGACTTTCAATAATACCAAGGTGTCTTTTTCCGATATGAATGGAAATGTAATATCCTGGTCAAGTTCTGGGAAATGTAATTTTCGAGGTTCCCGCAAATCAACTGCTTATGCCGCACAAGTTGTTACACAAGATGCCGGTCGTGTTGCCATGTCACACGGAATGAAAGAAGTTCTTGTTAAGGTTAAAGGCCCAGGTATGGGTAGGGATTCAGCCATTCGTGCTCTTCAAAGCTTAGGTTTTATGGTGTCTACTATTATCGATGTGACCCCAGTTCCCCATAACGGATGTCGTCCACCTAAGAGAAGACGTGTTTAACTTTTTGAATTAATAACATTTTACCTCACTTACTATGTCACGATATACAGGACCAACTACTAGGATAAATCGCCGTTTTGGTATGGCAATTTTTCCAGCTAATAAAGCTTTTGAACGGAGAACCTACCCACCGGGTCAGCATGGCCCTTCTTTTAGGCGTAAAGTAAGTGATTATGGCGAAGGTCTTATTGAGAAGCAAAAGCTTCGAATGATGTACGGTCTTACCGAAAAACAATTTCGAAACATGTTTGAGCGTGCAAAGCGTAAGCAAGGGGTTACTGGTGAAGTTTTCTTAGCTATGCTTGAAACAAGACTCGATAATGTTGTTTACAGATTAGGTTTAGCTAAGACTAGACAAGCTGCCCGTCAGTTTGTTAATCATGGTCATATTATTGTCAACGGAACCAAAACAGACATTCCGAGTTTTCAAGTTTCTGAGGGTGATGAAATTGGTGTTCGTGAAAAAACCTCATCCAGGCAAGTTGCTACTAGAAACTTAGAAGGTGCTCAGTATCACCCTGCTCCACCTTGGTTAGAAATTAATATTGATTCATTACAAGGTACTGTAAGCCGGTTTCCTCAAACCGATGAGCTTGAGAAAAGCGTCAATGTTCAACTAGTTGTTGAATTTTACAGTCGTTAGATTTACAAATTATTCCCCCTAAACTTTTTTTACTATGGCCAAAAGACTCGGAAAGTTCGAATTACCAAACCGTCTCATCAAAGAAGATGAAACTGCAACAGAGAAGTACGCAAAATTTATTGCGGATCCATTTGAGTCCGGTTACGGACATACTATTGGAAATGCTTTTCGTAGAGTGTTGCTAAGTTCTATTGAAGGTGCAGCGATCTCATCTCTCAAAATGGACGGCGTACAGCATGAATTTCAAAGCATAGACGGCGTTGTTGAAGACATAACAGACATCGTATTGAATCTTAAAAAGGTTTTAATCATCAGTCATAAGGCAGATCCTGTCACTTTAACAATTGATATGGAGAAAGATGGGGTTGTCACTGCTGCAGACATTTCTCCTACTGAAGGTATTGAAATCGTAAACCCTGAGCAGATAATATTAACCACTGACCGCAAACAGAGAGTCGTGGCAGAGATGATTGTAACTGTTGGTCGTGGCTTTTGTTTGGGAGAGGACAGTAAAAGTGGTGAACAACCAATCGGGATGATCAATGTTGATGCACTTTATAGCCCAGTGAAATTAGTCAAATACGAAGTTCAAAACACTCGTGTTGGACAAATGACAGACTACGACAAACTTATTCTCGAAGTAAACACAGATGGTCGTATTACTCCAGAGGATGCATTAAAGCAATCTGCTGCTATTTTACGTCACCATCTAGATGTTTTTGACCAAATTACTGAAGACCAAATTGAGTTTGAAAGTCAGACTAAGGAAGTCAGTGAAGAACAAAACAGACTTCGTAATTTGTTAAGTATGAGCGTAAATGAAATTGAACTTTCGGTTCGTGCTGCAAATTGTTTAAACAATGCAAATATTACGACTGTCGGTGAATTAGCTACAAAGTCCGAACCTGAGATGCTGAAATATAGAAATTTTGGAAAAAAATCTCTAAATGAAATTAAAGCAAAACTCGAGCAACTCGGGCTTTCACTTGGCATGAAATTTGAGAGTCGTCTTCTCGAAGCTGCCGCAAATCAATAATTATCCTTTGAATCCACTGACATGAGACATCGCAAACACAACCATCAACTTGGAGTAAAAACAGCTCACAGATCTTCATTAATTGCGAATTTGTCATGCTCCTTGATTGAAAACGGTAGAATTAAAACTACTCTTGCCAAAGCCCGTGCGTTAAGACCATTCATTGAAAAAGCTATAACCTTAGCGAAAAATGCACATGCAACCGATGATGCCGCACAAAAAGTACATTACCGAAGGCTTGCTATTGCTAGGTTGCGGAGTAAACCTGCAGTCAAAAAGTTATTTGATGAACTTGTGGATCAGTTTGTATCTAGGAATGGTGGGTATACCCGTATTTATAAACTAGCTCTTCCTAGATTAGGTGATGCGGCGGATATGGCACTCATTGAGTTCGTTGAAGAAGCACCAAAGAAGAAAGCAAAAAAGAAAAAGGGTGCATCCAAGAAAGTAAAATCATCTACAAAAAGTGCTGAGGCTGTAGCTTCGGATTCTTCCGACGGCAAGCATGACACAGTTGTTGAAGTTAAAAAAACCGAAGTGTCTAAAGATATAGATGGTTCAACTGAAGTAACCAAATCATCTAAGGGTAATAAAGAAGTAAAATCAAAAGAGTCTTCTGATAGTGAAGACTCTGATGTTGCTGAGAAAAAGGAAGAAGATAAGTAATTTTCTCTCTCTCTTTCTATCCGACAACTTCTAAAATAATTTGTTTCTTAGGGTTGCCAAGTTTATGGCTGCCCCATTTGTTAGTTCTTTCTATGTTCGAACTTTCACTATTTAATTATGGCTCAGACAATCTTAGTTCTTGATTTTGGATCCCAATATACTCAAGTAATTGCCCGTCGTATAAGGGAAGCAAATGTGTATTCCCGTGTCATACCGTACAGTACGCCTCTTAGTGAAATTAAGAAGTTTAAACCAGTTGGTATTGTCCTTTCAGGTGGCCCTGCAAGTGTTTTAAGTAAAGGATCTCCAAAACCAAACATCGGAGTCTTTAATCTGGGCGTGCCTGTTCTTGGTATTTGTTATGGACTACAGCTTATGGCCAAACTACTTGGTGGAAATGTCGAGCAAAGTCCACTTAGAGAATACGGTCGGGGCAAGTTAGAGATATTGAAGAAAGGAGCCTTATTTAAGAATCTTCCACAGGAGTTAATTGTATGGAATTCGCACGGAGATGGATTGACCAACATACCAAATGGCTTTCACTCTGTTGCTAGAACCGAAAACTCAAATTTTGCCGCGATTGAGGACCCCATTAAGAAATTTTACGGTTTACAGTTTCACCCTGAAGTCGAACATTCGCAAAAAGGGTCTGAGATTATCAATAACTTCTTGTTTGGTGTTTGTGGTTGTAAAGCGGATTGGGATATGGGGGATTTTGTTAATGTTGCGGTTGAGCAGATCCGTGCCCAGGTTGGATCAAAGCAAGTAATCTTAGGGTTAAGTGGTGGAGTTGATTCTTCGGTTGCTGCGTCTCTTATACACAAAGCAATTGGCAAACAGTTAACCTGCATTTTTGTAGATAATGGTTTGCTACGGTTGCACGAAAGAGAGGAAGTAAAAAAATTATTTCGTGACCACATACCCGGAAAACTAAGAGTTTCTTTAAGTGGTTCTCTTTTCTTGAAACGCTTAAAAGGTGTTACTAATCCGGAGACTAAAAGAAAAATCATTGGAAAAACTTTTATTGAAGTTTTTGATAAGGAAGTAAAAAGCCTAGGGAAGGTGGATTTTCTTGCCCAAGGAACTTTATATCCTGATGTAATCGAAAGTGTACCTATTGGGGGTAATCCAGCGGCAATGATTAAAAGTCACCACAATGTTGGGGGTCTACCCAAGAAAATGAAGCTAAAACTTTTAGAACCCTTGCGTGAGCTTTTTAAAGATGAAGTAAGAAACCTAGGTCGCAGTCTTGGTTTACCAGAAAATGTCTTGATGAGACATCCTTTTCCTGGACCCGGCTTAGGTGTAAGAGTCGTAGGAGATATTAATCAAAACAGGTTAAGGGTTTTGAAGGAGGCTGATGCGATTTTTATAGAAGAATTGAAGCTTGCAAATTGGTATTCCAAATTGTGGCAAGCATTCTGTGTATTCTTACCCGTTCGTAGTGTCGGAGTCATGGGTGATGAAAGAACTTATGAAAATGTGATTTCTCTTCGAGCAGTTACTAGCAGTGATGCAATGACTGCGGATTGGGCGGATCTACCTGATAGCTTATTAAGAAAAGTGTCTAATCGAATTATTAATGAAGTAAAAGGAGCGAATCGCGTGGTATATGATATAAGCTCTAAGCCACCCAGTACGATTGAGTGGGAGTAGTATATGGTTAAACTAGAGGTATGCCTTACTCATTCTTAAAATATGACTCTTCGCTGTTAAGTGAATTAGAGACATTCGCTTGTTCAACTTCTACAAATCAAGATATCATAACGACGGTATCCTCAATTTTGGAGGAGATAAAAGTAGGGGGAGATAAAGCAGTTGCTGAAAAAACGAAGCTTTACGACCACGCTACCCTAACTTCAGATCAACTCAGGGTATCTGAGGATGAACTTGCTTCAGGCTTAGCTTCTCTTAGTGGAGAAGAACTTAACGCATTGGACGATGCCCGAAAAAATATCTTTGATTTTCATCAACAAAGTTTTCCACAAGATTGGACTGGAAAAAATTCCCATGGAGCAGAATTTGGTGAAAAGTACTACCCCATAAAGCGGGTTGGGCTTTATATTCCTGGAGGTAATGTACCTTTGGTTTCAACTGTTCTTATGACAGTAACTCTTGCTCAAGTAGCAAATGTTCCAGAAGTTGCAATTGTTACTCCGCCTGCACCCGATGGTACTATTTCATCAAAGTTATTAGGCGCTCTTCAGTATTTGGGTATAAATGAAGTTTATAAAGTTGGGGGGGTACAGGCAATAGGAGCGTTGGCCTATGGAACGAATCAGATTCCCTCGGTAGATAAAATTTTTGGGCCTGGAAATGCTTTTGTTAATGAAGCAAAGCGGCAGGTTTTCGGAACCGTTGGAATTGACTTGTTACCAGGACCAAGCGAAGTAATGGTGATTGCGGATGAGACTGCAAATCCGGAGTTTATTGCGGCCGCTTTACTAGCACAGGCTGAACATGGCTCAGGTAAGGAAAAAGTATATTTTCTATTTACTGAAAGAGATCTCTTTCAACAAACCATGAAAGAATTAGAAGGCCAAATACAAAAACTCACTCACAGGCAATCGATTATGAGTTTATTAAAAAGTGGATTTAAGGCTGTTTATCTAAAAGATTTGGATCAAGTAGTAGAAGTGGCAAATTTTATTGCTCCTGAACACTTAGAACTGCAAGTTTCCGAAAATCATCTCGAATTTTTGGTTCAGAATATTACTACTGCAGGAGCACTCTTATTGGGTCATTTCTCTGCAACTGCATTGGGTGACTTTATCGCTGGCCCTAGTCATGTATTACCTACAGGTAGATCCTCTCGATTTTCTTCTGGTCTTCGCGTGCATGATTTTCTTCGCCGGTCGAGTATCATAAAATATAATCAGCAAGCGGTTATTAAAGCTGAGGAGCATATTAATAGTTTTGCTAAAATGGAACGATTAGATGGTCATGGTGCTTCGGTAAATGTAAGAACAGCACAGCGCAGGTAGATTTATAGTGGATCCGTTCCTTAGAAAGCACCTTTCCCGCTCTGTTCAATCACACACCCCCTACACACCCGGAGAGCAACCTTCGTTTGGGCAGAAGGTCATTAAGTTAAATACTAATGAAAACCCCTATCCTCCAAGTCCAAGCGTAAAGGAAAAAGTTGTAGAAGGTATCCAAAGCCTAAACCTTTACCCCAACCCACAAGCGTCAGACTTAAGGAAAAGTATATCTATTTTAAATCGTGTTTCTGAAGATCAAGTCATTGTTGGTAATGGTTCTGATGATATTCTTAATCTTTGCGTTCGTTGTTTTGGAGATGAACATCACAGTATAGGGATCCTTGACCCCAGTTACTCCCTCTATGAAGTTCTAACTTCTATTCAAGGAGCAAATTTAATTCGTATCCCATTTCAAACTGAAGATTTTAAAATTCCTTTTCAATTAATTGAAAAATCTGAAGCAAATTTATTTTTTATTACAAGTCCTCATGCACCAAGCGGTCGGGGATATAGTTTAATTGAACTGACTGATATCCTTAATAGGTTTCAAGGAATTATGGTGATAGACGAAGCGTATGTTGATTTCTCTAGTCAAAGTGCAGTTCCCTTGTTAAGAGATTTTCAGAAATTAATCATCACGAGAACTTTTTCCAAATCATATTCTTTAGCCGGCCTCCGTGTCGGTTATGCTTTATCTAGTCCTGATATTATTGAGATTCTAGATCAAGCTAGAGAGGTTTATAATGTTGATAAGCTTGCTCAAATCGGAGCCCAGGCTGCCATTGAGGACCAGGCATATTTTATAAAAACTCGCAACGATATCATTGCGTCTCGTGATCAATTATCTTCTATTACAGAGGGATGGGGGTGGAGAACTATACCAAGTTCGACTAATTTTATTTTTACACAGCCTGTTGATAAATACGGAAAAAAAGGAAAGGTAGTAGCACAGAACCTCTTTGATTATTTAGAGCGAAGTGGAATTTTGGTCCGGTATTTTGAGCGTAGTCCCTTAACCGATTCGTATGTAAGAATCAGTATTGGCAAGCCGGAAGAGATGACTATGCTAGTAAAAAAGATTAAAGAATGGCGACTTCACGAAAAGCAGAAATAGTCCGCAAAACTAGCGAGACACAAATTAAAATCCTTTTATCCCTTGATGGTTCCGGAAAGGGGGAAATTTCAACGGGTGTACCCTTTTTAGATCATATGCTCGATCTATTCTCTCGGCATGGTTTTTTCGATCTTTCGATTGAAGCAACTGGTGATATTGAAATTGATTATCATCACTTGGTGGAAGATTTGGGTATTTGTTTGGGCCAAGCTTTTAAAAAAGCTTTAGGAGACAAAGCAGGTATTTGCCGATACGGTTTTTTTCTTTTGCCCATGGATGAAACCTTAGCTTCCGTATCTGTTGATTTAAGTAATCGGGCTTATCTGGTCTGGAAAGTAACAAGTTCTTCACTCACTGTTCGAGATTTTAACATTCACTTATTTAAGGAATTTTTTCAGGCTTTTGCTAATGAAGTTGCCTGTAATTTACATATTTGCCTAGAGCACGGAGAAGAACCTCACCATATAGCGGAAGCTATTTTTAAAGGGTTTGCCAAGTCAATGGATATAGCCACCAAATTTGAGCCCCGCTTAGACGGTAAGATTCCTTCGACCAAGGGAACTTTGTCGGCTTAGTTTACTAAATTTTAATGAACATGTCCCGCAAAGTAGGGGTTATTGATTATGGCACAGGAAACCTAAGAAGCGTTGTTAAGGCCTTCGAATATTTAAATGTAGAAGTTTTAATAATACAAAATCCGGACGAAATAAGTGAGGTAGACGCTTTGGTATTTCCTGGGCAAGGTACTTTTGATCAGTGTATGGAGTCATTGATGAAATCAGGGCTAGATCAAGCCTTGCGATTATGGATCAATCAAGGAAAGCCATACTTTGGTATATGCCTCGGTTTACAGGTTCTTTTTGAAACATCAGAAGAGGGAAGTTTGCCGGGGCTTGGAATTTTCAAAGGTCATGTAAGAAGATTTACCTTAGAATCCTCTTTGAAGATTCCCCATATGGGTTGGAATTCAGTTTCTTGGAATTTGCCAATAGGAAATTCTGTAAGAAAAAATTTATCAGATTTTGATCAATTTTATTTTGTTCATAGTTATTACTTGGCGGACGTCTCTGAGGATCTTGTAACCTTTGAAACGACCTATGGCATTCCGTTTGTAAGCGGTATTTTTACTGGTAAGTGCATCGCCACCCAATTTCATCCTGAAAAAAGTCAGGCAAAAGGTTTACAACTTTACAGGAACTTTCTTGAAAAAATTGTTTAAAATTGGCATTACTAAAGGTTCTACCTATTCAAACTACCCTATATCATGTCACAATCAGCAGATCTTCTTATAAATGATCAATCCTACCCTCTTCCAATTCTTACTGGTACTGAACAAGAACAAGCTGTTGACATAAGTCAGCTTCGAAAGCACAGCAAATTTATAACTTTCGATGACGGATATGGAAACACGGGTTCTTGTGAAAGCTCTGTTACTTTCATAGACGGTGATAAAGGTATACTTCGTTACCGTGGTTATGACATTGCTGAACTTGCGGGAAAATCGACATTCCTAGAAACATGCTATCTTTTGATTTATGGTAATCTGCCTACCGCAACCGAGTTATCCTCACTTCAGGAGCGAGTTGCTCAATTTACAGAATTGCCACCGGAAGTACTGGCTTCCTTGAGGGCTTTACCTGCTAACACCCACCCAATGGCAGTTTTATCCTGCGGTCTTCAGGCTTTGGGTGGAGCTTTCCCAGACCTTTCGTCTAACAATAGGCAGCAAGATTTAGATAATTTTGATAAGTCTTCTAGTTTGATTATTTCAGCTATTCGTTCAATTGCGGCTGCTCAATATAGATTTTCAAAAGGGGAAGAATTTCCAAGTTCTGCAAAAGGTGGGAATTACTGTGAAGATTTTCTCTCCATGATGTTTTCTTCAAAAGATAGCGATGGGATACCGGAAGCTGTTAGCAAAGCATTGGATGTAATTTTTCTCCTTCATGCGGACCATGAGCAGAATTGCTCTACTTCGACTTGTAGGATGATAGCTTCAGGAGGAGCCAACCCATTCGCATCGGTGGCTGGGGCAACTTCTGCATTGTGGGGGCCTTTACATGGTGGGGCTAATATGGCAGTTATAAAAATGCTCAATGAAATTCATCAGTCTGGCGATGATGGAAGTAAGTTTATTCAGTCGGCCAAGGAAGGTAAGTCGAGGCTTATGGGATTTGGGCATCGGGTATACCGCAATTATGACCCCCGAGCCAAAATTCTTAAAAGTGCTTGTGATCAAGCATTGGATGCATTGGGCGTAAAAAGTCCTATCCTTGATATTGCCCGCAATCTTGAGTCATCCGCTTTGGAGGATGAATATTTTATACAGCGCAAGTTGTATCCAAATGTAGATTTTTATAGTGGTATAATTTTACAGGCCATGGGTTTCCCTACAGATACTTTCACTGTTCTTTTCGCTATAGGGAGAGCCCCAGGTTGGTTAGCTCATTGGAAGGAGATCGCATCCAATGGAAAACGCATACACCGGCCCCGTCAAATCTATCAAGGCGAGACTTTACGTTCCTACACTGACATAGGAACTAGATAAAGTTTTAGTTCCTTAGTCTTTCTTAACTGTCCCTTGTGCCATCGCATCTTCAAGGGATAGCCCGGTGAGGTCTTTGATACCCTTAATTAAAATCCAAAATGCATAGGCACTCACAACCATGCAAGGTAAGCTTATAACAGGAAAGCTCCACCCCATCATTTGACCTACCTCATCATTATAGGCAATTGGATCAAAGGCAGGCTCTGTCACAACAATCCAGCGAGATAAGAGGTAATTTAATATAGCACTTATGGCAAAGGATAGCCCAATCAGCCAAGTACACTTAGTCATAAGTTTTTGAAATAAAACTTCTGAGTTTTGAAGTTTAAGTTTTTCATTAACCAAATCTACTTTAATCACTTCCGGATTAAATAGAAAGAGATGAACAAGCGGACGTTTGGTTTTTAATGTTAATACAGTGAGTGCCCCAAGAATAGCTGGTAAAGCTGCCTCTTTGATTGCAAACATTTGCACCGTTGCTCCTGGTATCAATCCAATCCCACCAGTCAGTAACGCACTACAAGCCCCAAGAATAGAAATAAAATTTATTTTCTTTCGATTAATCCAGTCCCACAGTCCATATCCAATAGGAAATGAAATAGCTAGAAGGAGCATAATAGAGCTAATGAGCGAAGAGTCCGGGCTAGTGCCCAATTGCTCCCCAAGCGGTTCACCGAGCCATGAACTGCCCTTTCGAAGAAAAAGAATGGGAAGAACTAAATTAAAACCAAGATTTAATAAAAGGTTTTCTTTTTTAGGTGGTTTATTTTCTTTCATTGGCAGACTATTGAATCATCATCATAAGATAATGTCTCTCTTATTGTTCAAATGAAAAGTGATATTCAATGCCTAATATCTGCTGGCCCAACCCGTGAATGGATAGACCCGGTACGGTTTATATCGAACCCCTCTTCAGGAAAGATGGGCTATGCTCTTGCCCAAGCTGCTCAAAAACGTGGAATCGAAGTCACATTAGTAAGTGGTCCTGTAAACCTAAAAGTGCCTGATGGAGTACGCAGTATCATGGTGGAAACTGCACAAGAAATGAATGATGCAATGCAGGCATTATTTGAAAAAGCAGATGTAACAATTATGGCTGCAGCAGTCTGCGATCATCGTCCGCAAAGTAAACATGGTCACAAGCTTAAAAAAAACCAGCACCCATCATATATCAAACTAGAAGCAAACCCTGATATATTAGAAAGCTTAGGAAGAAGAAAAAAAAGCTCCCAAATATTGGTTGGTTTTGCTGCAGAAACCGAAAATCATTTAGTGAATGCAATGACCAAAATTCATAACAAGAATCTAGACTGGATCGCCCTGAATGATGTGTCTCGTAAAGGTCTAGGCTTCCAATCTGATTTTAATGCGATTACTATGCTCTCTAAGGATGAGGAAACAGTTATTTTGGATCGAGACACTAAACTTGTGATAGCCAGTAGAATTTTGAAGCTTTTGTTCAAATGAAATCAAAACCAACAATAAGTCCTTTAGATAAAGTCCTTGGCCGTTTGGATGACTTAGATGAAGTAAATCTTGGTATACTCGTTCAGCGATTAGCACGGGAACGAAAATTACTTGAGACTGTATTTGATGTAATTCGTGATGGCATTCTTGTTTTAGATGAAGAGGGTATTATCACATATTCAAATGTTGAAGGACGTCGGTTAATTGGGTTAAAGGACGATATAAGCGAAAAAGTGTTTCTCCATCGTGCCGCTCCTGAACTAGCGAAAGCAATCGGCTTGGGTCTCAGCAAAGACGATCCTTACCCTGAGGTCGTAGTTAGAGAAATGAAAATTTCTTATCCTGAGCGAAGACAAATTAGGGCTTACGCAGTGCCTATCGAAGATACAAAAACAACTTCTAGTTCAGCGCGGGGTAAAACTGGTCTCACAATCGTGATGACAGATGTTACTGAAGAAAAAGATAAATTAGAGGCACAATTAGAAGGTGAAAGGATTTCAAGTATTATGGATTTAGCTGCGGGTGTGGCCCATGAACTTGGCAACCCACTTAACTCAATAAACATTCATCTCCAATATTTAAATCGAAGTTTAAATAACCAAAAAATAGACGCTTCAAAAGTGTCAAAATCTCTAGATATCTGTATTAAAGAAGTTGAAAGGTTAGATGGTATAATATCTCATTTTTTAAAAGCAATACGCCCAAGTGAACCCAGTTTTCAAAAAATTAATCTTCTTTCTGTAATTGAAGAAACGCTGCTTTTAAGAGAAAAAGAACTACAGAATAAAAAAGTAAAAGTACAAATGGAAGCTGGTGTACGAGAACCTATGATTCGCGGTGACCTTGAGCAGGTTAAACAGGTATTTTTCAATGTGATTGGAAATGCAATCGATTCTATCCCAGAGGACTCAGAAATAAGAATAATTTCTGGGTTGGATGAAAAATTTGTTTTTGCCCAGGTTGTTGATCAAGGAAGTGGAATTGCGAAAGAGAATATATCACGGGTATTCGAGCCGTATTTTACTACAAAAAAAAGGGGGCATGGAATTGGAATGATGATTGTTCACCGGATTATGCGGGATCACAATGGAGAAGTCGGAATTGATAGTAAGGAAGGGTCTGGTACGGTTGTTACTTTGAAGTTTCCTCGAAATTCTCCTCGTCGGCAATTACTTGCATCCTCATAAAATTTTTGTGAAATGAAGCCAAATTTATTGATAGTTGATGATGAAGAGCATACTCGTGAAGGTTTGGAGCTTTCTTTAGAAGATAATTTTGAAGTTTTTTTAGCTTCCAGTGCTGAGGAAGCGTTTAATGCAATGGATGCTGAGAAATTTGAAGTCGTTTTAACTGATTTACGTATGTCAGGAGTCTCAGGCATGAGTGTTATCGACTTTGCCTCTAAGCATCCAAGTAATCCCATATGCATCATGATGACAGCCTATGGAGAAGTTGATGTGGCTGTTGAGGCAATGAAGCGTGGTGCTTTTGATTTCCTTTCCAAGCCAGTAAATCTTGAAAAACTAGATCTTCTGATACAAAGAGGTCTAAGTGAAAAAGATTTAAAGACAGAGAATAAAGAGCTTCATCAAAGGCTTGATAAAAAATTTAGCTTTGATGGAATTCTTGGGAAATCTCCTGCTTTAGAAAATGTGCTAGATCAAGTAAAACTTGTTGGTCCATCGAAAGCTACGGTTCTAATTACAGGAGAAACCGGGACGGGAAAAGAATTGGTGGCGCAAGCGGTTCATCAAAATAGTGACCGATCTCGCGGTCCATTTGTTGCGGTTCATTGTGCTGCCCTCCCATCTAATCTTTTGGAAAGCGAATTGTTTGGACATGAAAAGGGTGCATTTACTGGTGCAAACGATAGAAGAATTGGCCGATTCGAATCTTCTAAAGGTGGTACGCTCTTTCTTGATGAAATAGGAGAAATTGATGCTTCTACTCAAGTTAAACTCCTGCGGTTTTTAGAATCAAAATCGATTGAAAGACTGGGCAGTTCAAAGACGATTGAAGTAGATTCACGTTTGGTGTGTGCAACAAACCGAAATTTGCACAAAATGGTGAAGAATGGTGAATTCCGTGATGACTTATATTACCGCTTAAATGTCGTAACTGTTGATTTACCTGCTCTTCGGGAGCGGGGTGACGATATAGTGTTGTTACTACAGTATTTTCTTAACTATTTTGCTAATGAAAACGGGTTTGAGGAACCCTTGCTTGAGCAGGATGCGGTGAACATACTTTTAAAGTACTCCTGGCCTGGAAATGTCCGTGAGCTTAGAAACTTTTGCGAAAATTTAGTAGTATTAAAGCGGGGTTCAACAATTACCCAGTATGATCTTGATCCACGATTTAGGCACCCAGTTATTGATAATCAGGAAGATCAAGAAATATTAGATTATACCTCATCAAACTCGTTGTCTGTGGAAGAGAATGAAAAGCGATTATTGCGGAATGCTTTACTTCAAGCACATGGAAATAAAACAAAAGCTGCCGAACTAATGGGTATAAGCCGAAGAACTTTGCACCGTAAGTTAGTTCGCTGGCCAGACTTGGACATTAACTAAGCAAAAATGGCTGCTCGGGCTGGATTCGAACCAGCGACCAAGTGATTAACAGTCACCTGCTCTGCCACTGAGCTACCGAGCAATATTTTATTATTATGCTGAATTTGTTCGTACCTGTCAATCCAACGAGTGGTTTAAGAGTTATCTTTTAAAAATAGAAAAAGGCCCTCATTTCTGAGGACCTTTAACCTATGTGCCTGTGAACAATCTATTTAGATTGAAAAGATTAGCCCAACCCTAAATTGCCCGCAAAGGGTTGGGCTTTAGATCTTACACCCGAGATTATCTAATTCGGATATAAAACAAGTCCACTTTTTATATTTATAAGTTATGAACTTGAAACAAACAAACGATACCTAAAAATCTTTAAATTGTGATTAGATTTAGAAACTGCTGGTGATGCTAAACATGGCATTAATCGGTGCTCCAACCGAGACTTGGTGTGTACTATGAGAATGCGGGAAATAAAGCTCGTCCGTAAGATTCTCAATATTAAGACCAAGAGTTGTATTTTCAGTAAGGGCATAATTAGCACCGGCGTCCACTCTTGTAAAACTTGGAAGTTTTTGAGCTGAACCATCTTTAATGTGGCTTTCTCCCTGATTTATGACGCCTAAATTAATCGCTAATTTATCTGTGACTAGGTAATTATTCCAGATTGAAAATACACTTTCAGGAACTTCCCGTAATGGAGTGCCGTCAGTTTTCTTGGCATCAGTATCAGTATAGCCTGCACTGATAAACCATTTGTCTGTGATTGATCCTACAAGTTGTAATTCGAATCCAGTAATTTCTTGTTCAGATTTTGAGTATGTTGCTGCAGCTACATTATAGGCAGGCGTATTTGAATTAACCTCGAAATATGAAGCTGCAAAACTCAAACCACTTAGTAGATCGTACCTTATACCAAACTCAGTATTTTCGAAAGATTTAGGATCAACATAAGAGTAACTTTCTTTAAGACTTGCATATTGGTCACCAGCAAGAGGACTAAATGTTTCACTATAGCTAACATAAGCAGATAGTTGCTCAGTTGCCGTGAAAATGAAGCCTGCACGCGGAGATATTGTGTCATCTGAATCGGATAGGTTTGTAACCGGTGAGCCCTGAGCTGGCTTCCCAATCGAGACAACATCTGTGTCCATATTGTCAAATCGAACGCCTAAAACTAAATCCAATGAATCTGTAAGTTCAATTTCATCCTGTAGATAAATTGAAAAGACTGAATTTTCTGCATGGGTGTCGTCGTTTGATGAATTAGCTTCGCCATAAGTGTTGAATGAGACATCACCAGCACTGTTAAAGCCGGCATGGTGAAGGGGTTGTGCGGAAATTAGAAAATCTTCTCGAGAAAATCTCCAAGCTTTACCGGACGCAATTCGGCCGTCTGAAGCAGCATCTGAAAAATGAGCGTAGTAGCGATCATTATCGTTGTTCATGCTAAGATATTCAATGCCAGCAATCAAATTGTGCACTATACCACCAGTTTCTATCTGCCCATCAACTTCATAGGAGAAGATAGCAGTGCTGCGCTGAGTAGTATCAAGATAGCCGTCCAATTCAACAACCGTTGGGGCCGCTTCATTATAATCATTAGCATACAAATTCTTATACAGTTTATCATGATCGTTGTAGGTAGCACTAAAGCGACCCGTGAATGCGTCAGTCAATTCGTGCTCGTAAAGGAGCCTAAAAATATGAGCTTCATGAGTAGAATAGTTTTCAGCGGGATCCCCAAAGAATGTATCTTTAAAAGATTTAATTGGAAAACCGGTTGTATCACTTGTGGGAATACCGCGATCGATAAAACGCTCTTGATTGAGGTATTCATATGAAAGATCCAAAGTGCTTCCTCCAAGATCCATCCTCAAGGTAGGATTCACTCCAAAGGAATCTCCATAGTAAAAATCTCTGTGGTTCTCCAGGTTTTCTCCAAACATGTTAACTCGAAGAGCTTTGTTTTCATCAAGTTCGTAATTATTATCTAATGAAAAAACAGTTTCACCGAAGGTATCAACGCTGGCACTTGCCACATTGAAAGACTCTCCAATGACACCTTTTTTGGAAACGCGATTGATCAAACCGTAACCGCCACCGAAGCCAGAAACAAGTGCGTTTGGCCCACGGAGAACCTCTACTTGGTCAACATTGTAGAGTGGACGGTAGTACTGTATATCATCTCTAACTCCATCACGGTAGAAATCCTGAGTCGTGCGCATTCCGCGAATTACAGCAGCATCACGGTGTCCTTCGCCTTGTGAATTGGTCACACCTGGGGTGTAGTCGAGAATGTCGCCAACACTTTTAAGTCCCTGTGTTTTAATTTGCTCTGCTGACATCACTGAGAAGCTTTGGGGTATCTTATTGGCTGGTAAAGATGACTTAAGTCCAGGTGATAGATTAAGTTTTTCGACTTTGTTACCGAGAACACTCATAGCTGAGAGTTCTGGCTTATCTTTTTCTTGTGTGTGTGCTGTCGAAACCAGGGCGAAACTTGCACTTAGGTATAGAAGTAGTTTGTTTTTGTTTTTCATAATGGGTTAGCGTTGCTTGATACTGAGACTCAATCTCAATTGATACTGAGACTCATTCTCAACAAATTTGCCATTTGTCAAACTAAATTGGTGAAAAGATTCTGTTCAATAAGTGATATCTTTTGATTTTCTCTAAGGGCAAGTCCTGAAACTAGCTGTTGGAGATGAAAGTATGAAAGCTTTCTAAAAGCTAAAATTAGACTGCAGGAAGCTTAAAAAATTCTCGAGCAACATTGATTTGCTCTATCGTTTTCTCGAGAGAACTGTTCATGAAGGTTGCATGGCCCATTTTACGCCCTGCTCGTGCTTCTCTCTTACCGTAAAGATGGAGTGATGCACCTTGGGATGAAGTGATTGGATCCCAGTTGGGGGGCGTATTTTCATCGATCCAGAGATCGCCAAGCAGATTCATCATAACGACGGGTGAAAGAAGCTTCGTGCTACCTAAAGGTAGACCAGCAATCGCTCTTGCCTGGTTTTCAAACTGTGAGCAAGTGCATGCATTAAGCGTATGGTGTCCGGAATTGTGAGGCCTTGGTGCCAATTCATTCACAACTAAGCGGCCATCCGCAGATAAAAAGAATTCAACCGCTAGGATACCCACATATTGAAGAGTATCTGCAATGGATAAGGCAATATCTTTAGCCTCAGCTTGTATGCTTTCCGGAATACGGGCAGGAACAATAGAAACATCAAGAATATGATTTCTGTGAATATTTTCTACTGGATCATAGGTTAAGATTTCACATTTACTACTGCGTGCCACGATAACAGAGAGTTCGGCCTGCAAGGAAATACACTCTTCAATGACGACACGTCCGCCATTAAATGCTTCCCACGCTTGAGTAATTTCCTGCTCCGATAAGGATTTATTTAACCTGACTTGGCCCTTGCCATCATATCCGAATTCAGCAGTTTTTACGATTACATCGCAATGTAATTCGTGAATAGCATGTTTAAAAGTGATCAAATCATGAGCTACTCTAAATTTTGCGCATGCAAACCCATGTTCAGAGAGAAAATTCTTCTCTCTTTCTCGATGTTGGCAGATTGTTACAGCCTGAGGACTCGGGAAAAGTTTCACTCGATCTTCAACTTTCTCGAGGGTAGTTTGGGGTAAGTTCTCAAATTCAACCGTGGCAACTTGTACCTTTTTCGTAAATTCATCTAAAGCATTGGGATCATCAAAAGGTGCATCAATGATTTGATCAGCCGTAGCCGCGGCTCCTGATCGGTCTCCGCCTGTCCATGCCAAAACATTAAAGCCCATTCTTCGTGCATCTAATGACAGCATCCTTCCAAGTTGGCCACCGCCAAGAACTCCCAACCAGTTGTTTCCTTTCAGAATCATATTTATGAATCAGTAGGAGGAAGTTTGCTTATTTCAATTTGTTTTTTTTGATTAGACCTAAAGTCTCTTAATTTTTCGCCAAGTACTGTATTGCCCATTGTTGCAAGCATAGAGATGGCAAAAAGAGCGGCATTAGTAGCTCCTGCCTCACCTATGGCAAATGTGGCTGTGGGTATACCTGCTGGCATTTGAACGATAGACAGAAGTGAGTCTATACCTTGAAGTGTTTTAGATTTAACAGGGACTCCTAACACTGGAATTGTGGTTATGGCGGCAGTCATACCAGGAAGATGAGCGGCTCCCCCTGCCCCTGCGATGATACACTTCAACCCCCGATTTTCAGCTGTCTTGGCATAGTCGTAGAGAAGCTCAGGTGTTCTATGTGCACTCACAACTTTCGCTTCCCATTTTACCTCAAAATCATCGAGGGTCTGAGTTGCTTTTTCTAAAGTTGGCCAATCGGATTGGCTTCCCATGATTATTCCTACGCACGGCGCATTTGAACTAGTCATCCAATATTTGATAAGAACGATAGGACAGCAAGCAAGACCAATCATTCGCAATAAATCTTTAGATGATCGAAATAAGCTACGGAAAATAGATTACTTTACTAATTTATAACTTTAAATGCGCTGTTAGAATCAATAAATTGGCAGACTAATAATGCTGTTTGGTAATCTTTAGAAAATTTGAGTGTTTTTTTGCGTTTACAAGTAAGTTGCAAATTAGAAGCAGTCGTAGCTAGTCCCGTCTTCAACTATTATTATTCTAACCTTAATGCGATTTATATGATATTAAAGTTAGTAGATAAAAAATTAATTTTAGCACTATTTATTTCAAAGATTATAGGTTATATCCATTCATTTGGAGCGAGTTTCCCAAGAATAGTAAAAGTATTATTGTTTAGTGGTTTTATTACAAAACAAACTCCTTGAGGTTTTGGATAGATTCCAGAAACAGCTTCAGTGTGATGGCGTTACAAGGAGTTTAAAAATATCTCGGCGGCCGCTTTGGTAGTAAAAAACCATTGGTCGATTTGGTTGACACCGTTGTCAGCGACGGACTCCAAGCCTCCGTCATTTTGAATGGTACCGATTGCCCCGTTTTCATAACTTACCACATTGTAGTATTGATAATTTGTTTCCGTAACCTTTAAATATCCATTTTCATCTATCACATACGGCTTATCGTAAGGTTGTTGTCCCGAAAGGTAATCGAAGAAGCCTATATTTCCCAAGTTTCTTCCATTTTCAAACTTGTAAGTGTAGGTGTCAGGAGTTTCTCCGGGCTCCCACTCAACAGACCATAATGTTATACCATCCAGAGAGCTGTTCCAAGAGTACTCGTTGCCTGACTGAACGACGACTGTTTGCCCGTTAGTATCTGTGACCACAACAGAAGGGGAAGATTTTTCTTGGTAGAATGCCTCGGCTGCGGCTTTGGTGGTGAAAAACCATTGGTCGATTTGGTTTACACCATTATTTGCAACAGAGTCCACCCCTTGGTCATTTTGTATCGTACCGATAATGCCATCTTTCACGCTGGCAATATTATAGTATTGATAGTCCCCATCTCCTTCTAAGCTTTTCAAGTATCCATTTTCATCAATACTGTAAGAAACTTTATTGTTTCCCAGATCGGCGACATCCGTTGAAAAGGTATTAAATCCATACAAAATATTTCCATTTTCGAATTTAACCGTCGCAATATCTGGAGTTTCACCTTGCTCCCATTCAGCAGCCCGAAGGATGGTTCCATCAAGGTCGTTGGACCAGGAGTATTCATCTCCATGTTTTACGACTACCGCTTGACCATTTGTATCGGAAATAACAGTTTCATGATTCTCGTATGGCATAAATTCAGACCAAGCCTGACTGTTTGAGCTAAACGCATAAACTTTCCCGTTTTCACCACCCCATAAATAGAGCCAATCTTCAGTTTTGTCATCGAAGACCCATGGGAATTTTTTGTAGTACAACCACTCCGAGGCAGTGGCTTGAGTTAAAGAGAATAAAGCCAATATTAATATATTTATAATACTTTTCATAAGTTACACTAAAGCACTTTTTTTAATCATACAAGTATTATTTAAGGAGGTAAATTTTAGACTCGTTTAATTTTTATTTTGATGGCTTTTCAATTGGGATCAGTAATATGATAGGTGAATATCCATACCTTTTAGGAATCTTGGCAATGAAAACAATGACAACTAGAATCTTTGACTCTAAAAAAGTATCTTCAAGCTCATTTGTTCTCGGTAAAAAACAGAAACTGGGAAACATGGTGCGGATCATTTGGATATGAGTCGCAATCAGTATTTACGGAATCTTAATTCTGCCAATGAGTCAGGTTTTTCTACCTTTCCTTCTTCAACAAAGAATTCTTCTTAAGCAACATTTAGGCCCAAAACTCTTTTTATCTTCAATTGTGACAGAACCATCTTTTGTGTTACTAAATTGAAGGTTTATTGCACTTTCATCAGTTATAGGTTTACCTGGATGATGGGTTTTATTGATTACGGTCCTTCTTGCGACATTACTACTTACATAAGTTAATCCGTAAGCACGGCGTAATTGTCCCAATCTGTGAATACCATTTTGCTTTGGAATTACATCAGTTCTCCTTGCACCTCCTCCTTGAGGATTTGAGTGCACTTTTCTGATAGATTTCGATGCTCGTTAATATTCTTTGTCCAATGAAAGGAATAATAACCTCAGGCTTTAAACCTTCTTCTGTATCAAGGGTAAAGGGATGCCATTTTAGTGCTGTTTCAGCATTCCAATCATCATTGATTTCACCAGGGCACAAACCTTGTGAAAGTCGTAATGAGGCAAAACTTTATGTTGTGCAGTCTTTGGACTGTAGAAAAGCATTTATGAACCTTTCGGGCACGTCGAGTGTAAAGCATACTCTTGGTAATGTATTACGCCCAACTGAGGCCGTTTGCTGTTATACCATTAGGACTTTATAGTACAAAATTCTTCTTATTGAATTATAGGAAAAATGCTTTTATTGCCTCGAAGTTATTCAATCATGTTTGATCATTCCAACTCTTTATTTGCCAAAATTGAGGCAACTCTACGATTACCTCTTTCTTAAGATGATGACCTTAAAAAATGATTTTTATCTAGGATAGTTTTAATAGATTTCTAGGATCCATTTATGTCGTCCTCTTTTATTTAATTGAATATGCTGTTTTTTTCCTATGTTTTGCGGACTTGCAAACCTTGTGCTTTGAGGCAAGCCTTGCAGGCGTTACCCAATTCACAGAATATCCATGTTTTGGGGCATTACAGTTTTTACCATTTTAGCTTATTCTCTCTTTTCCAAACTCGCCGCCAACTGATGGTATTCCCATGTCGATTCGTATCCCTAATTTATTGTTCTGTCTTCATCTTTCGGAGTTGCTTGAACTCGGGATCCCGCGTAGTATTATTTGGTGAGAATGCTAACCTTAAACAATACATTTCCGAATTTTTTACGACTCTCGATCGTGAATTCTTTGATTTTTAGAGATGTGCTCGCTTTAATATGTCCAAAGGCAGCAAAGGAATTAGTAACAAAAATAAAATCGAAGGTAGATATATTAACTTTTTCCTGGAAGGTTGACTCTAGGATTCAGTGCTCACAAGGCTTACGCTCCTGTAGTTCAATGGATAGAATATTGGTCTCCGGAACCGAAGATCTGGGTTCGACTCCCAGCGGGAGCGCCAGCAATTATTGTGGTTGTTGCGTTTCGTCTTACTAGTGTCAAACCCTCGAAGGCTGAAATTTGAAGAACAATGACATTTGTTTTTTATTTATAAAACAAAATGTTTGAAGACGTTACAGAATTATACGCCTTGGATTATATCCTCCCTTCTTTTTGGTCCTAACCCTACAGTTTCCTGTTTCTCCCCATAATTTTTACTCCCGTAAAAGGTATATTTCCGAGTGCTCAGGAAGCAATATCATCACTATTTCTTATACTCTTTAATTCCAACCTTTACTTAGATAAGTGGTTAGCTTTTATCGAGTTTAAAGACTCGCACATAATCAATATACATCTTCGAAGGGAGCTGTTCATCTT
This sequence comes from Opitutales bacterium, assembly GCA_029254745.1. GTDB lineage: Bacteria > Verrucomicrobiota > Verrucomicrobiia > Opitutales > Seribacteraceae > Seribacter. The sequence goes on along the minus strand of JAQWWZ010000025.1, from coordinate 75,898 downwards.
TTACTGGACCACCTGCCCACCCCGCACTTCGAATCGCATAATTTAAATTAATTTGTACGTTTAAATTTCTTGGAACCTGCCGTTCCCACTCAAAATCTTCGACTTTTCCATAAGTTCGGTTGTGCACCTTACCACCGGAAAACTTAAAATAAGGTTCAGACTTCCATGCAGGTCCATCTTGGGTAAGATACCAGAAGAATTCATTATCAGTGACCCGTAAGCCAAAGGTAAAAAATTCGTAAAAATTGACAGTATTTCCTTTTATTTGGTGACCATGTCCATGGTGGGCTTTGTAGACTCTTTGCTTGATAAAGAAATGATCATCCGAACGTTTTACCATAGATTCCTTAGGGATACCTTGATGAATTTCTTTAGCTCTAAAATCGTGCCACCACAAACCGCTCCATAATCTATTTTTTTCCTGGGCAGCAATAAATTCGAACATATCAATTTCTAAAAGATCTTCGGGCGACCAGTCTCCCACTTTGTTAGAAATTGTCCAAAAAGCACCATACCCTCCATTATTTCGTGGAAGTTTGCAACGCAGTTCTAAATACATGTTATTGCGAAGTGCATAATCTTTCCGGGTATGAATTCCACCCGAGGAATAATTAAAAGTTTTTTCTTTTGACCATGTTTTGCCGGTTACAGGCATGGTTTCCCTTTTTTGGGTAAAGATAAGAAGTCCATTATCCAAAATGATATTTTCCAGCTTGTAAATACAATCTACGCCCTCGTTTTGAAGATTTTTTTTATTGATTCCCAATCCCCAGATTTCTTGGTTGAGCTTTGTGCCGGCAAACTCATCTCCAAATGCATAGTTGGAGCCTGGAGGACCTTCAAAAGACTTCTTAGACCTGGCACCTAGTCCAAGATGTAGGAAGATAAAAATAAATGCCAAACACTCAAGCCATCTCGATGGATGTGGTTGAATATTAGCTCTACCTAGTGGAATAAAATGGCAAGCAAAGAAAGGGCTAATGGAATGATCGCTTATCTAAATATTTAATAAATGATTATTCTCTTCCGTCAAACCATCTTCTTAGAGTATAAAATTCAATTTCTGGGCTGAATTGAAAGAGTAGATGATTCTGAAAAGCACGCATTGTAAGCTGATTTGGTGATCTTGAGATTTAAAAACTTAGCAAGTTAAGTGACGGCTCTAGGGTAAGCTTACACTCAGCAGACTCTATTTTACTACTACGAAAGAAGAGTTCCCGGCTTTTACATTTTACGATAGTCAATTTTTAGTTTCGACATCTTCTGTGGTCCATCTTACCAAAATGAGTTCGCCTTCATTGAAATCTTCCCTAGTAAACTTTTTGTCTTGAGTAGATCGAGCTACAGGCTAATCAGTTGCAGAAATTTAATATCATGAAACTATATGGTGCATTCTTGGCCTCCCGTTTGCCTAACTCCACTTGCTCAGCGAAGAAGTATTTGATTGGGGCAGGTTCGATAGGTTTAGCAGTTTAGGAATACTATCTGGCATGTGAGTGTCGGAGGCTTCAAGATAGCTTACAGAGATCAGATTCCGGTTCAGACCTTCACGAATGAGTGGGTAAGGCTAGTATTTACCCAATAGTTCTTAAGGCATTTAAGGGTCCTGAAGGTAGCAAACCTTTATCCTGTTGTTCTTAGACCACTCGCAATCGCATTAACTACCAGAAGCATGCGCTCGATTCGCTCTGGTTGGTCTCTATCCTCTTGCCGAAATTCCTGAAGCAGGCGAATTTGTTGTCCATGCAGGAGTCCCAGGGCATCTTCTCTAGCCTGTAGGGTTTTCCAGAACCGCGGACGCCTTTGCTGTAAAGTTCCTTGGAAAATGAAGTTAAAATGTTTCTCTGCTAGGTTTCTTTCTGCTAAAATTTTTCCCAACATAAGTAGCCGTAAGTTTTCGTCTTCGACCAATCCAGCATATGCTTTCATCCACTTAGGATCTGAACTGGCAAGGCTACTTTCTGCATTGTAAAAAACATAGCGTAAAAAAGAACTTTGCTCGACTAGTTTGGGTAGTTGAGCAAAGAGAGTGGGGTAGTAAGTTTTTAACTCCTCCAAACCTGTACCGACTCCATACCATCCGGGAAGGTAGTATCGGGACTGATTCCAGCTAAATACCCACGGGATAGCACGGAGATCCTGCAGGCTCGTCTGACCGGTCCTGCGACTCGGACGGGAACCAATACGGCTGCGTTCAATCGCATCAATCGGAGTCGCCTGTCGGTAAAACTGTACAAAACCATCGGTTTCCAGAAGCTCGCGATAGGCAAGGCGTGAAGACTTGGCTAGGCAGTCCATAACAGAAGTGATCTGCTTAGAATCTCCACTCTTTGATGTCAACATTTGGGCACCTAGTGAACCGGCAAGCAATGTTTCTAGATTAGATGAGGCAGTGGTAGCTGTATTAAACTTTTGTCCGATGACTTCCCCTTGTTCGGTTATACGCAAACCACCCTTTAATGAGCCAGCTGGCAGAGCCTCCAAAAAACGATGAGTTGGGCCTGCTCCGCGCCCTACAGTACCTCCCCGCCCATGAAAAAAGGTTAGTGATACCCCACAATCACTCCCAATAACCAATAATCTTTTCTGAGCCCTTTGTAAGGCCCACTGGCTGGCAATAATTCCAGTATCCTTGTTGCTGTCACTGTACCCAAGCATGACAACCTGCGATGCTGTTATGCCCTGTTTTTCCATGCTAGCCTGCGCACATGAATGGTTTAAGAATTCAGAGATGATTTTTGGGGCGGCTTCTAGGTCTTCGTAAGTTTCAAAGAGTGGTACAACTGGCAATGCACAGGTCATTTTCCCATCGATCATTTGAGTGAGACCCACTTCCTTGCCAAGTACATAAACGACTAGCAAATCAGCTACAGTACGAGTCATACTCACCACAAGGCAACCTAGCCCTTCCGCACCCTTTTTATCAATTTGATCGACTAATTCAGAAAAAGTGGCCCTTACTTCTTCAGCCTCTGGTGGGAGAGCCATGGAGGTATGTGTCATCGGTCTGGGGTGACTCAGTTCCTGATTTAAAAAAAGTAGTTTCTTTTCGAGAGACCATGTACCAAAATTCTGTCCATCTCTAATACCAGCTGCTTCCATCATTTGACTAAGAGCCAAATCATATGCCGCACTGTTTTGCCTTACATCAAGACGGGCTAGATGAAGGCCGAAACTATTGACTAAACGCAATACTGGGCGAACATATAAGTCCATCGTTCTAAGAGCTCCTGCATCTTCCAAGCTTTTAATGAGTAGTTCAAGGTTTTCCCTCAACAAGGCGACTCCTTCGTGTAAGCGTTGGGCCACGCCTTGAACAAATACTTTCCAGGGTTCTGCTGTATCTTCAGCGATACCCCACTCTTTTAAGCGCTTAAGCAATGCTTGGGGTGCCTCCAGTCCAGCCCGACTGAATGCCAACTTTTGTCCTAGCTCGTGGAGACGTATGCCAATGACTTCTCGGGCACCCTTGTTTAAAGTGTTTAGCGTATTATGGGTAACCTCAGCAGTCACTTTTGGATGACCATCACGATCTCCTCCCACCCAAGAGCCAAAAACCAGAGAAGGAAGTTCGTTATCCATCAATGGTTTAGACTCTGGCCAAACTGTTCTCCAGGCATGCCTCAAGCGATCATCTAAATTGGTAAAGACAACGGGAAAAACTTGTTTTAAGTAATAGGAAAGGTTTTCCAACTCATTTTCCACCTCAGGTTTACGGGAGAAAATTTCACCGGTTAGCCAAAGTCGCTCCAATACTGCTTGCAAAGAACGGTTACAAAAGCTTTGCTCATAGGAAGTTTCTACTGCGTCCCTTTTGCGCATTAAACGGACAATTTCACGGTGTAATCCGAGCACTGCCCACCTTTTGGCTTCGGTAGGATGCTTTGTGAAAACAGGCTCCACCCGTACCAAAGGAAGTTTCTCTCGTATCTGAGTTTCGGTAAAGCCTGCACCTTTCAATTGCTGGAGGTACTGCCCCCAATGCCCAGGCTCAGTATCTCCACCAAGTTCTTTCTCCCGCAATCTGGCACTTCTGCCTGCACCGTGTTCTTCAGCAAGATTGAGTAATTGAAAATAAAAAGAGATAGCTTGTATGGTTTGAGGATCAAGCTCACCTTCTTGTTTTGAGAAATTTCTTTCTCTTAAAAGAGAGGCAGCGTTAGAAAAGCCAATCGTTTCCAATACCACTGAAAAAGATTCAACGAGGAATTTATGATCGCTAGCAACTTGCTCCAATCCAGATTCTATAGTTTTTTCATAAACAAGTTGGTTTTTCGGAGTATTTTTTTTCATCAATAATTAAGTCATATATATCATGAGGTGTTCCCGACAAGCGACATCAATTTAACTCTTTCAAATTTAGTCTTACAGCAACATTGATAAGTATCTTCTTCAAGATGTGATTTATGCTGAATGACTAAATTCCGCCTCATGATATAGTGCCAGGGAATCGGATATCTTTTAATAAGTTGGAGATCTCTACCCGATGAGGTTTAGCAATTACTAATCAACCGCAAAAGTATAACACGTTGGATTATTCTTGAAGTTGATTTAGATGAAGCATTAATAAATAATAGCGTATAAAATTATCGAGAACTTAAAAGATATCTAAGAAATGGCTAAAGATAAAAAGGTAAATATTTGTATTTAAATGTGCGTACTAATATATGTAATTATGATGTTTTATTTTTTCTCAAAAACTAAAGTCGTCAGGCGTTGAACCAAAGGTATACTGCAAGTTAACTGCCCTTCTTCATCAACGATCAACATTGCCTCCTCATATCTAGAGTTTTTTCTGTAACCTGTTTTCGTCTCAACATCTTCTGTTGTCCATCGAACTTGTATTTTGTCACCAATAGTAAATCCTTCTCCTGTAAACTTGTTGTCTCTATTATATCGGTTTCCGTTTTGTATAGTAGCGGGGAAAGAAATAGTTATATCTTGTGATTCTTGGTCTGGATCTCTTTTTGCTAATAAGATAATGAATCTCTTTTTGGTTCTGTCATATGAGCTCATTCTCATAAATTCATCGGAATGATTTTCTTTGAAAATAATGTCATTACCTTCTTCGTCTGCTATGGTGTGATGTATGCATTCATTTTGTCCCGCAGATAATTGTGCAAACCAGCGCCAAATATAATAGTGTGTATGGTTTGGGTCATCTGGAACAGCATACGAGGCACCAAATTCGTTGCCATTAAATGAAGGGGAATTGTTTTGAATAATGAGTTTCTTATCGCTGCCGGTGATGTTTAGTTTCCTTGTCGCAATGTTTGGTCCACCTGTGAAGTTATGATTTAACTTTTCTCCCAAAATTGCGAGTTGTCCGTTGTAGTCCAGTCGTTTTGTTAGCCCCATAGACCAGGCACTGTGATTGTCTGACCATGGAAGATTTGTTAAACTTAACCCCCGTTGGATGCACTCTCCCAAAATGCGGAGGGTTGATTCTACAGTGTCTCCGCTTCCCTCGGGTCCATGAGGCGTCCGTTCGCCATCCCAACAGATCCAGCTTTCCGCAGCGACTAACCCTTTGTCATCATATCCTTCTTCGTTGAGTCTCTGTTTCATATAGTCGAGTTGATCCCATACCGAACTTACCCAAGTGAGAAGTCCACCTCCCCAACCATTATTAAAGTCGCTTAGATTAACCGCAAAATTGTCAATCAGATCCATAAGTTCAGGGTAATCCAATTGAATGTCGTACCATTTTTTGCAGTTGCGTGATGGCGACAAACCTGCGGTTGAAACTATCTTCATATCCCCTGTTTCGTTTGTGTAGTCTCGAATTGCTCGTGTTGCCGGTAGCATAAATAAATTGATTAACTCATCCCATGTTCCTTCCCAATATTTAGGATGATTGGCTTCGTGAAAGATAGAATAGTAATCAACATCTTCACCAAACCACTCCACGGTAGCTTTAACCATATTATAAATTGCCTGGTCATTCGGTGGTATTTTATTAAAATCGGGATAGGATTTACCCCCATTCATCCACAAGGGTACTTGCCATAAAACAAGTTCGGTCTTTATCCCTCTCATTTTACACAATTTTATCGCATGTCGGATAGCTAATGCTTCTTTGGATGGATATTTATGATAGTCTAAATTTTTTTCTTCTGGAAGGGCGTGAAGCGACATGTACCAAAAGCTTGCATAACTGGCCACTTTACCAATTTCTCTGTTAATGTCCGCTTCAGAGCTTTTGGGGCGATCTGTGTAAGGTTGCCATCGGAATCCTATATGTAAGTGATTCTTTGTTGATTCGTAGTTACTGGGAGGGTTTGTACTCTCAAATAAATACGAAAATCCCGGCCCAATTCGGATTTTTTTTGATATAATATCATTTTGAACAGGGAACAAATTGGTCAGAATGGTTACTGTGGAAAAAATGATAAAAAAAATACGCATATAAAATTTAATATGAAGTAAGTAAGTTTAGCACAAGTACAAGCTTTTCATGCGGGATGAAATTTTAGAAAAAGAATTTATTGATACTGTTTTACTTGTAGCTGTGTTCCTAGATTTTTAAAGTTTAATGAAGAGAATGAATTTGGAAAATTACCCAAAGGTATTTGCATTTTTTTGATAAGTCTATATATTTTTTAAATTTAGACATAATATATTGTAAAGCCTTATCAAATAATGGATAACGAAAAAATAATAAGATTTCTACAAGATAAATACATAGATCTATTTGATGATAGTGAAGCAAAGTTTACGCTTTTCTGTAGGTCCTTGAATAATGACATTAAGATGTTAAAACTTCAGCTCAAGTTACTCCGGAAGCAGCGAGAAAATGAAACTTATGTATTTAGAAATTTTGAGTTCTGGAAACTTATTTTAGAAAATTTCCCAAAGACAAACTTTCCAAAAAATGATGGAAGACATCGCTATTTTTATAAAAAAAATGGAAGGATGTGCTTTAGGTTTAAGTTTTTTGTTTCGGATATGTTGGAAGCAAAGGCAATGCTTGATTGCCCGGGAAACCCTCGATCTAGATATTCGATGTTAAAGTCTGAGCTTCTTAAATATTTACAGTCTGAAAAAAAGCGTAACATCCAACCAATATCAGAAAAATCTGTAAAGTTAGTAGACGATAAAAAGAATCCAAATACAAGAAGTGAAAGTTTGTTATCAAATCGTTGGGATAGTTGGATGAAAAGCTAGTGTATCAAGTTTATATTTACATAAATATTTAATTAATTGTAGACTATATTTTCCATTAACCATTGTTTGACAGCGGTTAACGTTATAATAGTTTATAGCATTATATTCGCATTTGATGTTTGAAAATTTAAAAATTGTTTCTCAATTTGTTTTTATTGTTCGAAAAAATAAATCAGTTTTTTTCATTAATTTTGAGATTATTATTTGGGTAATCTACTTTATTTGCTAGTTATCAATTATGGATATTTCCTCCCTTGATAAAATCAAGCACCAGCTTGAGCACCATGAAATTTTCAACCGTATTAATTCTCTGTGCGAACTAAAGATTTTCATGGAGCATCATGTTTACGCTGTTTGGGATTTCATGTCGTTGCTTAAAAAACTTCAGATTGATCTTGTTCCGAGCGGATCACCATGGCTCCCGAACCCTAATGGTCTTCTTGTTAGATTCCTTAATGAAATTGTTATGGAGGAAGAATCTGATGTTTCTTTTTCCTCCACAAGTGAGACATCATACTCAAGCCATTTCGAAATTTATTTGAGATCTATGAGAGAGGTTAATTGTTCTACATCCCAAATAGAATCTTTTTTGGATCATGTTAGAAATGATGGAATAGAATTTTCGTTAAAGCTAGATGATCTGCCCGAACCCTCTCGTTTATTTATGCAACATACTTTTGAGACTATTTCTCATGGTAAATCCCATGAAATTGCATCTTCATTTGCAATTGCCCGGGAGAGTGTTGTGCCTCTCATGTTCAAGCGAATACTCTCGCAAACAGAGTTAGACCCAAGGCAAGTGCCTGTTTTCAATTATTATCTAGAAAGGCATGCAGTTTTAGACGGCGACCATCATGGACCAATGGCTCATCGTCTTCTCGAAAACTTATGTGATGGTGATCCCGACAAAGAGAACGAAGTAATTGCTCAGGCAGAGCGTAGTATACAAGAAAGAATTCAGTTTTGGGACGGTGTCTTGAATGCTCTCGATGCATAGGTTTGACAAGTTCTCAGGCTAACTCGATTTCGATTGTAAACTCATCCCTTGCTCCTGGTCCTACCATACGAGTAGTTTTATTTTCGGTTGAATTGGGCGGAGACATCCATGGCTCTATACAATAATATGGTTCGTTTTTCTTAGTCCAAGATACGAATGTAAGTCGAGTCCCTGTTTCTGGTCCACCAACTTCAGAAATGCTTACAGTTTCTTCTCCGTTTAGAAGGGAGATGTCTGCTTTCGGTGCAGATAACTCATAAAAAACATTATTGATTAGACTTAAATCACTGAGCTTTTGTTCTGGTATTTGATTATTCTTGGGTACCATCATACCACCCTTTTGATATTCATAAACTTTCTTGGCTTCGATTGATAGTTTATGATCAGATAAGGTTAACCCTTTTCTCCAAGGTATTTGGAAATAAGGGTGCAAGCCTGCTGACCATGGTAGTGGTTCCCGGCTCTCGTTTTCTAGTACTAAGCTGATTTGCAGTGTTAATTCCAAAAAGTGATATATGACAGTAAAGTTGTAATCAAAAGGGTAAAACTTCTTCATTTCTTGGGTTTGAATCATTTCCACTTCGAACCCTGATTTATCAATAGAACGTATTTCAAAATCTGCTCTATTGGCAAAGCCGTGCATGGGCATTTGCGCATGGCGACCGTCGGGTAATTTCCAATAATCCTGCTTCCCCTCTAGGTATGATTTGCCTGCAAAGGGAAATAGAATTGGGATTCCACCCCCAACCTTATGAAACTCTTCATCCTTTATATCTTCAGGCCAATGAATGACATCGCGAACTGAGCCATCGCTCATATTGACATGCCAATTCAGTAATTGAGCCCCTTTTTCGGGGGATGCCAAAAAGGTAGAGGGACCGACATCCCAGCGCCTAATTTCATGGTTTTGATAGGTAATCTTTTCCATTACTTATGAATTGAAGTTTCTTTCGCATTTGCGCAATGCCAATTATAGCATTACATGACATTAAGATCTAATCCTCATGCTAATTTTTAAATCCCCTCCCCTCCTTCTCGGACTTTTTGTGTTGATCTTTATTAATCCAGTAAGAGCCGAAATTTCCTCCGTGCTTAATTATGACGGTAATGAGAGTATCAGTTCCGAAGGTAATTCTTCCCTAGAAAAGTTGCATATTGCGTATGTAATTCCCGTAAAGGATCAAATTGGACCCCCCATTCTTGATATTTTCAGGCGTGGACTGAAAAATGCGATCAAGGAAAGAGCCGAAATTGTAATTTTGAATATGGATACACCGGGCGGAGAACTTGGGGTGACTCTGGAAATCATGGAAGAGATCATTGATAACCTGGAACGATTTAATGGAAAAATTATTACCTATGTGAATGACGAAGCAATTTCAGCAGGTGCCTACATAGCTATAGCATCTAGTGAAATTGCTTTTTCCCCGAAATCTCAAATTGGTGCGGCAGAGGCAGTTAGTGGTGGAGGCAGCAATATTGATTCTTCCATGAAGCGGAAAATCAATTCTTATTTAAAAGCAAAAATTAGGAACTATGCTGGAGATCATCGTTATCGATCTTTAGTTATGTCTGCGATGATGGATGCGAATGAAAGTTTGATTATCGAGGGTGATCCAATCAAAGCATCTGACGGTAGTATAATCAAAAAGAAGGGCGAGCTTCTTACTTTAACAGGTGAAGAAGCGTGCCAATTTTATGGCAGTCCCCCTGCACCCTTGCTAGGATTTGGCGTTTTTGAGAATTACGAAGAAATTTTGGTAAATAAGTGGGGTCCCGGCAATTATAAGATCATAGAAATGAATGTAAATTGGGCAGAAAAAGCAGGACTTTGGTTAAATGGGTTCGCACCCCTTATCTTAAGTATTGGGCTGGTATGTATATTCGTAGAGTTTAAGACTCCTGGCTTTGGGATTTTTGGAGTTTTGGGAATTATTTTGATGTTGGTCTTTTTTGGCTCAAAATATGTGGCGGGTCTTGCTGGCCAAGAAGAACTTATCGTCTTTTTGCTGGGTATATGCTTAATTTTAGTCGAAATTTTTCTGGTCCCAGGTTTTATTATTCCTGGGCTTATTGGATTCCTTATGATGATCGGTTCTATTTTTTGGGCAATGGTTGATATTTGGCCTACGCCTGACTTCTCCTGGAACTTTGAAGTTTTTCGTCTGCCTTTTTGGGAGCTTTTACAGTCCTTGGGTATAGCGATTACAATAGGTGTTTTACTATCGATGGTACTTCCTAAAACTCCGTTATGGAATCGCTTAGTTTTGAGTGAAACGATAGGAAATTCTGCATCAAAATTTACTGCTTTAAAACCGCTTTTGAGTACAGAGGGAATGCACGGTGAGACCGTTTCAGAATTATTTCCATCTGGGCAGGTACAAATTAACGGTATGCGTTATGAGGCCCGAGCCGTTCACGGTAGGATTGCAAAAGGGGAAAAAATTAAGGTTATTAGAATTGCTTCAATGGATTTAATTGTAGAAGAAATTTCCTCATGACCTTAATACTTGGTATTGTACTAATCAGCTACACTCTCATTGCATTTGAAGCAATTGTTCCTGGGGGATTACTTGGGATTCTTGGTTTCTTGGGATTGATCGTTGCTGCCTACTACTCCTTTTTAGAATTTGGGGGCTGGTTTGCACCTTCATTAACTTTTCTTTTGAGTGGATTGGGTGGGCTTGCTTTGGTCTTTGCTGAGTTTAAGTGGTTATCCAAAAGTCCTCTTGGCCAAAACCTGTTTCTTGGAAAAATTGTTGATGGCACCAGCAATTCGTTAATACGGGCAGAGGATTTGCTTGGCTTTTCCGGACTTACTCTAACAGACCTTCATCCTGAGGGATTCGTGAAAGTCAATGATAAGGATTATGATGCATATAGTGAAAGCGGTTTTTTACCCAAAGGAACAGAGGTAAAAGTTATTGGATTGGATGCTTTCAGAATTCGTGTGGAGAAAAAGGGTGTCGAGAAGAGTTGACCTTAGATCTCATTTTAACCATCAAGGTATCTATCTTTAACCCTAATTATTATGATGTTTGAATGGATTATTATTGGATTACTCGTGGTCATCGGACTTGTCGTCACGTTGGTCATCATGTCGTTTTTCAACACTTGGCTGAAAGCTTTTCTCTCTAAGGCAACTGTCGGGTTTACTACTTTACTTGCTATGAGACTTCGGGGGGTTCCGGTTGGCCTAATTGTCGATGCCAGAATTACCGCCGTAAAGGCAGGTATTCCCATTGAAACTGACCAATTGGAAGCTCATTACCTTGCCGAAGGAAATGTAGTGCAAACTGTTCAAGCTTTGATTGCTGCGTCCAAGGCAAACATTATATTGGAATGGGATCGTGCCTGTGCAATTGATCTAGCAACGAGGGGAACAAGCAAATCAGTTTTGGAAGCGGTAAGAACATCTATAAATCCTAAAATCATTGATTGCGTGATAGAAGGACGCCAAACCATTGACGGTGTAGCTAAAGACGGCATACAAGTTAAAGTTAGGGCGAGGGTAACGGTTCGAAGTAATTTGGATAGATATGTAGGCAGTGCTCAGGAAGAAACAGTTATTGCGCGAGTTGGTGAGAGTATAGTTTCCACTATTGGCTCCTCAGAAAACTACAAAGTTGTTTTAGAAAATCCAAATTCCATAACCGAAAAAGTTTTGGATCGTGGACTTGATCAAGGAACAGCTTTCGAGATTCTCTCCATTGATATAGCAGATGTTGATTTAGGTGAAAATCGGGGGGCAGCCCTCCGTTCTTCTCAAGCTTCGGCCGACAAAGAGGTTGCTCAGGCTCAAGCCGAGATCAGAAGAGCAGCAGCCGTTGCTTTGGAGCAAGAAAATAAAGCCAAGGTTCAGGAAATGCAGGCAAAGTTAGTTGAAGCCGAATCCCAAATCCCACTTGCAATGGCAGAAGCGTTCAGAAGTGGCAACCTTGGTGTGATGGACTATTATCGCCTGAGAAATATTGAAGCTGATACAGAAATGAGGGAGAGTGTTTCTAAAGGGGTTGAATAAACCTTTGATTTGAATCATAAATCGTTCCGCAAATATGCAGGATCTTCCACTAGATACACTTTTAATAATTGGTCTAGTTATTGCTTCCTTCATTGGTAAACTAACCAATAAAAAATCATCTGTACCTCAACCAAACCCAAAGAAAAAAGAGTTTGAACAGGAAGGTTCCGTAGAAGTTGGTGCTAGCTTAGAAAATGTACTGAGAGAAGCCTGGCAGAATTTCAGCAACCCTTCGCAGGTTGATTCTCCTCCCAAAAGTGCTCCGGAAACTACCCTTCCTTTTCCTGTTGAAAAAGCAAAGCATGAAGAAAATTTGCTTGCGAAAAAAGAAGCTTCACAAGCTAACAAAAAAGACGAAGAACCTGTGTTTTCCTACAATCAAGCGGTGCAAAAGAAGAAATCCATTGTGTCAATTACTGAGGATTTAAACAAGTCTAATCAATCTCTTCGTAAAGCATTTTTACTCAAAGAAATTCTCGATGAGCCGAGGTCGATTAAAAAGTCTTCTTTTTGATAATTAACTCCTCTTTTGCCTTCTTTACTTTTTTATCTTTCAAACTTTTATTCAATGCCTTGACCATGCATGCTTGATTCCAGTTGCATGTGTTTGGAAATCGGCATTCCTTAGCGGAGCAGGCATAGATTGCTCGTTTTCTTTTCATAAATTTAAGATATGAGTCTAAGTGTCATGGGCAGATTAGTCATTCAAAGTATGATGATGAGCATTTTAATTTAAATCTTATTATCAATAAACTTTCACTCAGGTGTTGAAAAACTTTAGTTTTTACAACAGGAATTAACACATCGATTGCGTTGAAGCATTGAAGTGATTACATGTAAATTCATAATTGAAATATGTTCATATTCACGCTGTCGCAATGTTTCCTATCTGCTAATTATAGCTAAAGAGTTATAAGATACTTTATTTCTAAGAGAGTTGATGAATTTAATTTAAAGTTATGTGTCAAAAGCAGAACGCTCTCCTGTATTAAAGAGAATGTACTGCATAAGGACTCTGTGGTTAAGTGCTTGCAAGAATGAAAGGCAACTGATAAATGTATACGCTTTAAATTTTTCTACCCCTTGTAATCATCATGTCTGAACTAAGCGAATTTACTTTAAAGGTTTCCCCTCGAGAGAAATCTGGCCGCAATGCCTGCAAAAGCCTAAGGAATTCTGGTAAGATTCCTGTAATCCTTTACGGGAAAGCCATAAACAAACCTTACACTGTGGATGATAAAGAAACGAGAATGCTTCTACGAAAGGCATCTGGTTCATCTTCCCTATTCAGACTTCTTGGTGACAACGGCGAGGATGAATTAGTTCTGATAAAAGACCTTCAGAAAGATCAAATTAAAGATAAAATTCTTCACATTGACTTCATACAAGTTACACGCGGCGAAGATCTGCAGACTAAAGTTCCGTTGGTCATCACTGGTGAAGCGGAGGGCGTGAAGAGCCAGGGTGGGATTCTTGAGGTTCTATCAAGCGAGATTGAAATCAAATGTAGACCTAGTAACCTGCCTTCCCAAGTGATCTTGGACATTAGTGCTTTAGAGCTTGGTTCAAATTTACAAATTAAGGATCTTCCGAAAATTGATGATGTGGAGTATGTAGATTCTCCAGAGATGATTCTTGCTTCCTGTGTTGGCAGTGCAAGTGGTAGATCAGGAGCAGAAGATGAGGAAGATACGGAAGAAGACGCATCTGTTGAGGGCGAAAAAACCTCTGATACAGAAGATTCATAACAATCAAAGTAGTCTTTTGATTTCCCTATGAGCTGTGGCAAAATTCGGTATAATAGGTCTTGGCAATCCAGGTTCAAACTATATCCGCACGCGGCACAATACAGGATTTTGGTTCTTAGATGAGTTTGCGAAGCAAAACAATACCTCTTTCACGCAAGATAAAAAGTTCTGTGCAGATATTTGTAAGCTGGATTATGCAAGCACCCACAAAATACTTCTTATCAAGCCAACTACTTTCATGAATAATTCAGGTAGTCGATTACCGTCGCTGCTGAAGCACAGTGGTTTTTTGGGGTCCAACATTGTTGTTGTTCATGATGAGTTGACCTTACCATTAGGTTCATTGAAAATTTCAAACACTAAAGGTGCAGGAGGTCATAACGGAGTGAAAAGTATTATGGCTGCCATGACTACCCCTTTTATTAGAGTAAGAATTGGTATTGGTAGCAAATCCCAACCGGATCAATCTCTTGCGGACTATGTTTTATCTAAGTTCACCCAAGTGGAAGCTGATAGCTTACGAATTAGATTGCCCTATTTTGTCAATGCACTCCACTCTATTATTGATTCCGGTGTGGAGAAAACCATGAGTCTTTTTAATCAAGAAAAACAAATCGAAACAACCCCATGAATAAGAAAAATTATCTTGCAACAATCGTATTTGACCCAAGAGGTTCAGACGGAACCTCAGATGAAATGATCCCCAGATTAAGTGAACTTATTCGCGAATCGGATGGAGAGGTTAATAAAGTTGAGAATAAAGGAAGCCATGATTTTTCCTATCCTCAGAAAAACGGTTTATCGAGTGGTACATATTTACAGTTTGAGATATCCGGTCTTCCGACGACTCCCGATACACTAAAGAAAAAACTAAAACTAGAAAAAAAGGTTGATAGAGTTTTGATCGAAAGCTTGTAATTAATTAAATTACACTATTTTTTATTTTCATGGCTTCTCTTAATAAAGTTTTACTCATTGGCAATCTGACTCGCGATCCGGATGTTAAAATGATGACAAATGGACGCCCTGTCTGCAATTTTGGTCTGGCCTTAAATAGATCCTACAAAGACGCAGAGGGTAACCGTAAAGACGAAACAACCTTTGTTGATGTTGAATGTTTCGGGCCGAGAGCCGAAGCCGTTGGACGTTTTTTTACAAAAGGTAGGTCCATATTTGTTGAAGGCAGATTGAAGCTAGACCAATGGGAATCCAAAGAAGGCGAAAAAAGAAGTGCGATCCGTGTAGTTCTTGACAATTTTGAATTTGTAGATTCTCGACAGGATTCTCAAACTAATCAACCCTCCTCCCCTGCTGCTTCTCCAGAAATTTCCGTTCCAGCAGAAACTCCAGAAAAACCGAAAGCATCTGACCCAGATTTAGATGAAGATGTTCCTTTTTAATTTTACCCAAATATATTATGCCACAAACAGAAGTACTACTTGTAGAACATATTGATAATCTTGGATCCGAAGGAGATGTTGTTAAAGTGCGTCCTGGATTCGCACGCAATTATCTTATACCAAGAAGTAAAGCCGTTCCATTGAACCACGCGAACAAGAAAAGGCTCGATGCTCTAAAAGTTGCTCGGGCAGCAAGAGAAACTGAAGAACTCCAAAAATCGCAAGACATTGCAACCAAGCTTAATGATACTTCGATTGCAGTTGCAGTGAAAACTGGAGTGGGTGGAAAACTCTTTGGTTCAGTAACTGTAGTTCATATTTTAGAGAAGCTGGCCGAAAAGGGTTTCCAGCTCGATAAACGACACTTTTCCAAATTCACCCCGATCAAGGAACTTGGACAGACGACAGTAAATATTCTTTTACACAAAGATATTTCCGTTGATATCAAATTAGAGGTAGTATCAGAAAATCCGATCGAGGAAACTGAACAGTAAGTTTTTCAAAGGGAAGTTTATTTGCGAATGCCATCATCTCCTTCTCTTTCCCAAGACAATAGGCAGTCAGGATCTCATCGTAATCCAAGCAAGTCGACCATGCCTTCTACTGTAGAAGGCAAGTCTTTGCCTAGTAATATTGATGCAGAGCAAGGATTGTTGGCCGCTTGCATATTAGATTCTTCTGGTGAGGTAATAGGTCGTTGTATTGAGCAAGCAGTTGGACCTGATCATTTTCATTTTTACAACCACCAGCTAATTTTTGATGTATTGATTCAGCTTCACCAGGAAAATAAAGAAGCAGATGAAATACTTATTGCAGAGAAATTATCGGTTGCTGGTAATTTAGAAACAATTGGAGGAAAAGATGCCCTTTTTGATCTTTCCGCTAAAATTGACACTACGGCTCATGCCCCCTATTGGTTAGATATAGTAAAGCAAAAAGCTATACTGAGAAAATGTATTCTTGTTGCCTTTGAAATCATCGATGGAGCGAATCAAATACAGGGGAATGTTGACGACTTTTTAGCCAGTATGGAGCAGAGAGTATGCTCCTTGGGTGATGAGCAAAATGTTCGTTCATCCGTCCCGTTTAAGGAGCCAATACAGCATGCTATGGAGCAAATCCAACGAATGTTGTCACATGAAGAAATGGATGGGCTCCTTTCAGGTTATAAGGATCTAGACCAGTTAACCAACGGCTTTAAGCCTGCCGAAATGATTGTAATTGCGGCAAGGCCTTCTGTTGGCAAAACAAGTTTGGCGATGAATATTGTTGAAAATGTTGCGTTTTCTCCCAAATACCAAGACTCTCCCAAAAATCTTTTAGTATTCAGCTTGGAGATGAGTGCGACATCGCTGGCAATGAGAATGATTTGTGGGCGAGCGAAAGTTAACATGAATGACTTAAGGAGAGGCTTTGTGCCTAAAAAAGATGCAGAGACTCTCAATGCTATCAGTCGAGAATTCCAAGAAGCTTCTTTGTGGGTTGATGATACAAGCGGCCTGAGTATTAACCAAATTCGGGCCAAAGCAAGAAGGCTGAAAACTCGAAAAAAAATACACCTCATCGTTATTGATTACCTTCAACTAATTTCCGGTGATGTAAGAGCTCAGTCGAGAGAAAATCAAATTTCAGATATTTCTCGGGGATTGAAAGCGATGGCAAAGGAATTAGATGTGCCCGTGATTGTATTAAGTCAATTGAATCGTGATTCTGAGAAAGAACGGAGAGATCCAAGACTTTCTGATTTAAGAGAGTCTGGTTCAATTGAACAAGATGCTGACATTGTCATGCTTTTGGGCAAACAGCGAAAGGGAGAAGATATCAGAGAGGCCGATCAAGATCCTGAAGCGGCGAATTCAGATGAAGATTATGAGCCAATTTCTCTGCTTCTTGCTAAGCAAAGAAATGGACCAACAGGAAGGATTAATCTCGCATTTCGCCGAAAATTTACAAGGTTTGAGATCCTCGAAGGCGAACCACGACTTAATTAATTAACATGATTCATCGCATCAGACCCTTGCTTCCCATAATAATGCTCTTTTCTAGCATTGCCGTCTTGTGGGCTCAGGTTATCCCCGACGGCAAAAAGATAATATCGATTGAGGTGTCCATGGAAGGCCCAAAGACATTGGGTAAATCTTTTTTATTACAGAATTTACAAATTGAAGAAGGGATGGCTTATGATCCCTCATCGATAGATAAATCAATTCGTAACCTTGTCGCGACTGGAGCAGTCGATGATGTAAAGGTTTTTTATGATCCGACAAACTCCTCGGATAAAGGTGTTGCCCTTATTTTTAAGGTTCGGGCAAAACCACGAATCAAAAAGATATCTTTTCTTGGAAATCAAAAAATATCAGACAAAAAACTTGAAAAAACAATTTCATTGAGCGTTGGAGACATGTTTGACGATTCTGATTTTAAAGCTGATCAAGTTCTTATAGAAGAGCTTTACACTGATAAGGGTTATTGGAATGCAAGCGTATCAAGTGATTTAAAAACCGCTCGAGGCACCAGTGATGTTTCAATCGTTTTTAAGATTTCAGAAAATGAAAAGCGTAAAATTAAACGAATAGAATTCGTTGGTAATAAGCTACTCTCGACCCAATCTCTCCTAGAGAAAATGGAAACAGCGCCGTGGAGATTTTGGAGATTTTGGTCTAAACGTTCTCGTTATCGCCCAACAATTTTAGAAGATGATATAAATAAGTTAAAAACAGTATACCGAAATGAAGGTTTTCTGGATGTTGGGATTGATCAATCTGGCATCCAGGTTAAGCCAAGCGGCAAGGGTAATTTAGAATTAGTTATTAAAGTAGAAGAAGGTGACCGTTCGTATTTTGGTGAATACAAAATCGTGGGGAATGTAATACTAAGTAAAGATTTCTTGATGAATGACTCAGGATCTGATGCTGGTGACAAGTTTAAGATTAAAACAGGTGAGCCCTATTCCCCTGCGACTATAAGCGGTGAAATTTCGCGCTTGCGACGAAAATATGGAGAAAAAGGATATCTGGATGCCAGAGTGCGATCTATCAGAACACCTAACCTCGAAACTAACCAAATAGACTTAAAATTTGAGATTACTGAAAATAGCAAATTTAGCGTAAATAGCATTCAGGTTCGTGGTAATGATAAAACTAAGACTATTGCGATTATTCGAGAACTTGCTTTGGCTCCAGGAGAAACGTTTGACTTAGTCAGAATGGAAACGAGTGAAGCAAGGCTTAAAAATACCCGCTTCTTTGAAAAAGTAAATTTAGATGATGAACCAATTAATTCCAAAGATCCAGAACTTCAAAATAGTCGTCGTAACTTAGTTGTTGATGTAGAAGAAGGTCGAACAGGACATGTATCATTTGGAGTAGGTTTTAGTACTCTCGAAAAGGCAATGATGTTTGCTGAATTCAGGCAGGGTAATTTTGATATTATGCGTTGGCGTACTCCGCATCCCTTACAAGGAGATGGGCAGAAATTTCGTCTCCGTTTAAAGCTAGGCTCACGAAGTAATGAAGTTCGTTTGGCTTTAGAGGAGCCCTGGTTTTTAAATCGTAGGCTTGCAGCCGGTTTTGAGATATTTCGAGAAAAATCTGATTATTACAGTTCTTACTATGATGAAATGCGAGCTGGTTTTGAAGTGTATTTCAGAAAAAGAATATTTGAGTTAGTGGAGGGTCGTCTCTTTTATCGTTTTGAGGATGTGATGATAGATGACGTGAGTACGGGTACAGGAGTGCCTTCATTCATTCAGCCTGTAGACCTTACGATATCTAAGATTGGGTTGACCTTAAGCAGAGATACGAGAGATTCGATCCTTTTTCCTTCCGAAGGAAGTATCTTTACGGTTCGTAAAGAATTTGCAGGCGGGATGTTTGGCGGCGATGCCGACTATGGAAAGCTTGAATTGCAAGGAGCCAGATTTTTTAGAACTTTTGACGCTATGGATCAGGTTTTTTCCATAATGGGCCGAAGCGGAACGTTGGGTAGATTTAACGGGGAAGATGCGGATGTGCCATTTTTTGATAAGTTCTTTTTAGGCGGACCATATAATCTTAGAGGTTGGGATTATCGTGATGCTGGACCACAGGACGGAATGGAGCCTAAAGGTGGAAATTCATATTCCTATGCCGGATTGGAATATACTTTCAAAATTGCTGATCCTCTTAGATTTGCTCTTTTTTATGACGGTGGATACTTGCGAGAAGGAGACTTTAAGCTCCTACCAGGAGATGATCAAGAGGGTTGGCACGATAACTGGGGGCTGGGTGTCCGTATAATGGTTATGGGTATGCCCTTACGCCTTGACCTCGGGTTTCCTATAAGTGACCCTACAAACACCGGTGGTTCTCCTCAATTCCACTTTTCCGGTGGAACCCGTTTCTAATAATTTTCAATCACAATTTTACTATGAAAATAATCAAACTTCTTATTCCAGCATTTTTGTTATTTGTTGGTTCTTATCTTAATGCTCAGAAAATAGCTGTCGTAGATGTACAGAAAACATTTGATGGCTATCAGAAAGTCAAGGATGCTCGTGAGAGATTGGACCGCTCGAAGAAAATTGCGGTTGAGGAATTAGAAATTTTTCGTGATGAATTACAAAAGATTGTAAAAGAACTCAAGGAGATGGAGGAAAAGCTGAAAAACCCAAATATTGACAGTTCTGACCTGAAGGCGAAATACCAAGAGAAGTTAAAAAAAGCCAAGGAGAAGCAAGAAGATATGGTCGCGTATGACAAGCGAGCGAAAGCAACTATATCGCAACGTCAGCGTAACTTACTTGTTGAGCATTTAGGAGATATCCGAGCAGCTGTTAAAAAGGTTTCAGCCTCAAAAGGCTTGGACTTGGTAATCAATTCTTCAGAAACTCAACTTGGGGTATTTTATGTGACAGATAAATTAGATATCACCCAAGAGGTAATTGGTACGCTTAACACTCCGAAGATTAAGTAAAATAAACTTTCTCGTTTTTAAGCGTGAAGTTTGACCTAAAGCTTAAAGAAATACTTGGCTTGTTTGCTCAAGCTACCACGGTTGGAAGTTGTAATATAAAAAACCTCTTAGGGGTTTCATCCCTTGCGGAAGCTATTCCTGGAGATGTTTCTTTTTTGGGTAATCCAAAATACAAGCATGAGGTTAGTGGTTGCAAAGCATCCCTTGTTCTTGTGCCGATCGATTTTGATAGAGATCCCCAAGCCAATCAAATCTTTATAAAATTGAATGATCCATCCCACGGGTTGGCTATTATTTGTAAATTTATTGAGAACCTGATGTATCCTGCCACGGCAGCCGGAGTCCACCCTACTGCCTTTGTAGAAGATACGGCAAAAGTTTCGCCTTCTGCATCGATTGGGCCGTTTTGTTATGTTGGTAAAGAGGCAAGTGTAGGAGAAGGCACTCAAATTTCATCTCATTGTCACATTGGTGTGGCGACAAGTGTGGGAAAACATTGTAAAATTCATCCTGGTGTTAAAGTCCTGACTCGCTGTGAAATTGGAAACCATGTAATTTTGAATGCTGGAGTTGTTATAGGTTCTGAGGGTTATGGCTTTGAGCAAGTTAAAGGAGAAAATATCAAAACCCCTCACCTTGGAGTTGTCATAGTTGAAGATAATGTTGAAATTGGAGCAAACACATGCATTGACCGAGCGAGGTTTGATAAAAGTCTGATAGGTTGTGGTACTAAAATTGATAATCTTGTACAAGTCGGTCACAATGTAAAAATTGGAAAAGATTGTCTTATCGTTGCACAGGTTGGAATTGCAGGAAGTGTTCGAATGGAGGATCAAGTAATTGTTGGAGGGCAAGCAGGTTTTGCTGGTCACCTAACTATCGGCAAAGGAGCAAGAATTGCTGGTCAGGCAGGAATTACAAAAGATGTTGAACCGGGTACTTTCCTTAAAGGAAATCCAGCTTTGCCGGTTCAATTAGCTCATAGACTATCTATTTTACAAAGAAAACTTCCAGATTTGTTTAATAGGTTTGCTCAAATGGAAGCCAAGAAGTAAGGGAACATTATGCATAATGGAACTGGATTGAAAATATTTAGTGGTAAGTCTAATGAGCCTTTGGCTAGAGAAATCTGTGAATATTTAGATGTTCCACTTGGTGATGTGCTAGTAACTGCGTTTCCCGATAGCGAGAGTTTTGTTAGGTATAATGAAAATATTCGTGGAACGGATGTATTTTTAGTGCAGTCAACATCTTCACCAGCAAATCATAATGTAATGGAATTACTTATTATGATAGATGCTGCGAAGCGAGCATCTGCTGCTAGGGTTACCGCTGTTCTGCCTTTTTTTGGCTACGCCCGACAAGATCGTAAAGATCAACCAAGAGTACCGATAACATCAAAATTAGTAGCAAACTTGCTGGTAGCAGCTGGAGTAAACCGTGTATTAACGATGGATTTACATGCCCAGCAGATTCAAGGTTTTTTCGATATACCTGTTGACCATCTTTACGCATCCCCTGTTTTCTTTGATGAATTAAAATCAAAAGATGTGAGCAATCTAACCATTTTTTCTCCTGATGTTGGAGGCATGAAAATGGCAAATGCATATGCTGAAGTTTTGGGTTGCCCTCTAGGCTTTGTGGCTAAAAGGCGTACCGGCGCAAGCACAGTTGAAGCCATGAATTTAGTTGGTGAGGTAGATGGCCGCGAAATTCTTCTCGTAGATGATATGACGGAAACAGCGGGTACCCTTACTGCAGCAGCAAAATTATTAAAAGAGCGAGGCGCACAAAAAGTCAGTGCCCTTGTGAGTCATTGTGTACTTAATGATACTGGTAAAGATAGATTGAAGCAGGGTAATTTGGATGAATTGATTACTACAAACAGCGTGAGTATGAATACAGACGGCCTTCCTATTAGGCAAATGAGTGTTGCACCCTTGCTAGGAGAAGCGATTAAGAGGACCCATACGGATAATAGTATATCTACACTGTTTGAAATAAAAGGGTTTTGATTCAACGACCTTTTACCTAGGGAAACAAAAGAGCTGGAGTCCAACGCTTGTAGGGTGTGAACAATCTTTTCTTACTTCTTTTTGTTTTATTTTCTAGCCTGTCAGCTAAACAAAGCCTAACGGTAAAAGTTGATTCATCTGATCTTCCGAGGGATTCAAAAAATTCGTTCCATAGTTATTCGTCGATTCTGAAAGGGGCAACTCCCGCTGTGGTATCTGTTACGACTCAACAATATGTTCCATTGCGATATGGGGGAAGCGCTAATCCTTTAGAAAATTTTTTACGTCGTTATTACGGCTTACCTGAAATTGATCAACCGGTTTTAGAGATGGAAAAAGTTCCTTCAGGAATTGGCTCTGGCGTGCTTGTGTCTGCTGAAGGTCATGTCATTACCAACGCTCATGTTATAACAGATCAAAGAACGGGTAACCCGGTTGAAGAGGTTATTGTAAAGCTTGCAACGGACCAAGAATTTTTGGCAGAAATCATTGGTTTTGATCGATCGACAGATGTAGCTGTGTTAAAGATTGAGGCTGAAGAAGAACTTCCATTCGTTACTCTTGCCAATAGTGACCTTTTGCAAGTTGGCGATGTTGTTTTTGCCGCAGGGAATCCACTCGGTATTGGGCTTACGGTTACCATGGGTATTGTTTCGGCCACCAAAAGAACAGAACTGGATGTCTTCAGGGGACAACAGGGAGCATACGAAAACTTTATCCAGACAGACGCTTCGATCAATCAAGGTAATTCAGGTGGTGCTTTACTAGATACCAAGGGAAGGTTGATTGGAATTAATACAGCCATTATATCACAAACTGGGGCAAGCATTGGAATAGGTTTAGCGATTCCTGTTAATATGGTTCGGAAAGTATTAACTGACTTTGTACAAGATGGCTCAGTGAGAAGAGGTTTTTTGGGTGTTGAATTACTTGAGGGCAAAGATATCAATGGAGCTTTAGTAGGAAAGGTTGTTTCGCAAAGTGCAGCGGATTTAGCTGGCTTTGAGCCAAACGATATTATTGTTCAAGTTGATAGCGTTAAGGTTTCATCTGTTAATGAATCAAGGTTGGCTATCTCTCAAACTGAACCGGAAACAACAATTCCAATTATTGTAATCCGTAATAATAAAACAATAACGCTTAATGTAACTTTAGATCTTTTAGGTAACAGTGAAAAACTACTTATACCTGGTATTTCTTTGAAAAGTCTAAACTCGAAAGTGAAGGAAGATTACGGAATTCCTAGTCCAGTAAGGGGTTTAGTCGTTGAAAAATCAACTGGTGAAGAAAAGACTTTTAAAAAAGGCGTTGTGATTGTGGAGATTAATGGCGTGCAAGTTAGCTCAATACAGGAGGTTAATGAACAATTGAAAAAGGGAATCAACAGGTTTTATGTTTGGTACCGTGGGAAATACTTCTTTCATGCGTACAGAATCCCTTGAGGCATTCTTACGCATGAAAACAACTAACTCCCGGGCTTAATAGCGGGAATCGAAGATAACTCTTTCGGTAGAGAATCAGGAGCATAAGTGGGGAAATCCATTTTTAACATCCCATAAAATGGAGCATTGAGTTTAAGTTCTGATGTGGAGCGATCCACTAAACTGGTAACTCCAATTAAGGAGCATTCAAAAGAATGAATAATTTCAATGGCTTCCTTAACTCTTCCGCCTTTAGTGACAACATCCTCAACAAGCAAAACCCTATCATCCTTGTTCAAAGTAAAATTCCGTCGTAGAGCGAGACGGTCATCAACTTTCTCCAGAAATAAAAAACGGGCATTCAATTGTCTTGCCACTTCTTGCCCAATAACAAGACCACCCATAGCAGGAGCTACAACAGTATTAATATTTAGAAACGGAATTTCCTCTATCATCATGGTTGCAAGGCGAGAGACTTTATCCATATACTGGCATACCTTGGCGCACTGGAAAAAGTGACCACTTCTCATGCCAGAGCGAAGTATAAAATGCCCATGCAAGAGAGCTTTGGTTTCTTCAAAGATTGAGTAGATTTCTTTTTTATATTTAGACATTATAAAGAGTGTGACTTGTTAGTAACCATACAAATCATTTGTTATAACTAGAAATTTGGATAAATCGAATATAATTGTTTGATAAGTCTGTCCGCTAAATTTGTTAAACTACAATTAATTCCTTTAAGCATGTTGGTTAGTCTAATAGATTTTCTTACTTCAGTTACCCCTACAAGAATTTTCATATTCGCTTTCACCCTTCCATTCTTTAATTCATTAACCAAAACTTTAGTAAACTAAAGATTTACTGTGACTATCGAATTTTAAATGGACAAATTATTCCTATAAAAATTTATCCGCACAATTATTGCAAAATGAAACATTTCGTTATTTAAATACCAAGAAGAAGTCAGTATCAATCAGGTCTGATAAAAGACAATATTTAAAGTCCTCAAACTTTCGATCTTTTGAAGAACTGCTTCCGTATGAAACTTCATTTTAAAGTTTTTAGATGTCTATTTTTATGTAGTGATTTTCTCAATTAGGCAAAATATAGATACCCAGTTTAGTGATAGACGAAATTACTTCCTCATCAGCTTTAAGAGCGATCGATAAAGATAATTTAATTGCTGCTTCGAGGTTCATAACTTTAGTCGGCAAGTTCTTTGGGTCATACGCTGTGTAGACTTTTCTAAGGCTGAAAGTTAAGGTCAAAACGGCACCAAGTTCAGTCTGAGATTTTATCAGAGCGAGTTTTACTTTTGTGATGAGATTACTTTCAATTCCATCCTCTGTGGCGGGCATTGTCTCTTCATCCTCTTGCGGAATTTAATTTTGTAAGGATTTAATTCACTCGCTTCGACATCACCACTCACGATGATTTCGGACTTCTATGTTTGTTTGGCAACTAAGAGCAAACTTTTTATTCTTTGCCTTTTGAGGTTCATGACAGTGTTTATACCCAGTTTCAAATACGAGGCCAGTACTAAAATGGTTCAGAACTTTAGGGTTCTGTTGTGAAATATCAGTATATGTGTCTGAAATTAAAAATAAAAAAAATAAGGACAACAAATATTTCATATCGTTATTGGAAAATGAGTGAATTCCTCTATATTTAAGATTGTTATGCAAGATACTAAGTACGAAGAAACTGGGTTAATTGATTGGAGTAGAGAATTATGGTTTGCTCTTCTTTTTATATGCATTGGTTGGACTGTTTGGCCTCTAATGGTCTATTTCCTTGGTCGAGCCATTGAGATTGAATATTTTATAAATATGACCCTGAGGGACTGGGCAGAAAATAGAGTGTATGGTCCAATTGTAGATGGTGGCCTTAGGACAATTTCTCGGATTACTTTCCTTTTTTTCCCATGGTTTTTTTCTTTTTGCTTACGTCTTTTCCTTAATCTCCTAAGGAATAATGGTAATTAATTGATTAAGTTACCTTGGTGACTACAGAAGGATGAATATTTCCCAGATTTTTTCAAAAGACTTTCATGGTCCCCTTGTTCCATAATTTGTCCATTTTCCAAGAAAATGATTTGGTCTGCTTCTCGAATAGTGCTGAGTCGGTGGGCAATAATTAATGTCGTTTGATTCTTAATCAAACTAGACAGAGCAAGCTGAATTTCTCTCTCTGTTTCCACATCAACACTTGATGTTGCTTCATCTAATATCATAATTGGAGGAGACTTCAAAATTGCCCGGGCAAGGGTTAGACGCTGTTTTTCCCCCATACTTAATCGTATACCTTTTTCCCCGATTGAAGTATCAATACCAGATGGTAGATTAGAAACAAATTCCATCGCGTTGGCTGCTGTAAGTGCATTTTCTATCTCTTGCAGACTAGATTGCGGTAAAGCAAGGGTAAGATTTTCTCTGATAGTAGTATCAAATAAAAACGGGTCTTGGGACACAAGGCCGATATTTTGACGGAGTTTATCTAGTGCAAGAGTTCGAACATTTATTCCATTGATTGTAACAGCCCCTTCACTTACATCGTAATAGCGCAAAAGTAGGTTCGCAATTGTACTTTTGCCTGCTCCTGTTGGACCAACAAGAGCAGTAGTTGAACCATGAGGAATCTGAAAATTCAAACCTTCTACGATATTTCCTCTTTGATTGTAAGAAAAGGTCACATTAGTAAAAGAAATCGAATGATTTTTTATTGGGAATGGTTGAGGACTACTTGGGTTTTTGATTTCAACTTTGGTATCAAGAATTTCAAAGACTCTGTCGCCGGAAGCTTTTCCTGCAGCAATGAGGTTGTTGATTGAAACTAACTGTCTTACAGGTTCATAAAACATGTTTGCATAGAGCAAAAATGCAAAAAATTGTCCCGTTGTAAAATCCGGGTCTGTTTTGAGCAAGTGAGCCCCCATGCCAACCACAGCTAATATTCCCAGTGAAGAAGTGAAACTTGCGCTAGGCCCCTGTATAGACCATCTATACATGGCTTTAAGTGACCGTTTTTGTAGTTCAATGCCGATTTCTCGGAATCGCTGCTTTTCCCTTTCAGCAAGTGAGAATGAATGAATCAATCGGTTAGCCTGAATATCTTCTACGAGTAACGCATTGAGTTCTCCTGATGTTTGCCTCACTGCTTTCCAATTTTTTTTGGAAACTTTTGCGTAGCGGAATGCCATAACAATGAGGATGGGAAGTGGCAAGAAAACTAATGCAGCTAGTCGGGGTTCTTGGCTAAACATCATAATGGTCACCCCTAAGAGAGTGAGCACGGCGATAATTCCTTGCTCTGTTCCGTCAAGAATTGCCCTTTCTACATTTTGGACATCGTCAACTACGCGAGATGAGATATCTCCGCTCTTTCTTTTGTCATAAAAGCTGATAGGTAAATGCAACAGCTTTGTATGCAGATCTTCTCTAAGTTTAAGTATAACCTTTTGTTCCAGTTTGTTATTAACGCGGATTCGAAAACAATTTAATATTTCTTTACAGAAGAAAAGAAGGGCAATTAAAGAAACGCCTACAATAAAGGAGTAACTGCTAGAATCAGACTCGTAGAAAATAGAGTCCAAAACCTTCTGTATGAATGTGGGCACGAGCACGGCCAATATGGTAATTAAACCAGCGAGAAAGAGGGTCGTGAAGAAAAGAAACTTGTGTTCGAATAAATACGAGCTAACTCTTCGTATGACTTGTGGATTTTTTTGTGTCGGCATTTTTATCTTTTTCATACAATTCACTATACTTTGAATAACAACAAAAATACTAAACTAAGATATGGACCCACAGGGGAATCTATGTTGGACATACCCTCTCCTTACCAGGCTCACCCCAACGGTCTTCTTCATCTACCGCGCTTTCTGGCAAAGATTAAAAAGTTTTTAAAAGGAGAGCTTCCGAAGAGCTATCAAAGAAACTTTACAAAAGGATTTGATGGATTCTTATGCTTGCATATAGGAGTTGAGCCTGCCGACGTGATCGAGTGTGTCAAAGACACAACAGATGATGCTGAGATTGATCAAAATCTTAACAAAATATTTCCCAAGGAGTTAAACCCTCATATTTGGAACCGAAAAGTAGTCCAAATGGGTATGTCTGACTTGGCTCGTGAGAAACTCAAGGAAGTAAAAAGAAATCTTGCTGCTGAACATCGAGAAGATTTAGTCTCTTTCGCAGATGTGATTGATTTTGATGAAGAAAAAATAAGTTAATCGACGACACCTAAACGCGTTTAACCGTCAGCAGTGTAAGGTCATCTCGATCGGAATGATCAGTTGCAAACTTTTCCATTTTTTCGAGAATTTTGGAGTTCAGCTTGGCCGCAGTTAAGGAGCTTGAAGCTTCTAAACATTCTATCAGCCTTGATGCACCAAACTCTTCGTGTTCTTGATTCTCGACCTCAGTAATTCCATCCGTGTAGAGAGTAAGAGTACTGCTTGGCGTAAATTCAACAGTGTAGTCTTGGATTATTTCTTCGAAAACTTCATGGGGGACCATACCAACCGCCATTCCATTGCCATCTAGTTTCTTTACCTTACAGGAATTTGACCCAACTGAAAGGAGGGCGGGTTCATGACCTGCTCGTGAGTAAGTCAGGGTGTTATTCTGAGTATCAATAATAGCTAGGAAGACAGTAATGAACATGTCATCGCGAATACGATTTTCTAGTTCGCTATTCAACTTTTTTAACACATCAGATGGGTGCCTAGATTTAGTTAGGTAGTGCCTTAAGTTTGTTTGGCACAATGCCATAAGCAGGGAGGCTGGAACCCCTTTCCCTGATACATCTGCAATTGAAACGGCAAATTTGTGAGTACTGAGCTTCTTGAAGTCATAAAAGTCGCCGCCAACCTGTGCCGAGGGTACATAATGGGCACTAATGTCCAAACCTTCACAGTCAGGG
This sequence comes from Opitutales bacterium, assembly GCA_029254745.1. GTDB lineage: Bacteria > Verrucomicrobiota > Verrucomicrobiia > Opitutales > Seribacteraceae > Seribacter. Next base: position 47,253 of record JAQWWZ010000025.1, on the reverse strand, counting down.
AAATGCTGGGTAAGGAAAAGTTCTTGCACTTCGCTGGCAAGCCTCAAGTCAGAATCCATTCTAGACTTTGAAAGTCGTAGGTTCATGGCATCAGCGTTACGTATGGCTAATGCAGATTGTTCGGCAATAGAGTTAACTAAAGAAAAATCTGTCTCAGTGAAGGCAAGCCCATTAGCAGGGTTGGCTACCGCAAGCACGCCCATTGTTTTGTCATTATACACCAACGGAGAAAAAATGATCGAGCGGACAGTTAGAGATGGATCTGAATGTTTTATAATTCGGGGGTCACCCATGGCGTTTTCAATGTAAACGGGTTTTCCTGTTTTGGAAACTTGGCCAATGATTCCTTCACCTTCTTCAAGTATTTCTGAATTCAGAACTTTTTCAAGAAAGCGTGCTCTGGGCTCAGTAGAATTTTCTTCCGTATATTTTTTGATACCCCGTTGGGGTGGGAAAAGCCCTTCTACAGCAACGCCTTGTAATTTTTTATTTGGCAATTTTTCATAAATACAGGCACTCATCGCACCTGTAGTTATGACAGCAGTGTGAGCTATACGGTGATATAAATCTTTTTTGGCAATGCCTTCTCCAATCGCAACTGCAAGGTTGTGCATGAAATTAACGACAATTTCTTTTTCCTGTTCTAACCGGACTATTCTATCAGATAAATTATTGCAGATTTTGCGGAATTTTTTGTGCTTGTAAAACCAAAGAAGTGAAGCAGCAATAATACCTAAAAAGGCTGATAAAATTTCCATACTAGATGACTAAGCCCCTTCTTCTTTTTTCTGTTCAAGAAACTTTACGACATCGCAGAAAAGCTTTTGATTTTTTTGATTCAAGTCCATTAAAGTTTTGTGAGCTTCGTGAATTAAATGATTCGAGGCCCTTACTTCCAGTTTTTTTGCCTCTATGCTTTGAATGCCTGCTGGACCTTCGAAGGATTCCATACTTACGATGGCAATTTTATGGATGCCTAAGTTTTGGACTGTTTCAAGATTTCTATCTCGCAAGTTGAGTAAACTGAGACTCCCAGAGGATTTTACTTTGATCGCTAAGCTTGCAAGAATTCCAAGAAAAGTGCTATCCAAACTTTTACAATTATCAAAATCTACAATAAAATTACGTTGGCCTGCATCCAAGCGATTTAAAATGAAATCACGAAATGGGCTACAATTTAAATAGGAAGCTTTGTCCGAAACCCGAATAAAGCTTCTTTCAGGGGTATCGTGAACTTGGTAAGCAATGTTTTTGTCCACGGTGATACGCAAAGTTTTAGGACCAATTAACAAGAATGATCATACATTCTTGTCGCGACAATAAGAAAACATTTTATCTAAATTGCTGCCTTTAGAGAATTAAAGTCGGGCAATTGCTTAGGGTCATCTGAAGACCAAGCAAAAACAACATTGCCCTCTTTCGAAATAACGAAAGCTGCACGCTTTGAAACTCCGGAAAAACCTATAAATTCATCATACAAAACACCATAATCCGAGGAGGTTGATTTGTTGAAGTCGCTAAGAAGAGGAAAGTTTAAGTTTTCATTATTTGACATAACTTCTTGTGCGAAAGGGCTATCCACACTTATTCCAAAAACTTTTGCATTAAGGTTTTCGTAGGAAGTAAGGTCATCTCGTACTGAGCAAGCTTCGGCTGTGCATACACCAGTGAAGGCAAAAGGAAAGAACAGCAGGACGACGGAATTTTGGCCAATGTTTTCGCTAAGCTTAACATCGATGAGTCCGTCAGGCGTTTTTGTCTTTAAGGAGAAGTCAGGAGCTTGTGTGCCAATTTCTAATGTCATGAAGAGTAATAATTATGAGGTTGTTGTTAATCATTTGGTACTATGATGTGGTTTTAAAGCAAGACCAATCATAACGTAGAAACAAAGAAAGTAAATTCTTCGCTCGTAGTACCTCTAATATCCTTATAATAGGTGTGTTTAATATATCAAAAAATCTATGGAATTATTTGCAAACACCGAGATTGTTATTGGGCAAGATGAATTAGTTGAGAAAGTAACCAAGGGTGAAAAGTTAAGAGTAAAATTTGGGGTTGATCCAACCCGTCCCGACCTAACCTTTGGCCATATGGTTGTTTTTAATAAATTAAAACAATTTCAGGATGCTGGTCATGAGGCAATATTACTGATTGGGGATTACACCGCGAGAATAGGTGACCCTAGTGGGCGGTCAGAGTTAAGACCAGAGCTGACAGAAAACGAGGTGAATCAGAATGCCAGTACATACTTAGAGCAAGCTTTTAGAATATTAGATAAATCTAAAACAACTGTTCGTCGTAATAGTGAATGGTTTTCCAAGATGTCTTTTGCTGATTCCTTAAACTTAACTAGGAAAATGACGGTTGCCCGTATGCTTGAGCGCGACGATTTCAAAAATCGTTTTGATTCAAATCAACCGATTTCAATGGTGGAATTTATGTATCCTCTAATTCAGGGTTATGATTCTGTAATTTTAAAGTCAGATGTAGAAATAGGTGGAAGTGATCAGCTCTTCAATATGCTTGTTGGGAGAACATTACAAAAGGATATGGGGATGGACCCTCAATCGGTTCTTACCATGCCTTTACTTGTGGGGTTAGATGGCACCCGGAAAATGTCCAAAAGTTATGATAATTATATTGCTTTTAACGATTCATCTAAAAATATCTTCGGAAAAACAATGTCAGTATCCGATGAGGCAATGTTTGAGTTTTATCGGCTTCTTTTAAACATTAGTGACTTGGAACTTGTTGATTTGAAAAAACAACATCCAATGGATGTAAAGAAAAAGTTAGCGTTTGAATTAACAGCAAAGTTTTTTGATGAGATTACAGCCCAAAAAGAGCTAGATGAATTCTCAAGTGTATTTTCTAAAAGAAAGCTACCGGAAGACATGCCCAATTTTTCTGTTGCAAAGCTAAACTTAGATAAATCTTCCATACTAAATATTTTGGCAGCAACTGATCTTTTTCAGTCAAAAGGGGAAATTCGCCGTCTTATTTTACAGGGGGCAGTGAAACTAAACGGTACTCGAGTAGAAGACCCAGAACATATTATGGTGCCGGATGATGCTCTGAATGATCAAATCATAAAAGCTGGAAAAAAAATCTTTATCAGAATTACCGCATAAACTTTTTTATAAAACTTGATGTCGGACTTGTTTTGCAATCCGCCAATTCTGAAGGAGTTCCTTGAAAAACCTGCTTGCCCCCATGTAAGCCACCCCCTGGTCCCATTTCAAAAATATAGTCAGCGTTTGCTATAAGATCTATATCATGCTCGATAACAATAACAGTATTCCCCTCATCAACTAACCGTCTTAGTAAGTGAAACAATTTAGTTCTATCTGCGTGATGTAATCCAATAGTGGGTTCTTCCAGAACGAAAAGAGTCGGTCTACTTTTAGGTCTCTTCGAGATCTTGGATTTATCGATAGATTTGGATAATTCTGAAGCAAGCTTGAGTCGTTGGGCTTCACCACCAGAAAGGGTAGGAGACGCTTGCCCGAGTTTTATATATCCAAGGCCCGTTTCGGTCATGAGTTCAAAGGTGTGCTGCAAAAAGTAATCAAACTGAAAAAATTCTACGGCTTCTTCCATGGACAAATCTAAAATTTGGGAAATATTTTTATTATTCCACTTTAGATCAAGTATTTCATCTTTGTACCTTGAACCGTTGCAATTAGTGCAGGTGACATACGCATCCGGAAGAAAGTTCATTTCTAATTTAATTCTTCCATTGCCCTTACAAGTTTCACATCGACCGCCTTTTACATTAAATGAAAATGTACTTGGAACCAGTCCCAGTGCTTTTGATTCTGGCAGTTGTGCAAATAAATTTCTAATACGGTCCCAAATGCCTAAATAAGTTACTGGAGTGGAGCGAGAGGTCTTGCCAATAGGTTTTTGGTCAACTTCAATCGCCTGCCCAAAACTATTGCCACGGATAAGTATACCTTTGGGGGAAATTAGCCTTTGTTTTCCTTCAAGTATCGCTTTTTTGACATTTTCAAAAATGATACCTCGCACAATCGTTGATTTTCCAGAACCGGATATACCACAGCAAACGGTTAAATATCCCAAAGGAATATCTACAGAAACATCATGAATATTGCGAAACTTAGCATTTTTTAATCTCAACCAATGTACGCTTTTAGGATTTTTTTTACCTGCTGGAAGTTTTGATTTATTTTTCGCCAAGCACGATTTTTTGTAAGAAATTCTTTGTTCATTTATTTTAGACTTATTTACTTTTGATGCTTTGACTATTTTACCTCCTTCTTTTCCTGCAAATGGACCAACTTCGATGATGTAATCTGCTTGCTCAATTGTTTCTTGGTCATGCTCGACTACAATCAGTGAATTGCCTTTACTTTGGAGGGATCGAAGGGAGTTCAGTAGTCTTTGGTTATCTCTGGGGTGCAGTCCAATTGAGGGTTCATCGAGAACGTATAATATGCCCGAAAGATTTGAACCTAGTTGCCCTGCCAGTCTTATGCGTTGTGCTTCTCCTCCAGAAAGAGACGAGGTGTCTCGGTTTAAACATAAATAATCAAGGCCGACTTGATTCATAAAATTTAGACGTTCTGAGATTTCAGGTATAGTACTATCTGCAATCTTTTGCTCAAACTTATTTACTTTCAAACATTGTAAAAATTGTAGCACAAGTTCGGGTGGTAATGCCAACAATTCAGGGAGAGAAAGTTTATCTCCTGCTAAATTAAACAAAACAACATTCCTAGCAATTTGCCCTAGTCGGGTACCTAGGCATTTTGGGCATTTTGATCCATCTTCAATTTTCCACCATTCTCCACTCGCTGGTAGATCATCTTTCATCCAGTCATAAATTTTCCCATATCCTTTACAATAGCCACATCTTCCTTTGGAGGAGTTCCACGAGAAATGAGAAGGTTCTAGTTCTGGGTAAGAAATACCGGTCAAGGGGTCTACTCTTTTAGTGGAAAACCATGTTTCGCGTGTTGATTTTACATCTGCGAGGAGGCACCGACCTTTACCTATTTCTAGAGCATACTGTACAAAACTTTTAATTTGTCCGGGTGATGGCATTTTGTCCCATTCAGCTACAACTGCTTCGATATCATGGATGCTATACCTATCAAGTCCCATGAAGTTTTTCGTTTGGAAAATTTCTTTATCGCATCGAACTTGTTCGAAGCCCTTATTGGTAGCCCAATTAACAATGGGCTTATGATGTCCTTTTCTTCCGTTAATAAGGGGGGAAAGTAAAAATTGCTTAGTTAACCCATTTTTAAAATTTTCTTTTACTTGCTTCTGAACTTTTTTTTCAATTTGTGAAAGACTTGCCTTTTCAAGGGGTTGCTGAGCCTCATTTAATTGTATTCCAATTCTTGCATAGAGAAGCCTCAAGTATTGAGTCACTTCTGTTATTGAGCCAACCGTTGATTTGCGAGAACCACGAGTTATTCGTTGTTCAAGTGCAACAGTTGGGGGCATACCCTCAATCTTATCAACATTTGGTTTGCCCATTTGCTCAATAAATTGTCGGGCGTAGGAGGACATGGACTCCATAAATCGTCTTTGTCCTTCTGCAAAAATAACATCAAAAGCAAGGGATGATTTGCCAGAACCCGAAGGACCTGTGATGACTACAAATTCCTTGTGGGGTATTACAAGGGAAACATTTTTGAGATTATTTTCATTGGCACCGATAATCTTTAGCATTTCGTTAGACTTACTGCTAAATAGATTCGGTGACTCGGAATATTTAATGGGATCAAAAATTTGTTTCGGAGAGAATAAAAATTTACCAGTTTCTGTTTTTTTCTTTTTGTACGAACTGGGCGTGCCTTCGGCGACAATCTTACCACCTTTTGAGCCTGCTCCCGGACCAATTTCAAGAATCCAATCTGACGACATCAAAAGTTGGGTGTTATGCTCGATAACAATGAGGGAATGGCCTGCATCTACAATGGTGCGTAGTGCCTCGATCAAATTGCCTACATCCTGCATGTGAAGCCCAGTGGTTGGCTCATCAATTAGTAAAAGTGAAGGGTTAGTTGCTTTCTTTAAGCCACCCATGTACTTGACTAATTTTAGCCTTTGTGACTCTCCTCCAGATAAAGTGTTTAGCGGTTGACCAAGCTTTAAATATCCTAGACCAACATCTTGGAGCAATTTTAGCTTTTTAAACGTTTTCGGGAAGTTACTAAATTCTTCGATAGCTAGGTTGACAGACAAATTTAGAATATCAAATACTGATAGGTTACCCAATTTAACTGAGAGAATGTCTTCTTTAAACCTCATACCATTACAGTAATTGCATGGAATTTGGACATCAGAAAGAAATTGCATTTCAACCACATTGTAACCTAAGCCCATACATTCTTCGCACCGACCATTTCCTGCATTAAAGGAAAAATCAGAGGAAAAATAGCCGAGCCTTTTTGCATCGTCACTTCTCCCAAGTGCCTCTTTGATAGGACTCCACCCATCTGCGTACAATATAGCATTGGATCGAGGTGTTTTCGAGATAGTATTTTGGTCAACAAGTAAAACTTCATTAAAATCTTCGTCAGATTGAACCGATTTGGATAAATTTAGTCCTGATAGTTCTTGATAAACAATTTCGTTGATGAGCGTAGACTTTCCTGATCCTGAAACTCCTGCGACACAGACTAGTTTACCCAGTGGAAGGTTAACGGAAACATTCTTTAGGTTGTTAAGAGAAGCCTTTTTAATTCTTAATAGTCCCCTAGAAGCTTTATTTTTGCGCGTATTGGGAGTTGTATTTTGATATTTATTGCTAAGATTTAGCCATTTAGATGTAGCGGATTTTTTGGAATTTAATAATCCGTGCAGTGGACCGTGAAATATTAAATGTCCTCCCTCTGAACCAGGCTTGGGCCCAATTTCAATAATTTTGTCAGCACATTGGATGACTTGTTCATCGTGCTCCACCACGCAGACACAATTCCCCGCTGCTGCTAACTTTTTTAAAATGCCAATTAGTTTGCCAATATCTTTTCCATGGAGGCCGATAGTTGGCTCATCTAGGGCAAAAAGTGCATCGGTTAGAGCAGAGCCTAAGCAGGTTGTTAAATTGACTCTTTGAGTTTCTCCGCCGCTTAATGTTTTGGCCGGCCGATCCAGCGAGATGTACCCAAGCCCAACATCAAGAAGGTATTGTAATCTGGTATGTATCCCGTCCAAAGCGAGATTTTTCTTCGAATTATCCTCCTTCTTGCTTTTGGGCATGATAGAAATGAGTTTTTCGACAGGCATTGCATAGAGTTCAGGAAGTATGTAACCCTTCCATTTCCAGCATGATGATTCTTCTACTAGTCGAGTTCCATTGCACTCGTGGCATGTAAAGTAACCTCTGTATTTTGAAAGAAAAACCCTAACATGCATTTTGTAGGTCTTTTTTTCTAGCCAAGAAAAAAACCTAAAGATTCCATACCATAATTGGTCGTCTTTTTTATAATTTTTATCTCCATCCCAGATAAAACGCAGCTCTTTTTCAGTAAGGTCTGAAAAGGGTTTGCTAGGGTCCACTCCCTGCTCTTTGCAAAAACCGAGGAGGTCTTCCTTGCAGTGGCTGTAAACTCTTCCTGTAAAAGCTTTTATAGCCCCATCTTGAATACTCAATGACTTATCAGGTACAACTTTTCCAGGATCGATTGAGATAGTTTTGCCAAAGCCTTTGCAGTTTGGGCATGCACCTTGAGGCGTGTTGAAAGAAAAAAGGTTCGGTTGTGCTTCCTTAAAAATTCTTAGATTTTGTTTTGATCTTAATCCATGGACGATGGTTTCGAGCTTCCCCCCTTCAGAGTTTCTAAGTTCTGCTACGCCTTTTCCTAATTCCAATGAAATCTGGATAGACTCTTGAATTCTTTTTTGGTGAATATCTTTCGCTTGAATCCTATCAACAACTACAAAAATATTTTCACAGGAACCCTGATGATTTTTAATGGAATCCAACCTTACATAAGAACCATCCCGGAAGATTCGATTATGCCCAGCCTTCTGTAAAAAAATGAAAAAGTCTTTAACCTCTAAGTTCGTAGGTTTTGTGCAGGTAAAGCCTATGTAAAGCGAAGAATCTTGATGTATCGAAAGCACGCTATTCGTAAAGCTTCTTGGGGACTGGGCAACAATCCGTTCACCATTAATCGGGTCAAATAAACATGAAGATTCAGAAAACCAGACTTTAAAATAGTCACAAAGCTCAGTCATCGTTCCAACTGTTGAGCGAGAATTCCGAATCGAATTTTTTTGCTCAACAGCAATGGAGGGCCTTGCGTTATGGATAGCTTCGACCTCTGGGCGTGGAAGCGTGTCCAGAAACTGTCGCACATAGGGACTAAATGTTTCAACGTATCTTCTCTGCCCTTCCGCATGTAGTACATCAAAGAGTAGAGTCGATTTACCGGTACCGCTTAGGCCTGTGATTACAGTTAGCTCACCAGGTGTAACACTTAAACTAACATTCTTTAAGTTGTTGTGCGTTGCTCCTTGTACGATAATGTCCGGTGATTTTTGTGACATGATAATGCGTTGTAGGTCGCATTGGAAAGAAAGCAAATGGCGTCCCGTAGGGGATTCGAACCCCTGTTGCCGGGATGAAAACCCGGTGTCCTGACCTGACTAGACGAACGGGACAACTAAGAATTGCCCATACTGACAAAAAAAACATTTTCCGCAAGTGCAAAGGCTCAATGAATTTCATTTCGTCAATGTTTGACTTTATCAAACCCTTGTTTATCATCAAACGCTTTTCAAATGAAACCTACCTACAACCCATCCAAGATCAGGCGAGCACGCAAATTTGGCTTTCGCAGTCGTAATTCAACCAGTGCAGGCCGAAAAGTTTTGAGAAACCGTCGCCGTAAAGGGCGCGCTAAACTCACCGCATCTGTCCCAAGACGTTTTCGTTAGATCACTCGATGTTAGCTTGAAGATTTCTCGTCAATGCTTTTCGCAGGGTAACCGATTGCGAAAGAGTTTTGAGTTTGAAAGAATCAAGCGTCATGGAGTAAAGCACAGAACCCATGCATTTTGGATGCAGGTTCTATGTGATGTTGATTACCCTATGTCAAAACTGGGAATCATTGTTACGCGGAAATTTGGCAATGCTGTTTTTCGTAATCGTGCGAAGAGAATTTTCCGGGAAATTTTCCGTAAAAACTTACATATCATTCCGACTAATTATCAAATCATTGTCCTGCCCCGAAAGACGATGCATACCATACCTTTCAAAACACTAGAGAGTAGTTTTATGCTCGCACTCAACAAACTGTCCAAAAAAATATGAGAAATTACATCATTGGATTCGCACTTTTACTGCTCGCCTTTTATATGATGGTTCAACAGGAACCGTATCAAGAAGTTTCCAAAGACATGCAGGGATTCGATGCTAACCAAACTCGTGAATCCTGGGAAAGCTCCCCCGAAGCAATGAATCAGACTGTTAAAAGCAGAGAATCTTTACCGCAATCAGTGGAGATTTTTAATGAGCCAACTGCGAGTAGTAAGGAAGTCACACTCGACGGTTTAAGCAATCAGTTTTCGAGTCTTCAATTTTCAAACGAAACGGGTGGAGTTCGAAACATTACACTTCATCAACATGATCGCTTGAATAAGGAATTTTCTTTAGAACAAGAGGGTAAAGCATTTTTGGGTCTTTCTTTTGAGGATACCAATGGAAACCCATTAGCATCGAAAATCCCTGATCCGCGTGCGTTTAAAAATATGATTGTATCAGATTCGCAAAGAATTGTTTATCAGTGGAAATCAAAACAAAATTTACTTATTGAGAGGTCATACTGGAGGGATTCAAATGATTCGTATGTCTTTCATCACCAGACTAAATTTTCTAACCTTGGTGAGCAGCCTGTAAATCTTGAACGAGTAAGATTGCACCTAGGGTCTGCATTTCAGATCCCAAGGATGTATAATCCATTTGATAACGCTTCAACGTACCTGAATGTTGGTTATTACAATGCAGGACCCTCCATCCCTGAAGGTTGTTCATGTGCAACTTGTAGTGGTCGAATCGATGGTGAAGCAGATGAATTTGTACAACTCAATGAGATGGGCCCGAGTGGGAAAATGGATGTCCGCTACCTTTCTCAGGCACGCTGGGCATGCGTAAATAATCAATTTTTTGTTAATCTTATTCGTCCGGTAGGAGATATGGCAGACGTTCGAATATACGGAAATTCTTTGCAGAGAAGTGTAGATCAAAATGGCACGGAAATCATGGGGGTTGAAGGTGCAATGTCATTCCCTGTAGGCTTATTAGAGGCTGGGGGGGCAAAGTCTTACAACTTCGATATTTATTCTGGCCCCAAGGATTACATGGGTTTGAAGAGTCTTGGTGGAGAACAAAAAAAAGTTATGCAATTTGGAGTGTTTTGGTGGATTTCCGAACCATTGAGTTGGGCATTGAATTACCTGAGCAAATTATTTGGAAGCTATGGGTTTGGTATCATTGCTCTTACAATTATCGTAAAGCTTCTTCTTTGGCCTTTAACAGCACAGGCAACCCGTTCGCAGAAAAAAATGCAGGCTCTGCAAGGACCCATGGCAAAATTACGCGAGAAGCACAAAGGCAACTCACAGAAGCTTAATCAAGAGATGATGAAGTTCTATAAGGAACATAAAGTTAATCCCTTTGCTGGATGCTGGCCAATTCTTATTCAAATACCAATCTTTTTGGGCATGTTTTGGATGCTTCGATCAGCTTCTGAGCTATATGGGCAAAACTTTCTTTGGGCCAATGATCTTTCAGAGCAAGATAATGTTTCTACCATTCAGGGCTTTTCCCTTAATGTCCTCCCAATTTTTATGGTTGCGACGCAATGGTTCCAGATGAGGTTGAATCCAATGCAAATGGGGCCTCAAATGAGCGAAGCCCAACAAATTAATGCTAAAATGATGAGATTCATGCCTTTCATGTTTCTAGTTTTTCTTTATTTCTTTTCTTCTGCATTGGTACTCTATTGGACGATTCAAAACCTAATGACAATTTTGCAAACCTTGGTTACCAAGACGAATCATATAATTCCCGAACAAGCTTTAGAAGTGGGTTCTAATAGCAGAAAAGCCCTTGAAGGTCGTGCACCTACAGCTCCTATTGATATCTCTGATGATGAAAGAAGATATAGAAATTTGCTTGGCTTAAAAATTAAAGGTACCATTAACCGTAAAAAACTCGAAGAAAATTATAAAATTCGGATGCTTAACTACGAAGAAACTAAGCTTGCCCAAATGAGTGCGAGTAAGCGACGAGGATCGATGGAAAAAAAAGATCGACTACAAGAAGCCTTTGCTTACTTGAAAGATTTGTCTGACAAGCAATCTTGACATACACCATTTAAAACCTTCAAACTTTTTCCATGTCAGGACACAGTAAATGGGCTACAACTAAAAGGCACAAAGCAGCAGTCGATGCCAAACGCGGTAAAATCTTTAGTGTAATTAGCAAAGAAATAACTTTGGCCGCGAGAGATAGCGGTAAGGATGCTGAATTTAACCCTCGTCTCAGAACTCTGATCACTAAGGCGAAGCAAGCAAATATGCCCGCCGATAATATTGATCGAGCGATTAAAAAAGGGACCGGTGAGCTCGGAGGCGTAATCATAGAAGAATTACTCTACGAAGGATACGCTCCTGGAGGGGTTGGACTGATGGTGGAGGTAACTACCGACAACAAAAATCGCTCAGCTTCTGAGGTTCGAAGCACATTTTCCAAAGGTGGGGGTAATTTAGCTGGTGCAGGAGCTCTAGCGTTTAACTTTAAGCGAAAAGGGCAATTCCTCGTTTCGATAGAAAAAATTGATGAAGATACAATTACTGAGCTTGCGCTAGAAAATGATGCTGAAGATGTAATTTCAGAAAATGAACACTATGAGGTTATTTGTGAAACCAGCACATACGATAGCCTTGCCGATGCCTTTGAAAAAGCCGGAATTACAGCAGAATCTTCTGAGTTAGCTTACCTGCCCAATAATGTCGTTCCAATCACAGACGAGGATGTAGCCCGTAAAATATTTAAATTAATTGATGCTCTCGAAGAACTTGAAGATGTAAAATCTGTGTATGGCAATTATGACATAGAAGATACCTTGCTGCAGAAAATAATTTCATAATCTTATGTGGTTGCTATTATCAACGCGAAGGTAATCCAACTTAAATGACAGTTAATAAGAAATCAGAAGAGAAAAAATTTGATGGAGTCGGTTTAGTTCAAGAGAAAACATTTCATTATAAAAAGCCCTTTTCTCTTCAGGATGGAGAACTAGAAGAACTAGAATTAGTCTACGAAACTTATGGGGAACTCAGTGATGATGGCACAAATTGTGTGCTCATTTGCCACGCCCTAACTGGTGATCATCATGCTGCAGGATACCATGCTGAAACAAGTAAAAAGCCTGGCTGGTGGCATCATTTAATCGGGCCAGGAAAGCCTATTGATACAGACCTCTTTTTTGTCGTATGCTCCAATTGCTTAGGAGCTTGTTCCGGATCAACTGGACCGGCTACCCCAAAACCTCAATTTCCTGAAAAAGCTTACGGCATGACTTTTCCCGATTTTACGATTGCCGATATGATTTTTGCCCAAAAACTGCTTCTAGAGTCATTAGAAGTACAAGGCATTGAAGTTGTTATTGGTGGAAGTATGGGAGGAATGCAGGCTCTACAGTGGATTGTAGACTACCCAGACTATGTAAAGAAATCATTGGTCATTGCTGCGACTCCTCGACATAGTGCTCAAACCATCGCTTTTAATGAAGTTGGAAGAAGGTCTATTCTGGGGGACCCTCATTGGCAAAATGGAAAATATTCTAAAGATGCTGGGCCAAATATTGGCTTAGCGGTTGCTCGAATGATGGCTCATATCACATATCTTTCGGATGAAGGAATGGAGGAAAAGTTTGGCAGAGACCAACAATTAGATTCTAGTAATGCATTTGAGTTTAAAGTTGAAAGTTATTTAGACCATCAAGGCCGAAAATTTGTCGATCGATTCGATGCTAATACTTATCTCAAACTAACCAAAGCACTTGATCGTTTTGATTTGGTTGGTAAAGATGGGCTTGAAAAAACATTTCAAAATGTAAAATCCAGAGTGCTGGTGATTGCTTTTACTAGTGACTGGCTTTACACGCCCGAGCAAAATAAGACCATTGTCACTGCTTTACATCGCTTAGGCAAAGTGGCTTCATACCTCGAACTCGACCATATGCATGGTCATGATTCATTTCTCATTAATTCACATGAATTTCTGAGAACTGTCCGTGCATTTATGATAGGTATGGATGAAAATGAACAAAAATATCAATCTGAAGATAGGACTGGAAAATCTCCTACACGATATGATGTAAAAAAAGAAGCTGATTTTAAAGTAATTGATGAATGGGTAAAGCCTTCCGAAAAAGTATTAGATTTGGGATGTGGGAAAGGACATTTACTCGAGTATCTAAGAAATAATAAAAATGTATTTGGTCTTGGTGTTGATTTCGACCTCAACAAAGCGACCGCTTGTGTGGCTCGAGGAGTCAATGTTTATCAAGATGATATTCGAAAAGTACTTTCAGACCTAAAAGATAATTCTTTCGACTGGGTAATTTTTTCTCGTATGGTTGAGGAGTTGGATCAACCTGGGCAAGTCATTATGGAGGCATTACGCGTAGGCAAGCGAGTAGCAGTCAGCTTTGTTAACTATGCATACTGGAAAAACCGCTATCATTTTCTCAGATCAGGGGTTCGCATAAAAAACGACGTTCATCCTAATAATTGGGAGGCAAGTGATTTGCGCAATTATTTTTCCGTTCGAGACTTTGAGTTGTTTTGTAAAGAAGCTAACCGCCAAGAACTTACCTTCACGGTAGGCAGAAAAGTTTTTCACCGTGGAGATTGGGTAAAAACATGCAAGATACTTCCAAACTTTCGTGCCGGCTTAGCGATCTACGAACTTATAAAAAAGTAACAGTTTTACAAGTGAGGGATTTTTTTATCCTCGATTCCATTTAAAGGCAGAAGCGTAGCCCCAGACCAGACCAACAACGAGACCACCTGCATGAGCTAGGTTTGCAATGTTTCCGAATATTCCGAAGAAGCAAAGAAAGAAAAAACCGAACATGATGATTGCGATTGTAGAATCAAGCTGAAAACCGTCAGCAGGGTCGAGCCTACACTTAATCCAAACATATCCGAATAAGCCATAAACCACTCCAGACATTCCTCCAAAAGAAGACCCTGCATAAAAATACTGGCATAGGTTGGAGCAGCTAGCCAATATAACTACAAGGGTTATAAAAAATTTGGATCCTTTCTTGTTTTCAATTTGGTTACCTAAATCAAAAAGCCACCACATATTAAAAAAAATATGGAAGATCGTGAAATGTAAAAATATTGGAGTAATGAGTCTCCATATTTGTCCATTTAAGATGCTCGAGTTGATTGATAATAAATTTTTGATTACAGCGTTTTGCCCCATGCCAGAAATGAGAAAAGCCACTACAGAAATTATGATCAATACGAGAGTAAATACCCCTAATTTTCGATCTTGATTTCTCCATTTTTTACTCAAGTTAAATTGCTTGAAACCAGTTGGTTTTGAAGGCTTTTCAGTACGATCACCCTCCTTGGGAATGGGGCGTGGATTTGTTACATCGAACTGTGGGTTCATTGGATTTGTGCGAAAAATCTCAAGATCAGTTTGTGCTGGATCGACTTGATCTTCTTCTGCAACCCAAATGGACCATTCTTTTCTGGACTCTTCTTCCAGGGAAGAATCTACTCCTTTTTCTTTGAGGTAATTCCAGAAGCGAAGTGCTTCTTTTTCTAATTCAAATATTCCAATTCTACGCATATTTTTATCTTATTAGGAGGGCAAAGAAGTCGAAAAAGGGGGATGTGAGTAATGTGAGAGTCTGGTTAAAAAAAATAGTAAAATATTCAATATTTATTACTATCAATAACAAGAAGAATCCAAAACGCGAAAATTTAATGAATGTAATATCACTCATTCCAATAGCTCGTTTGAGTATATGAGAACCATCAAGGGGAGGGATGGGGATGAGGTTAAAAAGGAAAAGTAGGCAATTCAAATTTACAATGATTGCAACTAGGTGGAGTAAGGAATCATTTAGGTATAGAATTTGTGCGAGCAGTCCAATGCCTAAAACTCCAAAAAAGGCTAGGCAGAGATTAGAAAAAGGACCTGCTAAAGTTATCAATATATCGTCCCTTGAACGAGTTTCATGATTGGGTAAAGATACACAAACAGGTTTTCCCCAACCTAATATAGCAAAGCCTGGACTCAAGAAAATCATGGCCAAAGGAATGATAATTGTTCCAAGCAAATCGATATGAACCAATGGGTTTAAGGTGACTCTTCCTTCCCTCCTTGGAAGAGGATCACCGAGTTTATCCGCACAAAAGGCGTGTGCCCATTCATGGATACATATACTAGTCACGAGAATGAAAAATAAGAGAAATTTTTCGACAATTACATCCTGAGAAAATAATGAATCACTCCATGTCATTCAAAGAGAGCTTACTATTTAGAAGGGTAAGAAGGAATTTTACTTAAAAATTCTAGCTTTACTGATCCCGCCCCGTCTAATCTTGCTTTCAGTACATCCAAGGTTAATTCAGACAGAAGTTTTTCTTCGTTCAACCGAGATGAGACTGATTGCATCCTTTGTAGATGCTTGTCCGTCGGGAAAATAAAACCTGTCTTAATAGCTTCTTTGTTGGATTTTTTCGAAGATTTTAACGGTAGTACCCTACCCTTGGTATCAGACGCTTTTTTAAGAAGAGAGAGCTTTGATTTTGTCAGGGTCTTGGATGATACACTCTGAATTAGTTTCTTCGCTTCTCTTTTTCGTTTCAACTCAATGAGAATTCGAGCTTTACATAACTTGATGTAATCCGTCTCTGCTATGGATAAATTCGAGAAGTCGGCCAATATCAAATCCCATTGGCTTAAAGCCTCTTGTTTCTCATAATTTGGACAATCGAAAAAACATTGGGCATACCGGAGAGCATATTCCAATTTTTTTGGGGACAAGATCGTTGCAGTTTTAAAAGACTCAAGCATCAAGGTAGATGATGCTTGTGGGGTTAATATTTTTTCTTGGGTCAATTCGGTAGAAAATAAATAGATAAAAGTACCAAGCTCAAAATGATAATCGGCTACCTTCGGGCTGAGTTGGGCTGCCATAAGAAAAAAGGGGAACGCATCAACTGCTTTACCACTTTCAACAAGATAATTGGCAATTTGTTGCTTAATAACGGCCAACTTAGGTTCTAAGAGGTCAGCTTTCAGAAAGTAATCGACTGCTTGTTTATTTTGGCCAACTTTTTTCAAGAACTTTCCAAATAAAATGAGTCCATTTACATCATCTGGGTTTTCTGCGAGGTGAACTTCGTAAGCAGAAACCACGCTTTGTGCTTTTCTGGTGAGTTCGGCTTCTTGATCGCTATGACTTTCTTTAGCGTATTCAAAAAATGCAAACTGTTCTTGAATGACTTTGGCGAGGTTGCGTTCGGCAAGAGAATATCCACTTGGTGTAGCACTTATTTTCGCAATCGCAAAGAAGGTCAGTAAGATCCAAATGGTATGGGTTGGATGGAGAAATCTCAAAGTAACAATATAAAACCATAAAGTAGGCAGCTTTTTCAAGCTTGGAAGCAATCGAGCAACATCTTAGATTAGTGTAATGTTCACCAAAAACCTCATCTTTTTGTTTTTAATCTGTCTGAGTTCATTTCTTTTTGCTCAAAAAACTGTGCAATCTGTATGGAGCCCAAATCTTTCTTACAGTGATATTGTGAAAAAAGCTCAGAACGGTGATCCGTATCATCAAGGTTTACTTGGAATATACTTACGGTCTGGTGAGGCTGGTTGTGCGGTTAATCTAAAGCTAGCAGGTGATTGGTCCCGTGTGGCGTGGGCGAAAGGACATCCGTTTGGTGCTTACAATTTAGCCAACCTTGCTATCTTAAAGGGGGATTTTGAGGAAGCTACTCAACTTTACCAAGATGCCGCTCTACTTTTGCAGCGAAAAGCATCTGACGGTGACGCAGTGGCAATGTACTGCATGGGTGAGATCGATTTTCAAGTTATTCCGACTAATGTCAAAAGAGCGATCGAGTTTTTCAAAGGATCTGCGGAGATGGGTTACCCTCCAGCCCAAGCTACGATTGGCACTTTATACCTGAAAGGATTGCCCGGTCTTTTAGAAAAAGATTATCGCAAAGGAATATCGATGCTGTCCGATGCTGTAACCCAGAAATCGTTAACTGCTCGTTTTAACTTGGGAATGGCTTATTACAACGGAGATGGAGTGCCCAAAGATGAGCTAAAAGCTTCACAATGGCTAGAGGTAGCTGTGCGGCAAAATTTTTCGGAAGCTCAGTACACATTAGGCACCATGCTGGTCGAGGGTGGTGGAATAAAAAGAAATACAAACAGAGGTCTCTCTCTGTTAGAAGCGGCTTCATCTCAAGGTCATAAATTAGCTGCGAATTATTTACGAAAAAGGAATGGATCAGGTAATCAAGTAAAACGAACTACCTCCAAGATTATACCACTGGATAATGTTTCTGCGTTAGATGACGAAAAGGTTCTTCAGCAAGCCCGGAAATACTACACTGGGGTGGGCTATCCAAGAGATTATGAAAAA
Source organism: Opitutales bacterium (assembly GCA_029254745.1). GTDB lineage: Bacteria > Verrucomicrobiota > Verrucomicrobiia > Opitutales > Seribacteraceae > Seribacter. Next base: position 29,572 of record JAQWWZ010000025.1, on the reverse strand, counting down.
GCATACCAGCTTTTTCTACCTATCGCTAAAGGCGGGAATCCAGAAGCGTGTCGATTTATCGGGTTAATGAAGTTAACGGGCAAGGGGACTCCGAAAAATCCACCTTCAGCAAAACAATGGTTGTCGCTTGCCTCCCAAAAAGGAGACAAGGTGGCGGCAAGAATGCTCTCGGAATATAGTGCTCTATTTAAACTCTGAGAGATCCAAACCGTCCTACTTTATTTGTTGTATAAGAGCTACAGCGCACAATGTGATTCTCTTTGTTTTGCTTGAACCTTATGTTTTCAGGTAATGGGTTGATAAAGTAGATTGGAAATGATGTGATGAGAATGAGTGAAAAATAATTTTATGTAATAAATCCTACTAACATTTTAGGCGATCCACTACTTTTTATCATTTATTACATAACATATTTTTTTATTTACCATGGTTCCTTGCGAAAAAGTAAAATGAAGAATTCTTATTAAAGAAAACTGAACCTTTGAGATTTAGATAGATAAATATGGTGCTTAGCGTACAAGAATTACCTGTTGTCAAAGAGTTTTCCAAATTTGAAAAAAATTGGAGCCAAACTAATAATTTTGTACTACAAGCCCCTACAGGTTCTGGCAAGTCACTAGGTTTACCTTGGTCGCTTTTACATTCAAAATTATTGGACGGCCAAGTCCTTATTGTGCAACCAAGGAGGATTGCAGCCGTATCTTTAGCGAGAACATTGTCTGGTATCCTTAATTCAGAAGTTGGAGAGTCAGTGGGATATCAGATCCGCTTCGACAATAAAAGTAATGGGTATACCAAGATTATTTATGTTACCGATGGAATCTTGTTTCGATTGCTAGAGTCAGACCCTACCCTATCACGCGTTAGTCTTGTGATTTTTGATGAGTTTCATGAGAGAACACTAAAAATGGATGCTAGTCTCGCTCTTCTTAAAAAAGTTCAGGAAGGAGTCCGACCAAATCTTAAGTTACTTATAACATCTGCCACAATTGATCTTGATAAAGCGGCAGAATTTTTATCTGACTGCGTAAAATTGTCGATTTCTGGACGGACTTTTCCAGTGGATATAAAATACAGCAATAATGTGGAGAACTTAGTGATTTGGAAACAAATTGAAAGGGAAGCAAAAAAAGGGATGTCGGCACATCCGGGGGACCTTCTTATTTTTGTTGATGGTGTCGCAAACATAAGAAAAGTGATTCGTGAAATTCAGCTTCAGAAATGGTCGAATGGATGCCTAGTACTTGGACTTTTTGGCGATATGCCTAAAGATCAGCAGGATAGAGTTTTTGAGCAAACCACAGCTAGAAAAATTATTGTGGCAACCAATATTGCTGAAACTTCTTTAACCATTCCCGGAGTCCGCATAGTGATTGACTCAGGAATATCCAAAGTCATGCAATATGATTCTTTACGAAATATTAATAGCCTTTTGCCCCAAAAGATTAGTCAAAGCTCTGCTAATCAACGAAGCGGGAGGGCGGGAAGGTTATCTCCTGGTGTTTGTATCCGGCTTTGGGGTGAAGCAGAGCACAGAGACAGAAAAGAATATCAGGAGCCAGAAATTAAACGCTTAGATTTATCAGAATTATGTTTAGGCTTACTATCAAGAGGTTTAATGCCTGAAGATCTAGATTGGTATGATCCGCCCTCTTGTGCTCCTTGGAGGAAAGCGAGAGATCAACTTGTTGATCTCTCACTACTCGATCCAAGTGGTAGGATCACAACCAAAGGACTTGCGATTGCACAAGTTCCGCTACAACCTCGCCTGAGCCTTGCTTTAGATCATGCAGCGTCAATCAATTGTCTTTCTGAATTAGCCATTATTCTTTCGATTGCTGAGTCAAGAAGCCCTTTTTCAGATGAGTTTATCAAATCTCAAAAAGATGCGAACCCAGATTGTACTTCAGATTTAGGACTTTTATTAGAATCTTATTTTTTTACGAGAAATAATAATATCTCAATAGATTTTGGGCGCACTCATGGCATTAATCTCAAAAGATTGCATGAGTGTGAAAGGGTCGCTCGCCAATATTGCTCTTATTACAATCAACCTTTTAATCCTCAACACCCTCATCATGAAGAAATTGCAAAGATTTTACTGCACCTTTTTCCCGATAATGTAGTACGCTGTAAAAGTCAGGGTAGAAAATTATACGAGAATGCAAAAGGAAGTCATTTTTTTGCCTCTCCTCATTCAATCGTAGGAGATATTGAGTGGGCATTTCCTTTGATTGTTACTGAAAAATTTTTCAAAGGAAGAGTGCAGACGCAAATGGATCTGCTGTCGGAAATTAAAGAAGAATGGATTGTGGATGCTTTACCTTTAGGAGCAAAAATTACAAGAAAATCTTATCTTGATCCTGATACAAGGAAAGTTTTGGTAGAAAGTTTCATTCCATTTGGAGTTCACAAATTAAATCTGAAGCGAGAATATGACCCCAACGAAGAGGATATAGCCCAAGCTTATGTTCAGTCTATCTTGAAGGGTGACCTGTCTTTAAAAAATTGGACGGGGAAAGTGGATCAATTATTAGAGAGACTTAATTTTCTGGAGGTTACTTATTCTGATTTAGGTTTAAAATCATTGGATTCCGTCGATATGCAGATGATCTTAGAACAGATTTGTCTTGGTAAGAAGAGTTGGAAAGAAATAAAAAATGCTGATGTGCTCCCCGCCTTTAGTGAATATTTGAGTAATGAGACTATACAGTTAATGAATTATCATGCACCCACTCACATTTTAATGGGTAATAAATCTAGGAGTGTTGCCTTACATTATTCGGGTACCACGGTAACCATGAAAATTAAGCTTCAAGAACTTTACGATGTTGATGAACATCCCCATTTGTTAAGTGGAAATTTACCAATTATTGTTGAAATTCTTGCTCCGAATGGCAGGCATATACAGCGAACGAGTAACATTATTGATTTTTGGGAAAGTTCTTATGTGGCAATCAAAAAAGAACTAGCAGGCCGTTATCCTAAGCATGAATGGAGATAACATTTCAAGGTGCAATCTGAGGTTTTTATATTTTTGGTTTCTTTATTACTTTAAAAAAAAGATACCAAAACATAGAAAATTGAGAGGTGAATATGGTGAGTGGCTAGCCGAACGATATTTGCGTAAAAAAGATTATATATGTCTCAATCGAAATTGGAGAAGCAGGCAGGATAGAAGGATGGAGTTAGACCTCGTTTGCCTAGATAAAAATCAATTAGTTTTTGTTGAAGTTCGAGCACGTTCTAGTAATTCTATGGTCAATGGTTGGCACTCTATGAGTTCTCGGAAGAGAAAAGCTTTTTACACTTCAGCTAAGTACTATCTGCAAGAAGAGAAGAGATTTTTTGAGTCTTACAGGTTTGATCTTGTTGAAATTGACATACCAGAGAATTCCATTACTGAATTTGGACTTTTCCATCATGAAAACATTGCCATTTTCAAGAGATGAATTCATTTTTGAGTGTTTATGATTCACAAACCAAACTCTTCGATAAATCCTTTAGTATCTGGTAAAACACCTCCAACGATTGTAGTTATATTCGGAGCATCTGGTGATCTTACAGCCAGAAAGCTCGCACCTGCCATTTTCAACCTTTCAATGGACAACCTTCTACCTAGTTCATGTTTTCTTATTGGATACGGGAGAAAAGAAATTAGTAACGATGCATTTAAAGATTACATTAGTGATTCTATAAATAAACATTCTCGAAGAAAAATCTCAGATAAAGCTTGGGAAGCCTTGCAGGATAAAGTTAGCTTCCATGCAGGGGCATATGATAATTTAGAAGATTTCCATTCTCTCAAGAGAGAGATTGAAACTATAGAAAAGAAGCTGAACGAGCCAGTCCAATGCCTCTTTTATATCTCAACTCCCCCTAGTGTTTTTAAACCAATTTTGGAGAATCTAGGTATAAGTGGTTTAGCGAAGAGACATCGAAATAGAGAAGAGGAATCTAAGGTAATTATTGAGAAGCCATTTGGTCACGACCTTGCGTCTGCACATGATTTAAATGCGATTATTAATCGACGCTTTGAAGAAACGCAGGTTTTTCGCATCGATCATTACTTGGGTAAAGAAACAGTGCAGAGCTTATTAGTTCAAAGGTTCGCCAATTCAATATTCGAACCTATTTGGAATCGGAACTATGTATCTAGTGTTCAAATAACAGTTTCAGAAAATTTGGGAGTAGGAAGTCGAGGAGGTTATTATGACCGAAGTGGTGCGTTGCGAGATATGATACAAAATCATGTCATGCAACTTCTCGCACTTACAGCCATGGAACCCCCGTCCTCTCTTGACCCTGAATCTATTCGCAATGAAAAAGTGAAAGCTCTTCAGGCCCTAAAGCCAATCGTTCTCAACGGAAATAATTCAGAAGTTGTTCGGGGTGTTTATTCTCAAGGGCTAGTAGATGGAGAAAAGGCAATAGGCTATTTACAGGAAATGGGAATACCCGAACACTCAATCACAGAGACCTATGCTTCTTTATGTCTTCATATTGAAAATTGGCGATGGAAGGGAGTGCCCTTTTATTTAAGGTCAGGAAAACGGTTAGCCAAGAAAGCGAGTGAAATTGTAGTACAATTTAAAAGACCCCCTGAAATTCTTTTTGGTAAAGACTCAAAATATGCGGTTAGCCCAAATTTGTTAGTTATTCGAATCCAACCTAACGAAGGCATAACCCTATACCTTAATTCTAAGACACCCGGACTGGAAACCAAATTGCAACCAATAGAGTTAGCCTTTGGCTATGAAACTACTTTTGGTTCTAATACTCCTGAAGCTTATGAAAGGCTTATCTTGGATGCTCTTAACGGGGATGGCACCCTTTTCATTCGTGGAGATGAGGCAGAAACTTCATGGGGTCTCTTATCTCCTGTCTTGGATTATTGGCAAGACCAAGGAAAAAAGGGATTGGAAAATTATGCCTCTGGTACTTGGGGCCCACTTTCTGCAGATAAGCTTCTTTTAGGTCGCGGACATGAATGGTTAACTGGAAATATGGTATAAACATGAAGTCACAGCTTTTTGTAATTTTCTCTTTTTTAATTTTACTGTCTCCTATGTATTCCAAAGTAGAAAGTTCAAAAGCGTCGGATAAGAATGACGCGGATATCCATTCAGAGTTTGCTATCTTAGGAGGTGGATGCTTTTGGTGCACCGAGGCTGTATTTGAAAAGATAAAGGGTGTGATCAGTGTCATTTCTGGGTACGCAGGCGGAGATTCCAAAAACCCAACTTACAAAGAGATTTGCACCGGAAAATCTGGCCATGCTGAAGTGATAAAAATACAATATAATCCACAAGTTATTGGTTTTAAAAAGATTTTAGAAATTTTTGGAAAATGCCATGATCCAACAACCTTAAATCGTCAAGGTGCTGATGTTGGTACACAATATCGTTCAACTGTGATGTATCTTACAAAAGAACAAAAGGTCACTGCTGAGCAGTGGAAAAATGAACTAAACTCCGCATTACCTTCACCAGTGGTAACTGAAATTGTGCGAGCACCAGTTTTTTACGAAGCAGAAGAATACCATCAAAATTATTACGAACGAAATCCCAATCAAGGATACTGTAATTTCGTAATTCGCCCCAAATTAATAAAGCTCGACTTAGAGTAGTTGTCTTATTTTGTACGGCGTCGGAAATTTGTAAACCTGACTGTTGTGAGGCGTTGTGAAATGTTAAAAAAAAGAGTTTCTCTTTTTTTAAGATTTTAATCTTAATTATATTTTTAAAACTTAATATTTTTATATAGCTAAAATATTGCAAGCTTTTCATTATTAGTAGTTAAAGCGATACGGGGATAGAAAAAAAATCTTGTATAATTATCACGTTTTAGTAAAAAATAACAATATTACCAAATCAAATTTTCATTGTATTGAGCAGGGGTTGTCACTATTGTGATAAAATGAATTCATCTTTGTGCCCCAAAATAAATAAATGGTTTAGCGAGCAAGATTGCGACCCTATGCAGATTTGTCAGATCTTCGAAAATATACCAGGTGTTTCATTTTTTATAAAAGATACGAACCATCGTCTGTTACACATAAACAAACGTTTCCTTCCTCGTCTTGGAGTTGCTACAAACGATGAACTTTACGGTAAAACTGACTTTGATCTTTTCCCTCCCCGCCTTGCTGAGCATTTTCGTAAAGATGACAGAACAGTTATTGATACAAGGCAACCGATGCTTAACATCTTGGAGCTTGTCTTTAACAGCCAAGGACTCCCCGATTGGTACCTCACCAATAAATATCCGCTTTTAAACAGTGATGGTAATGTCGTTGGAGTTATTGGTACAGTTCGTCCATATGGTGAAGAAAATCCTGTGCATAACCAAGACTTAAAGTGGGAGCGCGATGATGAAATTGGTCGAGCAGTAAGCTATATTCGTGGAAACTTCCGGACCAACCTAGAAATTGCAAATCTTGTAGAGGTATCCGGATTAAATCACAGAAAACTGCATCGTGGATTTATTGAACTTTTTGGAGTGGCCCCTATGCAATTTATTACGAGAACTCGTATTGAGGCAGCATGTGATGATCTTTTAACCACAAAGAAAAAGCTTTCTCAAATTGCAGAAGACAATGGCTTTTACGATCAGAGTTCTTTTACGCAACACTTTAGGCGTCAGATGAAAGTCACACCTTTAAAATATAGAAAGCAAAAAGGGTTCGCTTAAACCTTCATCTAAATAGAGCTTGAGAAGATTTTGATCCTTCTGGTGTAAACATCTGAGTTTCTTTCAACTAATTGCCACCAGTATTCTCCTTCTTCATACCCTTCAGGTATAGGAGTGAGCCCTTCTTCGAGTGCGCTTACAGCAGACTCCCCTTCACTGGTTAACACACGAATCATAATATCAACAACCTCGGGGAAGGCATTGAGCGAAGCATCGCTTGGACTCGAACGATAAGGTTGATGTGTACTTGCAAGAAACTCTTCTTCATGGTTCATTTTTTCAGTGATCGGAAATAATTGCTTTAGAAAACTAGCACCGTCACTATTTTTTCGATAAATGTAAGTTCGAAGACCAAAATCAATAATGTTCGATGCAAGAGAAAAACTTGTTGGGGATTCCCCTTGAGTCTCTTGCGATATCGGGTTTTTGATAATACTAGCCCCTCGCAGTTTATTGGAATTATTGGAATTATAATTACCATCTACTGGATGCAGACTAAACCCAGCATCAAAAGTATTTTCTGCACTTACATCTGATCTAAATAATTGATATCGAGGTCGAGAAGTATCTGCACCTGTTAACCCGTATCTAACAATCTGGTAGGAAATGGCCCGAACTTCTCCACTATTTCGGATAGCAGTGTCTAACTCTGGTGCCTGCGTGAAAAACCTTAACCAAGTGCCGCCAACTCCAAATCTGGAGTCAACAAGTGAACCTTGCTGGTTTGCTTCCGCAAGTTCTTTATCCTTTTTACCTTTTTGGTCACTCGGCCATGCGTTGTCAGGCCAATCATCGATAAACACCCGTTTGGATTCTTCCTTTGGTTTGTTTACTGATTTTGAACTTACCCAAGAACCACTATTGAGCTCATCCGTAAGTATTTTTGCTGCCATCCACACATTTCCATCATTTCTTGAAATTGCACACTGTAAATCTTCCTGGATTCTATCTAGTATAAATTGTGCAACTTGGTTCGTTTCTAAATCTCCTGATGCCTTGGTTTGAGTAGACACAACTTGCGAAGTGATGTTTAACAGCATAGCAGCTAGTAAAGCTGTGACCGAGACGGCGACAAGGAGCTCTAGGATAGTGAATCCTGAATGCGAATTCCTATGTTTGATCCGATTGAGGAAACCCATATTATTATAAGGTTGTAAATAATAATAGGTTTCAATCAAACGAATTTTTTATCAGTTCCCATTATTTCCCCCATTTTAGCGTACAACTCTAACCCGTTTTGGGACGCATCTAAGAGGTCTTGGGAAAGAGAAACTTTATCTCGTTCGAAAAGGGTAATTATGCAAGATCCTCCAAAAGAAAAATAACCCCACTCATCTCCTTTGTTAACATCTTTGTAGTCATGACTAGTGAAAGTTGCAGAGCCTACGCATGTGGCTCCTACTGCAACTTGAGCCACTTGACCAAGAGATTTACTTGCGAGAATAGAAAGATACCTTTTATTTTGCCAAAAAAAAGAAATATTTTGCTTTAGGGCAATTGGACTAACCGAGTGTAAGGAACCATTAATTAAACGAGTATTTTTGTATTCGCCTGTAGCGGGAAAATGAAACCTATGATAATCAACTGGGCATAACCTGCTGATCACCAAACTTCCACCCTGAAAAACCTTTGCTAATTGGGAAGATTGAAGAAAGCTGTTCAAATTAAAGGTCTGACCTTTAACATAAATTCCATCAACTTTAGAAATATCCTGAAATCCTAAATGTCGGCCGTCCGCAGGAAAAACGATGGAATTTTTGCGATCATCAATGGGCCGAGCGTCTGGTTTTAATTTTCGATAAAAGAATTGATTGAAAGTCTTGTAGTCCTCAGGAAAATCAAGAAATTCTTTTTTGTTTACTTTGAACTTTTCTATAAACGGCTGAATTCTAGCTTTACTACTGGCACTACTCGCCCGATATCCATACCAAGCTGAAAACATCTTGCGTTTAACGAGTAACCATAAAAAAAATTTTCCAAGGGGTTTTTCGTAGGTGAAACGAAGCCAACTTTCTCCATAAATATCTTCTTTTTCAACCTTGCCGGTGGCACGATTAAGATAATGAATTTCCTCCACTTATATATAAAGCACTAGCTGAGGAGTGCAGCTAAAGTTGTGTTAGGCTTTGAGGATTTTACCGGCTTTGATAGCCTTGACTGCAACCCACATGCGTTTGACTTGGCCAGATGGGAGCTTTATCCGGATTCGCTGCAGATTCGGGCGGAACTTACGTTTGTTGTTTTTGACCAACTGTAAGCCGATTCCACCAGCTTTCTTGCTGACACCTTTATGAATAATTTTTCCGCCTGTAACAGGACGTTTTCCAGTAATTGCACAAATTCTTGACATATCTAGTAAATGGGTAAGGTCTGTTTATGTATCATTTTTACTAGTGTTACAAGTTTAAAGCTTATCGCTTGCATTTGTACTGGTCTAGTTTTTTAAATCCATTTTGTTGAGTAATAAAAAAAGCTGATTCAATTTCATATTGGGCCAAAATCTTTTCAGAATAATTCGGTCCGCAGATTAAAGCAGCCGAGGCCATGGAGTCGGCGACCATTCCACTTTCTCCAATGACGGTGACTTGCTTTCTTTCGTTAATTCCAATTCCACTACTAGGATCGATTATATGAGAATAAATTTTGCCATGGATGGTGACAAATTGTTCGATATCGCCAGAGGTGGCAACGGCACAATTTGATAAGTTTAAGGTTGGAAGTTCTGGGTGTTTATCACCTCCAATTTCCACCCTCCATCCTGTTTTACCTCTTGGGGCTTGCCCAATAACTAAATCCCCACCGGTATCAATCAGGCTATGAATTAATCCATGTTTTTTTAAGATCAATAGCATTTGATCCCCTGCATACCCTTTGGCGATACTTCCAAAGTCAAGCAGCATACCTTCTTGGTTCAGGCACACCTTTGACTCAACCGGATGCAGGATTATTTTGTTATAACCAATTCTTGAAAGTGCATTTGCTATTTTGGAAGCCTTGGGCATCGTTTTCCTGAATCGAGCAATTCTCCAAAGACGAGAGGCTGGTCCAACACTGATATCAAATTTACCATTGGTTTTTACGGAAAGGCTCTGGCAAAATTTAAGGATTTTAAAAAATTCAGAAGATACCTCCTGAAACTGATTACCTTGATTGGTATAAGAGGAAGCTGACAAAGTTGAAGCCTCACTATTGGAAAGGTAGTCACTAAACATAAGATCTAACCGGTGAGCTTCTTCGAAAGCTTGATTAGTAGCTAATTTACAAAGGGATTCATTTGCATCATCTATAATAATTTTAAATTCTGTCCCCATACACTTTTCAGAAAATGTTAAGTATTGGTTTTCTTTTGCTCTGAGTAAGAACAAAGGCAAAAGTAGTATTATAATCCTTAATTTTAAGTGCAAGGAAGCCATATTTAAACGGGGTGTCACAGGTTGAATATCCTTTTCATTTGCTTTAAATTTTGAGATAAAGAACTAATTATTATAGAATTACACCTTCTTATGAAATTACACATCCTAAGTTTTTTTAGTCTCCTTATCTTTGGCTTACAAGCGGTAAACGCTCGTATTGATTTTGTGAGAGATGTACAGCCCATCTTGGAGCACAATTGTGTGAGTTGCCACCGGGAGGATAATGCAAAAGGTGATATCCGATTAGATGAAAAGAAATTTGTTTTTGAAAGTGAGGACTTAATCATTCCAGGTAATGCAGAAGATAGTTCACTTTATTGGACGACAACCCTTCCTCAAGATGATGAATTATTTATGCCGCCGATAAAAAATGTGGACAAAGATTATCCCCTTACAAACGCGGAGAAAATAATCCTTAAGCAGTGGATTGAGGATGGGGCAGCCTGGCCAGATGGTATCGTGCTGGAAACAAAGAAAAGACTTCCTAAGAAAATTTCTTTTGTTGAAGATGTTCAACCTATTCTAGAACTCAGTTGTGTATCTTGTCATTATGACGGAAATGTTAAAGGAGATTTAAGGTTGGATAGTTATGAGCATGCATTTGAGTCCGATCATGTTATTGTACCGGGTAAGCCTTTGGATAGTGACTTATATGTTCTCTGTACATTACCCCAAGATGATGAAATGTTTATGCCTCCAGAAGGCAATGACCCGTTATCCTCCACAGATTTATTCATGTTACGTCGCTGGATTGAGGAGGGAGCAGATTGGCCGAAAGATATTACCTTATCTCCTCAAAAAAAGAGTTTCACTCTTTTGGGTATGCTGCCTAAGGATTTATATAAAGAACTAGGGTTTAAAAGCGGAGAGATACAAGATGATTTCTCATCTTACCATCAATCTATCAAAACATCAGATCTAGATTTTGAAATGATGCCCATTAAAGGCGGGGAGTTTAGCATGGGAAGCCAAGCAGATGACCCAGAACGTGGAGAAGATGAACATATTTTCCATCCTGTAAAAGTTTCTGATTTTTGGATGGGAAAGTATGAAGTTACTTGGGACGAGTATGAATTGTGGATGATCAACCTAGATAAAGATAACCGAGAATACAATAAAATCGAATCTACGCCTGCAGATGAATTATCTGATGCTGTAACCAAGCCTACATCCCCTTACACTGACATGAGTTTTGGAATGGGGAAACGAGGATACCCTGCCATATGTATGACTCAACTTTCGGCTAAAATGTACTGCATGTGGTTGAGTGCTCGAACAGGAAAGTTTTACCGTTTGCCTACAGAAGCGGAGTGGGAGTATGCCTGTAAGGCTGGTACAAATACAGTGTACAGTTTCGGGGATGACGCCAGTGAATTATCGAATCATGCCTGGCATCTTGGGAATAGTCGATTTCAGTACCAAAAAGTTGGCCAAAAATCACCCAACCCCTTTGGCTTGTATGATATGCATGGCAATGTTTGGGAGTGGGTGCTAGACAAATTTGTTCCTCCATCCAAAACGGTACGAGCAGAGGTTTTAGTTGATCCGCTTAATTTGCCTGACTCTCTCTATTCTCGAACAGTCAAAGGAGGATCTTGGGACGATGGGTCAAAAAGCCACCGGAGTGCAGCCCGCTTGGGCTCTGAAGAATCGTGGAAGCAACAAGACCCTCAAATTCCCAAAAGCGTATGGTATCATACAGACGCCTTATTTGTCGGATTTAGGGTCGTTCGACCACGAACGATACCAAATATTGATGATATCGAAATGTTTTGGCCTTCTGAAGAAGATATTAGCGCAATCCCTTCTCGCTAATCTAAATTCTCAAAAGAGTTGCGAATCTTAGTAAAAGGGCTCAAGTTTTAACAGCCCTATGTTTGAGTCCAGATTCAATTACAGTCGAGATTGTAAGAAGCAAGGATTTGCATTAGTTCTAGCTTTGGCATTACTCAGCCTTGTTTTTTTGTTGGTTATTTCCTTGGTCAACTTAGTGAGCACAGATCTAAGTTTAGTAGAGGCAAGAAAAGTGAAGATTCTGGCACAAGCCCATGCCCGAATGGGTATGCAGATTGCAATTGGGGAAATCCAAAAACATTTAGGGCCGGATATGCGTATTTCGGGTACAGCTGATCTTCTAGATGAGCGTATCGAGTCCGGCATGAACTTTATAGACCAAAATTACGAAGAGGATCAGATTACTCCGACAGGGGTTGATCTTAATGAAAATGGCAATATTGACCCACTACCATTTGGCCAAAGATATTGGACTGGAGTATGGAAGCAGCGTGGCAGGGATCGTGGCGTTGACCAAAATAAATTAGGGGCGAAACCCTTGCCTGAGAACTTGGATACAGGAGATAAGTATCCGGAGGAAAAGAATTCAGTTCCAATGACAAGTGCAGAATTTGATCCTCACCCCGCAATCGAAATTGCATGGCTAGTAAGTGGTAATGAAGGGTTTAGTAAAAAAATGTATTTTGGAAATAGCCTCAATCAACTTGCAGAATTTGTTGAAATACCGGATGGAAATATTTGGGATACAAACCAGCCTGATAATGGCCGGGGATTTATTAAAGGTGGGGTCTACGGATCGGCAGAGAATCCTTGGGAAGATTACGAGTATAGCCTTCTAAACTCAACCAATTCTCCCGTTCTTCGGGATTTGAGCGATAATCTTCCTGGATATAATCATCCACTTTATAACCTGCCCGATCCGGAAGTATCTGACGATGTGGAGTGGATCCTCAAGGCACCGTTATTGAAGGATGGTTATGATCCAAAGAATCCAGAAAATTGGGAAAATTTTCTTGGTGCAGAACCAATAAAAGTGAGAAAGACTCGCATACAAAATAATCAAAAAGATAATAAGGAAAGCAAGTACGGAGCCTATGCTTATTGGGTTGGAGATGAAGGAGTCAAAACCAATATGACTATTTTTAATCCAAGCAAAAAAAGTACGGACCTTCAGCAAAAAAAAGACAATCTTAGTGTGGCAACTGAGCCAAACCTGGCATTTGCTAATGAGGGTAGTGGAAGCTCTACTGGTTTGAAAAGTGGATTTGGCTTGGAATGGGACAGCGAATTTACCGATGCTCAGCGGAGCAATATCTTTTCTTTAGGTATGTTAGCCAATGAAGTGGCAGAGAGCACAAAAGTAAGCCCTTATTACCACTTCCTCACTACTGACTCTTTCGGTGTACTCAGTGATGTGAGGACAGGAGGTCTTAAGAGAGATTTAAGCAGTGCCTTTGCCAATGAAGATGATTGGGGGAACCTAGCAGATATTTCTGATGTATGGGCCGATGATTTTAGCAATTACGTGTACAAACAGCGAATTTACTACCAAAAAAGTGTGCCCTTACAGATCAATGCTTTGTTAAATGATTGGCGTACAAGTAGCAGTAATCAACTCATGCTTGAAGAGCACGCTCTACTAGCAGGACCAAGGTGGTCAACGCTAGGTGCATTCCATAATTTGTATTTGGCATCTAATTATGGTGATATTCACCCCACTGACTTTCCTCGAGTTGTGGGTGATAATAATGTTTTGTTTAATCACCTGCTGCCTTACGGGGTAAAACCCAACAGCCCTGGCAACAGTCCATCGATAACAAAAAGCTCAGAGCTCAGAAAGTATTTCAATTATTTTAAGGGTTTAGAAACAAGGCCAGAGCCTAAAAATCACCCGATACAGCCTGTACTCGTTGAAGTTAAATATTCTCAGCACCCAATTTTTGATCAAAACCAAATAGGTTTAGCTATTTACCCGTCGGTTGCGTTTTGGAATCCCTATGATGTTCCTATAAGCAGCAAGAATTTGTTCATCGAAATTCCTTTTACGGTTCAATTCTCAGCACTTAACGCAAAGCATTTTGATTATTACAGAAAGTGGTTCATGAGTGTTGTTGATATTGATTTGTTTAGATTAAAACATCCTACCATTGATCCTTTAGATGAAGATCCATCCTCCGGTGTTCTGATACCAACATCAAAAACCTTCGATGATAAAAATGGAAATGGAATACAAGACCCTGGTGAAAAAACTTTCCCCCGTATTGTGATTGACCCAAATGGTAGAGGGCCAAGTTTACTTCCTCCTTATTTAAGACGCTTTTACACTTTTTTTAACTCCCCCCCCTTCAATAAAGAAGTGGAATGGGCAGAAGGTTTACCCACCTACGGGAGTTTTGTAGGCAATAAATTGGGGAAAAAGATAAATGTTACTTTTTTGCATTCAAGTAATTCAGATAACTCATCATCCTTTGGGAATAGACATTTACTTTTACGAATCCCTAATTTGCAACTAGAAGCAGGCGAAAAAGCTCACTTTACCGTTGGTAGTAAGCAAACTATTCAGCATTCTCCTCTCCCTGTATCCGGAGAAACCAAATTCCTTGAAGTTGAGCTTACTAAGCTTATTTCAGGAGTAGAAGATACTCCTGCCCTGCTCTTGTCTGGAAATTCTATTACTCCTACTTCTGACCCTGTCGCAACACAGGACACATTTGGTGATATCAATGGGGTTCACCCAAATTCAACCGAGACCTTTAATTCTTCTGGATTGAAATTCCAAAGTAGCATGTTAGAGCAACCTAAGGGTATTACAATTTATTCAGAAAACCCTAAAAATGTTAGTTATGAAAATAGGAAAATTATAGGCAAAATAAATAAACATTTTAATCTGACCACTCCGACGCAAAATTATTACTATGAAAGTTCAGAGGCCTTGGAAGTTCCAAATGGTAAAACCTTACCAGGTTATGGTTTTATTTTACGGTTTAAGTTTCCTGCAAAAGCAGAAAGTGTTGTTTTTGAGCAATTTAATATACGAGCTCTTGTTAGCAGTAACCAGGATGGGTATGGAAGCAATTGGGATGTTATCAGCCGATTTGATTCACATAGTTCATTTTACACCCCTAAGCTTCATAACCAAGGACAGGATAATTTTTTCTTTGCTGAAAAAAATCGCCGTATTCAAAAATATCCAAATTTTTATGACCCAGATTTAAATCCTCTTTCGCCGACGGCTGAATATGTTAATCCTGACCTAGGGGTAATGCCAAGGGTTAAGGCATTTGATACTTACGTTGGTTTTTTTCATGATTATGATGAATTAAGTCCAATGAAAGCAGAAAAAAATGCGATCATGTTTGAATTACCAAAATCTCCGTTGCTCTCGATATTACAATTTCGCCACGCGAATTTAAATAACTATTCTCACGGGCCATCGTATTCTTTAGGAAATTCTTATGCATCTACTTTGGTTCCTCGCTATCAAACATGGGGTAAAATGAAAGCTTTTGATGAAGTCCCTGTGTTTGGCTCTATGAATATTCTGGAAAACATAGATATTGCCAAAACTTGGCTTAGTGATGGTGCAGAATACAACTATTTTCCATGGTTAAATAAAATTGTTTCTTATGATGATCCGATCCGAGACACTCATGTTGGAAAAGATCATCAAAATGTAACACTAGATCATAGTTTTTACCTCAATTTTGCCTTGCTGGACGGTTATTTTATGTCTGGTTTAGGAAATGATCCAGAGTGGGATGAAAAAGATTCTAGTTTGTTTGAGCCGGGCAAACGGTATTTACCATATCGAAACCCTCGGCTTATCCCTTTCTTTAGAGATGGCGAGCCAAGGATCACAAGTTATGCTGATAAAAATGAAGAGCTTGCTGCATCTGGTACAGATTCAGATTTTCGTTACCAAACTTTAGCTGGGGATCTCCTGGTTAACGGTCAATTTAATGTTAATTCAACATCCGTAGATGCTTGGGCTAGTCACATATCATCTCTGAGAGGCCAAGCAATGCAAGGTGTTGTGGTTGAACCAGAAGTAACCCCTGTTCCACGATTTTTGGAGCATAAAAGTGCAACAAGTAATTCTTGGAATACATTGCGTAAATTAAGCGATCTAGAAATTAATATATTGTCTCATAAACTAGTTGAACAAATTAAACTAAGAGGGCCCTTTTTATCCTATTCTGATTTCGCTAATCGCCGTCTTCAAGGTATGAAGACTAACTTATTTATATACCCTCTTGAAGAGTGGGGAAACCAAAAGGAGTTAGAAACTAGATCTTCAAGCCTGGGTTTGAGGGGGGCAGTCCAAGCAGCGATAGCAGAATCTAATTTAAATCATGGTGGGTTAAGCAATAATTCTACTGATTCTTTTATACCCATTATTCCCAATAATAGATTTTATGGGAATAGTGTATCTAGTTCCTCTCCTCCACTAGCATCTGAAATGAATCTTTTACCCTTTGAATTTGGGATACATGCGGTTTCTCGAAATAAATTTAATTATCCAGAACGCAGACAAAAATGGGGTAAAGGTGTAAGTTTAGAATCTCAAATACCCATTAAGTCATATTCTCCATCAGCGGGAAAAATATTGGAACTGAAAAGGGTATATCTAAATTATTCTAATACTTTTTCATATGGAGATGCCCCAGAGAATTTACTTGCGGTTGAAAATGTGGCGACAGCAGCAAACAAGCCGGGGTGGGTTATGCAATCCGATCTCCTTAGTCCGTTGGCGCCAGTAACTTCAGTCCGATCTGATACCTTTGTTGTCCGAGTTATGGGTGAGACTTTTGATGAAGCCCAAAACACGGATGAGAGCAATGATAGGTATTCTTCTAAAACTAAGTCAAAAGCATGGATTGAACTAACAGTGCAGAGAATTCCAGATTATGTGAAACCTGACCAAGATAATCCACATCATCGTCCCCATGAGCCTTTTGAGGACAGAAACTTCAATGGCTACTGGGATCCCGAGATAAAGGAGCATTGGATTGATTTAAATCAAGATAGCGTTACGAGAACTAGAGATGGAACCACCCAGCAAAAATCTGATGCTTACCCTAATTTAGCCGGAGATAATCCTACATTTGCGGATGGGCTTGAATCTGATTTGCCACTCACCAAAGATCCTGATGAGGAAGACGCGACCAATAATGCCGTTACGGTATCTAGGATGGGGGTAAATCAGAGGTTTGGTCGAAAATTTAAAATTATAAAATTTCGATGGTTGAAAGCCGGAGATGTTTAAGGATTCCATTCTTATTTATTAAACTATTAAAATGAGAAATCTTGTTGTTATTATTTTGTTCTTGGGAATTTTAGCATTTCACACAAATGCAGAGGAAATTGACCCTAATCCTAAGCCAACAGCTTTATTTTCCGCTGTTTTTTGGGGAAAGCCGACCTCGCGATCGTTAGTATACGCTCCATGGGGCAATCTACATGATTTGAATTCTACAAAATCTCAGGTTCGTGTCGCATACGGCTCTTTGTCCCGCAAGTGTGCTTATTACGGGGCAGGAAATATTGAGTTTCATCAGCAAAGAAATCCATCTTCATCGAAGGTAGGTTTGATGGAAGGCAATAATGAACCGGAAAAAGCATCTTTTTTTTTAGAACTTCCTTTTTCAGCTTCACCTAATACAACAAAAGAGTTTATCGCCCTTTTTTCTCCTTCGGATCAACAGGGGAATTATAATGGGTACCTTGTACCCTTTTCGCAAAACGAGATTCCTTGGGGGTCTTACAAAATATTTTCTCAATTTAAAGAGACTCTGTATATTGCAGCTGGTTCTAAAAAGTTTACTTTAGAATCAGGAAAGAATCTCATTATACAAAGCAAAGATTTCGAAGGAAAGAGTCGGGTAAAAATATTAATTTATCGAAATATAAAAGGGAAATATATAGAATCAGGTGCTCAAAGTTTTTCTGTCAATAATCGGCAGAGAGGCATAATATTTATAACAACCAAAAGAAAGAGAATCGAGGTTGTACCCCTAGTGGAAACAAAGAGACTTATTGAGCAAACCATCGGATATGGTCTTAAACCTCAGATGGCTACATCCAAGGAATTAAGACTCGGACCAGGCAGTTTCTCTAATAAAATTCGATAGTGGTAAATACCTAGTCTTCCTCTTTATCCAAAAAGTAACTCCCCTGTGTCGCTCATTATTCGATAATAGCATCCACTTCTTGCTCGGCCATCTGAGTCTTTGGTATGGCAGGCACCTTTTCCTTTGGGTACGACACGGTAGAGGATTGAATTTTGTTCGCAGTTTACCCGGATTTCTACAATTTCCAGATAGTCTCCTGAGGTTTCACCTTTGATCCATAGCTCATTTCGGCTTGTGCTCCAAAATGTGGCCATTCTTTGCTTTTGTGCGGTTTCTAGAGCCAGTTTATTGGCATAGCCGACAATGAGCACTTCTCCTGTTTCATGATCTTGAGCAATGGCGGGGATAATATCTTCTCCGCAGGATGCTACCTTTTTGAGCTTTGTGAAATCGAGATGCAATTCGCTTCCTTCTTCTAGATCGTGGTGGTTCATAAGTTGTAAAACAATGCGTTTAATTTAGGAATTATTATGGTGTTTCTTCGATGTGAACTCGAGAATAATTTTTTTCATTTTTGGAAGTGCCTGAATGGATGTGTTCTCTACATCTTGATGGCTGAGTGGATGAATTCCCTTGCCTGCCGCTAAATTGCTAATGCAGGAAAGCCCAACGACTCTCATTCCTAAAGCATTCGCGATCATCGCCTCTGGAACAGTTGACATGCCCACGGCATCCGCTCCAAGATTGGCAAATGCTTTTATCTCGGCAGGAGTCTCAAATCCAGGACCCGATAGTGCGAGATAACAACCCTGATGAATTTTGATATGATGGAATGATCCAATCTTCAAGATTTGGTCTTGAAGTGTACGATCGTATACTTCGGATTGATCGGGAAACCGCGGTATATCGGGGTGGAGTATAGGACCGATTAAAGGATTACCAGGCATGAAATTGAGATGATCTTCTAGAACCATAAGGTCTCCAACTTGAAAATCAGAAGAAATACCTCCTGCTGCATTGGTTAGAAAAAGCACTTTAGTTCCCAAAGCATAAGCAAGAAGAACAGGAAATTGAATGGGTCCCCACCCTGCTCCTTCATAAAAATGACGACGCCCCTGAAAAATAAGAATTTTCTGATCATTTTGCTCAACGAGCAAAAGCTTCCCCGCATGACCAGAAACTGTTGGCTTACTCATACCGGGGATATCAGAATAAGGGAGGGTCTGCATGCTTGAAAATGCTTGGGTTACTTCTCCCCAACCAGACCCACAAATTAAGGTAGTCATTGGGCTGAAAGTACCCCATTCCCTGTGAATAAAACTTACTGCTTTTTCAATAGTTGCCTGCATGAGACATGCCTAATTTTTTCAGGAATAGATAAGGGTATTTCCCTTAACCTCAATATTCAAATGGTTTTGATTATCCGATAATTTACTAGGTTCAGTGCGACCAATTTCCTGGGCTTCGATACCAAAGGATTGAGCAATGCTTATAAGGGAATCAACCGCATCAGGTGTACAGTATGCTTCGAAACGGTGGCCCATATTGTAGACTTGGTACATTTCTTGGTCAGTTGTGCCCGATACTTTTTGAATTTCTTTAAATAAAGCAGGAGGTTCAAATAAATTATCTTTAATGTGGTGTACCTCATGCCCAAAGCGCATGCATTTTGTTTGGCCTCCCCCGGAACAGTGGACAAAGCCCCGAACTTTACTGCCACCGATTTCATCCATAATTGTCTTGGCAAGAGGTAAATATGTTCGTGTCGGGCTTAGGAGAGCTTTTCCTACTAAGAGGTTGGAGTCAGGAAGGGAGTCCTGCATGCGATGGGGGCCGCAGTAAATATACTGCGGATCGGTTACCGGGTCGTAGGTTTCAGGATAATTTTCAAAATAATGCTTAGAGAGAAGTTCATGCCTTGCACTGGTAAGCCCATTACTGCCAATACCACTATTTTCCTCGGATTCATAAGATGCTTTTCCGGAAGATGAAAACCCAACAATGGAAAGACCTGGAACAATATTTTGGTTGTTGATAACGCAACCTCTTCGAGCAACAGCAACCGCACAGGAATCAACCGCAACGGTACCAGTAAGGTCTCCGACATCTGCAGTTTCCCCTCCTCCACTTTCGACATTAATACCAAGATCTCTCAGGGTTTGTAAAAATTCTTCTGTTCCTTCAATCAGACATGCGAGAACTTCGCCTGGGAAATTGCGAGCATTTCGATTCACCGTGCTTGACAGAACGATACGATCCCAGATACCCACACATGCAAGGTCGTCAAGATTCATGACAACGCTGTCTTGGGCAATGCCATGAAAGACCTTGGGGTCTCCAGTTTCTTTATACCAAAGATATCCTAAGATGGATTTCGTGCCTGCCCCATCCGAATGGATCACATTGCACAAGTTATCATTTCCTGTTAGTAAGTCTTTTGTGATTTTACAGAAAGCACCGGGATAAAGGCCGCGATCCATATGGTCCACAACCTTATGCACTTCTTCTTTACTCGAAGAAACGCCCCTTTGGTTATATCTATTTTGAGATGAGTTCATTTTAAGTAGTGATGTCTTACTTGAAGGAAACTAATTACGATGGCAAATTGTAAAAAGTATTAAGTTTATCGTTTTATGAAAACACAAAGCTATTCATCGATTTATTCTTTTCGAAAAAAGTCAGAAAAATATTGGCAAAAAAAAGAGTCCCTCAATAGTTTATTTTGGGAATTTACAAAAAATCACCAAAGTCAGCCAGGACCCAAATGGATGGGAAATATTTTTCAAAATCATACCATTTGCTTAAGTGCTTTGATTTCTCACACCTCTTATCTTTTTCTTTCTTCGGGCCATCAAAGGGCCTCAAAACATTTGGCACAACACTTGGCACGAAAAAAAGTAAAACTTGGAGGGATTTTTGGGCCTACCTTGGAAGTGGAATCTTTTTTGAAGGAATGGAAGAAATTAAATCCCAAAATCAACATTTCTTTCCTAAAAAGCTTTTATATTTTTGAATCCTTTGAAAAGGATTATTTTCCAAAAGATCAAACTAGTCTAATCGTGGCCACAGACAAGCAGTGGCCGCGTGTTGCTCTCTGGGCAAAAGCTTTTGCTGCCGAATCTATACCTCCACTAGACCCGTACAAATCCATTCAATTAGCAAAAGATATGCAGAAAAAAGGTCATCTTTATCTTTTTAAGGATAGAAATGGCCAAACCAAGGGAATGGCTGGATTTGGGAGGCACACTCCAAATTCATCCGTCCTTAATATGGTATATGTAAACCCTGATGACAGGGGAACGGGAATTGGCAGAAAATTGATAAGAAACGCAATCGATTTAGGCCGTAAGCATGGGTATCGTCGCTGCCTTATATTTAGTGACTATCTAAAGAGCGATAACTTGTACAGAACCATAGGCTTAAAAGAAAAAGGAATGGTTGTGGAAAAATTTATATCTTGAGCACTTTTAGTCCTGAACCTTTAAATCTTTGGTGCCATCCATAAAAGTTGCTTGAACGATGGAGCCTGATTGGAGCATTTTGGATGAACTCAGAATTTTTCCATCTTTATTTTTAATATATGAAAATCCCTTTTGAAGAGATGCCTGTAAACTGCAATTATTGAGGCGATGCTGTAAGGATTGTAATCTATCTTTTATCCTCTCGCTACGGTGACGACGGGTTATATTTAACCGATTCTCCCACTCATCTAAATATTGATGATGTTTCTCAATCTGAGCAATGGGAGAACTTCGATCGAGCCGAACGGAAAGAAGCTCGAGTTGATCCTTGTATCTCGATAAAATTTCTCTGGGACCATCTTGGAGTCGAACGGTCATTTCTTGAATGAATTCTTGGTAGCTTAAAAATTGGGAACTTAACCATTCTGCAGCACCTGATGGAGTTTCTGCCCTTAAGTCTGCTACAAAATCAGTTAGAACAAAATCAGTTTGGTGACCGATTGCGGAAATTGTGGGAATGGCACAATCGGCTAGTGTTCGAACCAATTGTTCGTCATTAAATGCCCAAAGGTCTTCAAGGGATCCCCCTCCACGTGTAAGGACAATAAGCTCAATCTCTGAAAATGAGGAAGCTTGTTCTACCGCTTTTATAAGATTACGGGGCGCACTTTTTCCCTGTACGCTTGAATGAAATAAGAAAAGTTCTCCACCCCACTTTCGACGCTGTAAAATACTAACAAAATCTTGGAGGGCCGCCCCGGTTGTAGAGGTAATAACGCCAATTTTTGTTGGTAATTTGGGAAGAGGTTTTTTTCGGGATTCCTCAAATAATCCTTCCTGTAACAGGTTTTCTTTTAGCTTCTCAAATTGTGCACGAAGACTACCCAGTCCATCCTGCATGAGGTGGCGAACCCGAATTTGGTATTCTCCTCGCGGTTCATAAATTGTGATGTCACCAAAAGCTAGGCATTCATCCCCTTCTTTCGGGAGGTAGGCTAAACCCATTGCATCCCCGCGAAATAAGACTGCCTTTAATTGTGCTTTTGAATCTTTAAGAATAAAATAAAAATGGCCACTTGAGTGAGCCCTCAGATTAGAAACTTCACCCCTTATCCAAACCTGTCGAAAATTTGTTTCTACGCACTTTTTAACTTCTTTGGTAACTTGTGTTACACTAAAGATGGGAGAATCTTCATCTTCTTGTTGAAAGAGTTCAGTTTGCATTTCGGTTCTTTTTAAGGGTCATTCTCCCCAGAACGAGCATGATACCGATGAGGCAAGATCCAATCCATAGATACTGCCAATCTCCACTGAAAATCCCGGCAAATGCGAGAACATAACCGCAAGCGGTAACTCCAATGATTGGAACGGAAAGAATAAGATATTTTAAGAATGGCATTTGCAAAATCCCCAGCCCATAATTGGAAAATATAAACGGCACACCAGGAGTAAGGCGAAGGATGAGTGCCCAATGGACTAGATTGGCTGGAGGCGTTGGGGGCAGATTAAACTTTGTTTTCCCTAAGAGACCTTGGATGAGAGAGCGAGCAGGACCACGTGCCAACCAATAGGTCCAGGTCAGATTTATGATAAGAGCAAGAAGGCAAAAGAAGCAGGCTTCCCATGGACCATGCTGTTCTGCCCATAATCCAGCCAAGGTAAGAAGTGGTGCAACCGGAAGAATAAAACCTGGAAGGATGGCAATCGATAAAAACAGTATCAGACCGTGATTAACCAAAATATCCCGAAACTCATACCACAGAAGGTAGATTTGTTCTTCAAGTTTCTCTCCCCCGATCGTAATGAGCAGATAATAAAAAAGGAAAAGGAAGGCAAAACATCCAGCAACCCCAGAAATAAGCCACAAAATAGCCTTACGGGTAATCACAATGTAAGAGTAATGGGACTAGGGGGTTCGTGTATCCTTGCTTTGATTGCGATCGGGTTCGTCCACGGTTGCTTTTTTGCAAGTTGAATTGGATAGCTTGCATTTTTCGTCTTCCATGCATGCAACATAAGAATTGTAAAATGGAATCAATAAGATAACGCCTAAGGCAATTGCGATAATCAGAACAAATAACTGGAAGCGACCGAAGCCTGCTTTTGAAGATTTTATTTTCATCATTCTCGAAGTATGAGTGGTCATAACCAAGGGTACAAGATAAGAACGCGAATCATGGTTAACTCCTGACAATCCAAATCACAATTGCTGGTAAGGAGATGAAAATTAAGCCTACAACGCCGAGAATAATTTGATATTTAAAAGCTTTTGCTATGTTTTCAGGACTATTTGGTGATGGAGGATTACCCCAATCGTCTTCTTTTGGGTCTTGCTTACCCCAATCGTCTTCTTTTGGGTCTTGCTCTTTGAATTTGTTTTCCATCTATGATCTATTAAACAAATCTCTCTGAGTATTCAAAATTAAAACCTCTACTTCCTTCATGCCACTTTTCCATCGAGTTACCATTTTAGGCCCGGGACTTCTCGGTGCTTCCTTGTGCATGGCTATAAAGGAAAGAATGATTGCCGATAAAGTTAGGGTCTGGGCCCGCAAACAGTCAGCCCTGGAATTGTGCAAGCAGGAAAAATGGTGCGATGAAGCTGAGCCCAACCTTAAAGACGCAGTTAAGGATACAGAACTGATCGTTATTTGTACTCCTGTAAATACGATCGAGGAAACATTATGCGAAATTATCCAAGAATCTGGACATAATTCGATTATAACAGATGTTGGAAGTGTAAAGGAAAATATCTGTCGTATTGCTCATGCGGGAACTCAAGCTAATGCCACTACCTTTATTGGATCTCACCCGATGGCTGGCTCGGAAAAGTCAGGTATGGAATATGCTCACTCTGATCTTTTTAATCATCGTACTTGTATGATTACCCCTTTACCGACTGACTCGGCAGAGAAAGTGTCAATCCTTGAAAAATTTTGGGTACAACTGGGAATGAATGTTCAGCAAAAATCTCCAGAGGAGCATGATAAGATTGTGGCTAGTGTGAGCCATTTACCTCACTTGATTGCTTCGTCCTTGGCGGAATACTTAAGTCATTCCCCGGATGGCTGGTTAGAAATGTCCGGGCAAGGATTAAAGGATACGAGCAGAATCGCCGGGGGGGACCCTTCGTTATGGCGTGAAATTATGAAGTCTAATCGAAGTTTTTTATTGGAAGCGTTAGATTCGTGGTTGGGTTCAGTCAATGATTTCAAAAATATTTTGACCGATGAAAAATGGGATGAACTAGAGAATTACTTGGCCAAAGCGAAAGAATGTCGAACAAAGATCTAGCATTGTAATGGACCCATTAAAAGTTATCCCATTTTTAGGCAAGTGTTCAGCTTCTGTGTCTGTTCCAGGATCTAAAAGTATATCAAACCGGGCCTTCATCTTGGCTGCCATGTGTAAGGCCAAAGTAAACCTCGGAGGCATGCTTATAAGTGAAGATGTAAACCTGATGAAAAGTGCACTTGTTTCTTTGGGGTTGAGGATTGATGGCGGTTCTAAAGAGAAAAATCTAGTAGTCCATGGTTGCGGGGGAGACTTACCAATTAAGGAGCAAGAAATTTTTGTGGGTAATGCTGGCACTGTTGCTCGGTTTCTGACCGCTCTTCTGTCGGTTCAAAAAGGCGGGGTTTACAAGCTCGATGGTACCGAGGCAATGCGCCAACGACCGATGTTGGAACTTATATCTTCCTTAGAGAAGTATGGATGCAAATTTGAGTTTCTTCATGAGTATGGTTGCTTCCCTTTTATTATGAAAACCAATGGTTTGAGAGGTGACTGTTGGCAGGTTGATGCGACTAAGAGCAGCCAGGTTTTATCAGCCCTGTTAATGATTGCACCACTTATTAATCAAAAAACAGCCATTCAATATCCAAAAGGTACGGTTTCTGAGCCTTTTGTAGATCTAACCTTGGAAATGATGAAGTCATTTTCCTCAGATCAAGAAATAAGCTATGAAAGCTCTGGAGGAGAAATTATTGTTTCAGGTGTGGGCTATAACAGGAAAGCTCTTTCATATTCGGTTGAACCAGATGCTACAGCTGCCAGTTATTTCCTTACTCTCCCCTTGGCAGTTGGAGGTGCCTGCACTGTTAAAAGTGTAAGAAAAACAATGTATCAAGGGGATTCTAAGTATTCACAAGTACTCGAATGCCTAGGAGTCAGTGTAGAAGAATGCGATCAAGGGATCACCGCGAGCTTTTCAGGAAACAGAAAGGGAGGAGAATTCAATTTCAATGCTATTTCTGATACTTTCCTGTCTTTGGCTGCGATTTCCCCACTTCTTACTGATACCTTAAAGATAAGCGGTATCGCACATACTCGGAAGCAAGAGACGGACCGAGTCAAAGCCATGGGGATTGAGTTGAGAAAATTAGGGCAAAATGTGGAGGAAACTGAAGATAGCCTTACCATCCACCCCAATCTCAAAAGCCTTAAAGCTATTGGAGAAAAAGGAGTTTTTATCGATACCTATCACGATCACAGATTTGCCATGAGTTTTGCTATTCTTGGCTCTTTCAACCTTTTAAGTAATGGAAAACCATGGCTACATATCAATAACCCTAAGTGTTGTGCCAAAACATTTCCAGAATTTTTTGACCGCCTTTGCGAGATAAGGAGTCGGTCTTTATTATGAGTAATTCCTTTCAAATTCTTGCCATCGATGGAGGAGCAGGCACCGGGAAATCTACCACTGCGTCTATCTTAGCAGATCGCCTTCATCTCCTCCATGTGGATACTGGCTCCCATTACCGTTCGATAACCAAGTATTTGACTGAAAATGAGATTAGTCCGGATTCTGTACAAAGATTTTTGGCCGAATCCTCTCCCTCCTTGTCTTCTCAAATAGAAGGGAATCGCTCTCTTTTGTCTGTGGATGGCCACATATATCCCCCAGCAAGTTTAAGAACGAAAGAAGTTAATCATTTCGTTTCCCATGTGGCTTCGGTTGCTGAAGTGAGGACATTACTTTTTGATTATCAGCGGGGTCAAATCGAGACGGCCAAAGAAAATAGTTTTTCTGGTTTGGTGATGGAAGGCAGGGATATTGGAACGGTCATTCTTCCCGATGCGGACCTTAAAATCTTTTTGGTAGCTGATCAAAAAATTAGAGAATCAAGGAGGCAGTCCGACGGCGAGGTTGATAAGATTTCATCCAGAGATTTTCTCGATACGAGTCGTTCGATTGCTCCCCTAAAAGAGAGTGAAGGTTCATTGCGGATTGATACAAGCCAATTTAGTATTGAGGATGTTTACGCAGCCATCGCAAACAAAATAGGCATGGGATGACTTCTTTCTATATTTTTGCTCAACGTTTCTCTTATTTTTACTTTAAGTTATTCCATCGATTCGAAGTCCTTGGTTTGGAGAATATTCCCAGGGATGGTCCATTTATATTAGCTTCCAATCATTTGAGTTTTTTTGATCCTCCTGCCCTCGGTTGTAAAATGCCTCGAAATTTACATTATTTTGCGAGAAATACTTTGTTTGTTGGCCCTTTGGGAAGACTCATTCGTAATCTTAATTCCATCCCTGTAAATCGGGATCAGCTAGATCTTAAGACTTTACGATCGGTTTTAAGGGTGTTGAAAAGTGGATACCCTTTACTCGTTTTTCCGGAGGGTACCCGTAGCAAAGATGGAAAATTGGCAAAAGGTCAGAAAGGAGTTGGTTTACTTATCGCGAAATCCAAAGTGCCCGTATTACCGGCGAGAATACAAGGATCTCACGAGATCTTGGGGCCGGGGAAATTTTTTCCCAGGTTTGGGCTAAAGTTACGGGTGGAATATGGCAAGGTTTGCCCCTATGATTCGATTGATCTAGACCCTGGCGAAGATGACAGGTATCAAAAGATTTCCCAAAGAATCATGGACGCGATTCAAGAAATAGCCACAGATTGACCACCGACAGGTAGTTTTCTGAATCTGCTTAATAGTCTACTGAAGAAATGGACTGAGATTTCCGCGTACACGCTCATTTATGCTTTTTGTAAAATCAGGAAATACAAAATTTATCCCTGTAATGGTTTCATACAGGTGAATATATCGTGCCGATAGTTCAATAACTAAGTCTTCAGGCGCAGGCGGCAGTTCAGGGTCGTTGTAGGGATCGCAGTGATCTTTAAACCAAAGCCGAAGAAACTCTTTGTCGATGTTTTCTGGTTCCTGCCCCTTTTGTAATCTTTGTTCAAAGCTTTCCTGTACCCAGTAACGACTTGAATCTGGGGTATGAATTTCATCGATTAAAGTAATTTCCCCATCATCACTAAGTCCCATCTCGTATTTTGTATCCACTAGAATCAATCCATTTTTCTGAGCGATCTCTTGCCCGTATTGAAATAATTCCAGGGCTTTTTCGGAGCAATAATCCCAGTGTTCTTGCTCCATCCAGCCTTCCTTCACAATTTCCTTGGCAGAAATAGGCCGGTCGTGGCTTTCTTCCTTAGTTGTCGGGGTAATAACTGGGGTATCTAAGGCCTGATTCTTCTTTAAATTTTCTGGGAAAGAAAGGCCGCAGTATTCCCTTTTCCCTTCTTTATAGATAGTCCAAAGAGAAGTACTCGAGCTGCCAGTAACATATCCGCGAACTACAAATTCGATCGGAAAAGGCTTACATTTTTTGGCAATCATAACATTTGGGTCCGGCAGGTCGATTACATGATTGGGCATTATGTGCTTGGTTTGATTGAACCACCAAGCACCTGTCTGATTTAGTACCTGCCCCTTAAATGGAATAGTTGCCAAGATCCGGTCAAATGCTGATTGCCGATCTGTTGTGATTAAAGCAAAGGAATGACCAAGGTTGTAACGGTCTCGTACTTTACCCTGATAATAATCGGTGATACCGAGTGATGTCTTGGTGAGACAATGAGCGATATTTTCTTGGATTTTCTTTCGGTAGTCCCTGTTTGTTTGGATGGCTTCAAGCATAGTAAATGAACTTACGCTAGAAGATGCTTCCATAACTTCAAGCCCAACTTCATCCTCTGTTTCCTTTCGTTGACGATTTTAAGCTCAAATGTTAAAAAAGAAGTAATTCAATACTAATCAAATATAATATGAACTCTGAAATTACATACGACCTATTGGTTTTGGGCGGAGGACCTGCTGGGTATGCGGCTGCTATCCGCGCTGGCCAACTCGGTAAAAAAGCCATTGTGGTTGAAATGGAAAGAGCGGGAGGAACCTGTCTGAATTGGGGTTGCATTCCTTCTAAGGCCTTACTGAAAAGTGCCGAAGCTTACCAAAATGTACTTGAGATCAACGAATTTGGAATTAGTTGCGAAAATGTCCAGTATGATTTTCAGAAAATTATTCAAAGATCCAGAAATGTAGCTGACCAAATGGGTGGGGGTATCGAATATTTATTTAAGAAAAATAAGGTAGATTATATTGTTGGAAAAGGAATGGTGCACGCTCCTGGAATGGTTGAAATAACAGATGGAGACCGAAAGGGATCCTACCTAAAAGCAAGCAAGATTTTAATAGCTACAGGCTGTAAGCCGCGGTCACTAAAAGAAGTGAATGTGGATGGTGTAAGGGTGATGACTTCCCGTGAAGCTCTGGTTATGAAAAAGCAACCCACCTCTATCGCCATTATGGGAGCTGGGGCAATAGGAGCTGAATTTGCCTATTTTTTAAATTCGTTTGGGACCAAAGTCATTCTTATCGAGATGCAGCCCAATATTTTACCTGTTGAGGATGCTGAAGTCTCATCAACTCTTCTCAAGTCTTTCAAAGCACAGGGTGTTGACTGTAGGGTAAATACTCGAGTTGATGAAATTAATATCAAAGATGAATTTGTCTCCCTTAAAGTTGTTTCTGGAGACCAAGAAGAAACTATTGAAGTAGAAACCTTACTGTTGGCAGTCGGAGTGGTTCCTAACTTAGAAGGGGCTATATCACAAAAGTTGAAATTAGAATTGCACAAAGGATACTTAAAGGTGGATGAAAACTACCAAACATCAGAAAAGGGTATTTATGCCGCAGGGGATATTACAGGCCCACCTTGGCTGGCTCATGTGGCGACCTTCCGTGCGGTGCAGGCAGTTAATGGTATGTTTGAGCATGCCAAGCCAATTCCCCTGGACTCATTTCCCGGCTGTACTTACTGCCAACCACAGGTTGCCAGC
>JAQWWZ010000008.1 GCA_029254745.1 Opitutales bacterium | reverse complement strand
CCAGTGATTATTCTGATCTTCAATCAAGAAGGAATAGGGGGAGTACAGAAATATGGAACTCGGCAACAACTAAAAACTACAAGGCCATTCAAAAATTACCATATTGGGAACAGGTAGTTGAACAGCAATACTCGTATGCTCAGTGCATATCCAAGGATTTAAGCCAACTATCTTGTTCTAGGTATTTTGAAGTTTGGTATGAAGACCTTTGTGAGAAAACCAATAAAACCATTGATGAATTAAAAAGCTTTCTCGAACCCCATGGGTTCATCCCCAAAAACATTAAAAATTCCTTACAGTTAAAGAAATCGAATGGTGGTACGGATGTAAAAAAATCAAATGATTGGGCAAAGATTAGCAAATATGCGGAGGCTGGTAAATTTTCCAGTATGAGGCATACTTTGCAAAGGTAAGACCAAATTGAATTTGACACTTTCAAACTCAGAAAAAATCAATACTTCCTACACTATTAAAGGTGTAGCAAGCTTCCGGTCTTCTGATCAAAAACTAAAAATCTTAATTCTTGCGGATGAGCAATATTCTGCAGAAGTAGTCAAAGATCATGTCCAAGCCATAAGTGCATTTAGCAGGCATGATGTAATTGTAAAATCGCCGCGTAAACGAAGGAAATATTTACCGTCTCCAAAAGTTAGTTTGCAGGATGAAAACGGGTTGTTTTTTGATGTTATCATTATTCATTACTCACTCTGTATCCTTTTTGAGTCTTATATACCAAAATATTTAAGAAAAGGAATTCGTGAATTTAGTGGGATAAAGGTTCAAATTATTCAAGATGAGTACAGATGGATTAATAAGATGATGAATGAAATGTCTTTCCTTGGAATTGACGCAATTTTTTCGTCCTTAAATCTCGAAAATCTAAATCGGGTTTACCGTAAGCCTGAGCTCAATTCTGTGCTCAAGGTATCCTGCCTTCCTGGATATGTTCCTGAGAGGTTAATTGGGGTGGATTCACCCCGCATATCTGAACGAGAAATTCACTTGGGTTACAGGGGACGAGAGTTGCCTTATTGGTTAGGCAGGTTGAGTTATGAAAAAACAAGGTTGAGTGATGAAGTAGGAAAACGAATTAAAAATTTACCTCTTAACATAGACTTAAGTTCAAAAGAGAAAGATCGATTGTACCGAGATGATTGGAAAGCATTTTTGAAATCTACAAAAGCTGTGCTCGGTCTAGAGGGTGGGGCCAGTATTTTTGATTTTGATGGGGAAGTAGAGAGAGCGGTATCAAATTATCTGGAATTAAACCCCAGGGCTGACTTTGAAGAGGTTAGTACCCAGGTCTTATCTCCCTATGAGGGTAATATTGTACATCAGACCATTACGCCTCGTTCCTTTGAAGCGATTGCTTACAAGACAGTGCAAGTTTTATTGAAAGGGGAATACCGAGGGGTGCTGCAACCTTGGAAGCACTACCTGCCTCTAGAACGAGACTTTTCAAATATTGATAAAATTGTAAGCTATCTTAACGATGATATAAAATTACAAGAAATTGCTGATCTTGCTTATCGCGAAATTATTGGTTCCGGTCTTTATTCAAGTTCAATTTTAGGGCAGGGTGTGGACGGGGTAGTGGACCTAATTAGAAATTTTAAAACGAAACAATTATGTGCGGAATAGCAGGTTTTTTTAGCCTTAATAATCAGCCTTTGCCTCAAGGTGCTCGCCATCTCTCCGTAATGAGCAATTTACTTGCTCACCGAGGTCCCGACGATTCCGGTTCATGGATTTCAGAAAATCATGCTGTAGGACTAGCTCACCAGAGACTTTCGATTATCGACTTGAGCAAGTCCGCGGCACAACCAATGCACGGAAATAATAGAACAAGCATTGTTTTCAACGGTGAAATTTATAACTATTTGGAACTTAGGAATGAACTTTCAACTTCGTGGGAATTTCAAACTAAGTCGGATACAGAAACCATTCTGGCGAGTTATAAGAATTATGGACTGGGTTGCTTAGACCACCTCAGGGGTATGTTCGCGTTTGCTTTGTGGGATGAAAGAAAAAAAAGGTTCTTTTGTGCCCGAGATCGGTTTGGAATTAAACCTTTCTATTACACCGTTGTTGGAGATATTTTCTATTATGCATCTGAGATCAAAGCTTTGCTTCCGTTTGTTGAAGACATAGCCACTGATTTAGACTCGCTAAACGATTACTTAACTTTTCAATTCACTTTGGGGGAAAAGACGCTCTTCCAAGGAATAAAAAAGCTAGAGCCTGGCCATATGCTAACGATTGAAAATTCTACGCTTTCGGTGAAAAAGTATTGGGAAGTTTATTACGATATCGATTTTAACCACAAGGAAAGTAACCTTGTGGAAGAGATTCGGGACTTAATGGATGAGTCCATGAACTTGCACATGAGAAGCGACGTCCCAGTAGGTGCCTATGTTAGCGGAGGAAGGGACTCCAGCATTGTTGCTTCTCTTGCTTCGCAAATTGAATCTTCTGAGTTTAAAGCATTTACAGGGAAGTTTTCTTACGGGGAAGGGTATGATGAGAGTATGTATGCTCGAGATTTGGCAAAGCAATATTCTTTTGATTTGCATGAACTTGATATTCAAAGTGATGATTTTGTCTCTTCCATCGAGAAGATCATTTATCACTTGGATGAACCTGTAGCGGGACCAGGATCCTTTCCCCAATACCAGATTTCTAAGCTCGCAAGCCAGCACAGAAAAGTAGTCCTGGGGGGGCAAGGAGGAGATGAGATTTTCGGTGGTTATGCTCGATACTTAATCGCATACTTTGAGCAATGTATAAAAGGTGCCATCGATGGAACATTAAATAATGGTAATTTTGTAGTTACTTATGAATCAATAATTTCTAATCTTGAGACACTTAAGCAATACAAGCCTTTGCTTAAGCAGTTTTGGAGTAAGGGTTTATTTGGTACCATAAACCGAAGGTATTTTGATTTGGTAAATCGTGCACCGACCCTTGAAAAAGAAATTAATTGGAATGAGATTGGGAAATCTTCTACGTACGATGAGTTTAGAAATATTTTTCTCGGAGAAAATGTAGGACATGAATCTTACTTTGATTTGATGACTCATTTTGATTTTAAAACCTTGCTTCCCGCACTCCTTCAAGTTGAAGACAGGATGAGTATGGCACATGGCTTAGAGTCCAGAGTACCTTTTTTGGATCATAAGATAGTCGAGCTAGCTGCTACCATACCAGCCGACATCAAGTTTAAAAATGGAGAATTAAAAAGACTTCTAGTCCGAACTTTTGATCCTATTCTTCCCACTTCTATTGCTCAAAGAAAAGATAAAATGGGCTTTCCTGTGCCTCTCAATGAATGGATGCAGGGCGAGCTGAAGGATTTTGTCTGCGGCATATTTGAAACGGGCCGTGATATTGGTAGATCATTTTTTAATTCGGACATCATATTAGAAAACTTATCAAAAGAAGGAAAGTTCAGCCGTAAAATTTGGGGATTGCTATCCTTGGAGATTTGGATGCAACAATTTCATGATAAGGCCGGTGAATTTAAAAAACAAATAACCCACGAAAGATAACTTTATGAAAACATTAATAACTGGAGGACTAGGACAAATTGGTTCACATATCGCGGAAATGATGCTTGACCGAGGAGATCAAGTCTTAGTCATTGATAATTTAGCAACGGGCCGAAAGGAACACTTGGCGGAACACGAAAACTTAAAGGTTATAATTGGCAGCATTGCTGACAGTAAATTAATAAACCTCCTCTTTGAGGATTTCAAACCTGATGCGGTTGTGCATACGGCTGCATCTTACAAAGATCCCAATGATTGGTACAATGACTCCTTAACCAATTGTGTGGGTGGTTCGAATATTGTCCAAGCTTCGATTAATCATGCCGTCAGTAGGTTTATTTATTTTCAGACTTCACTTTGTTATGGGTTAAAGCCTCTTGAGCAACCAATTACACTTTCGCATCCTAAGTTTCCTGCTTCTACCAGCTATGCGATTACAAAGACAGCAAATGAAGATTTCTTGGAAATTTCAGGTCTAGATTTTGTAACTTTTCGTCTGGCAAATGTTATTGGTCCAAGAAATGTTGCCGGCCCATTACCCATTTTTTATCAGAGACTTAAGGATAGGAAAAAATGTTTCGTCACAAAATCAAGGAGAGATTTTGTGTTTGTAAAAGACTTAGCCAAAGTTGCTCTAATGGCTTGCGATGGTGTAGGGAAGGGGGCGTATCATTTTTCTTCAGGTTCTGATGTTGCCATTCAAGAACTTTACGATGCTGTGGTAAAGGCAATGGGTTTATCAGATTCACCCAAGCCGGAGATTAAAGAGTTGGGGGAAGATGATGTGGTTTCGATCCTATTAGACCCATCCAGAACCTTTCAAGACTTTGGTAAAATCCAATTCACTCCCATAGAGGAAACCGTTGACCAGGCTATTTCATATTTTAAGGAGCACGGCACCTTGGGTGAATATACCCATTTAAACCTAGACGAAGGAAAATAAGTGAGTAAAAGAATTTTAATCACTGGTGGAGCTGGTTGTTTGGGCTCGAACTTAATCGAGCATCTTTATTCCAATGGCCATATAATTTGTGCAGTTGATAATTTTGCTACCGGGAAAAAAGAAGTCATTCCCGAGCAAGATAGACTTCAGGTCATCGAGGGATCAGTTGCGGATGATGTTCTCGTTAATCATGTATTTAAAGATTTTAAGCCTGACTATGTTATCCATAGTGCTGCCGCCTATAAAGATCCAATGGATTGGTCTGAAGATAGCAGGACTAATGTTATTGGTTCGATCAATGTTGCTAAAGCTGCCCTTGAAAATGGAGTACAACGATTGATCAATTTTCAAACCGCGCTTTGCTACGGCAGGCCCACAAGCATTCCTATTCCAATCGACCATCCAACCAAACCTTTTACCAGTTACGGTATTTCAAAAACGGCGGGTGAGGCATATTTTATGAATTCAGAGTTGCCTACAATCTCTCTGCGATTGGCAAATATCTGTGGACCACGGCTTGCAATCGGACCCATTCCCACATTTTACAAGCGCCTTAAAGCAGGTCAGGATTGTTTCTGTAGCGAATCAGTCCGAGACTTTTTGGATATGAGTGATTTTATAAATCTAATCGATCTAGCACTCGATGAAAATTCACCACTTGGGTTGTTTAATGTTTCAACTGGGGTGGGGCATTCAATACATGATGTTTTTTGTGCAGTGTGTAATTACTTAGAGATAGAAACTCCTGAAGTCCCCATTGCTCCAATTGGTTCTGATGACATTGCAGAAGTTGTACTAGATCCGGCTGAAACTGAGGTGGCTTTCAATTGGAAGGCAAAATTTGACTTCCAAAGTACCATTCAAAATCAACTGCGATGGTATGATAAGTTTGGGATAAATGATATTTTCAGCCACCTTGCCGTGCCTGCAAAAGCAAAGAATTGATCATGAGTAAAGATACATTCCGGAATAGTAAAATTCTTGTGGTCGGTGGTGCTGGCTTTGTGGGTTCAAACTTGGTATTAAAACTTCTCGAAGAAAATCCAGAGGAAGTTCTTGTTGTTGATAACCTTCTTTCTTCAGAAGCCTGTAATGTACCTGTTGCTTCCAATGTTCGATTTCTTTGCGGTTCCATAACAGATGATGCTGTGCTCCGGGCGTTGCCTACTGATCTAGACTATGCCTTTCACTTGGCCTGTTATCATGGGAATCAGTCTTCCATTGCCAACCCCATGGATGATCATGAGAATAATACTTTGACTTCTCTCAAGCTCTTTGACCGCCTTAGTGAAGTGAAGAGTTTACGCAAAATAGTTTATGCGGCAGCTGGTTGTGCAGTCGCGGAAAAAACCTATGATAATGCGGTTGCAACAAGGGAGGATGCACCGGTTTCTCTCTTTCATGATTCTCCATATTCTATTTCTAAGCTTGTCGGAGAAATGTATGGAAATTACTACCAGCGCGCTCATGGTCTTCCATTTGTTAAAGCCCGCTTTCAAAATGTTTATGGACCCAGAGAGATTCTAGGAGCGGGAAGATGGAGGGGGACATCGCACACTGTGTGGCGAAATGTCACACCTACTTTTACTTGGAAGGCGCTCAACCACTTGGCTTTGCCGCTGGAAAATGAAGGGCTTTCTAGCCGAGATTTTATTTTTGTTGAAGATATGGCTAGAGGGTTAATGCGCTGTGCTCTTGCCGGTGTTCCTGCTCAAACTTATAACTTGGCTTCTGGAACAGAGACGACAATTGCTGAATTAGCTGCTGTGATTAACAAAGCCACCAGTAACCCAACTTTGCCCCAACTTTTTCCCGCAAGAGATTGGGATCGTTCTGGGAAACGGTTTGGGAGCACTCAAAAAGCCAAGTCGGATCTCGGGTTTTCCGCTGAGATTGATATCACCGAGGGCATCAATATTTTAGTTGATTGGACCATGAAAAATCGTGAGCTAATCAAGACCTGTATGGAGCGGCATGCACCATTTATGGTTGAGTAGATTTGATAGGAATTAGTGCAGTTCTATAGTCAAAAATTTAGGTAATGAGTAGGGTAACAAAGTTGAATATTTTAGTGTATTGTAATCGACCTGAAGAAAATCAAAATGCAGGAACGGTTATTGATCATATTGATGCTTTCTCAAAATACTCTACTCATAATATTATAACCTGGTCATCCTTGAGTGGTTTACCAGATGACAAAACTGTTGAGAATTTTGATTGTATTGTAATTCACTACACACTGTCACTTTTGTATAGTAATTACATACCAGCTGAATCTTTTAAAATATTACAAAACTTTAAAGGTATCAAAGTCTTGTTCATACAGGATGAGTACAGGAGGGTTAATTTTGTTTGCGAAAGGATTAAAAAGATTGGGTTGGACGCGGTCTTTTCCTGTGCTCCCCCTCGTGTGGCTCAAAAAATCTATCATTCTTTAGGCCGGGATACACAACTTTTGACCACCCTTACCGGTTATGTCCCAGAGGATTTACCCCAAAATAAGTGTAAGCCAATGGAAGATCGCACAATCGATGTAGGATACCGGGCTAGAAAGTGTCCCTTTTTTCTTGGCCGTAAAAGTCATGAGAAATATGAAATTGGCAGTCGCTTCTTGGCGCGGACTCATGCAACTGATTTAAATTGTGACATTTCATCCCAGGAGAAAGACAGGATATACGGTTCCAAATGGATTGAGTTTGTTTCCAACTGTAGAACAACCCTAGGTACGGAAAGTGGAGCCAGTCTGATCGATTTTACAGGCAAAATAGAATATGGGCTTAACCGGTGGCAGGCCTTTCACCCCTTTGCCAATTTCGATGATGTTCCAAGTCATTTTCTAGAGGAAGATGGAAGGATAGATTTGCAGGTTATTTCACCAAGGTGTTTTGAGGCGGCTGCTCTTGGAACAGTTTTGGTAATGTATCCTGGAGAATATTCCGGTCTGCTAGAACCCGGAGTTCATTACATACCCCTCGAAAAAGATTTTTCTAATTTTGAAAAAGTTTTATCCCAAGTAAAGGACCTCTCTTATCTCAATGAAATATCTGAAAATGCCCGATTATCTTTAGTTGATTCAGGAGACTTTTCTTACAGGAAATTTATCCATAATTTCGATAAGCAAATTGAAGATCTTTCGTTATCTAAAGATCGGGAACCAATAGGGCGGCAAACTGCTTTTAAAATAAATACTAAAACCCAAGAAAACTTCAAGAAACCACTCTCTGCTAAGTTAAAAGACATTTTACAATACTACAAAAGATTTACCTGGAAGCATCTACCTGTTTGGTTCAAGTTTTTACTTTCAGTTACATTGCTTAAGAAATGGGTATATTTTCATCTCTTCCAATGAGAATTTCGTGGGATTCTTGGTTAAATAGTAGCCTTGATTTTATCGTAGTTTTCAGGGCTTATTTGCTGTTTTCTTATGAGTTTTAAAATTCTATCACTCTTATTTTGTCTGTTATAAAAGTTGTCAGTTCGGAATATCGGCCCATGCCAGCTGCCGCTGCTGCTAGGGTTGCTCCCTGGGTTGAGGAATTGTGCAAGCTCGGTCATACAGTTTCAGTATTTACTTCCAGTTCGGTTCTCGACCATGATGGGTCTGTCGTCAAATCTTACTTTAAGGTGCCTGATAACAAAGCATCGCTCGGAAAAAGATTTTTACAGGAAATTTTATTGGGGCTTGATTTAGGAATCCGCATATTGATAAGTAAGAAAAGCACAAGTCTTTGCTTCATTACTTCGCCCCCATTTTTTATGGCTTGTATTTGTGCCTTTTTTGCCAAGTTCTCAAACATTCCCTACGTGTTTGATGTGAGAGATCGCTATCCTCGTGTGCTCTCGGATCTAGGTGTAATTAAAGCTTCGAGTTTTTTATTTAAACTGCTGGATAAATTGGAGTCTTGGGTATATCAAAACGCATTGCAGGTTACCACTGTGACTCACGGACTTGTGCAAGAATTAAAACTTA
This sequence comes from Opitutales bacterium, assembly GCA_029254745.1. GTDB lineage: Bacteria > Verrucomicrobiota > Verrucomicrobiia > Opitutales > Seribacteraceae > Seribacter. Next base: position 30,905 of record JAQWWZ010000008.1, on the reverse strand, counting down.
GGTTTCCCCATCTAAATATTTTTCTTGTTCGAAACGGTTTTGATGAACAAGTGTTTTCTGAACATCTTTCAAACTCTGTGAAAAGTTCAGCATTCACTGTAGTTTACCATGGTAGACTAGGTCGATTTTATGAGACCGAGGATTACATCGAAATTATGAACAATGTTTACGAAATGGATCCATCAATTCGTTTTCATGTAGTAGGAGAACTTCCACGGGAAATGCAATCCAACCTTCCAAAAAATTTAGTCGTTTCCCCAGCAATGCCTTTGGATAAGCTAAGTGAATTACTTGCAACTTGTCATTTGGGTATTTGTTTTTTGCGAGAATTACCTGCGATGGAAAATGCTTTTCCTGCAAAGGTTTATGACTATATCGGTGCCGGGCTCCCTGTTTTGGCAGCTCCGAGTGGGGAGCTCACCAGAATCTTGAATGATTTAAAACTTGGGGAGACTTTTGCAAAAGTTGACCCTAGCTCCATAGCAAAAGCAATCGTTAGAATTAAGGAAACACCAAGTGTTTGGTCAACTATGTGTGCTGAGGTGAGAAAAACTCGATCAATCTTTGGCCGCAGGAAAATTGCCAACACTTACTTTACTAATCAGTTGGCGATACAGTTGAATGAATCGTAAAGAACATTGGCGGCTTAGTAAGCTTACAAAATTTGTCGTTTGCCAGTTTCTTGCGGCAGGGGCCTGCCTGATGGTTATTCTTTTCTACTCTCCCTTAAGTGAGACTTTACTTCAGGTGAATAGAGAGCGTCTAGTGCTATATTCCATGCTCTATGGGCTTTCTTGCTTGCTTGTTGGTGAAGTTATCGGGCTTTTTGCAAATAATTATCGTGAGCTTTTGTGGAAAAGATTAGCCCTGTCTTTTGCATCTGCAACTCTTGGGTCTCTTGGTCTCATTCTTGCCGTTTGGACTATTGAATTTGAATTTGTTGGGAGACTGGCAATTTTTAAAATAGTTGCGGCTGCAAGTTTTGCAGTTTTTCTTTTTTTAAATTTCGTGAGTGGATTAAACCGGGGAAATCCATGGCGTGTATTGCCTATTTTCAAGGGAAGGGCTCTGTCAAAAGTCAAACATGGAGTTAGTAATTACGCTGACCAAATTGATTGGTTTGAATGTGATGAGGATGTGTTGCAAGGAAATCTACTTGGGTTTACTAAAGCTAAGGGAATCGACATTGTAATTGTGGACGATGGAAGTAACAGGGCTGATGTTATGGGATTACTTTCATCAGGTGTAAGAGTTATGGGAGTTGCAGCGTTCTGGGAAACTTTTGGCCAAAAAATTCCACACGCCGAGATTGATAAAAGTTGGCTCACCAAGTTGGATTTAAGGCAACGGGATCCCTTGATACGTCGTATTAAGCGACTGACTGATTTGTTTGTTTCTTTTTCGGCTTTGATTTTAACCTTACCTATTTTACTTTTTTGTTCTGTGGCAATAGTTGTAGATTCTGGCTTTCCTATATTTTTCAAGCAGACAAGATCTGGATTTCTGGGACGGCCTTATGTGCTTTATAAACTTAGAACAATGAAGAAAAATTCTGAAAGCAAGGGTGCTCAATGGGCAAAAGATAGGGACGAGCGAATTACAATAGTTGGGCGTTTCTTGAGAAAAACAAGGATTGATGAGATTCCACAATTTTGGAATGTAATAAAGGGCGAAATGTCTGTGGTTGGGCCAAGGCCTGAGCGTCCTGAACTTGAACAGGAAATTACCCAAAAATTACCGTATTGGAATTGTCGTTATTTATTGAAGCCTGGAATAACCGGCTGGGCTCAAATAAAGTATAAATATGCATTCGATATTGAATCCTCTGATGAGAAACTATCGTATGATTTGTTTTATGTAAAAAACGCCTCGTTTTTTCTAGATTTAGAAATAATATTGTCTACCCTTAGATCTTTGATGAAAGGAAGCCGATGAATAAAATACTTGTTACTGGTGGGGCGGGATACATTGGCAGTCATACCGTCCTAGCTCTCTTGCAAGCGGGAGAACATGTGGTTGTTCTCGATAATTTCACAAATTCATCTCCAGAGTCTTTGAGGCGGGTAGCGAGGATTGCAGGCAAGCATCCGATTGTTATCGAAGGTGATATAACCGACCCCCAAACGCTTACTAAAGTTTTTTCTGAACATTCAGATATTTCTTCTGTTATTCACTTTGCTGCCTTAAAGGCAGTGGGAGAATCTACCGAATTTCCGCTCCAATATTACAGAAATAATGTTTCTGGATCGATCATGCTACTCGAAGCAATGAAAAGCTATGGCGTGAATAATCTGGTATTTAGCTCTTCCTGCACCGTTTATGGGGAACCGAATCAGGTCCCGATTTCAGAAAGCTTTCCGATAGGTGCAGTTTCCAGCCCTTACGGGAGGACTAAATATATTATGGAAGGAATTATTTCTGATTATTCTAAATCCAACCCTGAATTCAAATGTGGAGTGCTGAGGTATTTTAACCCGGTTGGTGCCCATGAAAGTGGAGATATTGGAGAAGACCCCAATGGAATACCTGATAACCTAGTCCCTTTCGTTTGTCAGGTTGCAACCGGTAAATTGAAAAAACTTCGGGTATTTGGAAAAGATTATCCTACTCGGGATGGTACTGCCGTGCGTGATTACTTGCATGTTGTAGATTTAGCGGATGCTCATTTGCAGGCTCTTATGAAATTACAAAACTCAGAGGAGGGCTTTATTTGCAACTTGGGTACGGGACATGGGTCATCAGTCCTTGATGTTATCGATGCTTTTGAGAAAGCTAATGAGATCAAAATTCCGTATGAATTTGCAGATCGTCGAACGGGTGATGTAACCGAGGCTTGGGCTGATCCGACATATGCTCAAGAGTTGTTAGGCTGGAAGTCTAAGCATGATTTACAAGCAATGCTTCGAGATGCTTGGCGATGGCAAAGTCAAAATCCCAATGGTTATTCTGAATAGCGATTTATGGCAGGTTGTAGTCTGATGGTTGTAATCTCCGTTTCCGCAGAATTTCCGAAATTAATTTAAGGTCTATCCGGTCGCCTAATTGAATACCTAGCTTTTTATAAGCGTCCTTATTAAGTTCTAAAACAAATTGAACATCACGTGAGCGAGAAGGTACACCGGAAAGATCATGTGGCTTAGCCTTGTGGATTTCTACCAGCGAGCCGTTAGATGAGAAATAGCCAATATCTAATGGAATTCTAGTGTTTTTCATCCAAAAACGCTGTTTCGTTCCGTTTTTAAAAATAAATATCATCCCTTTGCTATCATCCATTGATTGTCTAAACATTAACCCCTTTTCTCTTTCTCTCGGAAGGGCAGCCACTTCAACTTGTAGCCTAACCTTCCCAACCGTAAGATCAAAATATTCATTTGTTGACTCTATAAAACCAGGCAATTTATCATCAGTTGGCCCCTGCTTGCAGCCGTGCATTAAAAATAATAGGAAACAAGCAGATAAGAATTTTTTATTATTACTCAATATACTCACTGCCCATACATGAAAGAACTTTTCGAGCAAATCAAGAGCCTAAATATTCTAGTGATTGGAGATGTGATGCTAGACCGCTACATAATGGGTGAAGTTAGTAGGATTTCTCCAGAAGCACCTGTTCCTGTTTTAGCCGTTCAGGAAGAAAGATCAGTCGCAGGAGGAGCGGCCAATGTTGCTCTCAATCTTCGTTCATTGGGTGCTTCTGTTGAAGCCATTGGCTGGTTTGGGGATGATGATCAAGGGGATCAATTAATCAAAATGCTTGGGGTCGCCAATGTAGAAGTTGATTCAAGCTTTCGGTTTTCATCTGCACCTACAATAAGCAAATCTCGAGTTACTGCCTCTAACCAACAAATATGCCGGGTTGATCGTGAGGCGAGAGCTTGTGATTATCATCCAGCTTTGGAAGATATTGGGTCTGTCATAACGGAAAAAATAAAAAAGGCGGACGCGGTAATAATATCTGACTACGGTAAAGGTTTTATAACCAATGAATTATTAGAACTGGTGAAGGTACATGCGAAATTTACATCTATTGATCCAAAACCAAGCCGGTTATTGGAATATGCAAAACCTAACCTTCTTACCCCAAACCGATTGGAAGCCTTAGAGCTTGCTGGGCTTTCTCGTGAAATACGGGAACCATTCCCTCAAGGCGAAGTGGTAACTCGGATATTCGAAAGATTTGCTCCTCAAATGCTGGCTATTACTCTGGGTGCAGAGGGTATGCTGCTTGCACAAAATGGGGTTATTGAATGCATCATACCCACTGCCGCTCGTGAGGTGTTTGATGTTTCAGGTGCTGGGGATACGGTTATCGCCTCTTTGACCATGGCTCTCAGTTCCGGTCAGAGCTTTGCCCGTGCTGCTGAATTTGCAAACTTAGCAGCGGGCGTAGTTGTTGGCAAAGTGGGAACTGCTACCGCTTCGCCTCAGGAAATTCTTGCCCTTCTGTGATCAGAAAGAACTCCCAGAAAGCTTTATTTCTCGATCGGGATGGTACCCTAATTCAGGATGCTCATTATTTAAAAGACCCTGATAAAGTAGAAGCTATACCAGGTGCTGGTAAAGTGCTGAAAGAAGTAAAGAAAGCCGGCTATCACCTTTTTATGCATACAAACCAATCCGGGATTGCTCGCGGGTATTATGATTGGTCGGATGTACATGCATGTAACATAAAAATGCACCAAGATTTTGGCTGGCCAGATAATTTTTTCTCCGAGGTTTGTATTGCTCCAGAGTCTCCAACTGAAACAGGAGGTTATCGAAAGCCATCCCCACGATTTGAGCAAGAGATGACCCAAAAATATGAACTTGATCCTTCTCAGTGCTGGGTAATCGGGGATAAGTGGATCGATGCACAGACCGGTCTAGATGCAGGAATGGGTGCTTGTCTGGTGCGTACGGGCAAGTCAATTGACGAACCCCTTTATCGGTTAGCCGAACAAAACAAAGTTCCAGTCTTTCAGGACATAAAAGAATTTGTGCGACAGCGTGTTTTAATAAGTGAGTAAAAAACTTCCAAGCAAATGGGATCTGCAAGAAGATCACTTACATTCAGATTGCCGGATATTTGAGGTGCATAAACGAATTTTTAAGCGAAAGTCAGATGGGGTGGTGGGAGATTTTTTTGTTCTTGATACCAATGATTGGGTCAATGTTTTGGCAATCACTCCAAAAAGTGAAATTGTTCTAGTTCGTCAATTTCGTTACGGAACGGAAGAATTTTCCTTAGAACCTCCAGGTGGGGTTATTGAGCAGGGTGAAGATCCAATTATTGCCGGTTTGCGTGAATTGGAAGAAGAAACAGGCTACGTGGGAACCAATGCAAAATTAATTGGGACAGCCCGACCAAATGCCGCCATCCTTTCCAATAAGTGTCATTTTGTACTTGTGGAAAATGTAAAAAAGACCGCTGAGCTTGCCTTTGATGAACATGAGGAGCTTGTTACTGAACTGCACAAGGTTCAAGATTTGAAAGCCATGGTGGAGAATGGAGAGATCACTCACTCGATTGGATTAAGTGCAATTTTTCGACTTCTGTTACATCTCGGTATCTAGGCTTTGATTCTTTACCTAAATATCAATACCTCGTATGATACATCTTTTTAATTATGAGTAATTTACTCGATATCCTTCAAGAGACTGCGGATCCAAATCCTGCAAAGCTAGCGAAAATCCTCGATCTTTCGGTCGCCGATGTGGAATCCCAACTCGAAACACTTCGTTCAGATGGTGCCCTCATCGGTTGGGTTCCTTTAGTACATCCATCCAAAAAAGATGGTAATCTTGTCCGGGCAGTGATTGAGGTGAAGATTAGCCCAGAAAGGGAAGGTGGCTTTGATCGTTTGGCTCACAGAATTTCAAGATTTGAAGAGGTGGAAGCCTGCCACCTTATGTCAGGAGGTTATGATCTGATGGTTATTGTGCAGGGCAAGAATTTACATGCCGTAGCTTCATTTGTATCTGAGCGACTATCAACGATTGAGGGGGTCTTATCCACGGCAACTCACTTTTTGCTTCGTTCTTACAAGGAGCATAGCCACTTGCTTTCTAAGGAGGGTGAGAATTCTGAAAAACCGCCAATCAGTGCATAGCTAAATGAATCCATCTGATTATGTTGCTGATCATGTAAAAAGTCTCCCCCGGTCCGGGATACGTGATTTTTTTGCCATTGTTTCTGAAATGCCACAGGCTATTTCATTGGGTATCGGTGAGCCTGATTTTATTACCCCTTGGAAAATCAGGGAAGCATCGATTTTTGCTCTCGAGCAAGGAAAAACATCTTACACTGACAACCGTGGTTTGCTTAGCTTACGAAAAGAAATCTCCACCTATGTTGCTTCCTTTTTCGGTCCGGAATACGACCCTCAGTCTGAAGTTCTTGTAACTGTTGGAGTTTCCGAGGCCATTGATATTGCCTTACGGGCGATTTTAAATCCGGGTGATAAAGTTTTGTATCATGAACCTTGTTATGTCTCCTACGCTCCTAGCGTCACTCTTGCTCACGGAGAAGCGATCCCGGTCGGTACAGTTCCAGGGAAATCCTTTTCCCTGGATCCAGAAGCCTTTGAGCAAGCATGGGAGCCAGGCTGTAAGATCTTGCTGCTCAATTTTCCCACCAATCCAACTGGGGGCACGGCTGATCGTTCCAAGCTTGAACGATTAGCGAAATTTGCGGTCGAAAAAGACCTGATTGTCATAAGTGATGAAATTTACGCCGAACTTACTTACGAAGGAGAGCATGTCAGTATCGCTGAACTGCCTGGGATGAAAGAAAGAACCATCCTACTGCATGGCTTTTCCAAGGGATTTGCGATGACTGGCTTTCGGGTTGGTTTTGCATGCGGCCCTGATTGGCTCATTGAGGCAATGATGAAAATCCATCAGTATTGCATGATGTGTGCCCCGATTTTAAGCCAGGAAGCGGCTTTGGAAGCGCTCAGGCACGGAACGGATGATGTCATGAGAATGCGCGATCAATACCAAAAAAGAAGAGACTTTATTGTTCGCCGATTTAACGAAATGGGGCTGGATTGTCATTTGCCTCGTGGCTCTTTTTATGCCTTTCCATGTGTCCAATCACTGGGCTTGAATGAAGTCGATTTTTGCCATCGATTATTGCGGGAGCAAGAAGTGGCGGTTGTCCCTGGCACTGCATTTGGTTCTCATGGTGAAGGTCATGTGCGGGCTAGTTTTTCTACTTCCTATGAAAAATTGATGGAGGCGGCTGATCGTATAGAGAGCTTTGTTGAAAGTTTATCCAAAGAGCGGGTGGATGAAGCTGCCGTCTAAGCTTAGACCTTCTTCGCCCTCTAAATAGCTAGAATTTTAAAAGATGGAAATTATAAGTGTTGCAATTGTAGGTCGTCCAAATGTGGGTAAAAGTCGCCTTTTTAATCGTTTAGTAGGGCGTCGTATTTCGATTGTTCACGACCGCCCTGGTGTTACCCGCGATGTGGTCGTGGCTGATTCCCCCGAAGGTTATGTTCTAATGGATACCGGAGGGATAGGTATGCAACCAGAGATGACCTCCGTTGAAATCCAAAACGCCACGGAGCAACAGGCAGACTTTGCCATCCGTGCTGCCACACTCTTGCTCTTTGTAGTGGATGGACGCGAGGGTTTGATTCCATTGGATGAAACCCTTGCAATAAAATTCAGGAAAATGGGCAAGGAGCCTATCTTAGTCCTTAATAAAATGGATGATCCTGAGCGTGGTTATTCTTCATCTGAATTTGCCAAATTAGGGTTTAATACCGTTGTCGGTGTTTCTGCAGAGCACGGGCATGGAGTGGATGATCTTATTGAGGAAATCGCAGGCAAATTACCCCCTGTTTCAGCCTTGCCAAGTAAGGATCAATCAAGTCGAACAAAGATCGCATTTATCGGTCGACCAAATGTTGGTAAGTCTTCCCTTTGCAATCGTTTGCTTGATATGGAGCGACTAATCGTCAGTGATGTCCCGGGAACGACCAGGGAAACCGTGGAGCTTGATTTGGATTATCAGGCTGAAGGCCAAGAAAAGCCATGGTGCTTTCGCTTGTTTGATACGGCTGGTCTTAAGAGAAAGAATCGCGTGGATACATCCCTAGACTATTTCTCTGCGGTTCGTACAAAGCATGCAATCGAAGCAGTTGATGTAGTTTTCCTGGTTCTTGATGCTCGAGAGGGGGTCACCAAGCAGGATAAAATTCTTGCTGGTCATGTTTTGGACGAGGGGAAATCACTTTCAATCTTAGTTAATAAATGGGATCTTGCCCTTGAAAGTTTTCGTAAAGACCCGTTACCCGGATACGAAGATGAAAAAGATTTTCGTAAAAGTTATATAAAATCAGTTCGTAAAGAACTTTTCTTTATTCCAGATTCTCCTATTTCTTTTGTATCTGCTCAGACAGGGTACGCCGTACAAGATTTTCTGAAAGTAGCGAGAGACTTGAATGTTCGAATGGACCAAACTCTTTCCACATCTGCTCTGAATAAATTGATCGCTGAAATGTGGGAGCACCGCCCTCCTGCAAAAATTGGAGGGAAAAGATTTAAGGTGTTTTATGCAGTGCAGGTGGAAACCCGACCTTTCCGTATCAAGTTGTTTTGTAATCGCGAGGAGAAACTTAACGATCAATATCGCCGTTATCTTGAGAAGGGCATTCAACAAAGGTTTGGTTTAGCAGGTTGTCCGTTAAAGTTTTCACTGGCTGGTAAAGAAGCTAGATACAAGGAAGAGCCAACCACTTAATACTTTTTTTACATTAGAACTTTTAAAAGCCGCAAATCTGCGGCTTTTTTTGGTTTATAACGTTGTCCAAGCCAAATAAATTTTTGAAGGTAGGTTTCTTTGACTATGAGTATCACCCCCTATAAAATTGGTTTTCTTGGTTCAGATGAAATATCCATTCCATTTCTTTCTAACCTAATCGAAGATCCCCGCTTTGCCCTGACTGGAGTTCTAACGCAACCAGATAGACCTGCGGGTAGGGGGAGGAAGCTACGGCCAAACCCTATTAAAGAATGGACCACTCAGCATGGTTTTCCGCTACGTGACCCAATCAAGCCTGGAGTTGAGGAAGTTGACTGGTTCAGAAGTCTCGGAGTCGATATTTTTTTGATTATGGCTTACGGCCATATTCTCAAGCATGATATGCTAACGGTTGCACCAGTTGGTTGCTTTAACTTACATGCATCCCTTCTGCCTGCCTATCGAGGAGCTTCTCCGATAGAAACTGCATTGGCTTATGGGGAAACTGAAACTGGAGTGACTTTGATGCGTGTTGTCCCTCAAATGGATGCGGGACCAATTGTAGATGCGGAAAAAGTGAAGATTGATAGCTCAACCACCGGTCCAACCCTAAGGGTTTCACTGGCGGAAAGTTGCATTCCTCTTGTGCAGAGAAACCTCGTGAAACTTTGTGAGGGAAATCATAACGAAACAATACAGGATGCAAGCCTTGTTTCGTATTGTAGGAAATTAAAGAAAACAGATGGATTGCTTGATTTTGCTAAACCAGCCCATGACCTTTCTTGCAGGATTCGAGCCTTTCAGGGATGGCCTGGTAGTTTTTTTGAACACCGAGGGAACCGGATAAAAGTTGGTACTGCTCATGCGGGTACAAACTCTGGCTTAAAATCAGGAGAAGTCGGGAAAACCGTTGATGGTCGCTTATTTCTAGGTACAGGAACCACCGCATTAGAGATTAATGAGCTCCAGAAACCAGGAGGAAAAATGATGTCATCAAGTGATTTTCTGAGAGGGTATGCTTTGGAGGAAGGCGAGCTTTTAGATTTTGTTTCTTCCGAGTCTTTACTTCTTTAGATCAGAGAATTCTTGAAATTATCCAAAAGATATCTTGATTCTCACCCTAGAATTTCTAATGGTTAGGATGTGGACGGGTTGGGTAAATCATTATTTTTTTGGCACGCTAAAGTATTAGCAGTAATCTTTGCATTGAGTGTATTGCCTCCGCTGCATGCAAATGTCCAATTGGCCAACATGAAGCAGGATCTTGAACTTATTGCTCGTGAGGTTGCTGGATTAAGAACAGAAGTGGAGCTTCTTAGGCGTGAAAATGCTCAACTGCGAATTGCTCTGAACCAAGTTTCCCAAGGTGCTAGCAACCGCAATGAAGATTCACAGGGAATTTTGGTCCAGGTAGATTCAAGGGTCAGGAAGCTTGAAACTAGAATTACATCCAACGAAAGTAATACCGCTAAACTTCAAAATTCTTTTGACGAGAAAATACGGGAACTGATCAAGCAGATGAATAAAAATTTTGAAAAAGTCACCTCTTCGCCTGCGCATACCGCTACACCCAGCTTTTCCACTGATTATCCTCAAAATGGTTTTGTGCATAAAGTAGAGAAGGGGGAGACGGTTAGCAGTATTGCCTCCAAGTATGAGTCGAAGGTGAAATGGATCATTGATGCAAATCAAATCGTGGACCCGACCAAAGTCTTCATCGGTAAGGAATTATTCGTGCCTCAAAAATAATGATATGGGTAAGGTAAATTCAAGACTGGGTCGTGGCCTAGGAGGGCTAATTGCCGGAGGTGGTCCGAAGCCCCAAATGTCACAACAGGATACTCCTTCTCTTGCTCCTACGCCTCAAGATCGTCCTTTGGTTCAAAAGCCTCCTCTTTTAGCCAAAAATAAGGACTTGGAAAATGGTGAGCAGCTCAGGGAATTAGTAATCAAGCAGGTAACTTCCAACCCGTACCAGCCCCGCAAATCAATCGATTCCTCCACCATTGAAGAACTTGCGGCAAGTATTCAGTCTGAAGGCTTACTCCAACCCATTGTGGTGAGGGAAAAAGAGGGAGGCTTTGAGTTAATTGCTGGAGAGAGGAGACTGCGTGCCCATCAAAAATTGGGTAAAGAAAAGATTCTTGCCCGGGTTGTCTCAACATCCGACCTTTCTTCAGCCAGTTTATCTTTAATTGAAAACCTGCAGCGCGAAGGGCTGAACCCAATAGATGAAGCCCTTGGGTATAGCTCCTTGGTGAATGACTTTGGCCTTACTCAAGCAAAGGTTGCAGAAAGGGTCGGGAAGAGTAGGGTGTATGTCACCAATTTACTCCGTATTCTCAAGCTTCACGAGCAGCTAAAATCTTTCCTCTCTGAGGGTAAGCTGAGCACCGGACACGCTAAGGTACTATTAGCTGTGGAAAACCCTGTAGATCAGTTGAATCTTGGCAAAAGAGCGGTTGCAGAGGGATGGTCTGTTCGAGTTTGTGAAAAAGAAGTTCAATGCCTACTTAATCCAACTTTGTCTAGCAGTATGATTCCTCGATCCAGTTTACCCGGCCCTTTCTCAAACCTGGCTAAAAGAGCGGAAACGAAGTTGGGAAGGTCTGTTCGGATAGCCGGTTCTGCATCTGGGACGGGTAAAATCACTCTGGGATTCAAAGACTCAACCGATTTAGAAAATTTACTTTCTAATCTCGGCTTGTAAGCTTTGATAAACGGGTTGCTTTTTTCTTGTAATCCACCAAAATATCTACTTTCCATCCACATACTATGATTGTTTTTCTTACTACCGTTCTTGTATTACTTTGCTTACTAGTTGTTCTGCTCATTATGATTCAGAGGACATCTGGAGGCATGGGTTCCGCCCTTGGTGGAGGTACTGCAGACCAAGTTCTTGGAGCTGGTTCAGCTGCCCAACTTTCTAAATTTACTGTATACGGTATTCTTGGTTTTTTTGTTTTATCTTTCATTCTTTATGCGTTCTACCAAAACGAAGCCGACAGTTCCCAGGGCTTGCTTCGTACCGGAGCAACACCTGCCTTGGAGGCGAACCCCATGGCTCCAGCAAATGTGGAGCTTCCCCCAGTCGAGAGTGTTAAAACTCCCCCTGCTCCTGTTGTTCCAGCTGAACCTGTTACCACGCCAGCTCAAGAAAAGCCCGTGGTTCCTGCTTCGAAGGAATCAAGTCCAGCTGAGTAATATCTCCTCCCCCAAGGCATTGAGTGCCCACAGTACTTTATGTGTTTTCCTTTTATTTTTCTTAGGAGTATCACAGACTTGGGCAAGTAAGCCATTTCCCGCGAGGGGCTTTGCTCGGATTTTAACACCGGCTGAAGCGAGTGAAAGGCTTCTTGAATACCGCACTTTTTTTTCGAGACCTTTGCCCAAGCAAAGTTTCCACCAAGCATACTCTTTTAAATTTATGCTTCGTCACATGCCCCGCCGGGGACAAGAAAAGCAATGTTTTGGTGAAATATCTGGTCCGGGTTTAGGTAGTGGAGTTTTCCGTATTTCAATTTTTCCGAGTGGATCTGCCTCGCAAGCAAAATTGTACCTTGTATTGAATCCCGTAGACCCTCAAATTTGGCAGTCAAATGCTCAAAGTGATGGAGAAAAGCTTCCGGTTGGGCATTTGTTACACCCCATTGTAAAGGGTATGAATCAAACATTCTTTGACTTACTTATGCCCTTTGTTTTCTGGCCCGACGAATATCTTAGGTCTGGTAAAGTTGCCGGTCGCCCCGCCCATATTTACGACTTTAGGAGTCCTGAGTGGATAACTAAAACCAAACCTAAATGGAGAAGCGTGAGGGTTGCACTCGACAACACTTACCAAGCTCCCTTGCGTGCAGAAGTTTTTTCAGATAGCAACCAACCCCTGCGGTCCACTACTCTCAGAAGTTATAAAAAAGTGGGAGATGATTGGATCGTGAAGACCTTTGATTGTCTTGATCATGAAAATCGTTCCAATACTAGGCTTGAAATTTTGGGTTCCGCGACCAATTTGGATTTAAGTTCAGATTCGTTTATGAGTGAAAAGTTTATGCTTCCTTTATCTATACCTGATTCTGCTTATCACTATTTTAAATAATTGATTACTTTAAAACGGAATGGACTTGAAGAGAATTATTTTTCTTCTCATTACTAACATACCAATGAACTTAGAAAATATGCTATCACCCTGGGCTAAAAATGTTTCACCTTCTCCAACTCTCGCTGTGGATGCGAAAGCGAAGGAGTTAAAAGCTGCTGGAGAGGATGTCTGTGGCTTTGGGGCTGGTGAACCTGATTTTGATACCCCTTCCTTTATCAAGGAAGCTGGAGCCAAGGCTTTAGCCGAAGGCATGACAAAATATGCGCCTGCCGGCGGAATCCCTGCTTTACGCAATGCTCTCGCCCAACAATACCATGATCTAGGAGTGCTGAAAGAGGTAAACCCTGCTCAAATTGTGGTCAGTCCGGGGGGGAAGTACTCATGCTATCTAGCGATCCTTGCAACTTGTGGACCGGGAGATGAAGTTTTAATCCCCGCACCATACTGGGTTAGTTATCCCGAAATGGTAAAATTAGCCGGGGCTACGCCCAAGTTTGTCTTTGCCGGAGATGATCAAGGGTTTAAGGTCAGTGCGCAGCAAATTAAGGAAGCTCTTTCTCCCCAGACAAAATTAGTTATTCTTAACAGCCCATCGAACCCAACAGGTTGCCTTTACAGCCAAGCTGAAATGGAGGAAATTGTGGCCCTGGCCTGCTCCAAAGATTTCCTTTTGATGTCTGATGAAATCTACGAGTACTTGCTTTACGATGGGGCTGAGCACTATCGACCCGCTTCGTTTGGCGATGATGCAAGGGATCGTGTAATTACAGTTTCTGGTTTCAGCAAAACCTTTTCGATGACAGGATGGCGACTTGGTTCGCTTGTGGCCAACCCAACCATAGCAAAAGCTGTGGCATCTCTTCAAAGTCAAACCACTTCAAATGCAACCACATTTGCACAGTATGGAGCCTTAGCGGCTGTCGAAAATTGGGAGAAAGCAATGGAAGCAGTAACGGAAATGCTCGTTCATTTCGATCGCCGTCGACTCAAATTGTTAGAGGGATTGCAGGGTATTGACGGGGTTTCCTGCCTTCGTGCTCAGGGTGCTTTTTATCTTTTCCCTAATGTTTCAAGTTTTGGTCTCAGCTCAGAAGAATTTTCTGCCCGTTTATTGGAGGAAGAAAAAGTGGCGGCAGTATCAGGCCATGCTTTTGGTGCGGATGGGTATGTTCGCCTAAGTTATGCCACCTCCGATGACATTATTGAAAAAGGATTAACCCGGATAAAATCTTTCTGCGAGCGTCTTTAATGAGAAACATTTATGTGAGCTATTAATTTATTTGTTGACTGTGTGGTAATTGGCATAAATCCTCACTTTTATCTAATCTGTAGTTAATTATGATAAACAAGTCTACGCTCTCATCCGTTCTAGTTGCACTTTTTTTAATTGCCCCATCCTTGGCCTTTGGTGACAGGAGTAACGCGGTTGTTGCTTCCCAAGGAGCGACACCAGGGGAGTTTGACGCATCTTGGAGAAAAGGAGTAACAACTGGTTACTACTTAGGTTTTACAAGTTTAGCTGATGAACTTCGTCAGTTGCGCCGACCCTCTGACATCCCGGTAACTGATGGATTGATCAAGTCTTTTTACCTGGATTTCCATTACGCTAACCAAGAATTTAATCTTGGTTTTTTTGAGGACGACTCTTCAACGCCTGATGATGATCTTGTCGAAAATGATATTTTTGGAATTACCATTGGTTTAAGCCTAGGAGATAACCCTAATCTTGATATAAAACTTCCTATCTCTTCTTCCCGCTTTAAAGTTGGAAATGTGGATGATACGGGTTTTCTTGCAGGTATTGAATTGTTTCCCAATTACCGCATCAACGAATATATCGCCTGGGGAGTTAATTTAGCCCATCATAATTCCTCCAGCGATTTCCCCATTTTTGACGAATCGATGACGAGTGTTTCATTTGAAACGATGGCGGAGTCAAGCACAGCTTACGGTATGAATTGGTCGAGCAGGCTTTCACTGGGGCGTTATTTCCCGAGCAACGATGCTAATGATGAGTCGTTTTGGCTCTTCAAGGCTGCTGTGGCCCTGCACTATCAGTTGCATGAGAATTTCACAATGGTTCCTTTCGTTCGGTTTAATTATTCAAACGGTGATGTCCTAACCGACAAGCATTGGTGGGATTACGGAACTGAATTTGTTTTAATGCCGAATGCTCCATGGAATTTCAGTCTCGGTATCGCAGGTGTCGGTGGTCATGATGTGATTGAAGAGGGAATGGAATTTTACTTTTCCACCAAAGGAAATTTCTAATTTAGCCAAAGACTTTAAAAAATGAAAAAGAAGCAAACCATCATCCTGACAATTTCTGTATCTTTCCTTATCGGAATAGGTTGTACTCGTACCGCTAATCGTACTGGACCTTTGACTCCTTATCCTGCAGTCACATCGGATATCGCAATTGGGGAAGCAGTAAGTGGAGAAGGTACCCGTGCTGAATTGCTTGGCTTCATTCGCTGGGGCGATACAGGCCGTGCTAGCTTTACCGCCCGTGATCAAGAAACTGACCTTGGAGGTGGGGTAGTCAAACAGTCGATGCAATCTGCTGTCTATGACGCGTTAGGGGGCCAACCGGACAACTTTATCCTTGATCCTCACTTTCACACAGTTGAGCACAACTTTCTGATTTTCAGGACGGCTAAGACTAAAGTTATGGGAAGAAAAGCCCGCCATGAAAACTATCGTCAAGTAAAGAAATTCAATACAGATGATACCAATACATTACCTTTGGACGAAGCACCCCAGTCTTACACCGTTAGGCGCAATGGTAGGGAAGCCACCAAGATTATATCATCTGGTAACATTACTCCGTTTGTAGCAGATACAGCCAAAGTATATGATACATCCTCTGGTGTACGAATTTTAGATATGGATATCCCGCAAGACTCAGGAAATGGGAATGCGTCTTTGGAATCTCTGGAGACTAAGCTGAATGAACTTAATCGTAGAATCGACGCGCTGAAATAATGTCTTTGAAATAAGGAGATTCAGCTCTCCTTGTATATGTATATTTTACTGAGCCGTCATGATTGCAAAATTCGGGCTACAACCCAATCTTCTTTGCTTCTTCAGGACTTTTTCTCATTGCCTGTTCAAACTCTGAAATATCAAAGTCGGCTACCACAAAATCCCCGTTTTTGAGCGTGGGTGTTTTAGATTGTCCGCTGATTTTAACTAATTCTTTCATCTTACTTGAATCGGTGATGACATCGATAACTTCCAGTTGGATGTTTTTACTTTTAAAATACCCGAGGGCATCAATACACCATGGACATCCTTGTTTTATGTATAAAATTGGCAAACTCATACCCTCCTACTTACAATATAGGCATGATGAAGTAGAGCGAAAAAACTAAACCATTCTTGGCATTTATCAAAGGCTAGGCATCATGTGAAGTAGATGGCCAAGCAAAAAACAAAGAACCTGACCGCGGATTCATGTATTCGGGTTAAAGGGGCGTGCGAGAATAATCTTAAGGATATTTCTGTCTCTTTCCCCAGAGGAAAATTGATTGGTGTGACAGGGGTCAGCGGATCGGGAAAGTCATCCTTAGTGTTTGATGTCCTTGCAGCCGAAGGCCACCGAAAGTATGTGGAAAGTCTGTCTCCCAAAGCCCGTCAGGCTTTAGAAAAGGTCAGACGCCCAGAAGTGGATTATGTGGAAGGATTATCTCCCGTGCTTTCCATTGAGCAGATATCTGCCGGTTCATCTGGGCCCCGTAGTACCGTGGCTACGGCTACTGAGATTGCGGATTATGCACGCTTGCTTTGGGCAACGGCAGGGCAACCTTATTGCCCTAAGGATGGAGGGAAGGTCGAAAAGAAAACTCTAGATGACGCCATAGAAGTAATCATGACTAAAAGTACAGGCAAACGCATGATTTTACTCGCACCTTACATCACTGCAAAAGCAACTGTTTTACGAGAAGAATTACCAAGTCTTGAAAGACGTGGCTTTCAACGAATTCGGATCGATGGGGAAATGAAAAGGTTGGATGATCGTAATGTCATTCCTGAAAAATCCAAAGGACGAGAGATAACAGTCGACCTAGTTATCGACCGGCTTCGTCTAGATTCCACTTCTAGAAGTCGTTTAGCTGACTCTCTGGAACTTGCTTTCAAAGAAGGATCCGAAAGAGCCATTGCCTTAATTGAAGAGGAGGGGGGATTTGAGGAAATTAACCTTTCCCAGAGTTACTCTTGTGAAGAATGTGGATCAAATTACCCCAACCTTACCCCACGCTTTTTTTCCTGGAATCACCCAGATGGAGCCTGCGAAAATTGCTCCGGATTAGGTCAAGTGCTTAGCTTCCGTGAAGACTTGGTCATTCTCGACCCAACTCTTTCATTGAGTAAAGGAGCGATCAAGCCCTGGCGTTTTGGATCGCGAAAGATGATGACGTTGAGGAAGAATATATTAAAAGCACTTGCAGAGCAGTACCCTTTTGATCTCAAAACTCCTTGGGTAGAATTACCTGATGATATCACTAAATTTTTGCTTCATGGAGATTCGCAAAAGGTATTTGAGATCAAGTTACAAGTTGGAAGAGGTAAGGCAAAGAAGCAAGTTTTTCCGGGGGTTTTTCACGATTTGCAGGAGACGATGCGAAATACATCGAGTGAGTCATTGCGTGCAAAGCTTCTTACCTGCCAGTATGGTACTCAATGCCCTGAATGTAACGGGGGGAGACTGTCTTCATACGCCCGCAATGTAAAGCTTGCTGGAACCTCAATGGACACCTTTCTATCTTTGCCTATAGCAAAAGCTTGGAAATTTATAAAAGGTAAAGCATCTCGTGATGATCGTTGTCTACAGGTAGAGGATGCCCTGATTGGGTTAAGGCAAAGGCTTGGGTTTATAGAGCAAGTTGGTCTGGGTTACTTAACCTTAGATCGCCCATATCGAAGTCTAAGCGGAGGCGAAGCCCAAAGGTCCCGTTTGGCGACTCAATTGGGAATGGGCTTGGTCGGAGTAACTTATGCTTTGGATGAGCCTAGTGTTGGTCTACATCCAGCAGATCATGGCAGGTTGTTACAGGTTTTGGAGGGATTGAGAGATAAAGGCAATACGGTTATTGTTGTCGAGCATGACGCGGATACCCTGAACGCCTGTGATCATCTTATTGAGATTGGCCCAGGTCCAGGAGAGAATGGGGGCAATCTTTGCTTCGAGGGCAGCCTTTCATCTTGTGTAAAGGCAAAAGGAAGTAAATCCGGTCCGTTTCTTGCCGGTACCGAGAAAGTGCAAAAAGAGGTGAAGGATAAAAAGCCGGGAAAGCTTAAGCTTTTAGTAAAAGGTGCGAGAGCTAACAATCTACAAAACATTGATGTTTCCTTTCCCCTCGGACTCGTAACCGTAGTTTGTGGGGTATCGGGTTCAGGCAAAAGCTCATTGGTGAATGAAGTTTTAGCCAAATCAGCAGCCCATGAACTTCACCGTTCTAAGCAGTTACCAGGGGCACACGGGGGGATCAACGGTTTTCAGCACTTCGAGCAGGTCGTTCGTGTGGATCAATCACCAATTGGTAAAAGCCCGAGATCAAACCCCGCCACCTTCGTAAAGTTATTCGATCTCCTCAGAAAGCTTTTTTCACAGTGTTCTTTAAGTCGGGTTCGTGGCTACTCTCCGGGCAGGTTTAGTTTTAACCTTCCGGGTGGTCGCTGTGAGAGATGTAAGGGAGATGGCTTGGTTAAATTGGATATGCAGTTTTTGGCTGATGTTTTCGTTGAATGCGAAAGTTGTCAGGGTAGGCGATATAATCGTGAAACCCTAGAAGTTCGATATCGGGGAAGGAATATTGCTGAAACTCTCAATATGTCAGTATCAGAAGCCAAGGAACTATTTTCTAAGCATCCAGCGATTCTAGCAAAGCTTGAGACCTTGGATGCGGTGGGTTTGGGTTATCTTAAGCTTGGGCAGCCTGCTAACACCTTGTCAGGCGGAGAGTCGCAACGTATTAAGCTCTCCCTGGAGTTGAGTCGTAGACAAACGGGAAAAGTGCTTTATTTATTAGACGAACCGACCACGGGCCTCCATTGGCTGGATGTGCAAAAACTTATGGATTTGCTGTTTAAATTGCGAGAAGCAGGTCATACACTGGTTGTGATTGAGCATAACCTGGATGTTGTCCGGTTAGCCGATCATGTCATAGAAATTGGCCCTTCTGGGGGAGAGGAGGGGGGGGAGCTTGTTTTCCAAGGATCTCCCTTAGATCTATCTCTTGAAGATACGGCCACAGGAAGGTTTTTAGGAAAGCACCTTGCTTTGCTTCAAAAGAATGACTAATCAGAATCATCATGTCTGATGATTATTCTCTAGGCAATTCCTCTGATCTTTTATCCTCTAAGCGGAAAGATTTTTGGAATCTTTGGAAGCGTAGGGGCTTGCTAATTATTGCTCTTCTAGTTCTTTTAATTCCACTATACGGAACCTTCAGCCCTCTTTTTGAATTTATTCTTTTTGCAGTCTCTCTTGCAGCTCTTACCTATCCCGTTTTTTTCCGGCCTATTGAAAAACTTGGAAAAAAAGTATTTCCATCTTTTGCCGAGCAAAGAAGATCAGAAGTTTGTGCCGTACTTTCCACCCTTCTTTTATTACTCGTGATTTTGTCTCCTATGTTTTTACTTTTGGTGGAAGCATCTGATTCACGCCGTAGTGTGCTGGATATGGTTTGGTCTATTGCATTAGGTGAAGGAGATGGTCGGGCGTTTTTACTGGATAGCGTGGCAAAGAGAGTTCGTGAAATGCAATCTATTTACCCCAAACTTCCCATTGATGAAGAAATTGCTGTTCAATTTGTTTCCACCCTCGTGGGGGATACTAGGCAGTTCTCGGGTACTTTTATGGAGTTTTTGTTTAAGGGGACGCGTGGCTTTGTTGCCGAACTTGCTTTGGCTTTAATCGCCCTTTCTTTTCTTTATGCTCATGGTAAGCAGTTTTTGCATCATGCTCTTAAATTAGGAGGATTTCACTCGGATGAGATTCGTGGCTGGTTTGATCTACATCGTAAAATAACATTCCGTTTATTGAATGATACTGTACTCACATCTTTAATAAGAGGATTAGCTCTGGCCTTGGTTGCCCACTTTATTGGGGGTTTCTTTTTTCTTCCTGTTTTCTTACTCGGTGCCTTCGTTGGATTGGTGCCTGTGGTCGGAAGTGCGATGGTATGGCTGCCTTTGTCTTCATTAGTTTGGGGGCAGGGAAAACCAATTACCGCAATTACCCTCGCTTTTCTGAGTTTATTATTAAACTATATTATTAGTCGAGCTCGTGCGGGTATGGGTAAAAGATTGCACGACCAAGGTGCCTGGCTGAGCTTTCTGTTATTCTTGGGAATTATTGGTGGTATTCTTTCCTATGGCCCTCAGGGGTTTGTCATAGGTCCCATGGCGGTTGTTTTGGCTTATGGACTTGTGCGGTTCCTTGGGAATCAATCGCAGGGTAAACCCATGGGGTAAACATTTACAGGATAATTCTAGATTGAGTCGTATATTTTTACCTTTTCCCACAGGTGAGAACAGTTTTCAATAAAGGCTTTATGGATAGGATCGATTTGATACGCATCATGTCCAGCGAGATCATTAAGGATCACGGTTAAGCCGCAACCATAGCTTTGGTCCACCACCTCGCGCGGGGGGGTAGTGGCCGGTCTGCCAATGTAGAATGCCTTAACTGATTTTATATCTGCTAAAGATTTTACCTGATTAAAAAAGAAATCAATATTTTCTTTTGTGGTGTTTGGTTTAAGCCAAAAGTAGACGGTGTGGACTAACATAATACCCTTTTCTTTCAAAATCTAAAAAATTCTCAACATTAAAGTGTTGCCAAAATTACTTCAAACTTGTGATTTACAATACTGACCAATTACCATTACCCCCTTTTACTATTATGAAAAGCTTCTTCTTAACTGGTGTAAGCATTATGTTGCTGTCAATCTTGACTTTGAAAGCAGGCGTGAGCTATAGAGTTGTATCCCCGAATCAACTCAAACCTATCATTTTTGGCTTCCTTGAAGACAATAAGAACCTTTCTGAGAAAAAGACCACGGATCGCCTGAAGGAATTTTTAATCAAGCAGGGCTTTACTTTTGCACAAGTTTCTATTTCTGAAACTGCAGGTGTTTCGACATTGGAGGTAAAACCAGGCTTTATGGGAAAAGCTAAGGTAACAGGCAATGAGTACCTGGGAGAAGAAAGCATTCTCGATAATTTAAGTTGGAATACTGGGGAACCATTTAATTATTCAAAATTTCACAGTCAATCTTCCCGTTTAAATAAATATCGTTTCGTACAAGTTGATTCTAAGTTGAAGCCCGTTCGTGGCCATAACGGAGAGGTCCAAGTTGACGCCAATTTTAATGTAAAGGATCAATACCCAATTAGCCCGTATGTTAAAGTGTCCAATGATGGCACAGATCAGTCCTCAGGCTGGAGGTCAACAGTGGGCTTTGAGGTTTGGGAGAGTTTTCTTGCCAATGACCGAATAAATTTTTCTTACACCTTGGACCCAAAGGATGCGTCTCAGCTTTCATCTTACTTTGCGAGTTATCAATTCAGTTATGATGGTTTTAGTCACAGTTTATACGCTGGTTATTCGGATTCAGAGTATGAAAATGTTACTTCATCTTCTCTTGATATGGATATTGCAGGTGATGGTTTTTTTGCCGGATATTCAGGGCTATTCTCCTTGGATGCAGATAATCCCGACTCATTGGCCTTCAGCTTTGGGGTGAGTTATTTGGACTTGAGTAGCCAAATATACCTTGGAAGTAACAATTTGTTGGCAAGTGATGAAGATTTATCCCTGTTTCTACCTAGAGTTGGTTTTCAAGGAAAATTTTCCAATCCGGGTGGTCTCCAAGGGTCCAGCTTTTGGTCAATTGGCGTAATTTCTGATGTAAGTAGCTCTGATGAGCAAGAACTCATTGTTCAGAATCCTGAAATAAAAAAAGGATTTTATGTACCTCGCATCTCATTGGTTGTAGTTGAGCCCATCACTATTTCGGATCAAAATGGTGGGATTAAGCTAAAGATTGATGCACAATCTTCCAATAAGCCCCTGCCCACAAGCTTAAAAAAGTCAATTGGAGGCATGTCTTCAATTCGTGGATATCGAGAGCGAGAAGCATACGGGGATAGCGGAATAAGCATGAACTTTGAGTATTCTCTGGCTTCTGAAGCGACATCCATTTTCGGATTAGATGGTAACTTACAAAAAGTTTTCTTCTACGATGCGGGGTATGTCTCCAATGAAGGACTTATGGCTGCGGCCAATGATTCGGTTGGTATGCAAAGCTTTGGTGCCGGATTACTGGGTAACTTTGAAGATAATACAGACATCTCCCTTCAGGTGGGCGTGCCCATCACAGATACTTTAAATACGAGCTCTTATGACGCCCGTGCCCATTTCAGCATTAACTTTCGTTTCTAATAATCCCTGGCTTCATTCATCCTATGAAGAATTTAAAAAATTCCCTCTCCAAGAACTTTCGTATTTGGGCAAATCGTAACCGCAAAACATTTAGGATAGCCAAAGCATCCATCTTTGACACATCTCGTGCTATTCTTATGACCTTGGGTCTTTTTGGTTTTATCATCGGCGCTCCAGGTGCTGCTCTAGCAGCGAGCCTACCGACCGGTGCAGATATCGTCCATGGTCAAGTCGAGCTCCAGAATACCTCGACTGATTCCTTGCGTATTATCCAAGGCACACAATCTGCGATCGTAAACTGGGAAAGCTTCGACATTGGCCACGGTGCTTTGGTTGATATCGTACAACCCAATATTGATGCAGCTATGCTGTCGCGAGTCGTAGGAAGCAACCTTTCTGAGATTCACGGTTCCCTGAATGCTAACGGCCATCTGTATTTAATTAACCCCAATGGTATTATATTCGGTTCGGACGCCCAGGTGGATGTACACGCATTGATTGCATCTTCGCTAGACCTTGCTGATTCGGCATTCCTTTCCGGAAATATTTCTTTCGATGGTGATTCCGAAACAAAGGTCATGAATCTTGGCTCAATCAAAGCAGATGAATTTGCGGCTCTCATCGGTGGTGATGTCGTTAACTCCGGTTCTATTTTATCGGATGGCGGTGCGGTTGGTTTGTTAGCCTCCGGTACAACATTCCAAGTTGGAGAAGCATCCGGAGGAGTTATTTCCTTAGATATTTCTGGTCTCCTTGAAGGTACTGCCATTCAAGATGGTTTAATCGATGCTTCAAGTTCTAACGGCAATGGTGGTAATGTTCTCGTTACGGGTAGTGATAATGTAATTGCTTCAACTAAAAGTTCAACCATCGCAGATGGTGGTATGGTTGGGAATGGTGGTGAAATCATTTATTTTTCTGAGAATTCAGCTTCCTTTGAACCCGGTGCCGTTATTAGTGCCGTAGGGGGGGCAGAAGGAGGAGATGGTGGTTTTATTGAATTATCTGGATTACTTAATATTGAACTGAGTGGTTCGCATGTATCAACAACTGCCTTAAATGGTAAAACAGGTGAATTTCTCATCGATCCGGTTGATATCACGATCACAAGCTCTTCAACCTCGAATCTTTCTCTTGATGGTGGTACTTATGATTCTTCTTCTACAACGACATTTCTTAATGTTGATGATTTAGTTACTGCTTTGGCATCTAATAATATAACCGTAACTACGGTTAATGATTCATACGATGCACCAAATGGAGGAGATTTGACGGTTGCAACCTCCATAACCAGCTCTTCAGGAAATGATTTAACCTTAATTGCTAGCGATCAATTGACGAGTTCATACGGTGCAAATATTTCTTTGACTGGAAACTTAAATCTCACAGCTGGGCCGGGTGGAATTCAGACAATCGGAAATATCGATATTGGATCCAATACTTTAACCTCAAGCTCTGGTGGATCTGCCATTTATGTCGGTGATGTAACGGCAGGAAATTTGTCCCTCACAACAAGTGAAACTGGTTCTATTATACAATCCACCAAATTTAAAGGTGGTGAGCTCAACCTCGTCACCAATGACGGTAATGTAGAGATTACAGCTTCCACAGGGGACTTGTCTGTTGGTTCCATAAGCCTTGGGTCGGGCTCGGCTACAATAGAGGCAACTTCTGGCACTATCAACGATGCCGTAAGTGATTCAACGATCGATTTCGTAGCCGGTTCAGTTACTTTAGTAGGTACATCAATTGGAGGCATTCAACCTATTGATTTTGGAACGGTAGCCACAGTAGATCTTACAGCGAGTTCTGGAAGTATTTCATCTAATTCTGCAGCAATAGCTGGCACTTCTTTATCAGCAAGTGCGGTTTCTGATGCAATTACC
Source organism: Opitutales bacterium (assembly GCA_029254745.1). Taxonomy (GTDB): domain Bacteria; phylum Verrucomicrobiota; class Verrucomicrobiia; order Opitutales; family Seribacteraceae; genus Seribacter. The sequence goes on along the minus strand of JAQWWZ010000008.1, from coordinate 6,738 downwards.
TTCGAAAATTCCGCAGGAGCTTTAGAGATTGCTTCCTTAAGCTCTGGTGGCTCGGTCAACTTAACTTCTTCAGGGGCGATTACTCAAACAGGTTCAATTTTAAATAATGGTCAAACCACGACCTTAGCTGCAGGGTTATCTAATGATATTGTTCTTTCAGACGCTTCAAATGATTTCGGGACCATCACCGTTACTTCTGGCAACAATGTCAGCTTCAGAGATCTGAGCGGAATTTCCCTCAGTCCAATCACTGGTACGCAAGTCGCAGGCAGCCTCACTCTTCAAACTGCAGGTGGAGTTGCTCTTGCACTGCCTGCTATTACCCTTGGAGAAGGGGACAATCTTTCAATTACTGCCACTGGTGCAGTTACGGATTCTGGATCATTAATCGTTCCCGGTACTACGACTATTTCTGCTTCTGGGTTAGATATAACCCTCGATGATTCTTCTAATAACTTTGGAGCAATCGGTGTTACGGGTGCCAACATCTCTATTCTTGATGTTGATGCAGTTGATCTTGCATCCTCTGTCGTAAGTGGAACATTTGGTGTCACCTCAGGAGGAGCGATTATCAACAGTGGAGCGTTAGCGATCACGGGTGCGTCGACCTTTACAAATACTGACGGAACGGATGAAGTTATAACTTTGAATAACGCAGGGAATGCATTTACCGGAACAGTAACTATTGCCACAGATAGTGGAAGTGCAGTGACTATCGTGGATACTACGGCCTTAGACCTAGTTGCTCTAAGTGCAGCGAGCTTGAGCGTAACAGCCGGTGGCGCAGTGACTGATAGCGGAACTTTGGCAATTAGCGGGGCAACAACGATCAGTGCGAGTGGACAGGATATTACCTTGAGTGAAACAGCTTCCACCTTTGGAACGATTAGTGTAATCGGAGCCAATGTGGCCGTAACTGAAGCGGCAGCGACGGATCTTGGAGCGAGTACGGTGAGTGGAACTTTTGGAATTACATCAACTGGAGCGATCACTGACAGTGGAACTTTAGCAATTACTGGAGCTTCCACCTTTACCAATAGTGGGGGAACAGATGAAGTGATTACTTTGGATGACAGTGCAAATGTCTTTACCGGAACAGTAACTTTTGCCACCGATAGTGGAAGTGCAGTGACTATCGTGGATACTACGGCCTTAGACCTAGTTGCCCTGAGTGCAGCGAGCTTGAACGTAACAGCCGGTGGTGCAGTGACTGATAGCGGAACTTTGGCAATTAGCGGGGCAACAACGATCAGTGCGACTGGCCAGGATATTACCTTGAGCGACGCAGCCTCGACCTTTGGGACGATCAGTGTAACCGGTGCCAATGTGTCTGTAACTGAAGCGGCAGCGACGGACTTAGGAGCGAGTACAGTAAGTGGTACTTTGGGCATTACCTCAACAGGAGCAGTGACCGATAGCGGGATCTTAGCGATCACTGGAGTGACCACGATCAGTGCAAGCGGACAGAATATCACTCTGAACCAAGCAGCGTCCACTTTCGGCACCCTGGCTTTAACGGGAGCGAATGTGGCGGTTACCGAAAATGCAGCGACTGACTTAGGTGCAAATACGGTGAGTGGAACTTTTGGTATCACATCAGGTGGATCCATCACCGACAGTGGAACTCAGGCAATTACTGGAGATGCAACCTTTACTAATACCGCCGGCACCGATGATGCAATAACCCTAGACGATGCTGGTAATGCCTTTGGGGGAACCGTAACCTTTGCAACTGACAGTGGAAGTGCGGTGAGCATAGTGGACACGACAGCTTTGGATTTGAAAGCCTTGAGTGCGGCTAGTTTGAGCGCAACTTCAGGGGGAGCGGTGACCGATAGTGGAACCTTAGCGATTACGGGGGCGACTACGATTAGTGCGAGTGGACAGGACATTACCCTGAGTGAATCGGCATCAACCTTTGGGACGATTAGTGTAACCGGAGCGAATGTGGCCATCACTGAAGCGGCCGCTACTGAGTTAGGAGCGAGCACCGTAAGTGGAACTTTAGGCATTACATCAACTGGAGCGATTACTGACAGTGGAACTTTAGCAATTACTGGAGATGCAACCTTTACCAATAGTGGGGGAACAGATGAAGCGATTACTTTGGATGACAGTGGGAATGCCTTTACAGGTTCTGTAACCTTTGCCACCGATAGTGGAAGTGCAGTGACTATCGTAGATACCACGGCCTTAGACCTGGTTGCTCTGAGTGCAGCGAGCTTGAGCGTAACAACTGGTGGAGCAGTGACCGATAGCGGAACCCTGGCGATTACAGGGGCGACAACGATCAGTGCGAGTGGTCAGGATATTACCTTGAGCGATACGGCTTCTACCTTTGGAACGATTAGTGTAACAGGAGCAAATGTTGCGGTAACGGAGAATGCAGCGACTGACTTGGGAGCTAGCACGGTGAGCGGAACCTTTGATATCACCTCAGGTGGAGCGATCACGGACAGTGGAACCCAGGTGATTACTGGAGATGCAACCTTCACTAATACTGCTGGAACCGATGATGCGATTACCTTGGATGACGTCAGCAATGCTTTTGGTGGAACCGTAACCTTCGCAACCGACAGTGGAAGTGCGGTAAGCATAGTAGACACTACGGCTTTAGATTTGAAAGCTTTAAGTGCAGCTAGTCTGAGCGCAACTTCAGGGGGAGAGGTTACAGACAGCGGAACTTTAGCGATCACGGGAGCGACTACGATTAGTGCAAGCGGACAGGATATTACCTTGGACGAAGCAGCTTCGACCTTTGGAACTTTGGAATTATCTGGAGCGAATGTTGCGGTAACGGAGAATGCAGCGACTGACTTGGGAGCGAGTACAGTGAGTGGAACCCTAAGTATTTCTTCAGGGGGAGCGGTTACGGATAGTGGAACTTTGTCGATCAATGGAGCGACTACGATTAGTTCAAGTGGGCTGAATATTACTCTAGACCAAGCAGCTTCGAGCTTTGGAACCTTAGAGTTAACCGGTGCGGATGTTGCGGTAACGGAGAATGCAGCGACTGACTTGGGAGCGAGTACGGTGAGCGGAACCCTGGCTATTACCTCAACTGGAGTGGTTACGGACAGTGGAACCTTGACGATTTCTGGGGCGACTACGATTAGTGCAAGCGGGCAAGATATTACCTTGGATGAAGCAGCCTCGACCTTTGGAACCTTAGCTTTAACTGGAGCTAATGTGGCGGTTACCGATGCCGGAGCAGTAGACTTAGGTGCTAGTACAGTGAGCGGAACCCTCGGTGTTACCTCAGCGGGAGCAGTTACGGACAGCGGTCTCTTAGCTATTACCGGTGCCACTACGATCAATGCTTCAGGGCAAGCTGTAAGCCTTACTAATGAAGCATCAACCTTTGGTGATTTTACGGTAATTGCTGAGGACGTTTATATTGTAGAGAGTGGTGTTTTCACTTCTACTAATCTTACGGCTGAAACAGTTCAGGTAAGTGCGACTGAAGGAGTTTCTGTAGTATCTACAGGCGATGGTCTTCAATTGGCTGCTCAGTCTGGAACAGGAAATATCGATGTAGTTAACACGGGGGGGCTAGTGATCAGTGAACTTACAAATATTCAGGGAATTCAATTTACCGATGCCGATGCTACAGGAACAGTTTCCCTTGTCGCAAAAAGTCCACTTACCATTAATGCAGCCATAGACGCGAAGGCAGGAGAAGTACTACTCGTAGCTGCGGGGTCTGATATTACTGATGATGTTACCATTAATAGCAATGTTGTTGGAGCCAGTGTGGATGTATATGCCGGTGATAGTATTGCAGTAACAAGTGATGCAACCATTAATAGCTCTTCATTTGAACTTAATGTTGGAACAAATTATGATATAGCAACTGCGTCAACTTCAACGGGTTCTTCCAGTGCTGGTTTGACTCTTTCAAACACTGCTGGTTTAGAGAAGATCAAGATCCCATCTATTGGTTTGATTACGGGGAAAGGTAGAATTACTGAATTCTCATCTGCTGGAATTACTATCATGGATGATTACCTAAATGCTCTCAATCCAGTTCTTGAACAGAATGTAAACCTCAATGAAATCGGTAGTATAAGTTCCTTGGATCGTGAAATTTACAATGTTTTCGATCCAGCAGATTCAGATGCGATCGAAATCGAAGAAAAGAAGTAAGATAGATTTAAGCTGTACTTCCTGTCTCACCCGAGGCTATGCTTAAGTTTTCCAAGCGGTCTAACTCTAAGGTTAGCTGACTGTTCAGGTTTCTTATGGTGTCTAGCAGTTTCGCCAAAGCAGAACCAAAGAATATCATCTCAATCACTCCAAAGCTTATTGCCCCGTAGAATGATTGGTCGGTAGTTTTTGTGCTTAACTAGTTAAAGTATCAATGCCGTATTTACTCGCACAATCGTTGCAACCTTAGCTGCGGTAGATTGAACTGAAATTCACAACCAATCCTCTTTGCATCGCAGACAAAAAAGGCATTATCTACCAATGAGAGATGTTACGCCAAAGGCATAAATGCTTTTGGCTGCGAATGTTTTGACCCTAATACCATTTGTAATGAAAAAAATTTCATCCCTTGGGAAATCAACAACTTGCCTAGCTTTATAAAAAAATTCTTTAGGTAATGTGTGCCTAAGGCCTTTTGAAACTCAGAGATACAAATTACTTTATTCTATACTTTTACCCGCTGCAGTTGGTTCTTCGTAACCCACACTTCCGGGACCTTTGTGATGGGGTGGGTGCCTGGACAAATTCCAATGAGCATAAAGCCAAACACCGGCGAATAAAGCCCCTAAAAAAAAGATTATCAACCACTCCACTTTAGATTTCTTTATCATTTAGATGTTTCTAATAGGGAAGTGTGCAGTGTCTGTATGTCTTCAATAATCTCTTTGGTTTCAAGTCTAAGTGTATGTTTAAGAGATGCAGGTAATTCATCCCATTTAATAATAAGCGGTGAGATTTTGAGAGAAAAGTTTCCACAAATCTTAAAAATATTCTTATCTTTAAAAAGATTTGCAAGATGCAGGCATAGCTCTTCGTCTTCAATTTTTTTATTACTTTTTAATTTTTTAATAATCGATTTATTTTTTTTCAGACATTTACTGAGGATCCCCATTATTTTCTTGATTGCTTTTTGATCGCTGGAATCGCTTTTTAGAAATAAATTTTTATCTTTTGATAAATTTTCAAAATCAAAAGTAAAATTATCCGGATGAATTAGTTTTGCGTTATCTACTTTGGCTCCTCTGTCATTGATGTTCCATATTTCTTGATTTGGAGAAGTACGAGAGGCTACTTGTTTAAATACTTCTAATTCATGTGAAACACCACATTTGATGTTGCTCGTATAATTACCTTCAACTGTTGTATCATGGATGTGAGATGACATTCTAGCCTCTCTTTCTGCGAGGTCTCCGGTCCATCTTTTACCCGAGTCGTCAACGGCATGATCCATCCCAAAGAGTATAATTGGACTACAACCCAGAAACATTGATATGTTAAGAGCAGTAACTCCACAATTACCAACTATTTTACATTTTGTTGCGGAAATTCCATTCAATTCGAGAAAACTATCGGCTAAATTACTTCCAGACAAAAAATGAGTATTAGATTCGGACTTATCAACCCATTCTTGCGGACTTTTCAAGGAGAGGAATAAGGATTTTACAGCCCTGTTTTCTTCTAAATAATTTTCTGGTAATTTAGTTACATCAACTGTAATGATTGCGTCAGGATCTATGTTTGCTTTGCTGAGACTTTTAACTGCTGAATCAGTACAGAAAATTAACATTTTCTTGTGATATTTTTCCAGCAGTCTTATAGAAACATCCAAGGATGGACCTGCACCAATTATTGCGGCAGGAACCCCTTCAATAGAATTCTCGAAATTATCAGAAAATTTATTTTTGATGAAATTCGGAATGTTTGAGATTACTTTTCTTTGTGATATGAAACCGTGAAACATGTGGGTGTTAACACCCCGCTTTTTATTTTCTAAAAATATTTGTATTCTCTGTATGATATATTCATAGGAAACGGAATAGTTTTCTAGAATATGTTCTGTACAAAAAATATCAGGTGTGTGGACCATGTTTTCATCAGATAACATTTGGATAATTTCATCTACATTTGATTTATCTACAGTCTCTAAAGTCATTGGGTAAACATTCTGATAAAGTGTAGACTCACTTGGCAGTTTCTCCTCTTCTACAAACCAAACTACATGGTTGTATTCGGAAAATTCGCTCAAAGTTGAATGTTCTTCTATTGCCCCAACGAGGAAGCATGATGTTGCTTCAGCTTTTTTTTGTTGGAGAAGCCATTTTTCTTGAAATGTTTTTTTCATGAGTCAATTATTCATAAGAAGATTTTTATCAAAAGATTATGCTTGCGAAGAATTTGATAAACTATTGGAATTTTTCTTCAATCAGTCAAAAAATTGCAAGATGTAATTTAGTTTATTCATGACAATTTAATTTAATGTAAACTGGGCAATTTCATAATGGAGGAAGTTTAATTGCACATACTTTAATGGTGGGAGATACTGGAGTCGAACCAGTGACCTCATGCGTGTCATGCATGCGCTCTAACCAACTGAGCTAATCCCCCTTCAATGCACTCAAACTAATCACCTTATTCATTCTGTCAACTTTGTTGGTCTTGCTCTTCATTAGTTATCTTTACGCACTTTAAGAAATAGTGTAGCAGATAAATATGAAAAAAGCACTCGTAACAGGTATTACTGGTCAAGATGGG
>JAQWWZ010000072.1 GCA_029254745.1 Opitutales bacterium | reverse complement strand
AGTTTAAGTGCATTGATTACCGATGTTTTATCAGTCAAAAGAAGTATTCTGTATTTTGGACCACGCACAATGAAACAGGTCGAATCTACCATCTTAGATAGTTTTATCGGTCAGGCCCCTATCAAAGAAACGCCACCTCATGAACCCGACCGTGCTTACAAATCAACTAGCAACCAAATCTATTTTGTCCAAAAAGAAATGGCCCAAGCACAAGTAAGGCTAGAGTGCTCAGTCGGTACATTTGATGAGAGTAAAACTCCATGTGCTCAGATATACAATGAGTATTTCGGAGGAGGGATGGCTGGCCTCGTCTTCCAAGAGCTAAGAGAGGCACGAGCCTTAGCATATTCAGCATGGGCACACTATTTTACCCCTGCAAGAAATAATGAAGAGAACATTCTTGTGGGTGCAATCGGTTGCCAGGCAGACAAGACGATAGAGGCCCTTGAAGCGTTTATCGATCTTATAGATAATATGCCAATTAACCAGGCACGTTGGGAATCTGCCCATGCTTCGATTTTAAGCACATACCGTACAAACCCAATTGGTTCACGCAGGATCCCAGGATTCGTTTACGATACAACTACCCTAGGTTTACAGGGCGACCCCAGACAAAAGCGTTATGAATTCATTAAAAGTATGAAGGTTAAAGATCTTCAAGAATTTTACACAACTGAAATCCAACCTAAGTCATTGTTAATTTCTGTTGTTGGTGACTCTGACAGCATTGACATTGAAGACCTAAAGCGCTTTGGGCAAGTTTCTCAATTCAATCCCGAAGAATTATTCAACCGTTAAGCTTCTTTCGGGTTTTGCTTATGAGCCCCTCTTGAGTCCAGAGTAAAACCCTTTGGAGGAGATATTTGGGTCTCTTCTTCATCCGTAAAAGAGGTGGATAATGAATTTGGTTGCTCTTCGTTAATAGATAAAACTCTACGAAAAAAACCAAAGACTTTTTCACATTCCTTTTCTCTTTCCTGATCACTTTTCAAACGAAGGACCACACGTTGTGAGTTCCCAGTTTGTAATTCAGTTAAGGTACAGGAACAAGTGACCCGACCATTATTAGTTGGAATTTCGAGTACATCAATTCTACCCATAGGTAAAAATTCCTGATTGTATTCGGATACTTCCATGCGCAATCCAACCCTCTTTTCGTCAAAGTTAAAAATACGAGTACAGCGGACACGGGAATGCTCTATGTTCTGCAACATAGCCTCGATTCCACGTCGAAGGATTTTAATGATTTCAAGCGATCGATTCATTTGAGCAGTGCAATTACGGAGAATAATCTCTATGTAAGCAACTGAAATTCACTTACAATGATGCATTCACCAGAATACATAAAGGCTTACCAAGAGGTAGAAAATAATTCAATGGATAAAACGCTTTTTACCCAATGCATGAAAAATGCTGAAGGTGATAAACAAAGAGCGCAGGTTATGTATGTCCAAAGAAGAATTTCAGAATTTAGGTCAGGTCATAGCGAGAATCTTGATCAAAGAGAAAAATGGCCCATGCTTCTACCCCTGATCGTACTTTACACTCTTGGTACAATTGGGGTTCTTTTACTCGTATTTGGCTTTCTGGGAACTAAATTGGGATGGTGGTAAGACTGTCCAAAATATGTTATAATGACCTATAAGAATCTACTCCAGTAAAGGCTAATATTTTTCGTTATAGTCAGATGCCAAAGTGTTGGGATAAAGAAAATAAATGGGTCGATCATTCGTCATGTTGTAGTGTACTTTATCCAAAGCTTCATCTTCCGTATTTGTTATAAATACATCAAGCGGGGAAGACTCGCCTGATTTTTCATCTTGCGATACGACCACATACTGTTCTTTAGACCATCTGATTTCACCGCTCGCAGAAAGAAGAGATCCTGAAAGAGGCGAAGGAGACGAATCAGTTTCATTCTTCTTCTCCATTTGGCTTTGTATGAGATTTTTAAAAGATTCCATCTCTTGACCAAGATTTGACTTGAGAGACTCAAGAGATTTGCGCAAATCTTCAACCTTTTCATCTTCCGTCTTCAGGGCAGCAGGTACATTGTCTAATTCATCGACTCGCTTAAACAAGCTATCTAATTCCTCTCGAGACTCTGACTTCAGCCGGTCTACCTCCTTGGAAAGGGAAGATACAACCTCATTTAGCTGATCAATCTCAGTTGCACTTGCTAACGGAGATGCAGTTTCAACTTTTAAATCAGAGGTTAAAGAATTATCTAGTAATTGCTCACTTGTATCTTGCTTATCACCGAGATCACCTGATTGCAGCTGAGAAGATTGAATATCACTTAAAGGAGGTAGTCCCTTATCTTCTAGCCCCCCTGGATCATCCGCAACACCCATTGGAGGGAGAGGCGGCGGGGTTACATCTTCACTTACCGAAGGTAATCCCACAAATCCTGTTGCAACTTCGGGGACTGGAGGCAAATTGGGAACTGGGTCGAGCTCAGGGGGTAGAACTGGTGCCCCAACAACAGGCAATTCCCCGCCGGAGTCTGGCAAAACTCCCTCGCCTTGGATTGGCGGAGGCGGTAGTAAGCCGTCACCAACTTGGGGTAAACCCTCAAATCCTACTGGAGCTTGGGGAGCTGGAGGTAACTCGGAAACTGGTTCGGGCACAGATGGAAAAAATGGCTCCTCAACCGAAGGTAAATCTTCACCGGCATCTGGCAAACTTTCCTCGTCATGGGTTGAAGGAAGTGATGGCAGTTCTGCACTCATTGGAGGCACTCCCGGAAGCCCCATTGGAGCTTCAAGGGCTGGTACACTGGAGACTGGTTCTGGGACAGCAGGCGGAACTGGTACCCCAACAGCGGGGAAATCTTCCCCACCAAGCATCGGAGGGGGTGGTGGGAGGCTTTCAGCTAATCCCTCAGGTCCAGTTGGATCTTCGGAGACTGCGGGAACATTAGAAACAGGTTCTGGCACGGAGGGGTGCCCAGCAATTACTCCAGGAGGTGGACTGATCCCTGCACCAAGGGATGGTGAATCGGCTAAAGGCAAATCAGCGGGGGCAAGGTTTGGTGCTGGAATAGCAGAGCTAGGCATCGGTGGTTGAGTCACTCCAGCGGGAGGTGTACCCGTCGGACCTGCATTCAGAACTTTTGGTTTTAACGAAAGTTTTCCAGGAGACTTTTTCCCAAGTTTTAAGGACGGTTTTTTTCCACCTTTGGCAGACGACTTTTTGGAAAGCTTAAATTTAGGCTTTGGATTTGGGTTTTGTGAATCTGTACTCATGAGTGTTGGATTAGAGGCTTATCTGTAAGGTTAAGCTGACAGACTTTCCGTCAACAAAAAAAGTTATTGCTCGGTAAGAATTTCAAAAATATATATAATTGTAAATTAATTTTGCGGTTCTCCACTCCCCTTTTGGGCAACGCTAACTGTCTTCCGGATAGCCTCCTCTAAAAAAACTTTTGGATCCCTCTTGTGGTATTCGGGGTTATAAAGTTCAAGAGAAAGAGGACCCTTGTAATCTATTTTCCGAAGAATTCTCAGAGTCTCAACAAGGGGTAAAACCCCATCGCCGGGCAAAACTCTAATTTTATCATCGTGCCTTGCATGAGGTTTTACCCCAGCCGGGCAATCTGAAAATTGAAATATTGTTATAAAATCACCTTGAAGGTGATGAAAACTCTGTAAGTTTGATTCACCCAAAAACATGTGAAAGGTATCAGGTATAATTTGAGCTTTTTCATGATCAGCACCAAATGCAACTCTAGTGGCTCCAAAGAGAGTGGAAAGAGGTTGGAAAAAGTTAAGAAACACAACACCTGCACCATCCAAGCCGTAATCATCGATGGCCATATTCAAAATTGAGCGATAACACCATGATGCCATTTCAAAGTTAAAGTCTTTTTTATCCTTCATATTTGGAATAACCTGTACTCGCTCACTACCAAGTAAGGAAACCATACGCAGCCGATTACGGTGCTCGCTCAATCTTTGATTGAAATTTTCACGGCTTATGTCTAGTGCATTCCATAGACCTATTACGCTCGGAACATACAGACCCAAGTCACGAATTATATTTCTAAGATTACCAAGGTCTCCCCCTTCCTTCTCGTATTTCTCTAACTCCCAATCCCAAGGCTCCACGCAATCAAAGCCTGCGTTTGCTGCCAAACGAAGTTTTGCTTCAATGCCAATGGATTTATCTAAGGTAGCTGTATCCAAGCATATTGGCCAATAACTCCGGCCACCCTGCCAAGAGAGTTCAGTAGTCCCTAAGTTGGTATCATGACCCTGTAATGTTTCTTCGCGGGCTAGAGCAGGCAAGGCAGTTGCAGTACCAAAAGAAGATGTAAAAAATGATCTTCGATTCATGAGATATGATTTAGATAGATGGAAAGCTATGGTTCAATAAAATTAATCGAGGGAATATAATATTATCATTACTTTTCATTCATAGATTCCATTCAAACTATATTCATGTAGGAAATAAAAAGGCAAAAGCAAATTAGATTGGAAAACTAAAAAATCTGACACACCCTTTGAAATAAACCTCTTATCTTGTTGGTTGACGAATCCATTCACCGTCTATAATTATGTATAACTTCGTTTTGGGTCGGTAGCTCAATCGGTAGAGCAGTGGCCTTTTAAGCCATTGGTTCCGGGTTCGAGTCCCGGCCGGCCTACCAAAACCTACAATTTAGTAAATTTCCTGATTTTATTCACAGGTCTTTTGCTGCTACTAATTTTTTCAACATTTGAAAATCTACTTTTCCGCTTGCGAGCATAGGAATTTTTTCAAGTTGGATCGTTTCTTTAGGAATCCAAATATTGGGCATTCCAGAAGTTATTAATTTTTTCCGCAATGACTGTGGATCAATCTCGAATTCAGTAAATAGGATGAGTTTTTCTCCCTTCACAGGGTCTGACACTCCAATAATTACACATTGAGCCTGCTCAATTTCACCGAGCTCAAAAAGTTTACTAATTTCATCTTCTATTTTGCCATGGGGTACCATTTCACCTCCAATTTTGGAAAACCGTGACAGTCTGCCCTCGATAAACAAATAACCTGCCTGATCAACCCTGCCTAAATCCCCAGTTTGGAACCATCCCTCCGCGTCAAAGACTTCTTGATTAAGGCGTGGCTCATCTAAATATCCAGCAAAGATATTAGGTCCCCGAAAACAAAGTAAGCCAGTTTGCTCACGACCAAGATCTGTTAATAAATCAGGGCATCTGACTTTACATTCAATCTGCGGCAATAATCGACCAACAGACTTTCTAACCGAATTTCGTTCAGGTATGTTAAAAGAAATTGCAGGAGATGCTTCGGTTAAACCATAACCTTCCAAATAATCACAAGGGCATAAATCTTCCCATTTTTCCCTAAACCCTTTGGGTGTTTTTTCCGCACCAGCAATAATAAAACCAAGGCTACTGAGCTGCTTTTTGCGAGCTTTCCTGAGATATCCACGTAAGAAAGTCGGAGTTCCTAGCAAAATTTTTACCTTTTCTTTTTCAACTGCTAGTAAACTTAATTTTACATCCAAAGGAGAAGGAACACAGACGATCAGTAAATCAAAAAGTAATGGATAAAGAGTGGATACAGTAAAACCAAATGAGTGAAACAAGGGTAAATTTGCTAGCATGGTAGTCTGAGGAGCAAACAATTCTAAACGATTAATCTGGTCACAATTTGAAAGTAAGTTCCCATGACTCAAAGGAACCCCTTTAGGGTTGCCTGAACTACCAGATGTAAAAAGCAGGACTGCTTCTTCCTGTAAGTTACAGGATTTGGCCGGTTTTGACAAAAGAAAGCGAAGAGGGCAAAAAAAAGTGAAGAGGTGACGCCAGAACAGATAAAACTTATTCTTCCTTCTTTTTTTTATCCATTTTGAGATATCGAAAAAATCCTCACTCCATGGGAAATCAGGCAGTTTTTCCTTGAGAACTTGGGCTGAAATAATCGTCTTTATCTCTGCTTTATTAATCGAATAACTCACGTTTTCTGATCCAAGTGTAAAATTTAAATTCACAGGGATTTTATGAGCGAGGACAAGGGCTACATTTGTGAGAACTCCAGCGATACCAGGAGGAAGAACCACCCCCACCCTTTTATCTGCTGTATGTAACTGTAATTCTTTCGACAACTCCACAGCAAGTACAAGCAATGTCCCCCTTCTGATACGAACCACTTTTGGCAAGCCATAGTCGATCAGTACCAACTGAAAGAAATTTCGACGGAAGGAGGAAACTAATTCCAACCCAAGATTTGATTCAGTTTTCATTGCTTATGTTTTATACGCAATTGGGTTTGCCATTGCCAAGGTGAAGGGAGCTCATAGAATGGTTTAATGTTTCCTAGAATCCTCAGTTCATTGGCTCTATTTAGCAACTCCAATTCACAAATTTGGTAGCTTATTGCTCCCGGTTTACTGCGAGTAACAAGCCTTTCACCTACTCTCGCGATTCCATTTAGGCCGTAGTATAAAACCTCTTTTACTCAATTCTGTACATGAAAGAAAATCAAATTTTAATTTATGACACCACTCTAAGAGATGGCTCTCAAGCCGAAGGTGTTTCCTTTACCGTTGCTGCCAAGCTCCGTGTGGCTGAAAAGCTCGATCAATTTGGAGTCGACTATATCGAAGGTGGTTGGCCAGGAAGTAATCCTAGGGATATGGCCTTTTTTGAGAAAGCAGGAAGCCTCAATCTACAGCATGCCAAAATCGCTGCCTTCGGTTCCACTCGCAGGGCATCCGTTAAAGTAGAAGATGACCCTCAAGTTAAGTTGCTCCTGGAAGCTGATACTCCAGTTGTCACCATTTTTGGCAAGACCTGGCTCCTTCATGTAACCGATGTGCTTCGAACCACCCCGGAAGAAAATCTGGCGATGATTGGAGACACTGTTCGCTACCTAAAGGAAATGGGAAAAGAAGTAGTCTATGATGCCGAGCATTTTTTTGACGGATATCTCGACAATGCAGAGTATGCAATCTCTACGCTAGAAGCTGCCCAAAAAGGGGGAGCTGATTTCCTTACCTTGTGTGAAACAAATGGGGGTAAACTCGTTTCTCCCTTTGCTGAAATCACATCTGCGGTTGTGAAGCGCTTTCCTCAGTCTAAAATTGGTGTTCACTGTCACAATGATGCAGGAGTTGGCGTGGCCGTAAGTTTGGCGGGGGTTGAAGCAGGAGCTGTCATGGTGCAAGGAACAATGAATGGCTACGGTGAAAGGAATGGGAACGCGAACCTGACCACGATTATACCCAATCTTGAAATAAAGATGGGGAAGACAACCAACTCCAGAGATCACCTGCCTAAGCTTCGTGATCTCTCTCTCTTTGTAGACGACGCCACCAATCTTCGTGCTGATATACGTGCCCCTTATGTAGGTGCTGCATCCTTCGCCCACAAGGGAGGTGTTCACGCAGACGCCGCGGCCAAGTCTACGCGAAGCTATGAGCATATCAACCCAGCCATCGTGGGGAATCGTACGCGGGTACTTGTGTCAGACATGTCAGGCAGAAGTAGTATCATGATGAAGGCAAAGGAAATGGGTATGGATGTCGACGGGCGTTCTCCAGAAATGAAATCCTTTCTAGAAGAATTGAAGCAATTGGAGTTCAAGGGATATGAATATGAATCCGCTGATGCCTCGTTTGATTTGCTTCTTCGAAGATTTCTCCGGGGTGAAAATTTTGCATTTGATGTCCTCCGTTACCACGTGGGGGTAGGAAACGGTGAAGGTACCGGAGAGACTTCTTCGGAAGCTACAGTTAAACTCAAAATTCAAAATGAAGTCCGACATACTGTAGCCGAGGGCAATGGACCAGTTGCTGCTTTAGATCATGCTTTGCGTAAGGCTTTAGAAAAAGATTTCCCATACATATCTCAAGTCAGGCTAATTGACTTTAAAGTTCGAATTTTAGAAAGTAATCTTGGAACAGATGCAATTACCCGCGTTCATATCGAGTCGACGGATGGAGAAAAAACATGGGGAACAATTGGAGTGAGTGACAATGTAATCACAGCAAGTTGGGAAGCATTGGTAGACTCTGTATCTTATAAAATTCTACTCGCCTCCGAGTAGTTTAACTCGCGGGCCCAAGGGCTTCCAAATTTTGGGATTGCTTGAAATAAAAATGGCCTCTGTAGGAACCCCTAGCATAGCGGCCATGTGGGTTGGACCTGTATCGTTTCCAAGAAAGGATACCGCTTCAGTTCCGATTTTTTGCATCAATAAATTAAGGCAGGAAATTTCATAACTATGAAATCGTGAATTTCCTGATACTGCCAATTGCTTCACTTGACTGAACAAGGAAAAATCCGCCTCGCCAAAAGAAAAAACCACTTGATTAGCCTCGTTATTTTTTAACCATGAGGACGCACGATCCGTAAAGTAATGGAGCGGAGCATTCTTTTTCTTACTGCCACTACCCGGGTGGATCCATAAAGTCTTACTCAATGGATTCCAGCCATCACCTAGCCAAGCATTCAACAAATAGTGATCTTCCATTTTCCATTTTAATTCAGTAAAAAAAAAGGAAACTATATGCTCAGAAGAATCAGGTCTTGGGTCTAAGGTTATAACATTTCCAGCCCCTCCTTCTTTTAGTTCCGTGATCCATGTGACATCATTCCAGAAGCTGATAACATCCCGCCCTTTACTGAATGACTTTATATATTCTGGGCTAAGATCAATATCATGACACTGTACTTTTTCGTAAAGGTGATGGGGTACCAACTTAAAATACTGACCTCGTGTAAATAAATGGACACAATCGTAGTGGGTGATTGCTTTGTTTAAAATCGGGATGGTCAGCAAAAAATCACCCAAGCCTCCCCCGCGAATGATTACAACTTCTGAAATAATGGAGGGTTGAATCATATCAACAGTTACCACTCCGTTTCCGGTTACTTTGCTAATTTTTGAAGAATAAATGAACGGACAGAATCAGGGTCTACGCCTACCTTATATTTGTTAGGCTTGATTGAAAGTAAAGATTCTAAGATGGAAGAAGTGGGGATTTCAATCTTAGCTTTTTCATAAACAGATGGAAACTTTGCAGGGTGGGCTGTCGCAAGAATAACACTTGGGAAACGGGGGTCCAAATCCTTAAATGCACAAGCTGTATGAGGATCCACCAAGTAATGGTAATTTTCCCAAACCTGAGAAATAAGCGATGGAATTTCGTCATCGGATGCCCGGCAACTAGAAAAACCACCTGCTGTAAAATCTTTGAAACTATACCTTCCCTGATGCCCGAATGCATTCATCACTTCTCGTACCTTGGCAGTGTCTTGCTCCATCATAAAATAGAGTAATCTTTCAAAATTAGAAGCCACTTGAATATCCATAGACGGAGCAAGGCTGGGGCATACTTTTGACAAAGAATATTCTCCAGTATCGAACAATCTATGGAGCACATCGTTTTGATTAGTTGCAACTCGAAATTCGTGGATCGGTACATTCATTTTCGTTAGCAACCAGCCGGCAAAAACATTTCCAAAATTTCCAGTCGGTACAATGAATGAAGTGGTTTGCCTCAAGACCGGATCTAAGCGAAGCCAAGCATAGAGGTAATAAACGCTCTGGGCAAGGATACGGGCTAGGTTTATAGAGTTGACCGCAGAAAGACCTACTTCTTCGCGAAAAGATAGATCAGCAAAGATTTCCTTCACTGTTTTTTGAGCATCATCAAATGTTCCCTCAATGGCCAATGGGTAGACATTGGTGGATTCTGTACATGTCATTTGCCTCTCTTGAAGAGGAGAAACTTTACCGTCAGGGTATAGGATAAAAACTTCAACTCCCTTTTTACCGACTAACCCTGATATAGCAGCAGCCCCAGTGTCCCCCGAAGTAGCACCTAGAATTGTGAGACTTTTTCCAGTTCGAGCAATTTGAGCTTCATAAAGATTTCCAAGTAGTTGAAGGGCAAAATCTTTAAAAGCAAGAGTTGGACCGTGAAAAAGCTCTAAAACCTGCCATTTGTCCGTGATCGGAACAAGAGGAGCAACTTCATCGACCGAAAAATTTTGGTAAGCCCTTTGTATACAATCTTGAAGAACTGATGAGTCCATGTCTGTGGCAAACAGTTTAAAGAACTCAAAGCAAAGTTCATCATAAGCTAGGGTTTTCCAACTATCAAAAGAGCCAGATAGATCAGGGAACTCGCGCGGTAGGTATAATCCTCCATCTGGAGCCAATCCTTGCGACACTGCTTCCGTAAAGCTTACAGAATCCGAGAAGCCTCTAGTGCTGATGAATTCCATTCTATAAAATTAAAAACAACTACTTACCCAAACCAAAAGCGACATGAGCTACACGGGTTGCTTCATCTCCTTGGTCTGGGCTAACAGCTACAGAAATTTTAATTTCAGATGTGCTAATCATCAACATATTTATCCCAGCATTAGCAAGTGCCTCGAAAAAGGCAGAGGCTACACCGGAATGTGAACGCATACCAACTCCAACTACCGAAACTTTAGCAATGTTTGTACTTTTACCTAGCTTTCCACTTGCTCCATCAGCAAAGTGTTCCTTCAAAGCTTTTTCCGCCCGAAATGCATCTTCAGAGGGAACTGTAAAAGTAAGGTTAGCTTTTCCATTACGAGCTACATTTTGTACAATCATATCCACGATCACTCCTGACTCGGCCATAACCTTAAAAATGGCGGCGGCAGCACCCGGACGGTCAGGTAATTCAGTTATACTGACACGAACTTGGTTTTTATCAATGGCGACACCACTTACAAGGGTATCTTCTAGGGACTTTACTTTTTTCTTCACGCTGGTTCCAGGTTTGGTTGAAAAGGTTGAACGGACTTCGAAAGGGATATTGTGTTTCTGGGCGAACTCAACGGCTCGGGTCTGCATGACTTTTGAACCACTACTTGCTAGTTCAAGCATTTCCTCATAATTGATGGCTTCGATCTTGGTAGCTTTGGGGACAATTCTTGGATCCGCAGTAAATACTCCCTCCACATCGGTAAAAATCTGGCAGCCTTTGGCTCGCAAAGCACCAGCCAAAGCGATTGCACTCAAATCAGAACCTCCCCGGCCAAATGTGGTTAAATCTCCATGATCATTGACACCTTGAAAGCCAGCAACAACTACAACTTTACCGGCTTTCAATTGTTTTCGAATGTCACCGCCGGATACTTCACGAATTCGGGATTTGGCGTGCAACCCCTCAGTAATAATTCCAGCTTGCCAACCAGTTCGGGAAACTGCCTCCACTCCAATGGCATCAAGGGCCATACACAGCAAAGCAATCGTTTCTTGCTCTCCGCAAGTCATAAGGACATCCAACTCGCGATCCGCAGGATTTTTCTGAATTGCTTTAGCCCGCTCAATTAGTGAATTGGTAACACCCGCACGGGCTGAAACTACGACCACCACAGCATGGCCTTCTGCTTGTGATTTTTTTACCCGTCTCGCAACTTTTTTAATTCGGTCGACATCTCCAACGGAAGTGCCTCCAAACTTTTTGACAATTATATTCATTCTTCGTTTGAATTTGGGTCAAACATGCGGAAAAGAACAGGAGTTTCTTTAACGCCAGGAAGTTTTTCCAAAGAAGCAATGGCCTCTGCGATCGAATGCTCATTAGTTTCATGGGAAGTTAAAATTAAACTCGCAGGGGCATGATCTCCCTTAGGAGTCTGCAAAACGGTTGCTAAACTTATTTCATGGTCAGACAAACATTCCGCTACTTTCGCCAATTGCCCTGGACGGTCATCAACAGATAAACGCAAATAGTAACAGCCCTTAATCTCTATTGCCTGGGCGGGTTTGCACTGGGAAGGTGAAACATGGAGAAGTTTGACCTTAGAGTGAATACCTTTCATGCCCTTGACCACATCCACCAAGTCGCTAATTACGGAGCCAGCAGTTGGATCCTGCCCAGCACCTCTCCCAGTTAATACTACGGTGCCAACTACGGAACCTGTTAGGCTAATACCATTGAATACACCATCTGTTCGGGCAATAATTTCTGCCATGGGGACAAGAGCAGGATAAACAGCCACTGAGACATGATGATTATCAAAATTCCTCCGAATGACGCCAATGAGTTTTATCTTACAGCCAAGCTTTTGGGCAGCCTCTAAGTCTTCATTTGAAATCTTACTGATTCCCTCGACAGTAATATCTTTTAAGTCGACCCATAATCCATGGGCTAAATAAGCTAAGATAACTGCTTTATGGGCAGCATCCACTCCGTCCAAGTCGAGAGATTCATCTGCTTCAACATATCCTAATTCACGGGCATCCTTAAGCACTTCTTGAAAACTGGCTCCCTCGGTTTCCATACGAGTGAGAATATAGTTGGATGTGCCGTTTAAAATTCCATAAATAAGGGGAAATTCGTTGGCTACTAGACTTTCTCGTAGTACTTTGATTATGGGGATTCCTCCGGCAACACTAGCTTCAAATGCATAGTGCACGCCTGCATCTTCAGCCGCGTTGAAAAGTTCCTCCCCGTGTTCACAAATCAATGCTTTGTTTGCGGTTATGACTGATTTTCCATGGGAAAATGCCTGTAATGTTAATTTTTTCGCCTCTTCGATTCCCCCAATCAATTCGCAAATCACATCAATCTCAGGGTCATTTACAATCGATAGGGAATCATCAGTTAAAGCATCTGATGAAATGCTTACCTTTCTGGTCTTGGTCAGATTTTTAACAGATGCCCGCGTAGCAACTAGACGAACACCAAGAATTTTCTCCCAAAATTCAGTATTGTCATGTAAATGCTTCCAGGTGCCTTGGCCGACTGTGCCAAATCCTAAGATTCCGACTCGAATGGTTGGTATATCATTCATGGTACTATGGGGTTGGGTATTCTTTAGGGCTTTTTCTTTTTTTCAAAACGATTTTCGGTACCAGCTTTTAACCGAGCTAAATTTTCACGGTGCCTCCAGACAATCCATCCCATTACTAAAAACGCCAAAAAAATATTACCCCATTGCCCAACATCCGAATCATTACCCCAAGCTCTGATCAATGCACTAATGGGTAAACTTACACCAAAACCGATTGAAGCAACGGCCACATATCTGGTCGCGTAGAAAATAATCACCCAACTTACAAGCCCTATCAATAAACACTGAGGCATAACTCCCAATAATCCGCCCATAGCCGTAGCAACCCCTTTTCCGCCCTTAAACTTAGTAAACAAAGGAAAAGTATGACCAAGCACAGCGGCAGGTAAACCCCACAGACCAAGTGTGGCATCACCGGAAAAAGAAAAAAGAGGAAATAGAAACCAAACCGTAGCTACCAAACCTTTAAGGAAATCAAAGAAGAAAACTAAATAACCAGCAGGTTTCCCAATTTCACGAAGCACATTTGTTGCTCCTGGATTACCACTTCCAACTCGGTAAATATTAACGCCATAGCGCTTCGCAACCAGAACGCCAAATGGAATGGAACCCAGAAGATACCCAATTAGGGTGACTGCAATAGCTTCTACTGACATAGTATATGAAAATTAAAATTGGGTTCAACCTTGGCTCGAAACCCGTGCTTCTTGGATATCCGGATCATCTACTAAAGCCTGCAGTGCAGATGCGGGCGGTTCTTCATCCAGTTCACAAATCGTCAAAGCCCATTCACCATCTTGGGCACGACTTAGGGACATGTTGGCTATATTAACACCGCAATTCCCTAAGGTTGTACCAAGCTTGCCTACAATGCCAGGCTTATCCAAATTTCGAACAACTAAGAGCTTATCTACAGGACGTACTTCAATTGCTTGGCCATTGACCTCAACGATTCGTGGATCATTTCCTTTTCCAAGCAAAGTGCCACGAACAGAACATTCTGACCCATCTTGGGAAATAGTTTTTACCTCGATTAATTCACTGTAGTCCACCGCAGTTGAAGACTTTGTGCTCTCCAAGCTTATACCAAGATCCTTAATTTTGTGAGGCGCATTTACATCATTGACCCCATCATCACCAGTAATACCGGCAAGCCACCCTTTTTGAACAGCTCGGGTAAGAGGTACGCAGTCAAAATCAGCAATCCCACCAAAATAAGAAATATGTATGGCTTCCACCGACCCTTTCGCAGCCTGTCGGGCAAAAGCACCAAGTCTCTGACAAAGATCAAGGTAGGGACTAAGGGATTCTAGATCTTTGGGATCAATAGATGGCATATTGATCGCATTACGAATACGACCACCTTGTAAAACTTCTGCAATTGCTTCGGCAATCTCAACCCCAACACTTTCTTGAGCTTCTGCTGTAGAAGCACCTAAGTGAGGTGTTAGGTTCAAATTCTCTAAGCTACGAAACTCATGATCTTCGGGCAGGGGTTCCTGCTCATAAACATCTAAGCCGGCAGATGCAACCTTCCCGCTTTTTAACGCTTCAGCCAATGCACTTTCTTTGATAATCCCACCTCGTGCACAATTAAAAACACGAACCCCATCTTTCATAGAAGAAAATGCCGCTTCATCTACAATATTTCGGGTTTCATCAGTAAGTGGCATATGCACAGTCAAATAGTCTGCTTGAGCAAAAGCTTCCTCCAAATCAACTTTTATTAAATCTAATTCTTTGGCCCTGTCTTCGGTCAGATAAGGATCATAAGCTATTACCTTCATATCGAAAGCAAGAGCCCGCTTGGCAACCTCAACACCGATACGGCCCAAGCCCAAAACGGTAAGCGTTTTACCTCGAAGTTCTGACCCTTTTAGAAGTTTACGCTCCCACTTTCCATCACGCATGCCAGAAGCACCCCTTACAATGGGTCGGGTGGTGCATAGCATATGAGTAAAAGTAAGTTCTGCAGTGGCAATGGTATTTCCGCCAGGAGTGTTCATAACAATCACACCCTTTTCCGTAGCAGCAGGAATATCAATATTATCAACTCCAACACCAGCTCGGCCGACGGCCTTCAATTTGGATGCAACGGCTATTACTTCCTTGGACACCCTCGTATCACTCCTCACAATAATAGCAGATACATCCTTGGATAATTCAAGCATTTCCTCAGGAGTGGAGCCAAAGGCTTCAACAACTTCAAAGCCATCTTGCTTTTGCAAAAACTCTACACCTAAAGGGGATATACGGTCCGCAACTAAAATCTTCATAATCTTATTGGAAAAAAGGAATTTAGCATGGTTAATTTTCTTCGAAAGGCAACCGGTAAAGAGGATGTTGAATTTTAGCTTCACCATCTCCCTTGGTCATGACATGGTGGAAACTTAATTATGTTTGAAACCCTAACAGAAAAATTAAGTAAGACCCTTCGCAATCTCAGGGGGGTCGGTAAGCTCAGCGAAGACAATATAAGTGAAGCCTTGGCGGAGGTCAGGAAAGCTCTGCTGTCTGCAGATGTTCACTTTAAAACAGCCCGTGAGTTTGTTGATGAAGTAAAACAAGCCTGCCTTGGCCAAGAGGTTTTAAAAAGTGTATCTCCAGGCCAACAAGTTGTTAAAATTATAAATGATGAACTTGTTAAACTTCTCGGGGAAGGAACCACCGAGCTCAGGCAAGACAGTCCTCTACGCGTTTTAATGGTCGGCCTTCATGGAGCAGGCAAGACCACAACCTCAGCAAAACTCGCTAAACGTATGGCTAAGGGTGGCCGAAAGCCCATGCTAGTTGCTTGTGATGTATACCGCCCGGCAGCTATCGACCAACTAGAATTCCTTGCAAAGCAAGAAGATTTCAATTGTTACTTAGACAGAGAAAATAAAGATGTTCCAGCCATTGCCCGTGCTGGCTGGGAAGACTCCAAATCAAATGGGTCGGATGTCGTTATATTTGATACAGCAGGCAGACTTCAAATCGATGACGAATTAGTGGGTGAATTGGAAGCACTCAAAAAAGAAGTCGAACCTCATGAAATTCTTCTTGTTGCTGATGCAGCACTTGGCCAAGAGGCGGTCAATGTTGCCAAAACATTTCACGAACGACTCAACCTAACGGGTATTATTTTAACAAAAGTTGATGGAGATGCCCGAGGTGGGGCCGCTCTTTCAATGAAAAAAGTAACAGGGGCTCCCATCAAATTTATGGGGGTAGGAGAAAAAATCGACGAATTCGAAGTTTTCCACCCCGATCGGCTAGCCTCTAGGATTCTTGGAATGGGGGATGTCGTATCCCTCGTGGAAAAAGCGCAGGAAAACTTGGATGAAGAAGAATCCATGCGCATGGCCGAAAAGATGTTAAAGTCAGAATTCGACTTCGAAGATTTCCTCAGCCAGATGAAACAGATGAAAAAAATGGGGTCCATGGGGTCGATAGCCAAAATGCTTCCCGGTATGGGCAATGTTCAGGTCGGGGATAAAGAGGAAGCTGCGTTGGGAAGGCATGAAGCTATAATTCTTTCCATGACAAAAGAGGAAAGGCGACTCCCTCGCATTCTAGCAGGTTCACGTAGAAAAAGAATTGCCGTAGGGGCAGGCGTTCAGATCAGAGATGTCAATCAACTGATTAAGCAGTTTACCCAAATGCAAAAAATGATGAAAAAGATGAGAGGAGGGAAAATGCAAAAACTAATGAACTCATTTGGTGGCGGAGCAGGAATGCCTGACATGAGTGACATGGATCCTAAAGAACTAGCAAAGCTTGCCAAGCAATTCAGATAAATACTGAATATCTACTCGGTTCAAAGGATGCTACCGGTCAATCGAACCTTGTACCCTCTTCATGAAAATATTAAGGGATTCCTTTCGAGAGTTCCCTTCACGAACGGAATTCTCAACTTCGATCGCACCGTAAAGATTAGAAATAATTTCTCCTAGGACATCAAGCTCTTCGTCCTTTAAACCATCAAACTCAGTAAGGTTCTCTAGAACCTCAATTGTTTCGGTTATAAAGTCCTCGTCATTTTCCTCAATAAATTGGGAAATATGCTTAATCAGAGGCAATCTCATCGATAAATGTTTTAAGCACGTCAGCTTTGTTTGTTTGAGTCTGACCTACACATTCCCCTTTTTTGAAGGCAGCAAAAGTGGGCAGATTATCAACAGACGCAAGTTTTCTGGATAAAGGAAACTTTTCAGCATCCACTAGAAAAAAAGAGACACTCTTATGTTCAATTGAAGATTTTTTAAATTTTGGCTTCATAATACGACAATTGCCACACCATCCCGCAGAAAATTGCACAAAGGACAGAGCTTCCTCGGAGAGAAGCCCTTCCAAATTATCTTCAACCAACTCAGTAAGCATGGGTTTAGTGAGAGCTTAAATAAGAAGCAACCCCGTCACGATTTGCATCCATAGCATCCTTACCCTCTTCCCAGTTCGCGGGACAGACTTCACCTTTTAATTGCACATGGGTGTATGCGTCAATCAAGCGAACATATTCTTGAACATTTCGCCCAATCGGCATGTGATTGATTCCCTCATGAAAGACAAGGCCATCCTCATCGATGAGGTAAGTGGCACGATATGGAACACTGTCACCATCCACGAGCACGACTCCGGTTTCATCATCAACACGCTCATTGGTTTCGTCTAAGATGCCAAGAGTGTTAGCTAAGTTGCGATTGCTATCGGCTAAAAGGTCGTAGGTAACACCTTCAATCCCACCGCTATCCTTGGGCGTATTAAGCCATGCAAAATGAACCTCTGCGGTATCACAGGAAGCACCCACGACAAGAGTATTTCGTTTTTCGAATTCTCCAAGTGCCTCTTGAAAAGCGTGCAGTTCAGTAGGGCAAACAAAAGTAAAATCCTTAGGATACCAAAAAAGAAGAACTTTCTTTTTCTCTGAAATTGCTTTGTCTAAAAGGTTCAAAGAAATGGTGTCACCCATTTCATTCATAGCGTTAACGGCGATATTTGGGAATTTTTTTCCTACAGAAGTCATTTTTTATTAATATTGAGGTTATCGAATTATCTCAAACAAAGATTAACCTTTCTTGCGTGGTACCTTGATTGATTTACGTTGGCAAGAGGGAAAAAGCTAAATGTAATTTATTATGGTCTTTCACACCCGGATCAATTTCCAGGGCACTGTTCATATCCAACACATCTGGGTTTGCCTGCAACAGAGCCTCATTCAGGTTATGAGGGCCAAGCCCTCCAGCTAAAACCCATTTTTTATGAGGATATTGATTTTTTAAATTTTCAAATAATGCCCAGTCTGCCTTGTGCCCAGTGCCCCCAAATTTATCCTCGGAATAAGCATCCACCAAAAAGGTGTCAGCTAAAGGTAGAATATCTTCAGGAAAAGTCCGGCCTGGCTCAATTTGGGGGGCAAGCCACAACTTCGAACAACCCACAAGAGATGACCACTGCTTGATTAGATCGACAGGGGTCGAAAGTGGAAAATGAAGTTGGTGAAAATCAAAAGAAAACACCTTAGCAGCTTCAAGCTCAGAGATATTTGGGTTAACATCGACAGCGACGCTATACGGTCGAGGTGCAGATAATGATGATACTATGCCTTTGGCCTCTTTGGCAGGCAAGAACCTAGGGGATTTAGGATATAAAATAAATCCAAGGTATGATGCTCCTAAATCAGTGGCAGCTTCTGCATCTTTGCTTTTAGTAATACCGCAAATTTTGATTTCCGGGCATGATTTCATACCAATTATGAACTTAATTTATCCGTTATGGCAGTAATCATTGCATCCATACTTGGTTCATCTGCCTGCAAATCTGGTGAAAGATCATTTTCGAGTAATGTCTTAGATGTTTCGGGGCCAAAACTGCATAAAATCGGTTTCTGGGCACCTTTGGAAAGAGTCATATCCTCTTCTTGTTCGATGTAAGACAAAGCGGTAGAGGAACTACTAAAAATGATCGCATCAGCCCCGAACTCCTTGAAACTATCTAAATCTTTAGCCTTCGTTATATCTGCAAAATCAGTCTCATATAGTGAAAGCACATCCACAATGGCATGCCCTACAGTTTCCAGCATAGTAACCAAAACATCCCGGTTGCGATTTCCCGTAATGACCAAAACATTAGCGCTATCTAATGAATCAGTAGCGACTAACTCCTGGGCTAAGTTCTCTGCGGTTGAAATTGCTGGTACTAATTCGACTTCCAGACTATACGACCTAAAAATAGACGCTGTCGCCTCTCCAACACAGGCTATCCGCATAGGGCCGAAACTGCGGATATCTTTGTAAGCCATAAAGAAAAGGCGCATGAATTCACGAGCACCATTCGCGCTGGTGAAAATGATCCACTCATATGTGGCAATTCCACTAAAAGCTTCTGCGACTAATTTACGATCTTGGCTAGGAATGACCTCGATCAAAGGAAGTTCTAAAACCTCAGCGCCAAGATCTGTTAGACTCTGCTTCATCTTGCCGCTTTGGGCAGTGGACCTCGTAATTGCTATGCGTTTTGAGAAAAGGGGGCGCCCCTCAAACCAACTTCGTTGAAAAGAAAGCCCAACCGCATTACCGACGAATATAATAGCAGGTGCCTGCAGGCATTTACCTTTTGCCTTTTCAACTAAATCTCCCAAGTTGCACCTAACATGCTTTTGGCTTGGTAGAGTACCATTACTTACGACAGCAGCAGGCTTTTCTTTTGGCATTCCTCCTTTTATCAGCCGATCGACAATTTCTTCGATCTTACTCATTCCCATGTAAATACATAGGGTTCCACCGATTTCGGCAAATTTTGCAAAATCAACCCGTAAAGACTCCTTGGTAATATCTTCATGACCGGTAAGAAAAGAGATGGAAGAACCATAATCCCTGTGCGAAAGCGGGATACCAGCATATGCAGCACAAGCCAAGGCCGCAGTCACCCCAGGCACAATTTCATAATCAATCCCCGCGGCATCTAACACTGACATCTCTTCAGCGCATCTTCCAAAAACAAAGGGGTCTCCTCCCTTAAGCCGAACGATGGTTTTGTGAGTGGAGGCCTTGGATACAAGTATTTTTCCAATTTCTTCCTGCGGGACAGTATGCCTACCCGGACTTTTACCCACATTAATCAATTCACAGTCTGAACGCGTCCATTTCTGAAATTCAGGATTGGCTAGATGATCGTAAACAAGCACATCGCAACAAAGGATAATCTCTCTTGTCCGTAAGGTTGAAAGACTAGGATCTCCTGGACCAGCCCCCACTAAATAAATTTTACCCATAGCTCCCATTATTTTGTTCTTTCTACTAGATCTCTTACTAGCTCCTCATCGGTTTTACCATTCATTTCAATCTTTATGATTCCGGTAGCTTGGTGATAAAAGTAGACCATACCTTCTTGGACATGGGCTCCAATAGCAACCTGACAACCTCCACCCAACCCCTCCAAAATTTTTCTTTCTAATCCAACTGCGGCTTCTGTGGGGGGATCCCCAAGAACAGAAAATTTTTCACGATCCACTAACCTCGTTTGTATCGCAATCGCACCTTGCCCGGGGGCTGGAACCATTTGATCAACAGGTAACACTTCGAAATCAACTCCTTCAAATTCTTTAATTTGCAAACGGTTTAGACCAGCTGCGGCGAGAATGGTACCATCTGCCTCATGATTCTCCGCAATTTTACGTAATCTTGATTCCACATTCCCCCTCAATTCCATCCATTGGGCAGAAGGGAACCGGGCTTTTAATTGACTCGTTCTTCTCGGGCTTCCTGAAGCTATCTTTTCTATCGTACACAATCCTGATCTGATAACCAAGACATCACGTGGATCTTCTCTCTTCAAAAAGGCAGAAAGTACTAATCCATCGGGATTTTCCGTTGGCATATCTTTTGCGCTATGAACAGCAAGATCTGCTCGACCATCCAATAGAGCCTGTTCTAATTCTTTGGTAAAAAGTCCTTTTCCACCCTTTTTTTGTAAAGACCACTCAAGGCGTTGATCGCCTGTGGTTGACATTAGTAGCAATTCTACCTCCAGACCCATTTTTGAACGAATTAGATTCGCCACAATTTCAGACTGACAGATTGCAAGCGGACTTTTCCGAGTCGCGAGCCTTACTGGAGTTTTAATGTTCATCTATAGGATCTTACAAAACTAAAAAGGGCGTGAAGAAGTTGACCTCTTCACGCCCAATATTAAAAGAAAAGAATTAAGAATATGAAGCTTGTGCCCCTTTGATATTCTTTTTGGGAATCCAAGGCATTAGACCTCGTAAGCGCTGACCGGTTACTTCAATAGGATGTTTTTCTCCGTCCTCTAAAAGTTTGTTATATTTAGGCAAACCAGCTTGGTATTCCTTTACCCACTCTTTGGCAAATTTCCCGCTTTGTATTTCCTTCAATATGCTTTGCATTGATTTTTTAACATTACCATTGATCACACGAGGTCCTCGGGTTACATCACCAAACTTTGCGGTTTCTGAGATTGAAAAACGCATGCCGGCAACCCCTGACTCAATCATAAGATCAACAATCAGTTTAAGCTCGTGTAGGCATTCGAAATAAGCCATTTCGGGAGCATAACCAGCTTCAACTAAGGTTTCAAAACCTGCTTGCACCAAGGCAGATGCACCACCGCAAAGTACGGCTTGCTCGCCAAACAGGTCGGTTTCAGTTTCCTCTTTGAATGTAGTTTCTAAAATACCTGCATTCGCAGCACCCACTCCAGCAGCCCATGCTAAGGCAATACTTTTAGAATCCTTGGATGAACCTTTCAACACAGCAATGAGGGCGGGTACGCCCTTGCCTTCTTTAAACTGAGCACGAACAATATGACCCGGTCCCTTTGGTGCCACCATGATAACACTGACACCACGGGGTGGTTTGATCAGATCAAAATGAATCGCGAAGCCATGAGTAAAAAGGAGGGTCTTGCCTTTCGATAAATTCGGTTTGATTTCTGAATCATATACCTCAGCTTGCTTCATGTCAGGTACACCCATCATGATTACATCAGCTTTCTGTACCGCTTCAGCAACCTCGAACACTTCAAAACCATGCCTTTTGGCCACTCGGATAGATTTACTTCCTTTGTAAAGTCCGATAATGACATTACAACCGCTATCTTTTAGATTAAGAGCATGGGCATGCCCCTGTGATCCATAGCCAATAACGGCAAGCGTTTTATTTTTTATTGGACCGATCTTGGCCTCTTTTTTTGTGTATACTTTTGCAGGCATAGCCAGTTGGGTAATTTTGGGTTAGTTATTGAATGAAATTAATAGGAAACGAATCAGCCCTCGTAAGTACCACGACGTAAGGAAACAGTACCAGTACGGGCAAGTTCCTTGACTCCGAACGATTCAAGGAGCTGTAAAAATGCTTTAATTTTATTTTCATTACCAGTCGCCTCAATAATTAAGCTCTTCCTGGCAACATCTATAATTTTCCCTCTAAAGACATCACAGATTTGGGTAATTTCTGAACGAGTTGATGAATCAGCACAGACTTTTACAAGGACTAATTCACGGCCAACGCCTTCGTCTCCAACAAAGTTTTCTACTTTTATAACATCGATTAATTTATCCAATTGCTTGATGCATTGGTCTAAAGCTTTTTCGTCTCCGTTCAATGTAACAGTAATCCTTGACCTACCATTTTCATGGGTTGGGCCAACATTGAGGGTGTCTATATTAAAGCCTCGTCCGCTAAAGAGACCGGCTATCCTGGCTAAAACACCAAATTTGTTTTCGACAAGGACAGAAATTACGTGGCGCATTTGAAAATAGAGAGGGTAAGGAATGGTGGACGGCACAGGATTCGAACCTGTGACCTACTGGGTGTAAACCAGTCGCTCTAACCAACTGAGCTAGCCGTCCGTGGAAAATAGTTAAACACGCTACCATAATATCCTAAATGATTGTGGCAAGCGTGAATCATTCGATTGCTCTGACTTCAACACGAATTTTTTTAGGTCCTAATTTAGGAACATTCAAAGATTGCCTAGATTTTGGCACAACACGAGGGGCAACCGGGGCAACCGGAGTCTTTTGAACAGGTAGCCGTGAAGGGAGGGACGGAGGAGGAGAGGTAATAGGAACTTTTCGTGGGCCAACCCAGTATGTAGGAGGTATTGCAGGCAAACTGCCACCCTCAGATGTCGGCAATGACTTGTCTCGTCCCTGACTAGAACTGGATCCTGCACGTTGAACGGGAAAACCAGGCTCAGATGGCCTGCCTTTTCGAAATTGGAAACGGTTGATATCTCGCAGGGACAAGTTGTTAACTTTCTCCATCCACTCATCCATACGCTGGTTGAGCTTGGCGTAATAGTCGTCACGAAAATCGACAGTTGAAGTAGAAGTAAATCGTTTTTCATAGCCAAGACCACTTACCCTATTCTCTGAACCTCTAACTTTACCAAGAATATTTGCGGGTTTATTAACCACTTGTGTATGACC
This sequence comes from Opitutales bacterium, assembly GCA_029254745.1. Classification (GTDB taxonomy): domain Bacteria; phylum Verrucomicrobiota; class Verrucomicrobiia; order Opitutales; family Seribacteraceae; genus Seribacter. The sequence goes on along the minus strand of JAQWWZ010000072.1, from coordinate 52,399 downwards.
CACTCTTTTTTTTATCAAACCTTGTACATCTTTTGTGGTGAACCTTTTTCCTCCAAATGGTGAAAATTTGCTTGGCCAATCTTTAATTTTTATACGTTTCGAGAAAGCATCAGAGAGCCTTGGGGATGAAAAAGTTTTCCCATGTGACCTAATTTGTTTCCCCTCAAGGGAAAACAACCTTTGGGTAAAGTCGTTGGCTTTTTGTTGTGCAGATATAAAAGTAGGAGATAAACTTAACATAAATAAGTTCAAGGATAGCCTCGACAATCTGTAAAACAGCATGAATAAAAAAAGTATGATTTTTACCACAACTGGCAAGCGAATGAAACATTCATTATGAAAACATACCTTTCCCTCCTTGAACACGTATTGAAACACGGCGAAACCCGGAACGACAGAACAGGCACAGGTACTCGCTCTGTTTTCGGTCATCAAGCTAGGTTTCGTTTGGATGAGACTTTCCCTCTGCTCACCACAAAAAAACTACATTTGCGATCGATTATTTATGAACTCCTTTGGTTTCTCAACGGAGATACCAATGTAAATTACTTACAGGAAAATGGAGTAAGCATATGGGACGAATGGGCTGATAAGGATGGGAACCTTGGTCGCGTTTACGGAGCACAATGGACAGCTTGGCGAAAACCAAACGGCGATCACATTAATCAAATCAACCAAGTCATAGAATCTATTTCCAATAACCCAGACGGTCGCAGACACATTGTCTGTGCCTGGAATCCCGGAGAATTAGATTTGATGGCATTACCCCCATGCCACGCCTTATTTCAATTTTATGTGGCGAATGGAAAATTAAGCTGCCAACTCTACCAGAGAAGTGCTGATTTATTTCTGGGAGTACCATTCAACATAGCTTCCTATGGTATTCTTACCATGATGATCGCGAAGATTTGTAACCTCCAACCATTTGAATTTATTCATACCTTCGGTGATCTTCATCTCTACTCCAACCACTTGGAGCAAACCAAGCTCCAATTATCCCGAGTACCACGCCCTGCCCCAATCATGAAAATCCATGGAAATCATAAAGTGATCACTGACTTCAGATTTGAAGATTTTGAATTGATTGACTATGATCCGCACCCGGGCATAAAAGCCCCTATCTCAATATGAATATATCTTTTCCTTACAAAGCCATTGTGGCCGTATCTCAAAATGGAGTAATTGGTAAGAACGGGTCCTTGCCTTGGAGACTACCCGGCGACCTCAAGTGGTTTAAAAAGATCACAATGGGCCATGTTGTACTTATGGGAAGAAAAACATGGGAATCCCTACCCTTCCCTCTTCCAGGTCGGAAAAATTGGGTACTTAGCAGGACAGCTTCCTCGCAGGAAGGGATGGATGTTTTACGATCAACGGATGAAATCATACCGAAACTTCAAGCAAATGAGCAAATCTTTGTGATTGGCGGGGGAGAAATATACGAACAAAGTCTCTCAAAGTGCAGTGAGATATACATCACTGAAGTCTTACAAACCATCCAAGATGGTGATGCTTTTTTTCCGGACTACAAACATAACTTTCAGCCGATTGAAACCCTCGACGAGAACGAGGAATTTATCTTACGTCGGTGGCAACGAAAGCCTTAATAGTAAGGTTTAAGCAGTAGGTAAACTAACGGACCTGTTATCGCCACATAGAGCCAGACAGGAAAAACCCAACGCGTAAGCTTCTTATGCTTAGCAAATTGGTTGGAAAGAGCGTACATGAGAGCCATGAGGATAAACGGGAAACTTACCGCTGCAAGTATGATGTGGGTCAGTAGAATGAAAAGATATACTAGTCGCCCATTACCCGCAATTTGCTTCTCAGAATCGCTCAAAACTCCATTCCCATCAAGATCACCATAGATTGAGGCAGGTGTAGTGAAATGATAGGTGACATAAGAAAGTAAAAATATAAGTGAGCAAACAATCGCAAATTGAATCATTTGCCGGTGCAGATTAACCTTACCTTTTTGAATGGCCAACAGGGCCCCAATGAGAAAAAAAGCAGCAAGTGTGTTTAAAAATGCATGCAAGGCAGGCAAAAAGCTGAGGTCAATATGCTCAGGAATTGGGATTTTAACCGATCGCATCATAACAACGATCCCAAGCACGGTAATCGATAAAACCCAAACTAAGACATTCAACTTCTTGGCCAAAGTGTGGTTTACTTCCTTCTTGTAGTAATTTGCAATTTCGCTCATCAACAAGCTATCTCATGAGTCAACCACAATGTCGAATGGTATAAAAGTCTCTTTTTCTTCATTTTCAACCCGTATTTGTGCCCACAGCCGATACACCCCATTCTCAGGAGGGATAAAACTGAAGGATAAGGAACCTGAATAAATATCTTTGTCAGTTTTTGGAAGGGTGTCCTCGGTTGGATGTAAATGAGCAAAACCATTAAGTTTACGGTCAAAAGCGACCAAATGAGCAAATGCTCCCATGACGGGAGTGAGGCGGACAAAATTACCTGAACGATCAATAGCTTTTAGCTCTAAATTTATCTCTTCACCTGCCCGTTTGTTGTCAGCTGACTTGAGTGAAAAAGTTTTGGATCCAATTTCCGTGGTTAACTGTTCGACCAAACTGGGAGATTCGGTATTTTTCCCGTAAACTTGAAATGATGCAGCTAAGAGAACCCTGCGAGGACTTCGTAGCGGTATTAAATCAAGGAAGACTTTGTATTCACCTTCTTTTTGTGGAGTCATAGTAAACCTCCAAGTACCGTCAAACACTTGATCAGCCTCTGGGTGCAGATGCTGGTAGTCTCCTAGGCCTTGGTTGATCGCCATGAGATGAATCTTTTTGGTGTGACTTAAAGCAATATCATCAGGCCCTAAGGGCGAGCCATCAAATTGTTTTATATGTATCTCAAAACGACAGGGTTTTCCTAAAGTAGGTTTATCAATCGGCTTAAAGACCATATTCATCGGCCATTTACGAACCGATAAATCGACAAACTCCGCGTCACCTGGACCGCAATAATCAAGTTCACCTTCGAGATTGTAAGACTCCTCGTGTAAAAAATCACAGGGTTTAACCGGTAACGATCTGACCACGAAATAAACAACTATAAAAGGCAAAGCCAACAAGATGGCTCGCTTGAGTGGTGTTTGTGCCCGACGGTTACTCATAAAAATTATCCGTTATCAGGTTGCAATCGGGAAAGAAAGTCCTCCACATTCCAACTTTTCCCTGGAACTTGGTAAACAATTTGCCTTTTTGAGTTAACAATCATGGTCCTCATTGTATGATCAAGAGGTTGACCGTCTTCTTTTTTGCGGGAGATCCCAAGCTGTCTTACTATGTCGTCAATCACAGGCTTTCGAGCCGTACCTAGCTTAAAGTTCTCTTCACTTAGACCATACCCCCTGGCATAAGTTTTCAAAACACCGGGAGAATCAAATTCCGAGTCTAATGAAACCGAAAGAAACTTAATGTAAGGAATTTTCTTTTGAGAAGACAATTCCTGCAGTTTTTTCATCTTGCGGGTGGATAACGGACACATGTCCGACACCGAACATCGTGTGAATATAAAATTTAGAACAGTAACAGATCCGTCAAAATATTCCGTAGTTAAAATCCGACCGTCTTGGTCATACAATGCAAAAGGAGGTACTTGATCCCCTACCGTGCGTATAACATCCTGCCCCAAACTCAATGTGTCTCGGCGTAGCAGTCTGTTTACGTTGTTAAGTCTAATCCGATCGGCACGATCGTCCGGCCAAATATAATGGAGTAAATAACTTTTCCCTAAAGAACCGGAAAATGTTTCCTGAAGCTTCCCCCTGAAAATTTTATTATTTTGTAATAAGGTCAAATCTCCAGGCTGTACAACCAACTCCAATTCTTTATGCAAGGATCCAGGAAATTTGTCAGTAAGATCGGAACCCATTGCCAAAGGTTTAATTTTAATGGTACTTTTATTTTCATCCGCACTCAGGAATTCACCGCGAATTTCACCATCAGGCAAAACACTTTTGGCACCAAAACCTGCTTCTTTTGAACAGGAAGATGAAAGCGAAGCGATTGTAACGAGTGTCAGAAATTCGATTAATTTGATCACAACCTCCTTTTTATCCACAGATGCTCTTCAGGCAATTATAAACAATAGATTGTTTCTAAGCCCCGAAATAAATCATTGTAATTCACTAAAATGCTTTAAAGAGTCTTCCTTTACTTATAAGCTGAGCTTCCAATATCTTATTAGTTTTAATTCACCTTGCTTGCCTCTCCCACAAAATACATTTTAATAAATACCATTAACTTGTGAACATTGGAAAAGAAATCGTTGCTAAACCTAGTTCCGCTTTTACTGCGGAAAAGGGTATTTCTCTGTCTGGTATGTACGAGCTTACAAAGCCTAGACTAAGTCTTCTCTCTGTGTTTACCGCTTCTCTAGGATATCTAGTTTACGATCCATTTCGCAGTGATATCTCGGTTTTCATGTGCCTCACCATTGGCACAGCATTATCTGCTGCTGGTTCAGCCGTACTTAATCAATGGATGGAGCGTAAAGAAGATGCCCTTATGTCCCGAACCAAGGATCGTCCCCTCCCGGCGAAAATTGTGTCTCCAAGTACAGCATTTATCTTTGGATCTTCTCTTTGCGTCTTGGGAATCTTTGTCCTTTGGACAGGTACCAACCCATGGGCAGCGATGTTAACTCTCTCAACTATTGTAATATATTTATTTCTTTACACCCCACTCAAAAAGAAAACCTCCTGGGCGATTGAAATTGGAGCAGTTTCAGGGGCACTTCCACCTCTAGTGGGATGGGTCGCAGCTGCTGACAGTCCGACTGCCTACGGATGGATTCTCTTTGGGATTCTCTTTGCCTGGCAGCTCCCTCACTTCATGGCAATTGCGTGGAACCATCGTACGGATTACAGTAAAGGGGGCTTCCGTTTGCACATGATGGGTGATGCGGAAGGAAGAGCTCTCTCTTTTAAAAGCCTTCTCTACACTTTCGTACTCACCATTTTTGTTTTCTCTCCCTATTTTATAGATATCAATCAAGCAAAGCCGGGAAGTTTCTACTTCTTTTCATCCATCGCGTTGTCGATTTATTTATTCTTTCCTGCTTTTCGATTTTTTCTATCCTCAAATCGTGACCTTCATGCCAAGAAGCTGTTTTTTGTCACAATTATATATCTTCCCCTTTTGTTTTCAGCTCTTGTTATTGACCGCTATCTTTAATTTCTAACCATCCCATCCATTCCATGAGAAGACTCCTCGCACTTTTTACACGCGCCACAATAGCCACTATTTTATTTACCACCTTATTTGGTTGTTCCCGTGTTGACCATAAACAATCAGCCCTCGATCCAAAGGGTCTTGTTTCGCAAAATCAATATGATGTTTTCATGCTTTCTGTGTGGATTACTATTTTTCTATTTTGTGCCGTGGGAGGCTGCCTTCTTTATGTTCTCTGGAAATATCGCGCAAAATCAAAAGAAGAAGCAATGGAGATTCCACCACAATCTCACGGAAATAGTAAGATAGAGGCTTCGTTAATTTTGATTTCAGCACTCATTCTAGTTATTCTAGCAATTCCTACGCTTCAAGGTGTGGTTTTAATGAATCGCGTACCTGATGCCAATGACGAAGAAACGCTTAAAAAGCTTAACCTTGACCGCAGTCAAATCGAGGGTGCCATCACCGTAAATGTAACTGGAAAAAGATTTTTCTGGGTATTTGAATATCCCCAGTTTGGAATTGTGACCGCAAATGAACTCGTGTTTCCCGCTAATAAGGCTGTACGGATTAACCTCCGTACCGAAGATGTCATCCATAGTTTTTGGGTTCCAAAGCTAGCCGGCAAAATGGACTTAATGCCCGGCCAAGAAAATTTCATGTGGTTCATTGCAGATCAAGAAAAGATTCTTTCCGGTAAACCAACCACTGAAGCCATGCCCTCTGTTTTTGATGGCAAAATGAGACAGACGGTATTTGCCAAGCAAAAATTCTCAGATGAATTTGAACCCGTTGGTGGATTATTTTATGGCCAGTGTGCTGAGTTCTGTGGAAATTCTCATGCTTACATGTCGTTTCGAGCTTTAGCTCAAACCGATCAAGATTTCGACTCTTGGGTTAAACGGTTCCAAAATTCTCAGAACCCAAACCTTCAACCCTCAGCTTACAATCCAGAAGAAATGTATAACCAAGGTGCTATTGTGACCTTTGCAGATAAATCTTTGGGCGAGCAAGCCCAACGCGAATATCGTTCCACGAAAAAGATAGCGAAGGCGGAAGCACCGAATTTAAGCGAGAAATCCTGGATCAAAGCACATTCAGATGATTACGAATTGGGGAAACAACTTTTCTCATCCCTTCAATGCGTACAATGTCACGCGGTCAACCGCACGGGCATTGGAGCCAAAGGTCCCAATCTCACACTCTATGGACTTCGCACTTCATTGGCAGCAGGCTGGATGAGAAATGATGAAAAAAGCTTGTCTACTTGGCTTAGAAATTCAAATGAAGTAAAATTTGGAAACTTGATGTGGAACGGTGAAGGTGTCGATGACACCCACCCTCTTCGTCAGCTTGAAAATGATGACGAGAAAGTAAACCAACTTATTGCTTATCTCCTCGGACAAATTTAAAACCGCAAACACACAATACCATGGCTACAGAATCGATCGATTACGCTTCACCCGAAACCAAATCCAAGGTGGAAACAAAAGTTTTCCCCCGCCCGGGACAACATGTCACTGGCATCGTTGATTGGCTTACCACCATTGACCACAAAAAAATCGGGCTGTTATACGGACTTACTGCTCTTTTCTTTCTTCTTCTCGGAGGAATCGAGGCATTATTGATCCGATCCCAATTGTGGAGTCACAACATGGAGATTTTAACCAATAGACAGTACAACCAAATGTTTACTATGCACGGAACTACCATGGTTTTTCTGGTAATCATGCCTTTAAGTGCTGCTTTTTTCAATTTTATCATGCCCCTCCAAATTGGGGCCCGGGATGTCGCATTCCCTCGAATGAATACTCTAAGTTTATGGTGCTTCTTTGCCGGCGGAATTACCCTCAATCTAAGTTGGTTTTTCACTGGTGGTGCCCCTGCTATTGGATGGTTCGGTTATGCTCCTCTTACCGACACTAGATTTGCAGAGGTTATGGGAGATATGGGACCGGATTTCTGGGTGTTTTCCCTTCAAATTCTTGGCATTGCATCACTGTTAGCCTCTTTTAATTTTATCACCACTATCATCAACATGCGGGCTCCAGGTATGACGATGATGAGACTCCCTGTCTTTACCTGGATGACCTTAATTGTAAGCTTCCTTATTATTCTCGCTTTTCCAGCAATTACCATTGCTCTGGCAGAATTAATGTTTGACCGAACCTATGGCACAAACTTTTTTGACTTTTTGGAAGGTGGGAAACCTCACCTTTGGCAGCACTTATTCTGGATATTTGGCCACCCAGAAGTTTACATTCTGATCCTTCCTGCTATGGGCATCGTGTCCGAAATCATCCCTGTGTTTTCAAGAAAGCCACTTTTTGGCTATGGACTAATTATTTTCTCTGGAGCAATTATTGGATTTATGGGCTTCGCGGTATGGAGTCACCACATGTTCACAACAGGTATGGGTGTGGTTGCCACTTCTGCCTTTTCTATTCTTACAATGCTTATTGCGATCCCAACAGGGATCAAAATCTTTAATTGGATTGGGACAATGTGGGGAGGTCGCATTCGATTTGATACTCCTATGCTTTTTGCCCTTGGATTCATCACTATGTTCATGATCGGAGGCTTCACTGGAATTATGCATTCATCGGTACCCATTGATGCACAACATCAAGATTCCTATTTCGTAGTTGCTCACTTTCATTATGTTCTTATCGGAGGTGCCCTTTTTGGTCTTTTTGCAGGCTTCTACTTTTGGCTACCTAAAATGAGTGGTCGACTTATGAACGAAAAGCTCGGGAAGCTTGTGTTTACTTTGATGTTTATTGGCTTCAATGTTACTTTCTTCCCCATGCATTATTTGGGCATGATTGGCCAACCTCGTCGCACACACAGCTACAATGAAGGGCACGGTTTTGAAGCTTGGAATCAGATTGCAACAATTGGAGCTTTTGTTCTCGGTATTGGCATTGCCATTGGCATTTACCAGTTTGTTTCTTCCTTTTTTAACAAGAAACTTAAACCAGCAGGTAAGAACCCATGGGATGCCCGCACGATAGAATGGACATTATCGTCTCCTGTGAAAGAGTATAATTTTGCTCGCACTCCGATCATTAAATCCCGCGATCAAGCGTGGGAGAATAATTATGGTCCTAAAGAAAAGCATGCACAACAAGAAGCACTTGGAGATCATGGGGTTCACATGCCAGACCATTCATGGTGCCCTCTTGTTACTGCACTTGGTTTGTTTGTCATGGTTATTGGGCTGCTCTTTAGACAAACGATAGAATTTGCTGAGTTATTCATAGCCACTCCTTATGAAATTGCGATTGCAGGTGGATCCCTATTTGTTCTCGGTATTGTCATGTGGGCCCTGGAGGGTCCAGGTGGATATCATTTATTCCCCAAAGAGACTGAAGAATAACTCTACCAACAACCATAGAAGCCTTAACCAATGAGTGAAGCAACCGCCCACAGCATCGAACACCACGAACCAGAAACAAGTACCGGTATTCCAAATAAAAAAGTCCTGATGTGGGCTTTTCTTGGGTCCGATTGTATGTTCTTTGGAACTCTTATATCTACGCACCTAATTTACAGGAAAATTTCAGCAACCGTAGGTAGTAATTACTTAGACATACGAGATCTTTTCGATATTGAACTCACCTCCTTTAGTACCTTCGTACTTTTAGCGAGTTCACTATTCATGGCACTCGCGGTATCCGCGATCCATAAGGGAAATCTTACCAGCACACGTTGGATGTTGTTTGGCACCATTATCTTCGGTGGTATTTTCTTAGCTTGTCAGGTTTATGAGTTCACTCACTTTGTGCATGCCCCAGGGAATGAGCTTACCTTGTCTTCTTATCGTGGCGACCCGCATGTGTTTGGTTCTACCTTTTATCTTTTAACAGGCACGCATGGAACCCATGTTGCGATCGGAGTACTCTGGTTAGTGGGGTGGTTAATTTATTCCTTTACCGGGAGAATGAGTGTGTCTGACGCGATCGATGTTGAATGTTGTGGACTTTATTGGCACTTCGTTGACATTGTTTGGATCATCATTTTCCCAGTTGTGTATTTAATGGAATACGCATTCTAATCTTTGTCAATTTTCACATTATTATTCTTTTTTTAGATCATTATGAGCGGACATTCTGAAGACACAGTCGCCGAGGAAAGTAAACGGTTTTTTACTTTCTTTAATCTTTCCATGTTTCTTGTGGCAATTACAGGCCTAGAGATTGTGATCATTTATGTTCAAACTTTTGATGGCAGTTACATCATAGGCATTCTTTTCACTACATCTGTCCTGAAATTTATTGGGGTCATTTGGTGGTTTATGCACTTACGATGGGACAAGATATTGAATACTATTCTGTTTCTTATGGGATTAGTCATTTCCGTATTCACCTTTTTTGCGGTTATTTATATGGGTGACACCCATCCCATCATTGATCAATTCGAAGTAACCACACTCACTAACGATTGGAAGGCCAAGCAAGATTACACGAAAGGTGTTTATGTTAAGATTGGTGATGTGTATTTCCAGTCCGACAAGAACCACACCTCAGCTGCAAAATTTGATCGAAACAAAAAACTATGGTCAAAAATAGACGGTATTCCTCATCAATTCACTTGGAAAATTTCCCATGCTGACACAGTTGAAATCCACTCCGAAAAACCAGGAAATCCATTCTTCCTTCAATTCTTTCCCAAGAACAATGAAAGAGTTGATGGTTCTCAAATCTGTTTGCTTGCTCAATCTGCCACTACCGATGACTTTCGGATTAAAGTTCGGTCAGAATCTTATTGGACTGAAAATCAGTAGTCTGCCTTTTAGTTTTCTCATTTTCTAATATAATGATTGGACTTTTATAATGTCCAACTCACCAATTACACTTAGCCATTGGCACACAGAGCCTGCCCTCGTCGGTGGTATACTCTTTGTATGTTGGGCGTACTTTGTGTTAGTCGGCCCCCTACATTCAGACCGGAATCGTTCCTTCTCGTTTAGAAAAAAACACGCATATTGGTTTGGTGCCGGGATTCTGAGCTTTTACCTGGCTGTGGGCTCTCCCTTGGATCCATTGGGAGAAAACTATTTATTTTTCGCTCACATGATCCAACACAACATCCTCATGTATGTGAGCCCCTTGTTTATTCTCCTCGGTATTCCTCCACAAATCTTTGATGAATTTCTCCGACGCAATCTGATAACAAGGAAAATTCTGCACTTTCTTTTACACCCCATCATTGCTGGATTACTTTTTACGATGGTTTTTTCATTTTGGCACATTGGCGTATTTTATGAAGCTGCAATTCGGGACAAAACCTTGCACATGGCAGAACACTTATCGATGTTTTTTACCTCGATTCTTATGTGGTGGCCGTTGTGTAGTAAGTCGAAATATATTCCCGCATTATCTTTTGGTCCTCAAATGCTTTATGTACTCGCCCTGATGCTTGGGCAAACGCCTATATTTGCAATTCTTACCTTCTCCAAGGATGTCTTATATGATACTTACTTTTACGCAGAGAGAATCATAAACATTAGCCCTTTAGAAGATCAAAAGACCGGAGGTGTCCTGATGAAATTAGCTAACATGATTGTATCGGTTAGTGTTCTCTCCTCCATCTTTTACAGATGGTCAAAAAAGCAAGTCGTATAAATCTTCCTCAACTTATATTTATAATCGGGAGACTAATAACTCTCGTTCAAAAAGCATTTCTTTAGGTAAAAACTCAGATAGTTGGAGAAATAATTCTTCATGTCGAAGTGTTTGCATTCTCAAGCTCTCAGAATCTATTGCCATTAGCTCGTTCCATTGGCCATTATCAAAGTCCAAACCCGACCAATCAAGATCTCTTTTTTCTGGGTACCATCCAAGGGGCCCCTCATGGGCACGGCCTTTACCGGTAGATCTTTCAACGATCCATCGAAGAACCCGCATATTATCCTGGAATCCAGGCCAAAGAAAGTTTCCATCTTTATCTTTTCGAAACCAATTCACATGAAAAATCCTAGGCTTTTCTTTTAAAGCTTTCCCCATCTTCATCCAATGCCGGAAATAATCTCCCATATTATACCCACAGAATGGAATCATCGCCATCGGGTCTCTTCTTAAATTACCCAAAGCTCCTTCTGCAGCTGCGGTTGTTTCTGAAGAAAGGGTTGCCCCTAGATATACTCCATGATTCCAATTGAAAGATTGATAAACCAAAGGAATATCAGACATTCTTCGTCCTCCAAAAATAAATGCTGAAATGGGTACGCCTGCAGGGTTTTCCCATTCGGGGTCAATGGTGGGGCATTGAGAGGCAGGGGAAGTAAACCTTGCATTAGGGTGAGCAGCAGGCCGATCGCTCTCCGGTGTCCAATCTTCCCCTCGCCAATCTGTTAATTTTGCAGGTGGCTCTTTTGTTAAGCCTTCCCACCAAACATCACCATCTTCGGTAAGGGCTACATTTGTAAATAGACTGTTTTCCTGCATCGATTCCATCGCGTTGGGATTTGTCTCCCACGATGTGCCTGGTGCCACACCAAAAAAACCAGCCTCGGGATTAATGGCACGAAGCATTCCATTTTCGTCAGGCTTGAGCCAAGCAATATCATCACCCACGGTTGAAACCTTCCAGTCCTTCATTGATTTTGGAGGGATAAGCATGGCCATATTAGTTTTTCCGCAAGCACTTGGAAAAGCACCTGCCACATAAGTTTTTTGGCCCTCAGGGTTTTCTACTCCGAGGATTAACATATGCTCGGCCATCCATTCATTATCCCGTGCCATACATGAAGCTATACGAAGAGCTAAACACTTTTTACCAAGCAGAGCATTACCACCATAACCACTCCCGTATGATACAATCGTTCTTTGCTCCGGAAAATGAACAATATATGTATTATCTGGATCACAAGGCCATGGCACATCTTCCCTTCCCTCTTTGAGTGGGAAACCAACAGAATGAAGACAAGGGACAAAAAAGTCACGCTCTCCTAATTGATCCAACACTTGTTGACCCATACGAGTCATAATCCGCATATTTAATACAGCATATGGAGAATCCGTAACTTGTACTCCAAACTGGGAAATTTTTGACCCTAATGGGCCCATACAGAAAGGAATAATGTAAAGAGTACGCCCCTCCATACTTCCACGAAAAAGTTTTTTAAGCCGTGCCCTCATTTTTCGTGGCTCTTCCCAATTATTCGTGGGACCTGCGTCATCTTTCCCGTAACTACATATAAAAGTCCGACTTTCCACACGGGCAACATCACGAGGGTCGGATCGTACCAAATAACTATTTGGTCTCTTCTCCTCATTTAATGCAATCATTGAACCCTGATTGATCATCCGTTGACAGAGCATGCTCCATTCTTCATCAGAACCATCACACCAGTGAACATCGTCGGGTGCACACATTTCCACCATTTTGTCCAACCACTTTAATAAGGCGACATTTTTGGTCTTACTTCGATCAAAGCCTGCGATTGATTTATTCATAGGTTTACCTCGGTAATGATCCAATGAAAGATAGTCAAACTTTCCTCTATTTTTCAATCATTTCAGCGAATTATTGTTGGATACCTGAAATCAAGTTTGCTAATTTTCCCACCAAGCATTACCTCATAGGACAGAAATTCAATTTATGAGTAATCCAAATAAAATACGGGACGCAGTTTTAGCCCTGGAAGACGGAAGTGTTTTTCGCGGTTTTTCCTTTGGAGCAACCGCCACCATTATGGGTGAAGCGGTTTTCAATACAGGGATGACTGGATACCAGGAAACCCTCACCGATCCTTCCTACTTTGGTCAGATCGTTACCATGACTGCTCCCCAAATTGGGAATTATGGTATCAACAAAGAAGATGAAGAGTCTGACGGTCCAAAAGTTTCTGGCTTTGTCGTTCGTGAACTTAGTCCAGTGGTGAGTAATTGGCGAGCCACCCAATCCGTGAATGAATATCTCACAAAACACTCAATCCCTGGGATTCAGGGAGTGGATACCCGTGCAATCACGAAAATAATCCGGGTGCATGGTGCTTTAAAAGCCTGTCTTTCAACAGAAGGAATTAGTGATAAAGAAGCACTTGAAAGAGCAAAGGATTGGGATGGGATTGTAGGAAAAGACTTTGTTAAAGAAGTTACCTGCTCTCAGTCCTATACTTGGGATCCCACGGGTGAAAAAAGTAAAGTTTTTACCGTTGAAGGGACAGATCTTAACAAAGAAGATTACAAACCAACTGAAATTCATAAGCTCGTAGCATTTGACCTAGGTGCCAAACGAGCCATTTATAAAAACCTTAAAAGACATGGCTTTGAAGTCATCGTCTTACCCGCGAATGCGACCGCTGAAGAGGCGAGGTCACACCAACCGGATGCCATTTTTCTTTCCAATGGACCTGGTGATCCCTCCGCCCTTACCTACACTCATGAAACAGTACAGTCTTTGCTGTCAGATTTTCCAATCTTTGGCATTTGCCTTGGTCATCAGGTTCTTACACATGCCATTGGTGCAGACACATACAAGCTCAAATTTGGGCATCGCGGAGGAAATCAACCCGTAAAAAACATTGAAACTGAACGGGTTGCAATCACCTCACAAAATCATGGCTTTGCATCAAATAAAGAAAAGCTAGAAGAAATGGGTGCGATCATCACGGAATATAATTTAAATGATCAAACGGTTTCTGGCATGCGACTTAGAGAGCTTCCTGTTTTTTCTGTTCAATACCATCCGGAAGCTGCTCCTGGGCCCAATGATGCAACCCATCTCTTCGCTACCTTCCATAAACTGGTTACCAAAGAAAAAAAGAAAAAAAAATCAGCTTAGGCTTCAGAGAAGGTGGTTACCACATCTGGAGTGGTTTACGATAAATATTTCGAAAATCATACCACGGGGATAGGACATCCAGAACAGTCGATCCGAGCGACCCGTGTCTACCAAAGTTTACTGCAGGCAGACCTTTTAAAAGATGTGTCCATTCTCCTTCCTACAGCATGCACTGAGAGTACCCTCAGCCTTGTTCACGACCTTCTCTATCTTTCTCTTACCAAGAAAGATATATCATCCGGCAAGCTTAGTTTATAAATTGGTGACACCCATGTAAGCCGAGAATCATGGTTGGTTGCTCGAACAGCGACTGGTGCAGGCACTCTTGCAGTCAACCATCTATTTTCAGGTAAATTAAAAACGTGTATTTTGTATAGTCCGCCCTCCAGGGCATCATGCTACACCTAATAAAGGAATGGGGTTTTGTCTTTTCAGCCATATTGCAATTGCTGCTCGTTATGCTCAAAAAATATAGTGTTGGTAAAGTTTTAATTGTGGACTGGAATGTTCACCACGGAAATGGAACCTAAGATATTTTTATGAGGATGAATCTGTTTTTTATGAGCGTTCATCAACATCCTTGGCATCCAGGTACTGGAACTAAAGACCAAACCGGTAAGGGAAAAGGCTTAGGTACCACTCTCAATTTCCCTCTACCTGCAGGGAGTGCAAGAAAAGAGATCGTTGAAGATGGCTTTGGTATCGAACTAAAAAAGAAAATAAACAAATACAAACCTGAATTACTTATGATTTCGGCAGGTTTTGATTCTAGGATGGGAGATCCCCATGGCCAATTTGCATTGGACGATCAAGACTTTGCCGGCCTCAGTTTCATCATCCGGGATCTTGTTGAAGAGTACTGCGATGAAAGAATCATTTCCTTTCTTGAAGGTGGATATAATTTGGACGGACTTACGAAAGCAGCAAACTCTCATTTTAAGCTCTTTGTGGCTTATGAAAATTTATCTAAAATTTTTGGACAAATTCTAAAAGTAGAGCTAGGGTAATTTTAGAAAGATAAATCGAATATGAACTGCGCCTTCGTCAAAATATAATACAATTACCCGTAAAGGGAAGGAATGCAGACTTAACCGTCGTAAAATCTTTTTAAAACACCGCTTTTTTGCGGTGTTTTTTTTTGGTTATTTCTTTGACTCTTTGAGGATGGAAATGAAATAGTTTTGATATGCTTAAAGGTATTTCCCCCCTGATTAGTCCAAGACTATTAGAAACTCTTTACCGGATGGGTCACCACGATGAAATTGTGTTTGGTGATGCTCACTTTCCCGGAGAAAGCAAAAACCAAAATATTATTCGCGCGGACGGGCTTTTAATAAAAGATTTGGTTCATGCCATTCTTCCTTTGTTTGTTCTGGATCATGCCGTCAAACATCCGGTAGTGATGATGGAACCGATACTCGAAGATCGACAATCAAAAACTCTTCTAAGCAAATACCATGAAGTTTGTGATGACTACACCACGACCATCCATGAACACTATCCGGAAACTCCATCTATTGAAAAAATGGATAAGTTTGATTTTTATGATCGGGCGTCTAATGCCTTCGCAGTCGTGATGACAGGAGATGTGCGAGTCTACGCCAATTTACTTTTGGTAAAAGGAGTGACTACCTGGAAAGAGTAGGAAGCAAACTGGTAAGATTATCCCCGAGATTTGCCCCCTGAAATATTAACCGTTGTACCATGCAAATAGGATGCACGCTCGGAAGCTAGGTAAACCACTAAATCTGATACTTCAGTAAGTTTTCCACTGCGAGCCAAAGGAATGGAAGAAACCGATCCGTACTTGCTTCGTAACTCATCCACACTTACTCCGCGGGTATAAGCTAAGGATTCTTCATAGGCTAAACTGCGCATTCCAGTCGTTTCCATAATTCCAGGAGCAACTCCGATTACCCGGACACCTGACTTCCCAAGTTCTTTGGCCCACGATCTGGTTAAATTATGATTTGCAGCTTTGGTAGCCGCATAAACACTTTGTCCTTCACTTCCCTCCATGCCTGACTCAGATGACATATTAATAAGGACTCCCCCATTTCCCCCTGCAAGCATTTGACGGGCCGCTGCTTGGGCAAATAAAAACTGTCCTTTCACATTCACCGCAAAAACTTTGTCCCAGACATCTTCTGTTAATTCTTCCTTACCTGCTGGGTCCACTAGCAAACGAGGGATATTTATACCCGCATTGTTAACCAAAACATCAACAGCACCCCATTTCTCAACAGTTTGAGCAATCACAGAATCTACATCCGCCTTACTTGAAACATCACACCTCGCAAAAGCAGCCTCTCCAATTCCAAACTTCGTTGCTTCTGTGGCTGCTTTCTGCCCGATTTCTTCTGCAAAATCTGCAATCATTACTTTTGCACCCACTTCGATAAAGCCTTTTGCAACAGCCAACCCAATTCCAGCCGCTCCGCCGGTTATAATAACTACTTTTCCTTCTAAATTTGTCCAGCTCATGTCTTCAATTTTTTGTTAGTGTATTTAGAATTTAGATACTAAATTCTTCTATGTCAGATTAAGAGGATATGGAAATTCATACCCTTCATAAATTGCTTCCTCGACTTTTCTACTCCATACATCACCTGTAATATCTAAGGCGTCCGCCCCGGCAAGTAAGGATTCTTTAACGGGGTTAGGGGAACTTTCCGCCGCAGCTCGAAATGCAGAGGCCGTAGTTTCGACATATGGCAAATCTACAAGTTCGGCAAAAGCAAAAAAAGAACCAAATGGCTGAGCCGATTCAACTTCGTCCATCATGTTTGGCACATTTTTTAAGCCACAAACTCCTTTTACCATCCAATCAAAAGATACAGGGTTACTCGCTTGAACAAGCATGTCATCGGCATGAGGTTCTGAGGTGTTAGTCATATGCCAAGGCACATTAACGCCACAGATTTGATGACGCGTTACATAGTGAGCGTTCTTAGAGCGAATCTTGAGCTCAACATCCCCATCAATAAAATTAACCGCAGCTGAACGAGCGAGTTGTGTTTCAATATCAGCATAAGCAGAAGCGGCATAATTTCCACGACCAGCAATAAAGACATCTGTAAAACCACCGTCCTTAAGTGAGCAGGGTTCAAACCCATCGCGGGCATTACCCATCAAGGAAAACAACACCGAGGTTCCTTTGGGAAATTGGTTTAGGTAGGCAGCTTCCCGATCGGACCCTTCTTCGAAACCAATCAAGGCAATTTTGGGATCCTTGGCCAAGCCACGATATCGTTTGGGGTCATTTGGAGAAAGATTGTGATGCATCTCTCCTATTTGGCTTATAGCCTCTTCCTCAAAAGTAGAAAAATGAGGAGCTTCGCAGATAGGCATTTCAAAGGTAAGTTCGGGATCAACAGCACCCGCATAACTATTTAAATTTCCTCCTTTGGCCATAATTGCACTTGCCTGCTCATAGGTGGCAACTGATGCATAATTCGTCCAAACCACATGAGGTTTACCGAACTCTGTAAGTTTTGTAATGATGCTGGGATCATTACGATCTATTAAAACAACTCGAGTTCCCCGCTTTCGTAAATCCTTGATGAGAGCATATTCTTCCATTTCATCCAGTTTGGACTGAGAACCTGTTATGTAAACGACGGGAGGTAAGTCTTCATCTGGTACACTCGCTACAATCGTCAGGTTGATCATTGCCATCCGAGCCGTCCCGGAAAGGTAAGCTACAATGGAACGAGAGGGCACGCCG
The DNA here is from genome assembly GCA_029254745.1 of Opitutales bacterium. GTDB lineage: Bacteria > Verrucomicrobiota > Verrucomicrobiia > Opitutales > Seribacteraceae > Seribacter. The sequence goes on along the minus strand of JAQWWZ010000072.1, from coordinate 34,681 downwards.
TATAAAAATTCTCTATTTTGATCGATCGTGAAGATGTGTTTATTGGTGCCATAATTGCAGGCAAAAGGTTCAGCGTGAGCCAGCGTAACAAGGCTTGTTTTCTCGCTTGGCGAGACAGGGTTGAAAAAGTTCCCAAAGCCCTGAGCCTTAACAAAAGCAGGTGCAGTACCCGGAACAATACTGAATTGCCGAAGTCCGCCAAGGTACCGGTAAGAATAGCCAAGCGATGAAAGAACCCCATCCTTGCTAGGCTTAAAGGTCAGCGGATCAATTGGTTTTGTAGCGTGCCCTGGGGTAACGACAACCACATCCCCAGGCACAACATTTGAATCTGTAGGCGCTTCCAATACAAGCTGTAGGGTTTCATGACCCAACGCAATACGGTCCACTCCAGATGGTACCCTTGCATGGGTATCAAATTGACGAATTGCTTTAGCATCTGACGCACACCTGCAATTACCAAAACTAGCCAGAAGATAATTTTCTCCGTTCAAAGAAGCAACTGGTAGGTCGTCTTCCAGTACTTTTACTTCGTTCGGGCCGGTAAGGTAAACCCCGTGATGTGATGAACGAGCTTTTTTTGCTAGCTCCTGAGCTCTGTCAATTTTGGTAGTTGGCATAAATTAAGATAAGTTGGTTAAACTTTTTGGAGGACCGTCCGGGAAATACATATCCTCCAGACTTGACCATTCACCAGGGGCACCCGGTAAGGGTAATCCACGAGTTTTCATAATATTCCCCATGTTTTGAAGGTCTTCATATCCAATTTCTTTAATATTTCCACCCAAGCTACGGGCGTGAATGATGTGCAACGCGGTCATCTCGAGCAAGTCGGTACACATCTGAGCCCATTTTATATCCCACGGCGTGATGAACACATAGCCATGATTTTCCATGAGAAAACCATTATACTTTTGCAAAAATGGTAAAAAATTATCTGCAAGCTTTTGAGTTAATGGTTCCCCATATGGAACAACCGGAACCGGTCCCACTTCGGTAATAGTCTCAGGAAAGAGAGGACACATATGGTAGTTTTTAGAGTCCGAAATGGCAAAGGCATTGAGATGGGGCGGGTGACAATGAAGCACCGCTTGCACATCGGGGCGTTCCCTGAAAAAATTCACATACATCGGTGTTTCACCCGTAGGCTTCACCGTGCCTTCGATCGTTTCCCCAGCAAGGTTGATAAAGACAACATTTTCACGATTCACATCCCCTTTGTTGTGCTTGGTTGGAGTGATTAAAATGACATCGTCCTCCAATTTCCAGGCAAGATTCCCACCATGCCCAGTCACATACTGGTGGGCAGACAAGTGATGACATACCCCGATGAAGGTATCGACTTTATCAGAATATTTTTCTAAATAATCCATAAGTTTTTTGAGTAATTACGGAAGTCACACTCGATCAGAAGTGAAATCCTGACATTTAAAATCAATATTAGTTGAAAAATATAAACGCTTCTTAGGCCCTGCTTTACGATTTCCTCAGGCAATTATACCCCTTCTCGGTAACGCTTAATCATTTCCCCAGTCGTCGGGTTGGTTGTCATTACATGACCAGGCAAAGGTAAGATGTTTTGATGAATCGCATCAATCATCCAGGACGGTTGAGGAAAGAAATCCTCTTCCACCTCAGCACAGGGGGTTATCCAGTTCCGAGATCCAACAACTACAGGGGGTGCATCTAATTCGTCAAAGGCCAATTGGCCTAATTTTGAAGCTATATCTTGCATAACGGATCCGCGCTCACAAGCATCTGAAGAAAGCAATACCTTTCCGGTTTTACGAACCGATTCAACAAGTGGTTCGTAATCCAATGGCGTGATCGAACGGCAATCAAAAACATCTGATGTCACTCCATATTTTTGTTCAAGAATATCTGCAGCTTCCAAAGCCCGGTACATGGTTGCGCCCACAGTGATAATGGTCACATCATTTCCCACTCTGCGTTGAGCTGGCAGTCCAAAAGGAATTTCATAATATCCTTCGGGCACTTCCTTTTCAAAAAGCTCCCCAATATCATAGAGACGTTGGCTTTCAAAGAAAACCACAGGGTCACTGCCAGCTAGTGCAGTATTAAGCATACCCTTGGCATCGTAAGGAGTAGAAGGAAAGACAACCTGTAAGCCAGGAATATGGTTACAGATCGCACACCAGTCCTGAGAGTGTTGAGCGCCGTATTTTGACCCCACAGATACCCGTAAAACCACGGGCATTTCCAGCACACAGGCAGACATACTCTGCCACTTAGCCAACTGATTAAAGATCTCATCTCCTGCACGACCCATAAAATCACAATACATTAACTCAACCAAAGCACGTCCTCCCTGAAGGGCATATCCAACAGCTGAACCTACAATCGCAGCTTCAGAAATGGGAGAATTGAACAATCGGTGATAGGGCAAAGACTCAGTTAATCCCCGGTAACAGGCAAAAGCACCTCCCCAGTCCCGATTTTCCTCTCCGTAAGCAACCAAAGTTGAATCGTTCTGGAAACGGTGGAAAACAGCCTCAAAAATGGCATCGCGGTATTGGTAAACCTTGTTCTTGGAAACGGGCTTACCGTCAATAATCCCAGCTCGAGACTTTTTGGCCAATGCTAAAACACGGGGGTTTTCAGCAGCTGGCAAAATAAGTTCAGGCTTACGGGAAGGATCATAGTTTTCGACTTTGCGCTTAGAAAACATCAAGCCGGCAATCTTTTCGGAAGGTAAACGGGGGGAGGTTTCCAGACAGGATGCAAGCCTGCAAGCCTGTGTCATTGCCTTCGTGGTTGATGCCTTACATTCCTCAAGTTGCTCCTTGTTTATCAACCCACCCTCAATAATTTCTTTTGCATATGCTTCCAAAGGATCAATCGCCTGCCAGGCTTCAATCTCTTCTTTTAAGCGGTAAGAGGATGCATCCGATGGAGAGTGTCCGGAGTAACGATAAGTAATGGTTTCCAAGAGTACCGGACCATCTCCCTGTTCGAGTAATGTTTTCTTACGGCGAATGGCATCAGCCACTGCCAGAGGATTGTATCCATCCACCCGCTCAGCATGCATAGAGTCAGGATTAACCCCAGCTCCTACCCGGGCTAAGAAATCAAAAGCCATGGTCTCACCAGCAGTCTGTCCACCCATTCCATAAAAATTATTCATAAAATTGAAAATGATGGGCAATCCACCCTTCATTGAATCTTCCCATAATTCATGGAACTGGCGCATAGAGGCAAAGTTCATCGCTTCCCAAGTCGGTCCACAACCCATAGATGCATCTCCCACATTGGAGATTACAATACCGGGCTTGCGGTTGCACTTTTTAAAGAGAGAGGCACCCATGGCAATATCAGCGGAACCACCGACAATTGCATTATTTGGAAGGATACCAAAGGGAGTAAAAAAGGCATGCATAGAACCACCTAGACCACGATTGAAACCATTGGCTCTTCCAAAGACCTCGGCCAGGGCACCATAGAGCAGGAAGTTACGGGCAAGTGCCTTTACATTATCAGCCCCTTCCTTTTCAACCACGCCAAAACAATCTCCACCCAAAAAGTTTTTCATGATCTCCATCAATGTATCATCGTCAAGCTTTCGTATGGAAGACATTCCCTTAGCAAGAATTTCCCCATGGGAGCGGTGGGACCCAAGGATGTGATCGTCCACGCCAAGGAGAAAGGCCTGCCCCACTGCCGAAGCTTCCTGCCCGATGGAGAGGTGGGCAGGACCCTTATGATCATACTCAACACCTTCATAGGACCCTTGGGTCTTTATACTTTGGAGCATGCTTTCGAACTCACGGATGAGCAGCATATCTTCATAGATTCCGATAAGGGCTTCGGCTCCATAGGTTTCAACCTCATTTTTGAGATCACCTTTGTATTGGTTGAGGGAGACTTCCTTGAAAGGAATAGTTCCGGCTTTACGTTCTACGGCTGGTTCAATAATTTGTGACTTCGGCATGACAAATAAAAATTAAATGGTTGTGTATTAGGTTAAGAGTAAATCGCTTAGCGAACGGCCATAAAGACATCCTTCACAATTTCCGAGGTGGTTGGGTGAGGAAATACAATTTCTTCAATCTCCTCTTCTCGCAGTTCAGCTTCAATCATGGCCGTGGCACCGAATATCATTTCTGAACAAGCTCCCCCTACCATGTGCACTCCGAGTAAACGGTTTGTACCATCCTCAAGTACCACTTTACAGAGGCCAGCCTCGTCTGGATTCTCTGCAATGTAGCGAGCGTTGATTGCCATAGGAATTCTACCAGATCGTGTTTTGATACCACGTTCTTCGGCTTCTTCCTTGGTCAAACCAACAACCGCAACTTCGGGGCTGGTGTATACAACGGCAGGCATGGCGTCATAACGCATCTGATCACTTCGTCCCGTTATATTATTCACAATAACCTCTCCCATTCTGCTTGCAGCATGAGCAAGCCAAGCTTGACCCGTCACGTCACCTGCAGCCCAAACTCCAGGAAGATTAGTGGCACCGCGTTCATCTACTTTGATTCCACGTGGAGAAAATTCTAAGCCAAGTTCTTCAAGGCCAATATTGGTAACATTGGGTCGGCGACCAGTTGCCACAAGAACCAAATCACCTTCAATTTCTTTGGATTCTGTACCATCATGATACTTAACCTGAGAAGACCCAATTTCCTCAACCTTACAACCAAGTTGAAAGTCCACACCTTTTTTGGCCAATTCTTTTCGTAAAGTAGCTGCTACTTCTACATCCAAATTTGGACATATTTCGGGCATTGCCTCCAACACTGTAACCGGTACATCCACGGATGCGTACATGCAGGCAAACTCACAACCGATCACTCCACCACCTACAACGATCAAGCGGTTGGGTAGGGTTTCGCGATTTAAAATCCCGGTAGAATCTACCACATGCTCCTGATCAATTCCAGGAATGGGAGGGACCGCAGGAGAGGAACCAGTACAAATTAAAATATTGTCTGCTTCATGCTCTTCCCCGTTCACTTCAATTTTACGGTTTGGTTTAAGCACGGCTGCTCCGTCGATTACATCAATTTTGTATTTTTTCATCAGGCCCGCAATCCCGTCACGCATTTTGTTCATCACTCCATTCTTATGAGAGTGGGCTTTAGAAAAATCAAAGGTCAGGCCTTCAACGGAAACCCCAAAGACCGAACCATGCTTGGCATGATGATAGGTTTTAGCAGCTTGTAAAAGTGTCTTGGATGGAACACAGCCTTCGTTCAAGCATACACCTCCAAGTTTTTTCTTTTCAACAAGTAAGGTCTTAAGACCAGCCCCGGCGGCTTTTTTAGCGGCGACATATCCGGCAGGACCGGCTCCAATAACAGCAAAATCGTATTTCATTTCAGTAAGTTTATTTCTATCTTATAGGGTTAAATTAAATTTAAGCTCCAGGATTATTTTCTAGCTTTTCGACAAGGGTTTGGAGAAAGCGGGCGGCGGGAGCACCGTCTACACCTTGGTGATCAATGGTCAAACTAAGAGGTAAAGTATCGACATACACAACCTCTCCACTCTCGGTTCGTTTAGGTTTGAGAACGATGCCACCGACCCCAAGGATGCCAACTTCTGGGGCATTAAGCACAGGTGTAAAGTTTTCAACGCCAAGCATTCCAAGATTTGTAAGCGTAAAGGATCCACCAGATAAGTTGTCGGGTGAAATAGTTCCTTCCCGGCAGGCACCAGCCAGGCTTTTGACTTCAGCCGAAATTTGCTCAATTGATAAGTCCGACGCATTTTTTATCACTGGCACCAGCAAGCCACGAGGTGTATCAACCGCAACACCGAGGTGAACTTTTTCAAAGGTTGCAATACGGTTGCCGAGGAAATGGGCATTCATTTCTGGATGCGCCTTGAGGGACTGCACAATCCCATGGGCAATAACATCATTTAACGAAACCTTGGACTGCCCATCTTCCAGCCTCTGCTTTCGGTAGGCCTGGGCTTGGGTAAGCTCAAAAGATGCGTGTAAAGTGAGTTGGGCAGTGGTTTGTAGGGATTGGATCATACGCTCGGCAATCACCTTGCGGATTCCCTTAACCGATGACATCTCCGCACCATCGACAGAGCCGGGCACCTTCAGGTCTTTGGAGAGAACCATTCCTGCTAGTCCGCTTCCGCGAACCGGGGACTCAAGGTCTTCGGACAATGAACGAGAACGAGCGGTGGCTGACAAACGGGGCTTTCCATCCAGGGCAGCCTGCACATCTCTCTCAATAACTCGACCACCCGGACCACTACCATTCAAGGTTTCTGCATCCAGTCCGTACTTAATTCCAAGCCTTCTCGCCCGTGGGCTCACACCAGCACTGGCGACTAAAGAAGTAGAAGCAGGTTGGGCAACGACAGCAACTTGCGGAGCAGCCTGGACAGGAGCAGAAGTAACAGGCTCGGCAGATTTTGGGGCTGCGGCAGGAGTTTCCGCCTGGCCTGCAGGACGAAACTCATCAACATTTTCGCCATCGGTTCCGACTACTGCGACATTGGCGAGAACGGGAACATCGTCGTCTGCTTCCCAAAAAAGAGCGAGTATTTTACCCGCTGCGGTGGATTCCAGATCAAAGCTTGCCTTATCGGTTTCGATAACGGCGAGTACATCGCCTTCAGCGACGTCGTCTCCAACATTAACTTTCCATTCGGTAAGAATGCAGCTCTCAACCGATTGTCCTTGGCGAGGCATGATGATAGGTGTGGCCATAAGTATTTATTCTCCTCTTTAGAGATTGATTCAGGTTAGTTGGACTTTAACCCCCCTCTTTCGCAAAGACTTTGCGAAATCTGGTGAGAGTTTTTTGTCCGATAATAAAAGATCGATTTCATTCCAGTCAGCAAAACGGGCAAAACATACCTTTTGCGCCTTTTGGGAATCAGCAAGTAAAATAACTTTACCCGCTTGCCGGGCAACCACATCATTGGAATAGGCTTCATTGGGGTCGGTAGTTGTAAGGCCATGAGTTAGGCACATCCCCATCGTTCCCATAAAAGCTTTGTCTACCCGTACCTGTTCAAGCACGGCTGATGTAAGTGGACCCACCATCGTCTGACTGATCCTGCGCAACTCCCCTCCTGTAAGAATGACACGGGGACCTGAATCTGCCAGTTCAATGGCGGCCTGCAAAGAGTTTGTCACTAAAGTCAGATCGGAACGTTCACGTAATAAACGGGCAAGAAATAGCGTGGTGCTCCCTCCATTCAAATAAATGGCTTCTTCAGGTTCTATAAGTTTGTATGCTTCTTCCGCAATTCTTTGCTTGGCGGCGGCGGAAATATGGGTTTTATTTTCAAACACTGTTTCCTCCAATCGGCTTTCAGTGGAGACAGCTCCTCCATGAACACGGCGTACTTTTCCTTCTTCTTCTAGAATCTCAAGATCTCTCCGGATGGTAGCCACAGAAACTTTTAGATTTTTCCGTAAATCTTCGACACGGGCAACCCCTCCGTCACGAATCATGGCGCGGATTTTATCTCTCCGTTGAGGAGCAAGGGCTGGGTGTGCTTCACGGATCATTTGATCGTTTAAGATGGATTTTGATCGTTTTTGAAGGAAATGCAACCCTTGTTTCGAAAATTAGATAAGTAAACAAAGGGAGGCTACAGAAGCAAATCTTGTATAGCTTTGAACTCGCAAGTTTTCACCCCCGACCATATCTGGCTCAACCCATGGGCACGGTCAGTCCACAGTTTTTCCATACAGGCCTTATTCAGGGCAAGCCGGGCTGCCTCAAGCAGTACAACGGGTTCAACGCCCGCTTGACGAGTGATTCGGATTGCTCCTACAAGGCGATCATCCCAGCCAAGCTTTCTAACCGGATCTCGAGTAACCCTCGTTACCGGATCCGCGAGCAATGGATTGAGCATTCTTTCTACAGCCATTTTTGCATGTTCAGCAAAGCCATGCCTGGTGAAGAGATGCTCCCCCAATTTACCAAACTGATAAATTAGCCCCTGTCCTACTTCCTCGGTGTAGGCATGCAGGCCACGGGCAATTATTTTGGGATGGGCTGATAATTCACTCATGTACTCCAAACCTTCTGATTCGGCGAAGTAACCTAAAGTTGCGTGGGTTGCATTCTGACCAAGAAACTTAGCTAGAGCAAAAGGGTATAAATCCGATTTTGGTGAGAATTGATTCAATCCACGTATAAAGCCAGTTGGGGTTTCTTGATCCACAAAAACCTGATTAAAAGCTTCCACTAGAATCGCCCGCGGACATGCTTTAGTTACTGGGCAAAGACTTTCTCTTTGGATCCTTGATAAATCGGTTACAATTGAGCACATTTTACCAATGACTGTCTCTGAAAATACTACCTGATGTGCAAAGCCATCATTCGCATAGTTCAAACAGGCTTCCTCTAATCTTTTCGCAGCCCGGGTATCATTTTCTGCGGAATAAACTACGGCCGCAGGTAGTTCTGGTTGCTCCTTTTTCCGCCTCAGACCTTCAGTAAGTAATTGGGCAACCGATGCCGGACCGGTATCGTACATATGGAAACTGGGCAATGCGGTACAAAGCTCGCTCGCCTCTGCAACCGCTTCAACTAGAGAAGACCGGTCAACATCTTGCAAAGGGTTGTAAATCTCAACTCCAGTAACTTGAACTGCCTTTACCTGTTTGCCCGCTGCAATGTTACAGAAATATTTCCCTCCGGAATTCCGAATTGCATCTACTAATACCGGATCGATTTCAGAAACGACAATCCGGTCAAAATTTCCAGACTTTTGAACTTCAGGAAGAAACAAGCCGGCTTGGATCGCACCAAAGCCAAAGCCGACAAAGGTTCTCCTCACTGCATTACGCTGCAGTCATGGCTTCCTTGGCCAAAGCGAGCACTTCTGCCGGTGCCTTTTCCGCACTCAAAGAATCTTGTAATCTAGTATCGGCCCGTGGAGAAAAGATTTCTCCAAACTGGTCATAAAAGTCATTTTTTTCTTTAACCTGACCAAAATGTGAACTCGCCCACTCGCTCAGGTATCCCATATTACCAAATTTCTGCAAGGTAGAATGAGCATGTAAAATATGGGCCCCACGGAGAAATACTGGATGGACCGCAGATAACTCATCGGTTTCAAAACTGTCCACCAATTTGTGCCCAGGGCTGTTCATTTCTGTTCCTCCAATTAATGGGAGTTCAAGTTCCTGGGTTAGCCTGATTACTTCCTGTAAATTTTTTAGTTTTTGATCAGGGGCCCCGGGAGTGTAATTACGGTCAGGAATAATATTAAACGCAACCACACCACTGGATTGACTAACCTCTACCAATTCTCGAATGGCTTGCTCTCCATCTGAACAACCATCCAGCCAAGTTAAAGTTGGTAAAGCCCCACACTTCAAAACAAATTGATTCATTTCTGCCATGTTGGGAAAAGAACCGGAATCAGGTTGCACATAGCCGACACCTCCCTTTTTCATGGTCCTAGCCCGGATTAAATCAGTCATTCCACGGCCATCCGGTACATCTTTAAGATCTCCCGCAGGCACCCCCAACTTCTCGGACCAAAACGCACGCAGGGCGGATTCCTCGGGAAACTGAGCCGCCGCCTTGCGGGCATAAGCGAGACAAAGATGACGCTCCGTAGCGTTACCATTCGGCGTAAGCGGCAAAACATCTCGCTCATAATCTAGAGTCAAAGGGGTTAAAAATGCATTTACCCGATCGAGCAAAGAACGATTTCGTTGCTCGGATGTGGTCCTCATCCCGTCCAGAAAGTCTTGGGCATCGTGGGGAATTTCAGTGGTCGTGAAACCGGTGCCCATATGATAACAAATGCCAGGCTCTCCCGGGGAATTAATCACACGGTCTGCAAATTCAGGAACAAACACCCGGGACTCCAATCCAATACATGCTTTCAGGTCAAGCTTGCGGGAAGCATTCCAAAACTCATCCAAACCATCGAGTACATCAAAGTCGACAATACCCGCAGACCCAAGCCCTGCTTTTTTCGCTTCCACTGCAAACATACTCGGGGAATAATCCTTGTAGTTAAATGAATAAAAGGTGTGGGCGTGAAGATTGAGTAAATTTGTAGGCTCAGGAAACCCCCCGGCTTCTGCTGCATGTTGGAGTGCTTGCTCACGAATTTGAGAGCTAAAATCATTAAGTGAGGAATCTGACATAAATATATGGATAAGAAATTATTGTTTTAATAGATGGGAAGGATTAGCTTTCGTCTTCCCCTACCCCGAATTTTTCAGCTAAAGCCAGGCAATGGTCTAAAGAACGCAAGCCATCGGTGCAGGTAGGATCTGACATACAAGCAGTTGCGGCACAAGTCCCGGTGAGAAGAGATTTCTCTAAAGACCAATTTTCATGCACACCAAAAAGTACGCCTGAACAAAAGGCATCTCCTGCTCCAGCTGCACCTTGAATATACCCTTTGGGTAAGGACAAGGAACCATGCCATACCTTTTCTCCATCTTTGGACTGAGCATAGGAGCCTTCAGGGAAATGAATGGCCACTAACTCCCCCACCCCAAGCTCAAAGAGTTTACGAGCAGTTTCTTCAATGCCTTCCTTGAGCAGTTTTCCATCTTCACGAACTTTTACACCCGTTACCTTGCTGCCTTCCACTTCATTTAAAATGCAATAATCTACCTGCTTCAAGGCAGGACCAATAATCCGGGCAAAGCGGTCACTGTCTTCACTAACCACATCAATGCTGGTCCTGAATCCAGCAGCTCTGGCCTTGGCGAGCAAGGCGGCACCCTTGGTGCCATGTTCTGGATGGTCCTGATCAAGAGCATCGAGCAAAAGCAAGTATCCAAGATGAAAAATCTTGGCGGCACTTTTTGAAAAATCAATATCTGAACCGTCCCAGGTAGAGTTGGCGCCACTATTGTGAAAAAAGGTACGCCTTCCGCCATCTTTTTCAGTCATTACATCGGTGTAAGATGTACTGGCCCCCGGAGATACAGACATGAACTGAGAATCGATGCTGTTCTTTTTGCAATCCTCAAGAATAAATTTGCCCAATGCATCCTGCCCAACAAGCCCCGCACCTTCCAGAGGAAAAGATGCCCCCATCTTAGCAAGGTCCAGGAGTACATTGTAAGGGGACCCACCGGTTCCCTGTGACTGGCCAAGAATATTGGCCAGCTGTTCGTGCTTAGGGTAGACATCAATAATTTTGACTTGGTCTATAATCCAATTACCTCCGGAAAGGATTCCGGAGCGTTCTACAGGCTGAGATAATTCGCTCATAAAAAGTTTATAATTAAAAGGAGAAAGTAGATAGGAAGGGCTTTTTTCTTTGCATGGCAAGGAAAACACGCTTTTCGTTGGTGTTTACAGATCAATACGGGGTATTCTAATCGATTAAAATAAAAGACAGCTATACAGGCACCCCAGCTTCAGCATAGTAGAACTTGGGCATCCAATAGCTTGAGCGGCACCATGGCTTTTACAGGTTTCATAACTGATGCCACTTAATTCTACCGTATCCACAGTCCTCTCCCGAGAAGCGGAAACAGTTGATCCGAAGTGGTAAGACGGGCGGTATCAGAGGACTACTATGCCATAGTAACACCGGGTGTTTTAGAATGCCCGTTTTGCGGGAAGTCAAAGGTCAGAACTAAAGGATCTGACCCAGTGTTTTCAATGTCGACACCACCATTGGCAAGTGCAGATTGGGTAATAAATCCGACCTCAGGGTAGAGCTCTCCCAATACCATATTCTGATGATATCGTACTTCAAGCTTTCCGATACGGCCGCTTCCACCGTTAGTGTGAAAAAGTGCGGGGCACTCCGGGCAAAAAGATGTCTTAGCCCCGGGCTCCAAAGTAAGCCGGAGAATTGAGACCTTTTGGTCACCAAGAAAATTACCGTATACAATCCATTTTGCATCTACACCGTCAGCTGAAAATTCTTCCGCCGTTATTGCTGGGCGTGAATTCTTCAAAACAAATTCCGGGTCCTGATTGGCTTCGAAGTCAAACTTTTCAACCAAGTACTCCCAATTTTCATGTTTATCCTTTGGGTAATCCTCTTCCCGGCATGCGTAGAATGCATCTGCAGCTCCGATACGGCCATCAAGGGTAAGATCCTCTGCTAAAAAGTGCTCATCCATGGTCACATGCACTTCGTGAGTGCAAAGGTCTGTCGGTGAGTGCAGTACACCATTTGGCATAACAAAGCCGTTATCAAGTTGCATCATTACATGCGGGGAAAGGTGCCGAACTCCGTTATATTCACCCTGCCCAAAACGCTTCATGCAAGCAAGGAAATCGTCCTTGGACACAAATGGGTAAAGTCCCATTGCCGTGGTATGATAATGCGACGGGCTAACGCCTGGGTTGTCAAAAGAATTGATGTCGTACACTTCCCACTTGGACCAGTGCAGGTGATGGGGGATCGGATTCAAATTGTCGAATTTCTTGGACACAATCGGCCAGGTTGGATCGCCATACATTGATTTTGATAAAGCAGTAATTTTGTCACCCATGACCGCTGCAGGGTTGGCGAGGATCAAATCCTGCAGCAGGATGACCTGCCCATTGGGAGTGAGCACATGGGATTCACCTTCACGAAAAGGAGCTTTACCTGTACGTGAATCAATCACCCCTGTGACGATGGGTACGGTGCAACCCATCCAGACTTCATCGAGACCGGTACCGTCCATGTAATCCGGATAGTATGAACCCTCATCGAGACGTAATCGTTTCCCGGGCGAACAGAAAGTTCTGCCAGCATATCGATGTAAAAGTTGTAACACCCCACCAGTATGGTTGAGGCAATCCTCAAGAATGGATGCGGATTCTCCGCTAGATCCGTCGATCACATCTTGCTGAGGATATTCGTGAAGTTTTTGGGGTAAAATAGAGGTCGAAGCAGCCATAAGAATTAAACTTTTAATTTGTTAGGGATGGGAGTCAGTTGAAGCAGAGATTACAAATACTGAAAGATGACGAGTCTGACTCGAAATATAACAGAATCGTATCAAAAAAGAGAGTGGCAACAGTGATGTCAAGATAGATGCTCAGCCTAGTCATTACCCACAAGGATCGAAAGCGAAGGATGCCTTACTCCCTTTGGGTTTTGAGGGCATGTACTTCATGATTAACCTTGGATCGTCTCAGGTATTCATCCTTCGCAATCACATCAGAAAAGATAAGAAGAAAAAGAAAGGCTTACTTTGTTTTTTCAGCGATCTTTTTTTCAATCGCATCAATTACAACATCGAGAGCTTTTATCCGGGCATAGCGTTTACAATTACCTTCGATAATTGTCCAGGGTGCTTGCGGGGCATGGGTACGGATAAACATTTCATTTACTGCCTCTTCGTAAGGCTTCCACTTATCCCGGTTCCGCCAGTCTTCCTCATTTAACTTCCACTGTTTTCTGGCATTTTGCTCACGGGCCTGAAATCTTCTTAATTGCTCTTCCTGATCAATCTGTACCCAAAACTTTACCAGAGCGGTACCAAAATGGCGGAAATTATCCTCCATTTCATTGATCTCCTGATATGCCTGCTTCCACTCAGTTTCCGTACAAAAACCCTCCACGCGCTCCACCAGTACACGTCCATACCATGAACGATCAAATATAGTCACATGGCCCGCCTTGGGAAATTCGGTCCAGAAACGCCAAAGATAATGATGGGCTTTCTCGACATCATTGGGTGCGGATATCGGAATCACTTCGTATCCTCGTGGATCCATCCGTTCGGTCAGGCGCCGGATATTACCACCCTTACCAGCGGCGTCCCACCCTTCATAGACAATCACTACCGGGATCCGTAACCGGTAGACCTCATGGTGTAATTCTTGGATTTTACGCTGCCTTGAGCCAAGCATTTCCTTGTACTGCTCTTTGCTTAACTTTTGGGACAAATTAGAAGTGGCTAAAGAAGGGGCATGGCGAAACAACGGACGGTGTGGACGATTGGTGGCGGTTAAGGCAGGGGTTCCTGCTTTTACTTCATCCACCCGCTTTTGGATGGTATCGACCATATGATGTAATACTTTAAGTGTTGCCTGCTTGGTGCTTTTTGATGATACCCGCAACCAGGGAGGGCCTCCCTCCCCATCCGTTTCTTTAAACATCTGCTCCACCGCCTTGAGATAGTCATTATATTGGGCATGACGTTCCATGACCGCATCTGATACCCGCCAGGCGGTAGCGGGGTTATTTTGCAAGGCTGCCAGGCGGGTGGCCTGTTCCTTTTTGGAAACCTCAAGAAAGAATTTTAAAATCAAAGTACCCCCATCCCGCATCTGGCGCTCAAAGCTGCGAACATCGGCATAAGCTTTACCAAGGTCAGCATCACTAATCACCCCATTGATCTTGGCATCCAATAAACTCCGATACCAACTCCGGTCAAAAATCGCCATCCGATCAGCCGATGGAGTCCGGCGCCAAAAACGCCAAAGAAAGGGACGCATTTGCTCGTCGCGGTTAGGGGAAGCAATACAGGAAACTTTAAATCCCCGAGGATCCAAGGGTTGAATCATTTGATTAATGATAGTGCCTTTGCCAGCCGCACTCAGGCCTTCCACGACCACAAGAATGGGAATACCCAGTTCTCTTGCCTCGCGTTGAAGGTAAGCAAGCTCCTCCCCCTTCTCTTCTATTTTTCGAAGCATGGCCTTCTTGGCCTTGCTTGGCTCGTCATAAGATAAGGCGTCCATACTCATGGCTGTAGTTTCAGCAAATTCATCCCGTCCATAAAATAAAAATTGGTTTACCTACTCCGATGACTTGCTCAGCCGGCTTTGGCAAGCATGGAGTCCAAACTGAGCACAAAAAAACCCTGCCGATTAGCTCGACAGGGTTGTATGAAAGAGAATTTCTAATTCAGCTTAGTAAGAAAGTAAGCCTTGAATGTAGAATTCGTTGTAGTCACCTTGGGTAGTACTGTCTACATCGGTAGTGCTGTATTCAACATTCAAACCAAAATTATCGGTAATTGAAAAGAGGAAGGCAAAAGTAAAGCGATCTGCTTCATGATCTACCAAGCCCTTTTCGTAATCTTCATGAGTGTAGCGTAAGGTTGCGGCAAACCAATCAGTGAATTGGTAATTGGCAAGCAGCATCAGACTCCAATACTCATCGTCTTCAAGAATCTCGAAGTTATCATACTCGATTGCTAAGGTAAGATCATTGGGATTGTAACCTAACCACATATTGAATTGAGAGATATCAGAGTCATTTACAAGCCCAGTATGAGAGTCTTCATCCACTTCTTGGTGGGCGTACCCCAGACGAGCCTCTAAGCCAGGAATGATCATAACAGAAGCAGCCAAATCGATCGCTAAATCGTCACCATCAAAATGATTGCTTACCCAGTAGCCATCGTGAATTCCAAAAGTGATACCAAATTGGCCGTTGTTGAAATTGGCACGAAGGCCATCGACATAATTTCGGCGCGATTGAGCAGGTGAAAGGCTAAGATCAGAAGTACCATCTCCCAAAACATAGGCATTAGATACAGCGTGAAGACCAGTAGCTTCGTCAGCTTCATACCCAAGCGATGTTAGTTGACGGCCAAAGGAAAAGTTGAAGACATCATTTACGCTGTATCGAGCAAAAAGTTGCTCTAAATCAACGCCATTTGAGTCGTTAGTATCGGAAGGGTCGTCATTAGCATTGAAGCGAATGTGAGCTTCAGAAGTAATCGGAGAAAAATCAAATAAGAAATCAACATCACCTTGGGTGGTGAACTGCTCATTTTGATCACCACCGGCAATATCCTCATCATCATAGCCAAGAGTAAAATCAATGTAACCACGCATCTTAACACGGTTGCCGAGGGCAATACCGGATGCAGTCAAGGTCTCATTGGCACCAAGGGCTGTACCTTCCGGGTTGGAAGAAATTTGCGTGGACATCATTCCGGGAATTTGTGCGAAAGCAGAAGTTCCTAGAACTAGGGCAGATAGTAGCAAGGTAATAAGTTTCATAATAGGTTTGATGATTTGTTTCTTATCTCTATGCCAAAATGACATGCTTGGGTCAAGCTACAAGTAAGGCCGACAAAAGGCACAGGGAGACCTTCTATGCCCCTGCTCATTCCTTAAGTTTGGGGAGCAACATGGGGGGTATACCTACAATCGACGCAGATAGATATTGACGGAGCCCTTAAACAAAAGTTTTCCCACGAGATCTGTGACCCTCAGAAATTTTTGCCCTTTTTTTGTGTAGTGCAGGGTATCCTATTCACCAGTAACCACCTTTTAGTTTACACTGGAGTATACAGTGCATCTGCATCCGGTTGATGAACCGGGCTGTAGGAAACCATGAGGAGGAGAGCGGAACAAGTGGTGGGAAAACCTTCGAAAAAAGAGACCCGTACCCAAAACTCCCCGTTTCTGTTTTTTATGCCCGGCCTTGCCCGGGGTTACAGATAGCTTCAGTGGAGATTCTAGACGGATAATATTTAGAGGCACCACATTTTTTGCAGGACAGCACAAATATGCACGCCTGCTATTCCCCGTAATCCCCTCCCTCACATAGAATACCTCTAGGTATATTTCTCCAAAGAAATTAAGATGAAAGCTTGCCCTCTTGGATAATTTTTTCTGTGTGAAGCCGTAGTTTAGCAAGGGTCAAAGGATTGGCTTGGAAAGACAGCATAAGAGGGAAGCAGAGGGTATGTCCTGGGCTAGGCTAAATCTGATTTCCCATGGTTTTTACATCCTCCATGAAGGAGGAGAACCACAAGTCAGTAAAGATCCAGTTCCAAAATCAAAACTTCCTGTCGGGGGGTGGTGGAAATAATGCGGGTGTTGGATGTGGGATGCTTCCAAAGTGTTTCGTCAATATAATGGTAACGAACTTGCCTACCAGGGGCAAAGCCAGGCCGTCGGATAAGGCCTTCATCCACCCGGTCAATCAAGCGTTCCTGAACTTGCGGGTCCAACCACCCATTGGTCGGCACTCCCGAGTGAGCCTGTAATTCTTGGAGGCTTACGCCATGCAATGGGCTGGCTTCATCTTCATCAACGGAGGCAAGAGGGGGGGAATGGGGTTGGGTATCGGGGATGATGGAATGAGGAAGCTTTGGTAAGACAAGGGATTGAGAGGGGAAAATATAAAAGATCCAGACCAAGGAGGCTGCCATGGCAAGTGCAGGAGGAATGAAGAGATAAAGTTTTTTGGACTTGGCCTTTTTTACGGCTGGTGTGCTGGTGACCCTTCGAAAGGAAATGTCACCGGAATCCCCAAGGGCGTCGGCCACGCGAGCAGTGAAAGCATCGGTTGGGGGCTTTGGTTGAAATGCCTGGAGTTCTTTCTCCAACTCTTCAAATTCTCTCATTTTGCCACCTTCATTTCAATATTCGGGGAGTCTTCCAGCTCTGCAGGTAGCCAGTCTTTTAACTTCTGTAAGGCATACCGATAACGAGAGGCGACAGTGTTAAGTGAAAGGTCGAGAGTACGCCCAATTTCATCGAATGTAAGTTCTCCCCATATTTTAAGGGTGAGGACCTCTTTTTGCTCTGGTGGCAAGCGTTCCACAACAGCAAGGATTGATTTTTGTCGCTCATCCTGCTCAATGGTAAATTTGAAAGATTCATGGAGGGGAGAATCGGCTATCACTTTTTGTTCCCGGATTTTCCGGCGATCCAAACTTCGTGCCCAATCTATTGCTAGCCTTCGGACTGCTCGGTAAACTAGACCGGGTGCCACTTCACCCGTATGCCCATACAATCGCCAGATTCGGACAAACGCCTCCTGCACAAGATCTTCAGCATCATGCGGATTGCGTGCCTGCTGTCGGGCAAACAATAAAAGTTTGGCACCGTGACGGGCAAACCATGACTTCCATATGGGTTCAGTATTCATTTATATGTACGTTAATAGAGCGAGATCCTTTTATCTATTTGTTTTACAATCCTAAAAAAATTTGCCCGTTGTACAAATTTTTACCAAAGCTTGTTTTTTTTACGCAAATTAAAAAAACGGGAGAAATTGGCATCGCATATGCAAGACTGGTAATCAAAGGGCAAAATAGAAACCACACTATAGGTTTCAAAATAGTAATGCGCGACCTGGGCTGGGTCGCGCATTTTTTTTGGCACAGGGAAAGGTTTATGCTTGTCGGTGTTTTCTTGAAGTAAAAAGGTTCCTGATCTAAGAGTATCGAAAGATCTATCTACGACTGTAATGAAGAAATGAAGCTGAGCCATGACATGCATCTCGCCTACTGTACTAATGTACACCGTGGAAATACCTGGGAAGAAACTTTTCACTCCCTTCAGTCTGATGTGCTTGCAGTACGGAACCAGGTCTGCCCAGACCAACCCTATGCCATTGGTTTACGCCTTGGGGCGGAAGCAGCCCGGACTCTTCGAGATCCCAGAGAACTAGTTTCCTTTCAGAGATGGCTGGATACTAACCATTGTTATATTTTCACTATTAACGGATTTCCCTACGGAGAATTTCATGGAACCCGGGTAAAAGAACAGGTTTATCGTCCCGATTGGACCTCACAGAACCGGCTTGATTACACTCTGGTCCTCTTTGAAATCCTGGAACAGTTATTGCAGCCTGGGGAAGAGGGAAGCGTAAGTACATTACCCGGATCTTTTAAAGAATTCATTTCCCCGCAAGAAATTCCAGACCAACTTTTCGAAAACCTAGTTGCTTGCTCCCGGGCAGTTGAAAAAATGGAGAAAGCAAAGCAATTGGATCTCCACCTCGGACTGGAACCGGAACCTTTGGGCTTATTTGAAACCTGCCCAGAAACTCTTTCTTTTTTTTATCAACTTCAACAACACTGTTCTGATCCGCAATCTTTACTTGCCAAAATTGGGGTGAACTATGACTGCTGCCACCTAGCCGTCGAAGGGGAAGATGCAGCCACAGGCTTGCAAGCCCTAGACGATGCCAATATTCGTTTAAGCAAACTCCATATAAGCTCCGCTCTCACCGCCCAACCCTCTCCATCCAATCTCTCGATCCTGGAAAGCTTTGTGGAAGAGGTTTACCTTCACCAAGTAGTAGTGAGTAAAAACGGAAAGGTGTTGAGAAGAGTAAAAGATCTCGATCTTGCCCTGGCACAAGCTAAAGAAGAGGACATGATACTTGGAGATGAATGGAGGATTCACTTTCATGTTCCCTTGCACGCTTCCCCTGGGAATGGGCTTGGTCATACAGGCAATCATGTCTTGGACACGCTGAACTGGTTGGCCCAAGCTCCACAAAAGTGTAGGCATTTGGAAATGGAAACCTACACTTGGGAAGTTTTACCCCCAGAGATGCGTGCGGAAAAAGTTGTGGATCAAGTAGCCAAAGAATATGAATGGACCCTCGATGCTCTCCGAGCGAGGGGAATTGAAAAAATTTCAGACTCATGAACTCTCTTCCCAGCAAGCCGGATTTGCTCCATCAAGCCCTTACCCTTGGGCGAGTTTCCAACCTCCCCTCGGTATGGACTAATTGCCTAGCCGCCTGGGCGATAAACTTAAGTGTAAACGAGCGGGTACGAGGTATGCCGGAATGGAATGAACTCGGCATTCTTCAATTGGATCTTCTGCTACCACTCATCCTGGGTGCCAGCTTGCTCTATATGGGAGGCTGTACCCTTAATGATGCCGCGGATGAAAAGTTTGACCGTAAGCATAACCCTCACCGACCGATTCCCTCAGGTGCTGTCACATCCCGATTTGTATGGATTCTGGGAATTACTGAAATGCTAGGAGGGGGCTGGGCATTGCTTCACTCAGCTCAATGTGAAACAACTTGGGTTCTTGCTCTCGGCCTTTGTATTATTGCCTATGACATCGTTCATAAAAAGTGGGCAGGCGGTGTCTTTTTAATGGGAGGTTGCCGTCTACTTCTCTGGGCTTCCGCCGCGACCTGTGGAGAAAGTACCGTAATCTATCCACTTTCTTGGATCTGGGGGGGCACCCTCGCATTCTATGTGATTGGGATTAGTCTATTTGCCAGAGGGGAAGCCAAAGAGGGAGAAGATGCACCCCGGATTTCTATACTTTTTCTTTTCGCTTCTCCCCTTGTCGCCCTTGCCGCGTTAGTCCATTGGAATAACCTGGACCCCATCCGGGTCTTTTTGGTCAATGCAGTGGGCTTATTTATTGCGTGGATTGCCTTTCAGGCGATCACCCAAATACGGGAGGGTAAAAAAGGAGCCATCGGTCAAGGAGTATCCCGCTTACTTGCAGGGATTTGCATAACTGATACGGTGGTCATTTCCTTCTGTATGCCGGTGCTGATTGCCCCCCTGCTTTCCCTGTATGCACTTGCCCTTTTGTTGCAAAAGAAGTTTGCGGCGACCTAGGCATGAATTAGTCTGACCCCTTATGCCTTCTACATACTCTACCATCCGCAAAAATATTCGTCTGGATTTTAGCCACCGGGTATACTTCACTAAGGACTGCTTTTCTCATACAAATGATACCCTGTCTGATATTGTTCAGCCTCACCGGAAGAACCAACCATCCAAAATCATTATCTACTTGGATGAGGGCATGCTCGATGGAAACCCCAACTTACCCGATCAAATTAAAAGTTATTTCCAGGCAAGAAAAGACGCCTTACATTTGGTCTGCTCTCCGGTCTTTATCCGAGGCGGTGAAGCAGCCAAAAATGATTGGGGACTTGTCGAAAAAATTTGGACTGACCTAAACACTTTTTCTCTTTGCAGGCATTCCTATGTCATCGTTATCGGGGGAGGAGCAGCCTTAGACTTGGTAGGTTTTGCGGCATCCACCGCACACCGGGGCATTCGATTAGTTCGCCTGCCCACGACCACCCTGAGCCAGGGAGATGGGGGAGTTGGAGTAAAAAACGGCATCAATTTTTTTGGAAAGAAAAACTGGGTTGGTACCTTTGCGGTTCCATATGCTGTGCTGAATGATTTTTCTTTTTTGCGGGGTCTACCCAAGGGACAAAAGCGTGCAGGCTTTGTGGAAGCTGTGAAGGTCGCTTTGATTCGAGACCGCTCGTTTTTTGAGCAGATAGAAGCCCGAGCGGATGACCTAGCCAAGTTTGATGAGGACGCAATGCATTATATCATACGGAAGAGTGCCGCCCTTCACCTGGAACACATTGCTGGGTCTGGTGATCCCTTTGAGCTTGGTTCTGCACGGCCTCTTGATTTTGGTCACTGGGTAGCTCACAAGCTTGAGCAACTTTCAGACTTTCGAATTGGGCATGGGGATGCCGTTGCTATCGGTTTGGGTGTAGATCTTCTCTATTCCTCTAAAATTGGATTAATCAAAAGATCTTCGGCCGAACGATGCCTTCACCTGCTCAATCGCTTGGGCTTTGAGCTGTATGATGAAATACTTGGATTTAAGAGTAAGCAAGGTAAACATGTCATCCTCGAAGGCCTGGAGGAATTTCGCGAACATTTAGGAGGAGAGCTGACCATCACCTTACTTCAGGGTATTGGTGAAGGAGTAGAAGTGCATGCTATGGATAGAGCAAAAATTCTAGAGTCCGTAGAAGACTTATGCTCACGAAACCTTGTTCGGCAAAGAAAGTAAACCGATGACCGCTAACGAAGGTGGTTCTTTTCCCCGGGTCGCGGTAATCAATCTGGTCGGACTATGCCGCAGGCACCTGGGGAAAGACATGCCCCGCATCACCAAATTTTCCCAGAAAAATGACACCCAAGAACAGTTGATTCGACCAGCATTCCCTGCCCTTACCTGCTCCGCTCAAGCTACTTATCTAACTGGTACACTACCATCAGAGCACGGGATTGTCGGGAATGGATGGTATGACCGAAACCTTAACGAACACCAATTTTGGAAACAGTCAAATGCCCTCGTCAAAGGCGATAAGGTTTGGGATGTGATCAAAGAAAAGAGACCAGGATTTACCTGTGCCAAACTTTTTTGGTGGTACAATATGTACTCGTCCGCTGACTACTCAATTACTCCCCGTCCGCTTTATGGCTCGGACGGGGATAAGCAATTTGATATCCACACCCATCCCATGGAGATCAGGGATGATATAAAAAAAGAACTTGGGGCCTTTCCCTTTCCTTCATTTTGGGGGCCAATGGCAGGTATTGCCTCTTCTCAATGGATTGCGGATTCTGCCCGCTGGATAGAAGAAAAACACTCCCCTGACTTATCTTTGGTCTACCTGCCCCACTTAGACTACGACCTCCAACGACATGGACCCAAAGATCCGAAAATTAAAAAAGCCCTCCATGAAATTGATGAGGTTGCGGGTGACCTCATTGACTATTTTGAAAACAAAGGGGTCACACCTATTATCCTGTCTGAATATGGCATTACTGAAGTAAATAAAGTAATCTATCCAAACAGAGAATTCCGCCATCAAGGATGGTTATCAATCAAGGAAGAATTCGGGAAAGAGACATTAGATTGTGGTGGATCGGATGCCTTTGCCCTTACCGACCATCAAGTAGCCCACATTTATATAAAAAATGAGTGCCCTGAAATCAGGAAGGAAATACGGGCATCTTTGGAAGCGATGGATGGAGTTTCTCAGGTTTTGGAAGGTAGAACCCGAAAGGAGGCAGGGCTTGACCATGACCGTGCCGGTGATCTAATTGCCCTATCGGAAGAGGATGCATGGTTTGCTTACTATCATTGGGATGATGATACCAAAGCACCAGAATTTGCCCGCTGTATTGATATACACCGCAAATACGGATATGATCCGGCTGAACTATTTTTTGACCCCAAGCTTACCTCGCCCAAATTACGTGCTGCCCGAAAACTAATAGCTAAAAAGCTAGGATTCCGGGTACACATGGATCTGATCCCACTAGATGCAACTCTGGTGAGAGGCAGTCATGGAGTGGTTCCAAAAGACAAAGCAGATTGGCCAATCCTCTGTGGTGCAGCCAATCAGAATGCTGACTCAGTACTCGAACCAACCGATATTTTCTCGGTCATCCAGAAAGCTTTACTCTCCTAAAACTTTTATACTGAGTTACCCGGAAATAATCGGTGCAATTCAGTGAGGAGGAGATGATTTCGATAGCATCTCTGCAAATAATCCATCCCAACCCAAAGACTTAAGTCTCGACCTCATTCTCCGAAAACCAGCACCATAAACAGGATTTTCACTTTTCATCATATTTTCACGAAGCAAAAGCGATACCTTACTCTTGTCCTGACCTAGACAAATTTCAGAAATAAGGTTACAAAAGCCTTCAATCTCAGGAGGAGTTGAATCAATAAAGCGTTCATTTAACCAAACATGAGCATACTCATGTGCCAGTACAGCAATGCATTCAACATAGGGAAGCCCTGATAGAACATAAATCCGGTGTTCAAAGGAAGCACTGGAAGGGGTACCACGGGTGAGCTTGAACTTGGTCAAGGTCAGACCGCGAAGCTTACCCTCTGCTTTGATTCTCTTGGCTTCACGATCCAAGAAGGACCGACCTACAAGCTCGATGTGAATGGGCTTGGTTGGTAAATCCATACCCACCCGCTTCAGAACAGGCAGAATTCTTGCCTGCACTTGGCTAACCTTGGTGCCCTCAAATACGCCATCTTCCAAGCAAACCCGGCAATGTACCCGCCCGTCACCAAAGGACTGTTTTGGGAGGGCATCCTCACGACGAAAAAAACGGGAACAACTATCACAGGATAAAGCCAGAGAGGTATGCTCCAGGTGTACCAAACCACCCCAAGGCCCTTTCCCAAGACCATCACCACCCACAAAAGATTTCCGGCAGGCGAGACAACGAAAGCATCGGGTGTGATACTTGTCGTCCCCAGCCTCGCGAAACCCAGTACCGACTTTTCCTTTACATGACGAACACCTTTCTACGGCAGACCACTTTTGCATATATGCCTGATCCTCACGAACAAAGCGTGATATCGAGAAATAATAATCTCGCTCATTTACTCGAAGCCCAACCCGATGACCATCGACTTCAAAGACTTCACCATCAACCTCGGTACCATTGGAACTCGTAAAAATTCTGCTGTGCAACCGTGGAATTATTGCTAGGCATACCAAGGTAACCCAAAGGTAGGATTGAAAAAAAATGCCTATGCTTGCAGAATGTTTTCCCAAAACTGAATCCTTGATGCAATTTGGTTGGGCCCAGGCATGCCTGGCTTTTCGCGCTTTGCAAATGCCCGCTCTAAATTAAACACCTCACGCCAATCATCTTTGAGTTTATCACAAATACCAAATGCGTCATCATCCGATAATTCAGGTAGGGATACTTTCTTTTCTTCACTCAGGGCGACCAAAGAGCCGACCACATGATGGGCCTGGCGAAAAGCGACCCCTGCTTCGACGAGATAATCTGCTAAATCGGTGGCCAACAATAGCGGGTCCGAAGCAGCAGCCCGGCAATTATCTTCCTTGAAATTTGCGGATGCAATACAACCAGAAGCAACAGCCAGACACTGACTTAACTGATCAAGGGAATCAAAAACCGGAGGTTTATCCTCCTGCAGGTCTCGGTTGTAAGTCAAAGGCAGGCCTTTTATGGTAACGATAAGGTTGGTAAGATTTCCAATAATCCTACCGGTTTTCCCGCGTATCAGCTCAAAGGAATCTGGGTTTTTCTTTTGGGGCATTAAAGAAGAGCCTGTAGTAAAGGCATCCGGTAATCCCACAAAGCCAAATTCGGTTGAATTCCAGAGAATTAGATCTTCAGCTAAACGGGACAAATGAAGGGCAGAGGTGGAACAAGCACTGGCAAACTCAATAAAAAGATCACGATCAGCAACTGCATCCATTCCATTGGCAGTAATTCTTGGACTACCATCCTCATCCACAAAACCCAGTGCCTTGGCGGCAAATTCCCGGTCTAAAGGTAAAGTTGAGCCAGCGATGGCACCCGAACCAAGAGGGCAAACATTTGCATGTTCAGCGACATGAGAAAAGCGTTCATGGTCTCTTCCAAATGATTCGATGTAAGCAAGTAAATGGTGACCCACCGTAACGGGTTGAGCCCGCTGCAAGTGGGTGTATCCTGGAATGGGTAACGCAGCATAGCGTTTAGCCTGGCCGAGCATGGATAGCATCACGCCCTCGAGCCCGGTCTTTACCTGCGAGCAGGCATCTTTAAAAAATAAACGCATATCTGTGGCTACCTGATCGTTTCGACTTCTACCGGTATGAAGCTTATCAGCTGCCTCGGTCTTAGCTCGTAATGCCTGCTCGAGATTCATGTGAACATCTTCGAGTTCCAGCTTCCACGCAAAAGAATCCTCTTTGATCTCCTCAAATAATTCGTAAATTCCCTTCTCGATAGCATTGTACTCTTCTTGGGTGAGCAATCCGACATGAGCGAGCATTGAAGCATGGCCTAAACTGCCTTTTAGATCATAGGGAGCGAGACGCATATCAAAGGATACGGATTCACCAAATACTTGCATCAGGGCGTCAGGCTGTTCTGAAAACCTACCACCCCAAGTTACTTGTTTTTTTTCCTTGGACATAAAAAAACATCATCCAAAGGAAAAGAATTCCCGCAACCATATTTAAGGTTGCCTGCACAGAAGTGCTTACGAAAAAATCTTACGAACCTTGGCTGCCGCGTGATCCCGATTAAGTTTAGAGATATAATCCAGGGAAATATCCTTAGGGCAAGCAGCGGAACACTCTCCATAATTTCGGCAATTACCAAAGCCAGAGTTGTCCATTTCTTCGACCATAGCCAAAACTCTTTTATCTTTTTCTGCTTTTCCTTGAGGAAGAAGGTTTAGGTGACCGGCTTTCGCAGATGTGAAGAGCATAGCCGATGCATTTTTGCAAGATGCCACACAGGCGCCACAGCCAATGCAGGCGGCGGCATCCATGGCTTTGTCTGAATCATCTTTGGGTACAGGTATTGCATTACCATCGGGTGCACTACCGGTACGAACTGTGATATATCCACCTGCTTGTGTAATACGGTCAAAAGCCGAACGATCAACTACCAAGTCTCGAACCACAGGAAAGGCACGGGCACGAAAAGGTTCAATAGTGACAGTTTCCCCATCAGTGAATTTCCTCATGTGTAGCTGGCATGTTGTCGTGGAGTCCTCTGGCCCATGAGCCAAACCATTAATGGTAAGGGAACAACTCCCGCATATGCCCTCTCGGCAATCATGATCAAAAAGTACTGGTTCAGTGCCCTCTTCCAACAACTGCTCATTCAACTGATCAAGCATCTCCAAAAACGATGAATCTTCTGATACTCCGTCTAATTGGTGGGTCTCAAAACGACCTTCGTCTTTTGCACCATCTTGTCTCCAAACCCTTAGAATTAACTTCATAAAATTTCCTTATTTGTAACTACGAACTGCAAGTTTTACATTATCGTACTTTAATTCTTCCTTATGGCGAGCAGGAGTTTTTCCTTCACCTTTGTATTCCCACACCGCAGCATGGGCAAAGTTTTCATCATCGCGAGTGGCTTCTCCATCTTCTGTTTGATATTCCTCCCGAAAGTGTCCACCGCAAGATTCATTCCTCTCCAATGCATCTCGACAGAGCAATTCTCCAAAATCAATAAAATCACGAACACGACCAGCCCGTTCGAGCTCGGCATTTAAATTATTTCCTGATCCGGGAACTAAAAGATTTTTGGTAAAGTCATCGCGTAGGTCTTGGATTTCCCCAATTGCTTTTTCTAAACCAGTAGCGTTGCGGGCCATACCTGCGTATTCCCACATGATTTGACCAAGTTGTTTGTGATAAGAACGAGCGGAACGATTACCATTGGATGAAGTGAGTTGATCAACGCGTTCACGAACCGATTCCATGACTTCTTTTACTTCTGGTGAGTCTGGGCTAATCGTGCCTGCTCCAGAATTCGCCAAATAATTACCAATGGTGTAGGGAACCACGAAGTAACCATCGCTCAAGCCTTGCATCAAAGCACTCGCACCAAGACGATTAGCACCATGATCGGAGAAGTTTGCTTCACCCAGGGCAAAGCAACCCGGGATGGTTGTCATAAGGTTGTAATCAACCCAGAGACCGCCCATTGTGTAATGGATCGCTGGGTATATCCTCATCGGGCGCTGGTAAGCATTTTCTCCCGTAATTCTCTCATACATTTGAAAGAGATTACCATAGCGTTCGCGAATGACACTTTCACCAAGCCGAGAAATTGCATCAGCAAAGTCAAGGTATACACCTCGACCACCTGGGCCTACACCACGACCTTCATCGCAGGCTTCTTTGGCGGATCGACTAGAAATGTCACGCGGGGCAAGGTTTCCGAAACTTGGATATTTTCTTTCCAAATAATAATCGCGGTCTGCTTCGGCTATATCGTTGGGATTCTTTCCACAATCTTCAGCTTTTTTTGGTACCCAGACCCTTCCATCGTTGCGCAATGACTCCGACATTAATGTGAGCTTGGACTGGTGGTCACCTGCAACAGGGATGCATGTTGGGTGAATTTGAGTGAAACATGGATTGGCAAAACCAGCACCTCTACGATATGCACGATAGGTTGCAGTTACATTGCAACCAATTGCATTGGTTGAGAGATAGTAGACATTCCCATACCCACCGGTGCACAAAATCACCGCATCTGCCGTCCATGCCTTGGTTTCACCCGACGCTAAATTTCGAGTTATTATACCCTTAGCGTGACCATCTACAACGACAAGGTCGAGCATTTCATGTCGGGTGTGCATCTTGACCTGACCGGTGGAAATTTGGCGACTTAAAGCACTGTAAGCTCCCAATAATAATTGCTGACCAGTTTGACCCCGGGCGTAAAAAGTTCGACTTACTTGAGCACCACCAAAGGAACGATTGGCAAGCAAGCCACCATATTCCCTCGCAAAGGGAACACCTTGAGCAACGCACTGATCAATAATGTTAGTGCTTACCTGAGCTAAGCGGTAAACATTGGCTTCACGGGAGCGAAAATCCCCGCCTTTTACGGTATCGTAAAAAAGACGATGAATACTATCTCCATCATTTTGGTAATTTTTGGCTCCATTGATCCCACCCTGTGCTGCGATTGAGTGGGCACGACGGGGTGAGTCTTGGTAGCAAAAACAGTCTACATTGTAACCAAGTTCAGCAAGAGTGGCAGCTGCCGAGCCTCCTGCTAGCCCAGAGCCCACAACGATCACTCGATATTTTCGCTTGTTCGCCGGGTTGACCAATTTAGAAGAGAAACGATGGTTATCCCACTTATCTGAAAGTGGACCTTCGGGGATTTTGGAATCGAGGTTCATAATGATGGTTTTGTGAATGGATCTTTAACGCACCGCCAAGGAATTGGAGAATAAGGATGGTTCAAAAAAAGAAATAAAATCGAGCATCTGACCTAACACTAATATCGGGATGATTGAAAAGCCCAAGAAAATCACCCAGGCGTAAGCTTTGGCAACAAGTTCAATTTTAACGCGCCAAGAATCAGAACGAATACCCAAAGACTGGAACACACTGCTAAATCCATGACTTAGGTGCCCGCACAGTAAAAACATCGCGACAATGTAAAAAACAGAAACCCAAATATGTTGAAAACCAGCAAGCACCATGGTGTAAACATCGTGAACTTCCTCTCCCTCTGGTGCCCCAACAGTGGTCATCATATCATTATACTCTGGATAAACAGTCCGAATGGTAAAATGAAGGAGATGAAAAATAATGAAAAACAAAAGAATAGTTCCCGACAGGCCCATCTTAAGAGAAGACAAACCAGCCCGCTTGGTTACTTCCACCTCATTACCCTGGGGGCGTGCGGCCCGATTCTCCCGAATTAACACAATCGCGGTCCAAGCGTGAATCACCACACAGACAAGTAAAAACAAACGGGACCCCCAAAGGATAGGCATGGGGAGCGACTGCAGGGCATGGGCGTATGCATTAATTTTGTCTTGGCCAAGCAAAACTTGCAGATTTCCGGCCATGTGCACAAATACGAAGCCAATTAGTACGATGCCTGTGAGGGCCATGAGGTATTTTTTTCCTAAGGAGCTGCTAAACATAATTGTAAAAATTTATTGTATCGAATTCTTTAACTTGCCCAAATAAAACACGAGGACAAATCATGGTTAAGTTACTAGTATAAGCGGTGTCAATTAGCTAAATTAATAGGAGTACCAAAAAAGTAAATTATTTTAGGCTATTCTGCGTGTGAACAAAAGAGAGTTGCAAGGGACAAGCCGAGCGTGTCATTGATTATCTTTTGTATCATGAAATATATATTCATAACTGGTGGTGTGGTCTCATCCCTTGGAAAAGGACTGACTTCTGGGGCCCTCGGAGCCTTACTTGAACAACGCGGACTCACGACAAGAATCCAAAAGTTTGACCCTTACCTGAATGTGGACCCTGGGACGATGAGCCCATTCCAGCACGGTGAAGTTTATGTCTTGGATGATGGAGCGGAAACTGATCTCGATCTCGGACACTATGAACGTTTCACATCAGGCAAACTTTCACGCTTCAACAATTTAACCAGCGGCCAAATTTACGAATCCGTTATTCGTAAAGAAAGACGGGGCGATTATCTTGGGAAAACAGTACAGGTGATCCCTCATGTAACCAACGAAATTAAAGACCGCATACATGCGGCGGGAGAAGGGGTCAATGTATTGATCACTGAAATTGGGGGAACTATCGGAGATATTGAAGGCCTACCATTTACCGAAGCCATGCGTCAGTTTGCATCCGAGGTGGGCAAAGCCAATGTATTGTTCATCCATATGACACTTTTGCCAAGCTTACGAGCAGCAGGCGAACTCAAGACTAAACCCACCCAGCAAAGTGTTGCAAAACTTAGAGAAATCGGCATCCAACCGGATATTTTAATCTGTCGGACCGAACAGCCCATTACCGAAGAAATTCGAGAAAAGCTTTCCCTGTTCTGTAGTGTCCCTAAAGAGGCTGTCATTGAGGAAATGGATGTGGCCCATTCCATATATGAGCTTCCACATATGCTTAAAAAAGAAGGTCTCGACCGTTTAGTTACCCGCTTTCTTGGACTCGACGCCCCAGCTCCAAAGCTTGATGAATGGGAAGAAGTGGTTCATCGGTTGCTCAACCCAAAACATAAAGTGCGAATCGGAATGGTAGGGAAATATATGGACCTTCAGGATTCTTACCTCTCTGTCAATGAATCTCTTGTCCACGGGGGTATACGAAATGATTGCGAAGTCGAGGTCATTCACCTTGATGCAGAAGATATCGAACGCGATGGCCCCGAAGCTCACCTTGAAGGCCTTGATGGTATCTTGGTTCCAGGAGGATTTGGGGATCGCGGGACGGAAGGGAAAATTTTGGCATCAAAATATGCCAGAGATCAAAACCTTCCCTATTTCGGCCTCTGTCTCGGAATGCAAATTGCAGTCATAGACTTTGCCAGGAATGTGCTCGGGCTGGAAAAAGCAAACAGCGAAGAGTTTGATCCTCAAACCCCGGACCCTGTGATTCACATCATGGATGATCAAAAATCGGTTAAAGAAAAAGGAGCCACCATGAGGCTTGGTGCTTGTCCTTGTGCTCTAAAAAAAGGATCAGCCGCCTACCAAGCTTACGACAAAGAAGAAGTTTCAGAAAGACACCGTCATCGCTTTGAGTTCAACAATGCATACCGTGAACAATTGGAATCAGCTGGTCTTGTAATTACTGGAACCAATCCCGAACGAGGCTTGGTAGAGATCGTTGAAGTAAAAAATCACCCTTGGTATGTGGGGGTACAGTTTCATCCAGAGTTTCAATCCAAGCCCAATAAGGCTCACCCTCTGTTCGCTTCTTTTATCGAGGCATCTCTTACATCACATCTGTCGAACTCTCGAGATGAATCTGCTGTTGATCCCACAAAGGAATAAATAGTTGGACACAAGCTCCTTGCTGTTCCGAGGAAATTTTGGGCTTTGCCCAGACGATTGAAATTCAACATAACAAGCTATAATGATCGTCGACGCCCATACGCACGGATACCCTGAAGAGGTCCTAAAAGATCCTCGATCCTTTGCTCTTGTGCAAAAAGAACCACATTGGCAGGAATTAGTATGCCCAGAAAATAAAAAAACTCTACAGGGCTGGTCGACGCGGGAAAAAATGGTTGCCGATATGGATAATGCAGAAGTTGACCGTGCAGTTCTATTGGGTTGGTACTGGGAAAACCCAGAAACTTGCGCCCTGCAAAATGAATGGTCCAGGCAATGGATATCACAGGACCCAAACCGATTCATTGGATTCGTAAGTTTGCACCCCGATACTCAAAATCCGATCGAAAGTCTTAGAAAAAGCAAGGATCTTGGCTTTATGGGAATCGGGGAATGTCATCCTTGGCTGCAAGGTGCCTCCATCCAAAATGATAACTGGATGAATTGCATGCAATTTGCCAGTGATCATGACTGGCCCGTCACCTTTCATGTCACCGAGCCTGTTGGGCATGATTACCCAGGCCGAGTCCAAACACCATTCGAAGAATTTCTCTGGCTTGCCCGCCAACTTCCCGAGCTCAAGATTATTCTGGCTCATGCGGGCGGGCTTTTTCCATTTTATGAATTAAACCCAAAAATTCGTCCCGAATTACGAAATGTTTACTATGATCTAGCCGCTTGCCCCCTACTCTACGATCCAAGCATTTACCGAAAACTGATAGAAACTGTTGGATTGGCAAAAATTCTATGGGGAACAGATTACCCTCTAAAAATTTTCCCTGCTACGCAAAAGGTGCCCGATTTTATATCCTTTAAAAATTTAATTTCAAAAGAAGCTCGTTTGACCGAACTGGAGAGAAATGCAATCTTCGGAAATAATTTTCTATCTCTTCTCCCATGCTGATTGAACTGAACAAAGTGGTACCCACTCCATTGCCGGGTAAAATTATCAAGTCTTCCGAAATCTGGGATCATAATTTACGCATCGAATCTCAGTCCAAAATATTGATATCGGCTCAGTCCGGTATGGGAAAGTCTACCCTACTGCACTTGATTTACGGGCTTCGGCACGACTATACCGGTCAATTTTCAATCGCAGGAAAACCTGCCAAGAAGCTTACTTTCAAGCAATGGGAGAAATGGAGAAGAGATTCAATATCCCTAGTTTTTCAAGACCTTCGGCTATTCCCCCACCTTTCCGCCCAAGAGAACATTGAGCTCATCCCCGAAATAAACCCTTCCGCACCATCCGTTGAAGAAATGGTGGATAGATTGGGAATGGGGCCCTATCTCCAGCAATTGGTTTCCTCGCTTTCCCATGGACAACGCCAGCGAATCGCAATCATCCGAGCTCTACATAAACCCTTCCGTATCCTACTGCTGGACGAACCATTTAGTCATTTGGACAAGAGTAATCAAATCCTAGCCTGTGAATTGATCAAAGAAGTTGTTGAACAACAGCAAGCTGGCTTAATTCTTTCCTCCCTCGGTTCCGCTTCATCCCTTCCCTTTGACTACCAGTATAAGTTGTGAAGCCGATTTCAAATCACTCCTTACTTAAATCCTGCCTAGAGATTGCCGGGCCTAGGCGAGAACTTGCCATTGCCTCACTAGGCTGCCTTTTTGGCACCACCCTTTTATTGCTCGCCCTGCAATTTTTTCAGGATGTCACTACTTACTTGGAACAAAATGAAGGACCGAAGAACTATTTTACTCTCAATAAGAAAGTAGAAGGAGGAGCTTTGGTAAACTTGGGCAAAAAGGCTGTGCACTTTTCTCCTGAAGAACTAGAAACCATCCGTAACCTTGAAGGGGTAAAACGAATTGGTGGTTTTATGCGGAATCAATTTCCTGTTACTGTCTACATCTGGCCCACAGGGAAAGTAGGGATGGGCTCCGCCGCCAAAGCAGATCTGTTCTTCGAATCGATTCCCGACGAATTTCTTGATTTTATTCCCGCGTCATGGAAATGGGATGAGAATTCAAGTTTTGTTCCAATCATGGTCCCCAAGTTCTACCTCGACCTTTGGAATTTTGGTCTGGCACCATCACGGGTGGAATATCCCACACTTTCCCAGGAAGCGGCATCCGGGATGCCCATCGAAGTTTTCATAGGCAAGAACCGAAGAGCCACTCTAGATGGTAGGTTTGTCGCATTCAGTAAGAGGATCAATAGCGTTCTCGTACCCGAAAGTTTTCTTACCTGGGCAAATCAAAAATTTGGACAACCCAACACCGGAGATTTTTTCTTTCTTTGGAAAAATGACAGCATCGATGGCCCACCCCGCTCACGAAAGGAATTAATGGGGATGAGCCAGGAGTCGGCTTTCGACACATGGGAAATTTCACCTTTGGGAAATCCAGCAAATCGGGCACCGGCTCTGTCTGTTTTAAAAACTGGCGATAAAATTATTCATCCATCCCGTATTATATTGGAAGTCTTGGATTCTCCATCTACTGCCTTGCTGACCTTCATCAAGGAAAGTGGGTATGAATTAAACCGTGAATTTCCAGAGCAAGACCTGATTAAAAAAGCTCTGAGGGGACTTTCCTTGGGCATGGGTGGTATTGGGGCCCTGCTATCCCTCTTATCGATCGCCACCTTTTCTACAAGTTATCGCTTAGTTATTGCTCGGGCGACCGAGCATGCTCGCAACCTGCTATTGCTTGGCTTTTCACGAAGCCAAATCAGTCAAATTTTCTTTTACCGTTTTTTACGTCTCTTTTTCTGGGTACTCACAGGTGCCTTTATCTTGGCTCATGCCTCCAAGTATTTTCTTTTAGGGCAAGCAACAAAGATGAACATCACCCTCCCATCAGGCTTCTCACCTGAAAGCATTATTTTACTTGGAGCTTATGGGGTTCTCTTCTCTATTATCAATAAACGGGTAATTGAAAGATCAGTACATAACCTGATCGGATAGATTTTTGGTTTCAACTAACTCCCTGATTAAGTTTTTGGTTAGTTCAGTTGTCAAAACAGGGCGAATGGATTGCATATAACCTCAAGCAGTTAAGATCCTCCCTACTTCTAACTTCAACATATCTGCAATAGCCCCCCCCAACCTTTACATAAAGAGGCCTAACTTATTTTCATTACCAGTTGGTCGTCCTTGACGGAAAAGGAGACTTCACTCCCCTCCTCTACCTCACCAGCAACTAGAGCCCGAGCAAGCTGAGTCTCCACTTGCTTCTGTAAAAATCTTTTTAATGGACGTGCACCATAAGTTGGATCGTACCCTTTTTCTCCAATCCACTTCTTAGCAGCATTGGTAAATCCAACCATTACCTTTCGGTCTACTAAGCGCTTGTTCAGTCCGGCAAGCAAGAGGTCCACGATATTTGTAATTTCTTCAAGAGTGAGAGGTTTAAAGAGAACTACATCATCAATACGATTGAGAAATTCCGGGCGAAAATGATCTCTCAAATCTGCCATTACCGACTCACGAGCGGTATCAGGAATTTGATTATCGATTAAGTTATCCTGTAAGTAGCCACTGCCCACATTGGAAGTCATAATAACGACCACATTCTTAAAATCAACGGTGCGACCCTGAGAATCAGTGAGACGGCCATCATCCATCAATTGAAGGAGCACATTAAAAACATCAGGGTGAGCCTTTTCAACCTCATCAAGCAGTATCACGCTGTATGGCTTTCTTCTGACTGCTTCGGTTAAATACCCTCCTTCATCATATCCAACATATCCTGGAGGGGCCCCAATAAGCTTGGCTACTGAATGCTTTTCCATAAATTCACTCATATCAATTCTAATTAACTGATCTTCAGAATCAAACAGGAATTCAGCCAGTGCCTTTGTTAGCTCAGTTTTTCCAACGCCAGTAGGTCCTAAAAATAAGAAAGAGCCATAAGGTTGATTTGGATCACTCAAGCCTGACCTTGATCTTAATATGGCATCAGAAATTGTA
>JAQWWZ010000070.1 GCA_029254745.1 Opitutales bacterium | reverse complement strand
AATCTTAAAAGGATACATGCCGTTGGGGCTTACCGAATGCCCGGCCAACGGAGAGTCCCAAGAATGCTTACCCGCATTGATTGGGCTATAATCTTCATAGATAATATGAAACTTTCCATCCAAATCACGAATGACAGCACAGTCGGAACCATGAGAGGGATCTGCAAAAGCCAGCCCCATATTTTTACCTGGCTTTCCATCCGTTAGATCGTCGTCAATAAAAAGATGAGGATCCTGATCATTTGGGAAATCGTAATAGATGTAGGTTTTCCCACCAACCTGTTCGGCGGTGGTTGTCCACTTGGCAAATCCTGGGGTAACCGGACCGTGGTGCACCCAGTTCACCATATCCCGACTTTGCCAGGCATGATATCCACCCAAGCTCTCCTGAAGCCCGCCCGGGGAATTAAACTGGTTTTCATCCCTCGTTGTCTTAAGAGGAATATCAAAACCTGCAAGCTTCGCATCCTCGGCCTTAAACGCTTTTACTCTTGCCCTACCTTTAGCTTTTGGGGGGCTAAACCGGGCCAATATCCAGTAGTCCTTTGGGCCTTTAGAAAGGAATACGGGAGCATCTCTCAAGTTGGATGGTCCGACGCTAGGAACCTCTTTCCAATTTTGCCAAGCCGGGGATTGTCGAAGCGTAAGAGAGACCCCCCTTTTTTTCTTTTTGAATTTCTTGAGTTTTGTTTTAAGGGTGGCATTCTTTCGGGTTGGAGAAACCGAGTTATTTTCAATAGTAATCCCATCACTGGATTTAATGTTGTTTTTCCAACCTGCTTCACTTTCTATTTTCCATGTATCAGCAAACAGGGTTGAAGTTACTACTCCGGTAAAAGATAGGATAATTGAAATTTTCATGGTTGTTAATTGTTGAGGTTAAGCAGTTTTACACCTGCTGGTAAGAAAGTAACAATACGATCATTAGAAACTGGCTTGCCTGGAGAACTCCTCCCATTTTTCACTTCCTTATCGAGCAATAAAATCAACTCCTTTGCTTTGCCTTCCATCTTACCCAATAAATTACTTTTTTCACCCCTATCTTTTTTCAGGTTAAATAATTGCATTGGGGGCAGCCCTTGTTTCTTGGCGTTTATTTCTTTGGGTGAGCTCCACCCTCCGCTTCCAGCGGAAAGACACAGTTTCCAGTCTCCCTTGCGAATAGCAAAAGAACCATCAATGGAGTGGCTTACCAAAGACTTCCGACTGGTTTTTTTCTTTCCGCAAAAAGCTGGAAGTAAACTGAATGAATCTTCCCCCCCGTTATCATTTTTAGGCTGTCCTGTAATTTCCTGCAAAGTAGTGTATAGATCGGTTAAGCACACGATAGCCGAAGAATTCTGGCCTTTCTTAATCTTCGCAGGCCAACGGGCAAGTAAGGGAACCCGGTGCCCACCTTCATAAATATCCGCTTTATGCCCGCGGAAGCCTGCACTTGGGTCATGTCCATGCTTCTCGAGTTCGGCAAATTTCCCCTCGGGGGAGCACCCGTTATCGCTGGTAAAAAACACCAAGGTATTTTCGGCAACTCCGTTATCTTCCAGAGCCCGGAGTAAATCTCCCATATGGTGATCAATCTGCATGACAAAATCAGCGTAAGGGTTGATCTTACTCCCACCCTTGAAAGGAGGTATGGGCACGATAGGGGTGTGAGGAGCCGGTAGAGGCAGGTAAAGAAAGAATGGCTTCTTTTTCTTTGCCCGTTCCTGTACATAAGCAATGCTCTTATCAAAAAGATGGGGCAGCACCTCATCAATTTTAAAGTCTGGGGCAATTGGTCCTTTTCGATACCAACCGTAAGGATCTTGTAATTTACTAACTCCTTCTTCCCTCAAGGGAACAGCTGTGGGCTTCCCGGTATCCACCCAGACATAGGGAGGCATATCCAAAGAACCACAGTGACCGTAGTAATTGGAAAATCCGTTGATATCAGGACCATTTTTAACCGCTGTTTCGAAATTGATATTTTTCCAACCATTCCCCGATAGATCCCAATCCCAACCAAGATGCCACTTCCCGATCATTTGGGTGTGGTAACCGGCCTTCGTAAGAAGATGGCCCACAGTTGCCCGTTCGGCCGGGATCAAATGAGTACTTACCCCGCTAAGTACACCGCGAGCTAGTCGGGAACGCCAGTTGTATCTGCCGGTAAGAACACCGTAGCGGGTCGGAGTGCATACGGAACTTGAAGTATGGGCATCATGAAAGGTAATGCCCTCATCCGCCATCTTCTGTAAGTGGGGAGTATTGATTTTACAATCTGGGTTGGTGGGAGAAATATCACCAATACCCAAATCATCAGCGAGTACAAAAATGACATTGGGGAGGGATTCCTTTTCCCCCAACAGCAGACAGGGTAATAAGAAAAGAAATGAATAGAAGAATGATTTCATTTTAGAGGCTTGATTATTGTAAATTAACCGGCGAACTAGGACATTACTGAATCGATAGAGATCTGATTAACCAAACCAAAAATAACCAACGACAAAATATTTATACTTTTTTTGCCTCAGGCAGATTAGGTCTAAACCAGTTGATTACTTTACCTTCATCACCCCACGCATAACAAAATGATGCCCTGGGAAGGTACAAACATATTGATAATTACCCGGTTTTGTGGGTGCTTTGAATTGAATCTCCTCTTCTTGCTTGTGATCAATCAATTTACTAGCCCACAGGATGTCCTTACTCTTTGGAACGAAAGCGACATCAAACCCAGCAGCACCCAAATTTATTGCTGCCTGTCCGACCTCATCCGCCTTGCCGGGATTAACCAGAACCAAGTTATGAGGCATGAAGTCAGGGTTGGTAAAGATCACCTTCACTGCCTTACCTGCCTGCACTGTAAACTCCGCGAGGTCGTACTTCATTTTCTCTGGCATGGTTCCAATACGAACGGTGGTAAGCTGTGGCGTATCTGATATCACGCCAGATTTCTTTGCCACCTCAATATGCTCTTCTTCAATTTCTTCCGCCCCTTTGGCAGGATTGGCGTTGTACCAGTGATGCTGTACGGTAAGGGCAGCCATGCGGGCGTGAGGCTCAGGTGACTTAAGAACCTGATTCAGTAAGCGAGCATTCCGGTAATTATGTTGCTGATGTACCCAAAGGGCCTCCAATAGATGGTGGGCGTCTTCTTTTTTTCTCGGGTCAAATTGCTTCATCCAAGATTGAGTGGCTTTAATTACCTTACTTGATTCCCGCTCGCTTAGCTCCACCCTGGTACGATGACGTACGCCATCCACTGGATGCATCAGGTTGATGAGTAGCTTTTCAATTGGCTCCCCGTCTATTTTCACTGGTTTTTGCAGGGGCTTCTTTTTATGAATCACCCTGAAAATCCTACCATGGTTATCATCCCGGTTCGGGTCTCTTACATTGTGCTGCATGTGACCGATAATTACATTTTGCCAATCCGATACATAGAGACCACCATCTTGTCCAAAAATGGCGTCGGTTGGGCGGAAATTTTTATCACCACTAAGCATAAAACCAATAGATTCTTCCTCCACCTGTGAACCTTCTGCTAAATCCTTAATGACACTCAATTTCTGACCATTCGGTGTGCCCCATACTTCACCCAATTTAGATTGGGATGAGACATTTTTCCCATTCTCCCACTTTCCACTTTTGATAGTTTTGGTAAAACCACCGTCCCGGTGCAACTTGTATTGCTTCACACCGAGAAAACCAATGGTGTTACAGATGAGAAAATCACCCTGCAAATCATCTGGAAAATTATCACTGGAAAGAATCTCACAGGCAGGAACAGGACGAACTTCCTTCGCAAGCAAAGTGCGCATTTTCCAGGATTTTCCGTCAGGGAATACTTGGTAAGCACGACCACCGGTTCCGTCGGTAGCATAATGGTAACCCCAGTAGTCAAATGCAATCCCATGTGGATTTGGGCTATTGCTCCCATGAAATGCAATGGTATGACGTCGAGGGTCAAATCGATACATAGCGGAGGCAGTTGTTTTAAGACTGGGCCCCCATGGGTGCTCATGGTTGTGCTGAAGAAAGACACCGCTCTGCCAGTAAATTCCACCATCAGGCCCATAGATAAGATTATTTGCGGAGTGATGGGTATCCGAAGTGCCGAGGCCTTGCAGCATCACATAGCGCACATCTGCCCGATCGTCTCCATCCGTATCTTTAAGAAAAAGAAGATCGGGTCCTGATGTAACCAATACACCACCATTCCAAAACTCGAACCCGAGCGGATTGTGAACCTTTGCAAATTCAATAACACGGTCAGCTTTACCATCGTTATTGTCATCTGGTAAAATCACTAATGCGTCACTCATCGGCTTTAATGGCTCCCACATTGGATAAGTTGGCCAAACTGCTGCCCAGAGGCGGCCTTTGGTATCGACTTGCATTTGAACCGGGTTAATTAACTCGGGGAATTGTTTCTCATCGGCAAATATATTCACCTCAAAGCCATCGCCCACAGCAAGACGGTTTAAACTCTCTGCAGGGCTCAGGTATTTTGTTGATCCTTCCTTTATCGCACTGGAACTAATACTCCCACCGCCTACATTGGAATCTACCTTAATTGGAGCAGGGACATTACTGTCATCAACCTTACTTGTTTCTCCGTCAGCTATTTTCCAAATGTGTTGATCCCTATTTGCTGTCATTGAGTCAATCATGACGAGCTCATGCTGCAGAACCTTGGCATTGGACTGGTCATCCACGAAGCGCAATTTTGAACGACTTCCCCAGATGTCATTACCATCAGTCGCCCGGTAACGGTTCAACCAATGCCAGTTTTTATCAATTACTGCCTGACGGAGTGCTTCAAGTGAACTTTTCGCCTTTACCTCTTTTAGTAGCAATGCCTTGGCTATAACTTCCGCCAGTTTCCGATTACCCTCCTCGTTTAAGTGGGCTCCGTTAATGGTAAGAGGCTCGGATGTCATCTGGAAAATAGTACGGGTCGGATGAAACAGATCGACAAACTCTACACCCTCCTGAGCGGCTACTTCCTCGGTCACCTTTGTATAGATTTCCAAGTTCCTATTTTGAAGTTTCCCGCGAGGAAGATTGCGATCTTTCAAGTCTTGAAAGGCAATCGGACTAAATAAAACAATGCGGGGAAAGCTTTCCCTGTTCGCCATTGACCCTCGTATGTTTTTAACAAAAGTAATTAAATCTGCTCGGTAACGCTTGGTACCTTTCTCCCCCTCAAATGATTCATTGTAGCCAAACATGGCAAAAACCGCATCCGCTTTTACATGTCGGAGGTAGTCATTCATCGACATAAAACCACTGCTGCGTGGGTAACTATTTGGCCGATCCCCAGAAAGGCTCATGTTGCGAAAGGTTACCTCTTGACCAGTGAGTTCACTTTGTAAAAGAGTTTCAGTCCAGCCATCGTGCTGCATCCTGTCAGCCAACCCATTTCCAAGGATCGCGATCCTGTCACCCTTTTTGAACGCAAAGGGAAGGACATCCTTGTAATCAGCAGGTACATTAACCTTGTATGGTAAGGGCTTAAAAGCAGTTGGTTCGGGTTTTCCATTGTAGAGGAAAAACTCAAGAATAGTCCTGAACCTGAGTGTGAATTTTATCCTCTGGGCACCCTTGGTTTTGCCGCTCTTGTAGATTTGCTTACGGTTGGCGTCTAATAACTGAATGGTAAACCCATCGAGCCTTGATTCAAAACCCTTCCGATTCCAAACTTCCACCTCATCGATTTTGTATTCCTTACCCAAATCAATTTCCCACCATGGATTAACCGTCCCAAAACCATCGGTGTGAGTTTGACCACCTTTGTTATAGTCCGGATCCTTATTCCCATCAACTGCCCGGGAAGCTACTCCACCTGCACCGGTACTGGACTGAGAAGTCTTACCCAATGAGGCAATATTTTTCCCACCACTTATGATTTCCACTTCATTCAAAGTAAGAACTTTATTATCCTTCGGAATTTCAATCCGCAAAAAACGGGCACCCTTACGAATATTCTGATTCCTTGCCGTAACCGACTTAACTTTTTTCACCACGCTATTGGGGTCTGCAGGGATTGGGCTTTTCAAATCTTTATACATCGATGGCTTCAGCCCTTTTACCTCTCCCCTGTTTTCAAATTTGCTGGGAGTGTAGGCACCGACAAATTCGATTTTGGAATCAGGCTTTATCTTATTCTCCAAGCCAACCGTCCAATA
Organism: Opitutales bacterium; assembly: GCA_029254745.1. Classification (GTDB taxonomy): domain Bacteria; phylum Verrucomicrobiota; class Verrucomicrobiia; order Opitutales; family Seribacteraceae; genus Seribacter. The sequence continues at coordinate 7,702 of JAQWWZ010000070.1, read as the reverse complement.
GATACCATTTAAAATCAATCTCCTGTAGCCCGGGTTTACTAAATCCATCGACGCTCCGTAGAGGGAGGTAAACACCCTGCCCTTTTTTCCGTTCTTCGCGGTGTAGGTACGGGTCCACTCACTTGCCATAGGTGGCTTCTGTGGATCATTTTTCCCAGTCGGTTCCATCGACATGAGAGGTTGGGCCATAGTCAGAATATTCCAGTCTGGTTGAGCTTCAGCGTTATATCCCCCAGCCTTCACATGTACCTTACTTACGCCTCTTAAAATTGGATGATTCTTTTTTTCAGGAACCAAGTCAATACGGGTACTTTGACGATGATTCTGCCCGTAATGTCCCACCCAAGACTGGCCGAGGATTTGTTCCCCAAATCCTCCCTTGTAGTCCTTTCCTGCAAACCGAAAGTCAAATTTTGCATACGGGTCATTTTGAAGAGCCTTGTCATACTTGAAACCATGCGTGGAAGTTCGTAACCCGACCACGGGGCCAGCTCGGTTCAGGTAGTCATCAATGTGTTTCATCTGAGCAGGAGGCAAGGCCAGAAAACGAGTAAACATGATCATACCATCGGCCTCTTTTAAGGCTTCTAACCCAGGAATATTTGAAGCACCCGCCTCAATCTCACCCTTGGTATTTTGCCCAAACAATACCGTACAATCAAAGCCATGGTGTACCGACAAAATGCGGGCCAACGCAGGAAGCGTTTCTTCAGCCCGATATTCATGATCACTGGCAACAAACACCAACTTCTTGTTTTGAGAAGGAGAACCGGCTTTATAAATAACCGGATTCGCAATGGAAAAGCTTACTAAAAGTAAAAAAGCGAAAGCCAAAGAAAGCAGGCGTGGAAAATTGGGCAGATAGGTATCCTTTTTGATAGACATATGATGGGAGAGATTATAACGGGAAAAACACTCATAGCTTTGAAGGGATTTATTAAGACAATGTCTATAGAAAACCCCCTCACTATAAGCATTAAAATTAAGGGTTAGAAAGGTAACTAATCAGGATTTGCTGCTTCATAAAAAACCTAGCTTATTCAGCATTGATAGTAATTAGTTTGTATGTGGATTGGCATGGCACTTATTTTTCATGGCAACCAGCGTAAGGTTTCACTGTAGAAATGCATAATGGGCATACAAATTTAATAGGCTTCCTCTATGATTACCGCTTAATATCCGATCGCAAGAGTGGAAAAGGTCTAGGGTAAAGGAAATTCGTTCAAAGTATAGTAAGCAACTTCATGCAACAAGGGTTGACGAGAACCCTTCCTTCGCACTCCAGGCATCTTTAGTTCATGAACATGCCCCTTCACCATGCCCTTCACTCGCAAATAAACACCCATACCATCCCCTTTTGGGATTGCGTGGGTAATCACCGGAACTGTCCCATCTACCTCTGGACTCCCATATCCTTTTTGGTAAATATAGGTGTAAGTCTCCATGGTGTAGGAGGTTAAATCTGCTAGGGTTTTCGCATCCGCTTCCTGAGTAAAGGACAGCTCAAACCCATCTGGTTTCACCCTCATCTCGTGAACCTCAAAAGGAATTTTCCCTGTCCAATTAACCCGCTGTAAAGAAAAGGCTTTCTTTCCCCATGACCCCCACCCACGATTGGTCCCACCGGTCAACATGCTTCCGTCTTTGCCAAAGCGGGCCACAATATTTCCCGAGCCAAAGCCTGAAAGAAAAGGAAACACCGCACCCTGGTAAAAACCATTTACTTTCTCGAGGAAAACTCGGCTCACTTTTGAATGGGTCTGTTCCGAGATAAAAAGTTGATTCTGGAAGGGACCGAATTTCCCTCCAGTCTGATCACACTCTATACCGGCGGGCGAATTACCAACTTTTCCATGGGGAAGGACCACTGGGGGAGGAACCAAATCCGGAAGCCTTTTTCTTTCAATTTCGATTCGACTGCCTGATACCGGCTCAGGAGGCTTAGGGCCCAAAACATCGGTGAGGTCAAAATACTTGTTTCCGGCTGGGTTTCCCTGAAATCCACCTGGTCGTAAATGCTTAAGTGAGCTCGAACCGTTCCACAAACCTTGATTATCACAGTAAAAAACCTCACCCTCATGATTGAAGCCAATACCTCCAGGGGAACGAATCCCATAGCCAGTAGGAATGCACTTTCCTTCCGGAGTGACCCGCATGCACCAACCTCGGAACGGGCTTTTATCATCTGCTTTCGCTGAACCTGTAAGGCAGAGTATAACCCAGATGTCTCCATTTTTATCATGGCGGGTACCAAAGGCATATTCATGATAATCCCCATTAATGCCCCAATCATCCGCAACAGTTTCAAATATATCTGCCCGTCCATCCCCATCTTGATCCTTGATCCGGGTAACTTCAGGTCGCTGGGTTACATAGAGCCATCCATCCATCCAGGCAATCCCTAGCACTTCATGGAGTCCGCGTGCAAAGATTGTCCACTTGGGCTCTGGTTCATCACCAAATAGATCTTCCCCTACAAATATATCACCCCGCCTCGAAGAAATTGCCACTTTGTTTCCAGGAAGAATATCGATTCCACTCACTTCAATGACTTCACCTTCAGGAAGTGAAAGGGTGGTAATGGGATAATAATCTGACTCAACCGGTAATCTATCTGAGCGATCATCGGCCACCAGAATCGAAAAGGTACTAAGTGTAAAACTGATTAAAAAGCTAAAGTTTCTCATGAAAAAGGACTAAAGGGTTACAAGTGAAAACTCTATTATTCTACCCAAGAATAAACGATTTCTAGTTCGGATTTTTTATCCTTAAAAATAATGGGCACACGAAGGTCAAGATTACTGGCGAGAACTTCCCCGCCCTCGACTGCAATCATAAGCTTATCTTTTAAATAAGTTCCGTTCTGTTGGGTAAAGCCACCATGAGCCAAGCGGAGGTACAAATTGAGAGGAGGATCATCACCGGAAAATTGAAGCACTCGTCTAATTTTCCCCAATTTTCCTTCCGAAGAAGGGAGGACAGGGATGAACTTGTCTGTAATCAAAACCTCATCGAGAATATATTTAAAGGTGGGTCTTTGAAGCTTGCCTAAGGTATATCCTTCAAAACTTATATCTTCCGTTCGGTATACAGGAGCGGGCCATGGAAAATCGTCCGTATCCAATCTGGTTAGGGCCAAACCTTCGGGTAAGTGAATGACATCATTTCCCGCCGGGGGTTGAAATCCTAGACCTCGGGCAATCCAATGCCGGCCTCCATCCATAAAGTCACCATGCCAGATCATCGCCAGCCTCATATTATTGGCATCAAAGGCAAGATTAACTCCTTCGTCATAACCAACTCCAATAGCACGTGGCCCAGCACCATCAATAAAATTTCGATAAATGATAGCTTCTCCGTTCGTTGAAGTAATAGGTATACTTTTTACTGCTCGCCCACGCTTTGGCAAGACCCTGGATAACGGCTTATTCCGAAAGCCGGGCCCTGACCAGTTTACCTGAAGTTCTTCCTGCCCGCCCGACTCGAAGTATCGGACTTCAATTCCGTGATTCCCCTGTTTCAAGAAAACTGAGCCAGATTTAAACCCACCGCCGTGCAGACCATCGTTGTCCACAACCACCTGCTCATCGATCAGCAACTGGGATCCATCATCCGAAGAAATATTAAAGGTATAGTTACCATCTTTATCACAGTCAATTTGGCCAGTAAATAAAACACCAAAGTGATCGGTCAACTCCACCCGTGAGATATCAAACAGCCCATTCGCTAAAAACCCTTCTTTCTTCGGCTCAAGGGAAGAGAATTCGGGGAGTTTTTTCCATTTGCCGTGATAAATCTTGTATTTCAGGTTGGTGATGGGATTGGAGTTTTTTGTAACGCCCATCAACCCATTCATTAATGTATAGTGGCCAGGGAAAGTACAGATGTAGGGATAATCACCTTGAGCTCGTGGTGCTTTAAAGTAAAAGATTTTCTGGTGTCCAGGCTGTACCATTCCTGAACTCGCTAAGATCCTTGGATGCCCAACAGGCTCCCAGTTCATTTTCACTCCCTGATCTCCGAGCTTGTAAACCGCATCCATTACCTCCTGCCCCCTGTCTCCACCTTTCTTTTTGCCAGGTGTACATAGGATTAAATTGTGAGGTAAAGAATCCGGGTTTTTAAAAATAATTTGTACTTTTGAATTCGGCTTCACACTGAAACTCTCCACATCATATTTCATTTGAGAGGCAAGCGTACTGATGGTTACAACCTCATCCACTTTCTCAAAGCCCTCGGGGGGAGATGCCAACGCTAATGTATGGATCAATAGACTAAATAACATAAAAAGTCTTACAATAGGTGGATGGTTCATTTTGTCTGTATGTTTCGAAAGGAACAATATGTTGGTTCTACTCAAGATTTCAAAATACCAAAAATATATAAAAACAAACACCACATTTTGCGTTTTATTTATCCTCATATGCGACAAGAACAGATGCAAAGTATGTTTTTTTAAAAAGCTTAATTTACCCTGAAGTTAAAATTCGTGAAGGTACAAAACTTACCAATAAACAAGTAACTTGATTAGAAAAAATCGAAATCGCTTAAATTAAGCTTGTACAACAAAATTTTCTAGGCTCGGATATTACAAGGTACCTATGTCTATCCATTTATATAAAAGAACTTTCTCCTACTTCCTTTTTATTGCTGGAGTTGCAACATCTACACCTTCCCTACAGGCAAAGATTGGTAATCAAAGACCCAATTTCATCTTAATCATGGTCGACGATATGGGCTACTCCGACCTCGGATGCTTTGGAGGAGAAATCAATACTCCCAATCTTGAACAACTTACCGAAAAACCAAAAGGTGAAGAGGATCTCAAAATGGAGATCTATACCACCATGATCAACCGGGTCGATCAAAACCTCGGTCGCCTTTTTACTAAGTTCAAAGAGTTCGTTCAGTGGGATAACACCTTAATTCTCTTCCTCTCCGACAATGGAGCATGCTTCGAGCAGCCCAATACCACCCCCAATATTCCACCCGTACCGGTGGAAAGGTACCGTACAGTTTCCGTTGACTGGGCCAATGCCTTCCACCAAGGTGAATTCAAGGTTGTTCGGGCGGGTAAAGTACGGAAACTTTATGACTCAAAAATAACCCCATGGAATTAGTCAACCTTGCCGTACAAATACCTGAGAAACAGCGGTTTTGTACGAACAGGCAAGGAATGGAACGAAGCATACAGATTCGGATCCTAGAGAGAATTACCCTTCATGCAAACTAACCTACTCGCTCTTTTTTCACTGACTTCTCTAAGTCTCACAGCCTCCAGTCTACCCAACATTGTCATTCTCTACGCCGATGACATGGGCGTTGCGGATGTGTCCTACGGGGATCCTCAAGCAAAAATCCAGACGCCTCACCTCGACCGATTAGCTACTCAGGGAATGACCTTTACGGACGGGCACAGTTCCTCGGGTATCTGCACCCCGAGCCGCTTTGCGTTATTAACCGGCCAACACCACTGGAGGCGTTTTCATGGCATTGTCAACGCATTCGGGAAATCCGTTTTTAAGCCCGAGGATTTCACCATCCCCAAGATGTTAAAACAAAGGGGTTACCGCACCGGTTGCTTTGGCAAGTGGCACCTTGGATGGGACTTTGATGCCATCCGTAAACCCGGTGCCAAAAAGGGAGACCCTAGAGCCGAGTCATACGACTGGACCAAGAGATTCCCCGACGGGCCCCTGGATCATGGCTTTGATTATTACTTTGGAGACGGCACCATTAACTTCCCTCCCTATTGCTGGATCGAAGGAGACCGGTTTGTCACTATTCCAAGTAAACCAGTTATAAAATCAAAACCTCGTGCGGGAGGAGGAACTTTTCGCCCCGGCCCCATGGCAGAGAGTTGGGACCCTTATGATGTTCTTCCAACTATTACACAAAAGACTATTGAGTGGATTTCCAAACAAAAGAAGAACCAGCCGTTTTTCGCCTACCTTGCCTTTAATTCACCTCACTACCCGATCGTCCCAAATAAAGAATTTCATGGAAAATCAAAGGCCGGCTATTACGGTGACTTTGTAATCGAAACTGACGCCATGGTGGGGCAGGTATTACAAGCACTTAAAACCCATGGTTTTACCAAGAACACCCTGGTCATTTTCTCGGCTGATAATGGAGCGGAAAATCATGCCTTTGACAGATTACAGAAATTTGATCAATGGAGCTCAGGGAAACATCGCGGAGTCAAACGCGACCTTTATGAAGGCGGGCACCGTGTTCCCCTGATCATGAGTTGGCCCGGCAAAATTAAACCGAAATCGATCTCTCATGAAGTCGTCAACCAGGTGGATCTAGCCGCAACTTTTGCCAAAACCATTGGCTACTCTTTGGGTAAAAATGAAGCCATAGACAGTTACAACCTGCTCCCTGTTCTCCAGGGAGAAAAATACAAAAGCCCTCTTCGCCATGCAACTGTTCAAAATACATGGCCCAAAAAATTTGCTCTTCGGCAGGGAGATTGGGTGATGATTAATACCCCGAGCGGATCCACCAAAAAAGAGGTCCCCTACTACCTCAAGCACTTTAAGATTAAACCTTTTGGAAATAAAACCGAATGTCTTTTATTTAACTTAAAGGAAGACCCTGGACAAAGAAAAAACCTGGCCTCTTTGCATCCAAAAAAAGTAATAAGGATGAAAAATCAATTACAAAAATACTTGGACGGCTCCCCCTGTGCACCCAAAAATAATTAGTTAATATTAGATACTGAAAAGTGTAAGATATCTTCCCTGTGCTGGTTTCATGGAGTACAAAAAGTGGGTCCCTATATGCCTTTGCCTCGCGATTCTTACTTCGCTCAATGCCCGAATCTTTTATGTATCTCCCAAGGGAAATGATGCCAACAGAGGGAGTTTAGAAAAACCACTGCGTACGATCTCATCGGGTGCCAGAAGAGCTCGACCGGGAGACATTGTTTTTGTACTCGAAGGTACCTACCGGGAGCGTATCACCCCGGTACATGGAGGAGAAAAAGGGAAACCTACCACCTATCAGGCCGAACCTGGAAAAAGAGTGTTCATTAAAGGTTCAGAAATTTTGGAAGGCAGGTTGGAGAAAGGAAAAGAAAGGAACCTATTTCTTTGGCCACCGCTAATAAGCAGGTCCCATTATCTGCCAAAGAGCGGGGCGTTTTTTGGAAGAAACACCAAATAAATAACGATCAAAACAGCAGATTTTTGCCCGAAATCAAGTTACGATACGATCGCGAATTGTTCCTTCTCTCTCTTCAGCATTCGATTGATTCCTCCAAAGTGAAGCGGATGTGCCCCAAGGTCAGATTGAAACAATTTTTCAACTCATAAAAGAAGATCGTCAATCCTTCCCCGCCGGTCCCTTTCAACTTCCTTTCCTTTGCAGGCAAAGCTTTCAGATATGGAACGGCTTACCTCCTTGTTCCAAAAATGAATTACCTTCCCGAGGTGGTTAACATCAGAAATAAATAGTCAATCAATCAGAGATTTCAGTTCGACCGGAAGCTAGGTATTTCATACAAAGCTTTTTTTTTCATCGCACTTATACTTATGATCAGAATCATTGCCCTCCTCCTTCTGTCCACCTGTTACTTGGTAGGTCAGGACACCTTCACCCCGATAAGTGATCCCGCCAAGCTCTCAAGGTCCGCACGGGATCTATGGGAAGCTTATGATGCCCGGACAGAGGCTATGGAAGTACAAGTGATAAAAGA
>JAQWWZ010000049.1 GCA_029254745.1 Opitutales bacterium | reverse complement strand
ACCACATTTGGACAGGGCTCTCCGGGACCCGCTCCGTATTTGCCTATCCGTTGATCGAACTCGGGATAAACCTTTCGCCACTTTTCATGTAGCTCTTTTGGTGCGTGCATCGCCGCATGCGGGACAGCCGTGGGAATGTAGCAAAAAAACGGTTCTTTCTTTTTTACACTTTCGGTAATGAAAGAAAAAGCGTCGTCCATGATCAGGTCATGGATGTAGGTTCCTTTTTGGAGGGGTGTTTCCTTCCCGTCCCGGACAATACTGGTGGGGTAATAGGTGTGGGCAATCATCTGGTTTTTCCACCCAGTGAAATGATCAAAGCCGTGCGTCATTGGGTTTTGAGCCCCAGCCTCATTGGTATGCCCAAGCCCCCACTTCCCAAAGGCACCGGTAGTGTATCCGGCATTTTTAAAAATTTCCGCCAGGGTGGTCATGGCTGGTTCCAGGGCAAGACCGGGCTCATTTCCATTGCCCCGGCAATGCACCCTCCCCGGGTGCTGCCCGGTCATGAGCACAGCTCGGGAGGGAGAGCACACAGTGTTCCCCGAGTAATGGGAAGAAAACTTCATTCCCTCCTCCGCCAGGCGATCGATACCGGGAGTCTTTAACTTTTTCTGCCCATAACACCCCAGGTCTCCCTTTCCAAGGTCATCCGCCAGAATGTAGACCACATTGGGCAATTGCTTCCCCTGGGAAAAAACAGGCAGGAACAAGGTGAACACTAAAATTAAGGAAAAAAATATCCTAAAAACTTTCATAAATCGCAGACTGCCCAAAAGCTTATTTTTCGGCAAACCCATATTTGCTTTCCAGGGGAAACACCACCCACAATCGAGATGCGTGGCATGACAAACTGAAGGTATTTCACCATGAGGGGACGGAAGAAATTGCGGTTAGGTTTTTTTTCCTCGCTAGAAGGGAGCGGAGCGATTCGTGAGGGCCCGTGGATCGCCACTGGCTTTCAGCCCTCGCGATCGAAAAACCTGCAAGAATGAAAGCCTCTTACTTCTTTCTGTATTTACCCTGAGATTCCTCCTCAAGTTCGCCCTCCACATATTGATGAATAAGTCCAAAAATGAATGCCTGCCTGGTAAGGAATTCCCCTTTGAGCTTCTTTTCGCTGGATACCGATCAAGTCATGGCTAGTTAATCTGATATTGATACGCTTGTCCTTCTTAAAGGTTTTTCCCCGGCCTGTTTTAGCATAGCCAGTAGCCCCCCAGACGGATCCTCTATTTTTAACAAACCCCGATCATAAGCATCCGAGATTTTCTTTTCTTCTTTATCCAATTTTTTCTTTCCTGTACTGGGCTTCCCCAAAATAATTTACCCCACGGATGAAAATCTTACCGCTGTAAGTGACCGGGGCGATTGCCTTCAATAAGACCGAAAACATCAAGGAGAAAAGAAAAAAGATGAGGACAGGCTTCATAGGTTGTGCATGAAAGAACTTTCCCCGATGAGTCAACTCCTAGAAATTCGCTGGTTAAGGTGGGGGGAAATGACTCTCATAACTTCGACTCCCTTTTTTAGGGCTAAAGGCAGAATTCTAACTCCAAGGGCTACCCCTTTTGCAATCACCAAGGTTCAGAGGAGACAAACCATAAAGCACGACGGTGTAACTCAAAGGTGGCTTATCAAGCTCTAGGTCGACCGGAAATAAACTTTGTCCTAAAAATTTGACTTTTTGATATTTGGCTTTTGTTTTATATATCAAATTATGCCGCCTTCCACTAAAAAATATAATGTGCCCGGTTTGGACAGAGCCCTGTCTATAGTGGAGCTTTTAAACAGCCATGCCAACGGTCTTTCCGTAAATGAAATAGCCGCCACCCTTAGCCTGCCGGCCAACAGTGTCTACCGTATCATGACTACCTTAGAGAGAAGGCGGTATATCAGGAAAAAAAAGGAAGGGACCGGCTATGTCCTGACCGATAAATTGTTAAGCATGGCCACGCCGGTAACCGGGGATCCCTCATTGATCGAGTCCTCCATGCCCTACCTCTACAAGCTACGAGACCAGACCATGGAGAGCGTGCTTATTGGCACAATTACGGGAAAGGAAGGTGTCGTTCTCGAACAGATTGAAGGCTTACACCCTTTCAGCTTCAGAGTGAAACCCGGTCTTCGCTTCCCGCTGCACACCTCTGCCCCGGGAAAAGCGTACCTGGCAAATTTAAGTGAACCCAAGCGAAGCAAGCTGATACATACTTTGTATCTCAAGCGATTTACCAAAAACACCATCACAGACCCCAAAAACTTGCTCGAGGAGTGTGTTTCTATTGGCAAGCACGGCTATGCGGTGGACCGGGAAGAGGAAATGGAAGGTCAGGTTTGTATAGGCTCCGTTGTTAAAAATGGAAAAAACAACCTGGCGGGAGCGATTTGGCTGGTCGCCCCCACCAACCGGATAAACCACGAAAAGATTAAAGAATTTGGTGCACTTCTCAGCCTGGCAACCGATGCCATCTCTACGGACCTGGGCTATCTCTCTTTTAAAGCTGCGTAAACTTATTGCTGCATGAATTTGTCCACACATCCACTTGTTCTTGCCTTGGCATTCTCTCCCTTCATCCTGTTGGCGGAGCGGGAATATACCGATGAACAGATTGCATTCTGGGAGAATGAAGCATTTCCTGTTCTTGAGGAAAACTGTTGGAGTTGCCATGGGGTTTCCAAAAAAATCCGGGGCGGGCTGGTTTTAACCACTTTGGAAGGCGTCCTCGCAGGTGGAGAATTTGGCTCATCCGTAGATTTAAAAAAACCAGCCGACAGCCTGCTCCTGAAGATGACTTCCCATCAGGATAAGGATCATGAGATGCCACCCGATGGCAAGATGGCGGATGAGGATGTTGCCGTGCTTGCCAGATGGATAGAACTGGGTATTCCCTTCCCGGAAGCCGATGAAGTGGAGCCAAAAGGTGAGGTGGTGCATCACGGTGCCGACTATGAAAAAGGCAAGCAGCATTGGGGTTTCAAAAGAGCGGAAAAGCCTGCCCTACCCGATAAAGCTCTAGGCCCCCATCCCATTGACCGCTTTGTAAATCAACGGCTTGAAAAGGTACAACTTAGGGTAAACGGCAAAGCTGTGGATCCTGTTTTGATCCGCAGGGTTTATTATGACCTAACCGGACTTCCGCCCAGTCCCGCAGAAGTGGAAGCTTATACGAGGGACCAAAGTAAGGATAAATTCAATGAGCTGGTTGATCGCCTGCTTGCCTCTCCACACTATGGGGAAAAATGGGGCAGGCACTGGCTTGATCTGGTGCGTTATGCTGAAACCAATGGATATGAACGCGATGGTAACAAGCCCGAAGTCTGGCGGTACCGCGACTATGTAATTGAGGCATTCAATCAAAACAAGCCCTATGATCGCCTAATTCTTGAGCATATTGCCGGAGATGAACTGCCCGATGCTGATGCCGCCTCCATCACCGCCACCGGATACCAGCGCCTCGGGGTCTGGGATGATGAACCCGCCGACCGCACCCTCGCGAAATTTGATTATCTGGATGATATTGTCCGCACCTCGGGGGAGGTCTTTCTGGGTATGACCATAGGATGTGCCCGTTGCCACGACCACAAGATCGACCCCATCTCGGCAAAAGATTATTACTCCATGCTGTCTTTTTTCGCCAATGTTACACCACACCGTCAGGCCCAGTCCAACCTGATAAATGTTGTGTCCAAACACCAGGACCTACAAGCACTTCACATCCGAAAAAGATGGGAAGCCCGCAGGAACCAACTTCAAAAAAGTGTACAGTCTTTAAAAAGTGAATTTTTTGTGAAATTGGAACCCAAGCACCTCCCTGTCCCCCTGCTGAATTTACCGGATGCCCGAGCAGGTGGTCTTGATTGGAAATACTCCTTGAAGAATCCGGGAGATGCCTGGGAGACCAACGGATTTAGGGATGGGGAGTGGCAGGTCGGAAAATCCGGATTTGGCTTGAAAGGTACCCCGGGGGCGATCGTCAACAGTGAGTGGAAAACCAAAAATATTTGGCTGCGTCACAAGTTCGGGCTGTCAGAATTGCCAAAATCCCTATTCCTTTCCTTTCATCACGATGAGGACATTACGGTATTTTTGAACGGGCGACAGGTTTTGCACCGTACGGGGTACTCCACTTTCTACCAGACCGAAGACGTGACCAAGTCGGCGATTTCTGCCCTGCAGACCGGTCAGAATGTACTCGCTGTTCATGTGAAGCAAACCATTGGCGGGCAGTTTTTTGACCTAGCACTCCATGGGTTTTCCAAGCCTGTAAATTTGGATCATCTTCTAAATAAGCATGGGGCCGGAGTTTTGAATGGCGGGCGGTTTAATCTTTATAAAAAAGATAAAAGTACACTTGCCAAACATTTGAAAACAGAGCCGTCGGCTTCTCGATACCCTGTACTGGCGGTGGCAGAAAGTGGCAACCACCCCATCCATGTTCTCCGCCGCGGAAATCCCTCATTGCCCGGCCGCCTGGTTTCTCCCGCTTTCCCCAGTATTCTGGATGATACCCCCGCCGAGATTCCTCCATCCTACAAGACCAGCAAGTCCAGTGGTCGCCGACGGGTGCTTGCCGAGTGGCTGGCATCAGCGGACAACCCCATGACCGCCCGGGTCATGGTCAACCGGATCTGGCAGTACCATTTTGGCCGGGGAATCGTGCGTTCCCCAAATGATTTTGGCCTTCAGGGAAACGACCCCACTCATCCGGATCTGCTTACCTGGCTGGCTCATCAATTTGTGGAGTCAGGTTGGGACATCAAAGCGATGCACCGCCTGATTATGTCATCAGATGCCTACCAGCGTTCCTCTGCTCCTCAGGATCAGGCCTTGGTTAAGGATCCATTAAATGACCTTTTTTGGCGCTTTAATATGCGTCGCTTGCAGGCGGAGGAGGTACGCGACTCTATTCTAGCCGCCCGGGGAAGCCTCAATTTGCAGATGGGTGGGCCCAGTGTGACGCCGCCCCTTCCTGCAATCGTTCTGGCTACCGCATCTCAACCGAATAAGGCATGGGGTAGATCCACTCCCGCGCAAGCGAGCCGTCGTAGTGTATATGTAAAAGTAAAGCGCTCCTTGCAGGACCCCATCTTACTGAGCCATGACGCGGCCGATACCGATGCCACCTGCCCGGTCCGCTTTACCACCACGGTTCCCACGCAGGCTCTTACCATGATTAATGGAGCATTTGTCAATGATTCTGCCCTTACCTTTGCTGAACGCATCCGCAGACAGGGTGGCGATACCCTGCGGGATCAAGTAAGGAATGGGTTGTCGATTGTATTTTCCCGTCCTCCGAAGCCCGAAGAGGTTGAAGCCGGGGTCAGGATGGTGGAAGAAGTGAAAGTTGCGGGAAATCTTACCGACAAGGATGCCCTTGACCGCTTTGCCTTGCTCGCCCTTAACCTCAACGAATTTATTTACCTGGACTAATCATGATAACAAACAAGCCAAATTTCTGTAACCAGTTAAACCGCCGTGAATTCCTCAAGGACATTGGGGGCGGCTTTGCCGCCCTCGGCCTCACTGGAATGCTCGCACAGGATGGTTTCTTTGCCTCCAAGGCGATGGCCGGGATTTCAGACTTTGTTAATCCGCTTGCTCCCAAGCCTGCCCCACTTCCCGCCAAGGCAAAATCGGTGATCTTTTTATTCATGTATGGGGGCCCCAGTCACATGGACACTTTTGATTACAAACCCGACTTGTACCCCCTGGATGGCAAAACCATACAGGTGAAAACTTTCGGTCGTGGCGGCCACCGCAATGAAAGCCGGGTCGTAGGCCCAAAGTGGAAGTTTAAACCGTACGGGCAGTGCGGTAAATATGTGTCCGATCTGTTTCCTCATGTGGGAGAATGTGTGGATGATATTGCCTTTCTTCATTCGATGACGGCAGATTCTCCGATCCATGGTTCCGCCATGCTGATGATGAACTCAGGCAATTTGCTGTCCGGTCACCCATCTATTGGTTCCTGGGTAAATTATGGGCTGGGCAGTGTGAATGAAAACCTGCCCGGGTTTATGGTCATGCTCGATAAAAAAGGAGGGCCGATCAGTGGGGCCAAGAATTGGTCTAGCGGATATATGCCTGCCAGCTACCAGGGCACGGTTCTTCGCTCAAAGGGAAATCCGATCCTTGATCTCCAAAATGCAAAGGATATCACCGGTGCCCAACAACGCACTTTGCTTGATCACTTGCGGATGATGAATGAGGACCACCTGTCCACTCGCTATGACAATACCAACCTGGCCGCCCGGGTGGCTTCCTACGAGCTTGCCTACAAGATGCAGTCATCTGCACCGGAAGCGGTGGATATCGATAAGGAACCTGCTCATATCAAGGAACTCTATGGGGTGGATGGTTCACGCACCGATGATTTTGGCCGCAAATGCCTGCTTGCCCGCCGAATGGTGGAACGCGGGGTGCGTTTTATCCAGGTCTACTCCGGGGGCAATCACAACGATGCCAACTGGGATGCTCATGGTGATCTGGTCAAAAACCATGAGCTTCATGCAGGGAATACGGACAAGCCAATTGCTGGACTGCTCAAAGACTTAAAGCAACAGGGTCTCCTAGATGAAACCCTCGTAGTCTGGGGAGGGGAATTTGGCCGCCAGCCAACTGCTGAATACAAGGAAGGAACCGGGCGCGACCATAACTCCTACGGATTCACCATGTGGATGGCAGGAGGTGGCATCAAAGGCGGTGTATCCGTTGGATCCACTGATGAACTAGGTAGTCGTGCGGTGGAAGACAAGTTTCATGTCCGACGATTACACGCAACGATTTTGAATCAATTGGGCCTCGACCCCAATAACCTCTCCTACTTTCATGGGGGTCTGGATAAAAGCCTGGTTGGGGTAGAAGGAGCCGATCCCATCACACAGGTAATTGCTTAGAAATTGCTTACATTATCATTTTGGCCTGAAAAAGGTTCACTCATGTAAAGGTGGGATTCACCACCCTAAGCTATTGATGGTGAGAAAAGGTTGTCGATTGCCAAAGGCTGCATAACATCCTATTGCTAGACTGATTCTATGATGAACCTGAATAAGCCCCTACTCATCGACTTACCCCCAGAAAATTGGAGATTTGATGACCTACCATCCTACAGGGTTTCCCAAATCCAGCAATGGATTTTTGAAAAAGGCACGCTCCAATTTGAGGAGATGAGCAACCTTCCGGCAAACCTGAGAGAAAGACTCCAGGAAGAGTATGACCTGAACCCAATGGAAATAGCCCGGGCCCAGGGCTCAGCAGATACAACCCAGAAATTTCTCTGGAAGCTACGGGATAATCAATTTATTGAGAGTGTTTTAATCCCTGCCACCGAGGGAACCAAGGGGGTGCGAGCCTCTCGCATGACCCTCTGTGTTTCCACCCAGGTGGGGTGTGCTCTGGGGTGCAAATTCTGCGCCAGCGGACTGGATGGGTTAAAAAGAAACCTCTCCACGGGTGAAATCCTTGGTCAAATTATACTGGCACGTAAAAAAGCTGGACGCAGAATCGACAACCTCGTCTTCATGGGAATGGGTGAACCTCTGGCAAACCTGCCTGCCCTGCTTCCCGCTCTCGATCAAATTCTTTCCCCAAATGGTTTGGGTATTGGGGCCCGGCATATTACTCTATCCACAAGCGGGCTGGTCCCAAAAATTCTTGAACTGGCGAAGTATCCTGCCCAGATAAGGCTGGCGATTTCACTGCATGGGGGAGATGATGAAACGCGGAGGAAAATTATGCCGATTAATGACCGCTACCCCATGAAGGAACTTCTGGGTGCTTGTGAAAAATTTATTGAGATGCGCAAGAAGATGATCACTCTAGAATACATCTTAATCAAAGGAGTTAATGATGATATTAAGCAAGCAAAACTGCTGGCCGAGCATGCCAACAGGTTAAATGCGAAGGTTAATTTAATCCCTTATAACCAAGTTGAAGGATTAGAATGGGAAAGGCCAAGCCAAGAACAAATTATGGCCTTTAAAAATAAGGTAATAGAAGGAAAGCCACCTCGCGTAACCCTACGAATGGAAAAGGGGCATGATATCGATGCTGCCTGTGGTCAATTACGTTTACGAGAAAAAACCATCGAGGACAAAGTCGCTCTCTAGAAAAGAGATTTTTCGGAAGATAAAAAGAGAGAATTAAGACACCCTCTTTTCAATAAACAGTAAATTACTTGGTGGAAGCAGCTTTTTCGTTGATAGCTTGTGCTTCTTCTTCATTCACCCACATAAAGATGTGAGACTTTTCGACGGTCAAAACATAGTTTCTATTTAAAGAAAAACCATAGGTTTTAAACATCAGCTGATTGTTTTCATTAAGCTTCTGTTGCAAAGCATCGAGCTGGGACTCGAGCTTCTTTATCTCTTTTTTATCCTTGGTTTCATTAAGCTTGGCTACCACTTGAGCAGCGAGAGCTCTTTGCTGCTGAACGAGCTGCACATTTTTTTGGAATTCCTTATTCGCATCGATCGTATTAAGCGAAGCAACCTTAACTAGTTGTAATTTGCCAGAACCTACATTTTTTGATTCGGCGAAGAGGGTTTGAAGCCCAAGCAAACAAAGAAACCCAAGAGTAGAAATTGAATATTTAATCATCTCATTCTTATAAGGGTTTAGCCTATTAAATTCAAATCATTAAACGATTAGAATTTTTGCCTCAGCACCATGTCTTTAAATTCACCAGTTGTTCCATAAGTGGTAATACCCAAGGGGGCAGACATTTCTATCTCTCCGACTCTCATCGCAACTTTTCTGCCTGCAACTTCTACATCGATTACAGTTTCTCCATCGATTAAAACCTTTAATTCAGCATCAGTGACTAAAAGTCTAATATCATACCATTGTTTATCCTCAAAAATGTAAGCATCTCCGGTTTCGTTCTCGGAGGCATCAAAATCATCAATACTGGAAATCCCGATCAATGAACCACCCCAGCCACCTAGAATTAAAGTGGCATGTGAATCCTTAAAGGGAAAAGTAAGGCCACAAAAAAAATCACTTCCCATGGTTCTTCGTGCCTTTAATGAAATCTCATAATTTTCCACTGGAAGGACAGGTCCCTTCCAATGAATACCAGAAAGGGTTGCCCCCATTTCAATCACGAGGCTTTGATTTTCATTGATAAATATTTCCTCACTTCCGGCATAATCTGTCTTTATCCAATTTTCCAAGCTGGATCCATCAAAGAGAATTATCTCATTCGATAAACTGTTATTCTCTAAAGCCAACCTAGAAGGTGTGCAGCCCAGGAAAGCAAACATGACGATGCATGCAGAAAAAAAATGCAGGTGGATAATAAAAGCTTTATTCATAAGTTAGAATCGTTCAATGATCGCAAAATTTCTGCAACCACCAAATCAATAGATTGATCTACATTAACGGTAAAGTCAGATTCCTCTTTCACTAAAGATTCTAGTTGAAAAATCTGATCATGTAGTAAGCTACAACCATAAGTACAATAATCATAAATTGCACCAGGGGCACCCTAGAAGGGCTGTTTATTTTTCAATAATCTCAATCTCGTACCCTTCAGGGGCATCAATAAAAGCAAATGTTGAACCTGTAGAACTATTGGTTGGGCCATCGCTCAACTTGTATCCGATGGAGTTCAAATGCTCTACAAAACCATCCATACTTTCAACTTCAAAAGCTAAGTGCATGAGATCTTCCTGTACTTTAACCGAACCAGAACCGGGGTAATAGGTGATTTCAATCTCTTCTTCACTATTGGGCACCGCAAGAAAAGCTAGTTTTGAACCTCGAGGGGATTCATGCCTTCGGGTAATTTCAAAACCAAAAACTTTGGTGTAGAATTCCAAGGTTTTTTCCAAGTCATTAACACGCATGCGCGTATGCAGAAATTTTTTGATAAGGGTACTCATATTTCCTCCTGGGCCGGGGCCAAAAAAAGATTATTGAAAGGAAAAGGTTACTTTATTAACCCCAGCGGTTGAACAAGCATTAAGGACACTTATCGATGCCTGATGCAAAGCGAGAGTAGAGGACTCAATCTGTACTTTCAGCTCTGCTTCAGCTTTCGTTTTAGCTCCACTACTAATCAACTGATCTCGCATATTCTTTTGAGTCTTTAAATTAGCAACTAAATCTGGCATTTCTAAATCATATCCATCTTCAATTTCAGAACCGTTTAGATATACCTGCCCCTCTTCTCCAATTCGTACATTAAGGAGTTCCATGGGCGTAACATCACTACTTTGGGGCTTGCCAGGTAATTGAATAGAGAGTTCTGCTTCTGGCTGTTTCAGCATGGTAGTAACCATGAAGTAAATGAGTAAGAGAAAGGTGACATCAATCATAGGAGTGAGGTCAACCTCATCGATATCATCTAAAATTTTCTTGAGTGCATTCATGGGATATTAACCTGCAGCTACCTGCCATGTACCAAATATGACATCGGCTTGCCCAGCATTTCCAATTTCCCTCATTACATCCTGCACAACCGAATGCTGAACGTCAGGGTGAACACGAAGGAAAACCTTCCAGTCAGAATTTTTTTTAATGCAGTACGGTATTTGGGTAAGGTCAATCTCGGCTTCACCCCAATAAAACTTCTGCCCTTCTGGGGTTTCATCAATACTAATTATTGTCCGGGAAGGGGGACTTTCCCTTACTTGTGAATTGCTGGCGACCGCCAACTTGGAAAGCTCTATATATTGTTCCGACATTTGTTGGGCAACGACCATAAAAAATACGATCAATAAAAACACCACATCAATCATGGGAGTCAGATCAGGAGAGTCATTGGACTCAGGTGCCTTATATTTTGCCATTTCTTTCTGTTACGAAAAAATAATGAGAATCTTTGGACTTATGGGGATGGCGGTAGGTCAGGTGATGGAGGAAGCCCTTCCGCAAGGGGAGGAGCAACGGAGGTGGCGGCTTCTTCGTAATACTCTTCTTCTTCTCCCTCAGCCTCTTCTCCATCAAAACCACCACGGGCTGCACGAACTAATGTAAAGACCATCTCACCAGCCACTTGGTTAACTTCTGCGACAATGTTTCCAAATTTTGTCTTATAAAGAAAGTATGCAATGAGTGTAGGAATAGCGACAACAAGACCGGCAGCAGTTGTCCAAAGCGCACTACCAATGTTTCCAGCCATTTTCTGACTTGATTCACCACCCATTCCTGACTCGGTTAACACGTTAAACGCCCCAATCATACCGGTTACGGTTCCCAAAAGACCAATCATCGGTGCGATTGAGCCGATGGTGTTGAGCATATTGATCCAAGTAAAAGGTTTAGATAAGGCAATTCCCGAGGACTCTTCTAATCCTTTTTCGATTTGCTCAATATCGAGCTCATCGTCCTGTATACGGGAAAGACCACCTTTAAGAACCGATGTTACCGGAATTTTGTACTGATCACATAATGAAAGTGCACCAGGAATGTTTAAGTTTTGTACCTCCTGCATGATCGGTGCCACCACATCATCCTTGATGAATGCTTTTTTTCGTACAGCTATACCGTTGTAAATAATCAGAGTAAAACCTCCAACTACCATAATAATGAATGGATACAGAAAAATTCCTAAGGCCGCTACCATCTTCCCGCCAAACGTAGTGGGGGCTGCATCTTGAGCAACCGCAACAGACACGAGCATCTCGGGATACAGGACGGTGAAGGTCAGCGCTAGAACAAAGAGGAGTCTGGTAAATCCAAATTTCATAATATTTATAGTTTTGGTTATTTAGAATCTATTTTGGTGTGGGGTCAATGCAGGATTACAAAGCTTCCATTCTCTTCCTGCTCACAGTTTCCCACTTGGAACCAGGAAAGAATCGAGTGATTTGTTCGTAAACATTTTTGGCTGCCTTTACTTGCTCAAGTTTTTCATACGCATCTCCAGCCATGAGAAGAGATTCAGGCAACCAATCCAGACCCACGCGAGCAGAAACAATTCCTTCCGTTACCTCAACTACCGACTGCCTATAATATTCATCAGATTTCACCTTGTCCCCTCCAGCTTCCCATCTTCTCGCATACTGAACGCGTACCAATGCCCTTACCAACTTGTAGAGAGAATACTCATTTGTCTGACGGGCAGGAGGGTTCTCGTCTAAAGTTTTTACACCCTGCAAAGCCGCATTAAAATATTGAGACGCATACTGAGCATATCGTTTGTCTCGGGCTGCATAAGCGGAGTAAAGTTCGTAGTTTTTGACATAACAATAAACGGGCCAAATCTTAAGAATGGTTTTAAACGGGCTTTTTGCCGATTTTTGAACTACTGGGCCCAACCGAGCATATTCATCAATAGCTTCCTTATAAAGTCCCTGTAAGCGCAGCGAGTTGGCAAGACGCAAGTAAGCTTCATGATCACCACTGTCATCGCGTATATTTACCCTTTTCAGTAAGGCTAAAGAGACCTTAGCCGACTTTGGGTTTGCTTGGATCATTTTCCCGGCTAAATCCAACGCTGAGTCGGAGAACTCCCTGTACCCGAACTCGTCAAGCTGGCTTAAATTTAATCGAGAAAGAATGTAAAAAGCTTCCGAATATTGTTGGAGCTCAATAAGAGATTTTACATAAGTAAGACAGGGTCCATGAATAAGTATAGTATCCGGGGACATCGGTAAAAATAACATGAGCTTATAAATCGTCGGACGTACTGCTTCGATTATAGGCATACTATACTGCTCGTTTTCAAGATACTGTATCAATCGAGCCAAGGTAATTTTATCTCTTTTTTGAAGTTTTGCCGAAGCTAACTGTGCTTTCGATAGAAGTGGGTTCGTTATATTCTGCTGGAAGCCAGTGAATTCAAAACCTTTTATATTTTGTTTAGACAAACCTCGAAGTTCCAGCTCCATTCCCAAAAACTTCCCATCCATTTTAATGGCCCCATAAATAATACCCTTGGAAGCATCAACTCCCTTGAGGGAAATCTCTTTGGGATTTATTCCACTTAGGTAATGTACTTTCCCTGGTATGGGACCTGCGTATTTACGGAAGTAGTCCTCCTGCTGCCCCGAAAGAACACATATTGAACTCAGCCAAAATAATAAAATTCTAAACATTGGGGTACTCATTTTAAAAACTTCCTCTGCCAATCCATGTATTGTTTCTCCACTCTACTAACTTGGTCCGAGGCACCTGCCTGCTCGTAACTTGTGATGGCTTTTTCATATGATTTAGGTGCCCATTTTAAAGAACCTGCAAAATTAAGGGTCGTTTCAAGGAAAAGAAAAGCTGCCCCTGCATAATCTTTTTGTGCCCGTTTACATTCGCCCATCATAAACGCAGATTCCGCTCTTTCATCCAAACTTGCATCGGTGTCAGCCCTAACTTCTTTGAAGTTACTTATCGCTTTTTCAAAGGTAGTTGAGTCCCTGGAGGAGGAAGCCACTTCAAAAAGAGAAGACCCCAAACGCATGCGGGCTGTGTTCGCGAGCGGATGCCATGAAGAATTAGTTAGAGCATTTTCATAACTAACTGCCGCTGCCTGGTGATCACGATTTTTCTCATTGGCCTGACCTAAAATAAAGTTTGCATCAAAAAGAAAATCCCCGCCATTACTGCCGTAAATTTGAAGAAGTTGATCCATCGCGGCCATTGCATCTTCGGTTGAATTTTGGGCAAGCATAGTTTTGGCCATCCAAACTAACACTCCTGGACTGGCTGCCGGAAAATCTCTTCTCTCTGGGTTATAACTACCACCAGCTTTTGAACCAACCGATGCAAGGCCAGCTCGCATACGAAGTTCAAGAGTCTTTGTGCCTGCCTCAATCGCTTCATCTAAGAGCCTGGCGTATGCCTTTGCAGGGGATAGGTCGGTGGGGAAAGAATCATTAAGTTTTTTGTATTTGGTGTGATAACCTTTAAATTTTGAAGTGTACTTTGGGTTTACATAAATCGCACCTTTGAGCTTCGCTACTTCTCGGTAAATGCTTTGGTCCATCCCTTTATATTCTGAAGCCAAATAGGGTAAAAGTTTTCTACGATCATTTAAAATTTCTTTAACCGTTCCCGAAATGGTATCCTCTATTCCTTTGCGGTTTCTAAAAGTGAAAGAGATTACTTCATCTGGGTTCTGTATTTTTTCTAAGAGGTCCAGTGTTTTGCCGTACAAGGTTTCATATTCATTGTACTTTTCCGTGTACTTAGCAAGAATACCATCAACTCCAACCCGAGATGGATCATTTCCAAATTTTTTGATGTCCTCAAAATACATTGTAAGCATTTCGGATGGCCTTCCTTGTTTTTCACAAGCAAAACCAATTTTTTGAGTAGCCTCTGAAATTCTCGCTCCTGCAGTGGAGGCGAATTTTTCGTTGTACATGCGGTATAAATTCTCGAGTTCGGCGTAAGAGAACATAATGGCAAGTTCTGCAATTTCCCCGAAATCCAAGGACTTATCCCCATTGAGATCGTACTCGGAAAATGCTTTGGCTCCTTTTAATCCGATGGCATTGAACTCCCCTGAGCTCAGGGCATCGTTTTTGTTCTTATCGAAAGTAAAATAGTAATTGATTAGTCCTTCAGGATTTTCAGCTGCCCTTTCCAAAACCCCACCCTCATTAAAGGTAGCGTCTGAGGTTAGGGCAATGTCCTGGGTGGAGGCACGAACTAAGGCGTAATTCTTTCGTGCTTCGGAGAATTGTTCGAAAGTTGGCTGTTCATCTGGCTTAACCTGACTCAATACAATATCCCCCAAACTGAGGTAAGACGCGGCCACATTTTTATCTTCGGGATATTCTTGAATAAATTGCTTAAATAAACGGGCCGCATTTTTGTTATCCTGTGAACCTTGGTAGGCTACGGCCAAGCGGAATAAAGCGTCTTTGGCATATTGATCATCTGGATAATGGCGCACTTCCCCCCCCTTGGACCACTCTTCATTTAAATCAGCTTTTCCGGAAGCAATCAGGTTCCCCCCACCGGTACGATCAGTAATTCTCCAAGCAGAACCGTTAAACCACATTGTAAAACCATCAGCATTCGCGTAAACGGGCTTTCCATTTTTGCTTTCACCTGAGGGCAAATAAACCCCGTTGGGATCCGGAATCTTCACCTCTGCCTTGGATGGTTCAGGTAGACCCATATCATTAGGTTCATCCGCCTCTGCTACAACAGAATCCGGTTTGCTAACACTTACTTTCTTAGGAGTTGTCTCTTGTACTGGAGCTTTCTCATCGCCACCACAGGAAAGTAAAAAAATGGAATAAGATAGAAGGAAGACCCAGGTAATAATCTTATTCATTGGCCCCTCCCCTATCTTGAGACATTTCAGAAAGCGTACCATCCGCTAGAGCTAAGCCCTGCACATAAACCCCAACTATTGGAGCAAGTAATGGTTTTGCTTCATCAAATTTTCCGCTAGCAAGCAATCCTATTCCGCTAAGATATAAAGCAGATGGCATCGCTGGGCCTTTAGCAAATTCTTTA
This sequence comes from Opitutales bacterium, assembly GCA_029254745.1. GTDB lineage: Bacteria > Verrucomicrobiota > Verrucomicrobiia > Opitutales > Seribacteraceae > Seribacter. Next base: position 58,149 of record JAQWWZ010000049.1, on the reverse strand, counting down.
TCATTGATGTAGCCTTTTTTACTATTGGGAACTCCTGCCTCATATCCTGCAAATTTTTCGAGTAATTGATCAAACTGTCTCTGTTTGAAATAAACGGAACCCATCATATTTATGAAACTCGTTGCGTATTTGTCACCGGGTTGTTTTCTCAAGAACTGATTACAAAGTTCAAAAAAGCGCTGATATTTTTCCTGAGAACTCTTTTTTGCCGTTACCCCTCGTTCCTTATCGATGGTTGACATTGCTGTCTGCAAACTCTCAGCAATAGAAGCTTGGTATTCAGCTTCTTTTCGGTAGGCGTTAGCCATGATATTAGTAACATCAGCACGGTATTTATCCCATTTGTCGCTTGCTAAGTATTCTTCCCCAAGCTCAATCGATTTATCTGCAAATTTGACTGTATTTGCAGAAGCAAAGGCAGCGTAGATAAAATCTTCTGCAGATTCATTTTCAGGATCATCCTTAAAGAGCCAATAAAACCCCCAGAATGACTCCCAAAATCTCTTGGTATCCTGAAAATTACTGGCCTTTCTCCATCTCAGAATGGCAGTAAAGGATGCGGTTTTTTTTGCCACGGCTAAATGACTTTTTGCGGTGATTAATTTCATCGCAAGTTGATTGTCACGGTCACGTAATATTTCCAATCGTCTTTTGGGCATGCCCGGTTTATTCAGGAATACAGCCAGTCGATTTCTTTCATTCTCTAATCGAGAAGCTCTTTCATTATAATAATTCTTAATTTCCTCTGCGGTCATGGTCAGGGCGTACAAAAGAGAAGCTTCTACATATCTCTCTGCGTCCTGTAACTGGTTCCCCCCCTGCATTAAGTTGACATTAAGCCTCAGATCGTATCGAGCAGGAGTATCGCCAGATAAGCGAGGAAGCATGGGAAAAACCTCATCCACTCTTTTTGTTTGAACAAACATTTCCGTGAGACATGAAATCGCATAAGCTGCCCGGTCCTCATCCTTGGCCGCATCGGCAAACTTTAAAAGTTCTCGAAATGCAGGCTCACCTTTGGCCCAATCCTGAAGCATATGGTAACACTGGGCTTTCCCGTAGTATAGGTTCAGCAATTCACTTCTTTTTAAAATCTGCTTTCTAAACGGTTGATTGGGGTCCAAAAGTTTGCTGATTACATCGGCTGCTTCACTCCATTGTTGATCAGATCGCAAACAATCCGTTCTCTTCTGGAGGGCCGTTACTGCCTTGGGGTCTTTGGGAAATTTATCTGCAAATTTCCCAAAGGCTTGGGCGGCCTTAGTCAGATATTCAATTTCTCCAGTTTCTGCATATGTTTGCAGGTATCCAACCCCACGAACAAAACCAAATTGCTGCAAAATAACTTCAACTTTTGGGTCCTTTTCATCTTGGAAGCGAATCTCCAATTCATCAAGATAAGGGGAGGCTCCAGCAAAATCACCTTGTCCTACAAGAGTTTGTGCTTCGGAAATAACTTGGCGAAGGGGCATGGCTCCGGGGTCTTGGCCCCAAGCGAGGCAACCGAGGCAGAGGCTAAGGGCGATAGAACCAATGGTTCGATTTAAAAAAAGCAACATATCAGATCAGGTAGGGTAAGATAGTAGATAAAAGAGGAGTGCAAACATCTCGCAAGCCTTTTTTAGTTTCACATATGCACACAGCAGGGACAAGCGAGGACCCAATGCCCTACCCCAACTTTTTCCATCTTAAGTTCTTGTTCTATACTCTTTGGATAATCAGGTGCATTCATTCGATTCCCAAAGGCACAGCCTTGAGGTGGATTAATGGGAGAAGGTACATCTCCAGGGATCAGGATTCTTTTCTTTTTAACACTGGGATCGGGAATAGGAATGGAAGAAAGCAATGCTTTGGTGTAGGCATGCTTAGGATTGGCATAAATGTCAGTTGCGGCCCCTATTTCCACAATCTTACCCAAATACATGACCGCAATCACATCAGAAATATGCCGCACCACCGCTAAGTCATGAGCGATCAGGAAATAAGTCAGACCTAATTGCGCCTGAAGATCCATCAATAAGTTTAATACTTGGCTTTGTACAGAAACATCCAAGGCAGAGACAGGTTCATCTAAAACCAGTAATTCTGGCTCAAGAGCAAGAGCGCGGGCTACTCCAATTCGCTGCCTTTGCCCTCCAGAAAACTCAAAAGGGTAGCGTTTGGCTGCACTTTCGGGCAGGCCGACTTGGTCCAATAGTTTTGCCACCCGTTTACTCCGTTCATCTTTCCTACATAGTCGATGTATAATCAGAGGCTCTTCGAGGATGGCCCCCACCGTCATTCTTGCGTTAAGAGACTCGACGGGGTCCTGAAAGACCATTTGAACCGACTTTCGGTATTCCGCGGTTAAAAGCTTGGATTTTATTTGATTGCCTTGGAAGAAAATAGATCCACTTGTTGGGGTCACTAAGCCTACAATTGATTTAGCTAAAGTTGACTTCCCGCATCCAGACTCCCCTACCAGGCCAAAAGTCTGCCCACGCGTGATGGATAAACTAACTCCATCCACGGCTCGACATGATCCAACCGCTCGCCGAAAAACTCCTCCCCTAACAGGAAAATGCACGCAAAGCTGATCAAGCTTTAAAACTTCTTGCTTCTGCTTCATATTTTTGTGCAAACGGGGCATGCTTCCACCCAATGCCCGGAAGTAACTTCCTTGAAAGGCGGGCGGCACTGTAATGTACTTGCTGGGTGCGGCCGTCCACTGCGCTGGGCAAAGCGGCATCCCTGAACAAGCTGAGATAAAGCGGGTACAATTCCTGGGATTGTCGTCAACTTATTCTTGGGAACCCCATCCATCCTTGGAATAGAAGCCAAAAGTCCACGGGTGTAGGCATGGATCGGATTTTCAAACAAGGCTTGAGTGGAAGCCCGCTCAACAATTCGACCCGCATACATGACGCAAACCTGATCACAGTTCTCGGCTATAACTCCAAGATCATGGGTAATAAGTAAAACTGATGAACCGTTCTTTCTTTGAAGATTCTGCAGTAAATCCAAAATCTGAGCCTGAACAGTCACATCTAGGGCAGTTGTTGGCTCGTCGGCAATGATGAGTTTTGGTTTGCAAGCAAGGGCCATGGCAATAACCACACGTTGCCTCATGCCTCCTGACAATTGGTGAGGGTACTCCAATGCCCGGTTTGCCGGATCCGGGATACCGACTTCGGCGAGCATCCCCACAGCCAAATCCGATGCTTGGCGTGGAGAGACATCTTGATGTAACAAGAAGACTTCAGCAATCTGGTCACCAATTTTTTTTACCGGATTAAGGGCATTCATTGGTTCTTGAAAAATCATTCCGATCTCATTCCCCCTGACCTTTCTCATTTCCTCCGTCGTTAAAGTAAGTAAATCCTGAGATTCCAAAAGTATTTGTCCATTGGTTATCCTACCCATTGGCCGAGGCAATAAACGCATAACTGAAAAAGCACTTACACTTTTTCCACATCCAGACTCTCCGACAAGACCGAGTATCTCCCCTTGGGCGACATCAAAACTTACATGATCTAAAGCCTCAACTTCTCCTTCGTCTGTGGTAAATGAAACGGAAAGATCCCTAACCTGTAGTAAAGTCTGACTGTTTTCTTTATGTCTCATCTCGAAAGTAAATTACTTCGGAAGGTAACGGTCATAGATTTTCACACTTGGCTCTGTTGAAATGGGTTTCCCTTCCTTCTTGGCATTTATAATCCGTTGCTTTTCCTTCGGTTCTATCCAGAAAACATGAAATTCTTCATAGTCTCTCGATTCTTTTGGCCCCCAGTTTTCAGGGAATTTGATCCAGTTCCAATGCCCGAGTCTAAGCCAGGGCTTTTTCCAGCCAGGCACCCAAGCTGCATGTTCATGTATTTTTTCAATGAGTTGGTGGGACATTTCCGTAATACGAGCCAAATCTTCTTCTTCCCGGTACAAGACTATAAGGTTATCAATTTCCTTATCTGCCGTTTGAGTAAAATTATTAGTGCTCACCTTTGTGGTTAATCCTTTCTTAAGTAAACCATCATCGGTGTACTTGGAATTGCCTGCTTCTTCATACGCATTATCTGAGTGAAAGGGTTCCCAAAATCGTGGAAATAGTTCTACAAAAGAATTAAAGGCCGAAAAAAATACTTGGTGATTTTTTTCATTGGCGACCTTCCAGGCTGCTGTTGGCTCTAACATTTTTAATTTGATCTCCAATCCAGCTTTTTTTGCCTGCTCCTTAAGCACCACGAGTACATCTTCAAAGTGCTTATAACTAGTCAAAACTTCTATCGATAATTTCTGGCCCACGGCATTGATCAATATCCCATCAGGCCCGAGCTTCGAGTATCCTGCTCTTGCGAAACAACTCTTGGCCTTTTCCACGGAAAATTCCCGCGCTCTGATCGAAGGGTGAGATCGGGCTCCATAACCATCGGCAACCGAATTCATTCGTATAAAATCACCCCTGAAAACTTTTTCTAAAACAAGGTCAAAGTTGATAGCATGATGAAACCCTTTGCGAATGTTTAAATTATCTAAGGGAGGTTGCTGAGAATTTATTCTTAAGGCATAAGATGGCGGGGGTGTTTGATTATAGAATGTAACCTTTGTCAGGTATCCATTGGCAACCAGAGGATGCTCATGAGGAAGTTTTTTATACCAAAACTCGGATTTAGATAAACCAAACATATCCAAGTCTCCTTTGAGAAACACTTCAAATGCTTTGTTGTAATCTCGAATAACGCTGACTTTAATTTGGTCTGGATTAAAGCGATAACGAAAGAACTTTTTTGAATCCGCCCACCAATCTTTTTGCCGAACCAGAGTGACTGATTTCCCTTTATCCACATTACGAGGGTACACCACATAGGCACCCGTAGTAGGTTCAGGTTTCCATTGATATTTCCTTAGGAATTCACCATCCAACTCAAAGTAAAAATGCTCAGGCTTGGGACGAATAGAAGCCCTCTCGACTATATCAGGCTTCGCCTTGTAGAAGGAAACTGACAGGGTGTCATGATTGTAAATCGTAACTTTTTTGAACTTATCTTTTCCGTAGAAATCATTGTACCAGGGAGCCTGTATATGCTTATTCCTCATGAAATACAAAAAGAAGAAATAATCACTGACACGGACTTTATTGCCATCACTATATCTGGCATTGGGGTCTAGGCGATAGAACACGGTTGCTCCATCTTCGGCAACTGCCCAAGACTTGGCCAATCCTGGGTAATACCCATCGGTATTGGGGTGGGCGTGTACCAGACCCAATGCATTGTAGTCAAGAAGGTAACTCCGAAAGGCACCATTTGCATCCGGGCCAATCGTGCGAAGTGTCCTGGGAAAGTCTCGCATGTAGACTTGCCAAGTACCCCCTTTTTTTGCAGCCGGAGATGCAAACTCTCGTTCCTTGGTACCATCTTGCCAGTTCAGGCCAGCAGGTATATCCTCGGGGGTTGCCATAATAAAGCAATCTGCGTTTTTTTTATAATATTCGATAACATCCTCAGCACAGTGCTCCAGTAAGGGGTGAGGCTTGCCTTCTTGATCTACAATACCGGGTACCGAGGTCCCAGATTGATTATTTGCCTTTTCCTGAATAGGAAAAGCAAGTGAGGTGTTCGATTCTTGCATTTGACGAACAAACTCCTGAGCAAATTCTTTCCCAAATTCTCGGGCAAGTTCTCGGGCTAGTTTTCGGTCTATTAAAAACTTATGGCTTGGCTCCGATTCATCTGCGGCAGAAGAATTATCCCTAGGAGGTTTCAATTGGTTACTGTCACAGGCACTAAATAGAAAAAGTGAAAGAAATAAGGATATAACAGAGACTTTTTTAAGTTTAAGATTTTGTGTATTATTCATAGGTGGAAAATTTCTTTGGATCAAAAGCCTCGCGAACCGCTTCGCCCACAAATGTCACGAGAGTTAATGTCAGCACAAGAGCAGAAACCGTAGAGGTTACAATCCAAGGGGCGATTCGTAAATTGTTTACCCCTTGCTTCAAAAGCTCACCCCAGCTTGGTGTAGGAGGAGGTAAGCCATAACCGAGAAAATCTAGTGCCGTCACCGAAGATATTGCTGCTGCGATCGTAAAAGGTGCAAAAGTCACCAATGTGGAGATTACATTGGGAAGAAGGTGGCGAAAGACAATCCTGGTTGGACTTGCTCCGATCACTCGAGCTGCTGCCACATACTCTCTTGCCTTTTCCTTATAAATGGAGGCTCTCACATAGTAAGTCATCCCCGTCCAAGAAAAGAGCACCATGATAAATAGTAAAGAAGATACTTGCCAACCTACTCCCCACCACCCAGGCATTACCGACACCAAAATAATGACCATATAAAGAAAGGGTACATTTGACCAAATTTCCACAAAACGAAGGCCAACCATATCGATCTTCCCCCCAGCATAACCCATGAGACTTCCAACACCCATGGCAAGCAGGTAAGTGAGCAGAAGGTAGGAAATTGCAAATGTCATGGCTATCCGAAACCCATAAAGTAAGCGGGCGAGAACATCTCTTTCAGTCTTATCTGTACCTAGAAAGTGACTCTTCTCGAAATTGGGTGAAGAAAAACCAGTAGCCTCTTCTTCCCCGTAGTCCATTTCATAAGGGTCGTAAGGTACAATCGGTAAAATTACCCAATTTCCGCTTTGGCTTTCTTTAAATTTATTTTTTAAATCTCGATAATTTGTTTCATAGGAATAATCCAACCCAAAACGAGTGCCACTTATTTGATCAGCATAGGTGGGGAAGAAAAAATTTCCCTCATAAAATACAACCAATGCTTTCTTGTTTACAAAAAGTTCTGCCCCTAAACTCACGAGGTAAACAGAGAGCAAAAAAAGTAAAGACCAATACCCACGCTTGATGGATCGAAACCGGGAAAGTTTCTTACGTGTCAGTGGATTTAGTTTCAATCGAATCATTCCACCTTTACTCAAAGCGTACTCTTGGATCCACCCATGCAACTAATGCATCCGAAAGAACATTTCCCACCAGCATAAGAAACGCAGACAGGGTTAAAACCCCCATTACAACTGGATAATCGCGGTCAATAACAGAGTTAAAGCCGAGCAACCCAAAGCCATCAATATCAAAAATAGTTTCCACTAAAAAGGAACCCGATACAAATAAAGTAACCTGGTGACCTACATTTGTGGCTATGGGTACGAAGGAATTTCTCAGTGCATGATATTTGACCGAATTCCCAAATGACACGCCCTTGGCCATAGCAGTCCTCACATAATCCGCAGCTAAATTATCCATGAGGTGATTTTTCATAAGCATTGTCAGAAAAGCAAAACCGCCCACCAAATAGCAGCAGAGTGGCTGAAAGGTGTGAGCGGCCAAATCCAACAATTGCTCCCATCCAGTAAGTTGCTCAAAACCATCACTTGTTAGACCGCCCATAGGCAGCCAATCAAGTCGAACCGAAAAGAAAAGAAGTAACAACGAACCCAAAGCATAACCGGGAACAGCATATCCAAAAAATATAATAATTGAGCTCAGGTCATCTGATAAACTGTTATGCTTCATTGCTTTGAATACACCCAAGGGAATACAAACCGCATAGGTGAAAATAAAAGTTAAAAGCCCAAAATAAGATGAAACCGGCAGGCGGTCCATAATCACTTGAACAACCGGTTCTCCGTAGCGGGTAGAAACACCAAAGTTTCCCTGCATGACACCGTCATGTTTCGTCATGTAAAGCTCAGCTACCGGCTTGGTATTTTCGGACTCATTGGGCATCTTCCGCATACGAATCTGCCAATTTCCAAGTAAGTCAGATAAGTTTAGAATACGAATATTTTGCCTCCCATCTCTCTGAAGGACAATTTTTTCACGAGCACTATCTACCCAAGCCGATGGTTGGCTTGCCTCGATCGCATCAATTTCTCCATCTCCGTTCCTATCAAACATAGCAAAAGAAAAATAGGCGGAAAGGTGATCAGGGAACTCACTTGACTGCAAATATCCATCTGCATTCCAATCCAGTTCAGAAATGTGAAATTTAGGTAAACTCACACGTTCCGTCAGCTGGGTTTCGTTTTGCAGAAAACGAATTTGCCTGAATTCAGTTTCGCGGGGCAGAATGCCCAACCAAACCAAATAAGCCTCCCAGTGCGGTTTATCAAAGCCGTATAGCCTTTTCATTTGATCCAACTGGTCTTGTGATAAAGCTTGATTTCCCTGTGCATTCCCAGCCCCTGCACCTTCCGACACTTGTTGCATCTGCATCATTGCTTGCTCAAGCGGACCACCAGGTGCCAACCGGGTTATAGCAAAGACCATGATACTTATCCCGAACAATGTAGGGGGTATCAACAGGAACCTTCTTAGAAAATAATCTCGCATCAAACTCTTTCTTTGTAAGGACTTACCTGGAGGGAGCAAAGAAAAGAAATTCAAAAATGTCATTTTATTTATCCTTTTACTTGCCAAGTTCCCCACCCTGTTCAGTTTCAAAATATCTGAAAACTCAATGCGTTTCATAAGAAAAAAAAGATCTCTTCTCCTCACTTGCTTTTTGGCTTGTAGCTTTCTTGTGTCTTGCTCGGCTCCATCCAATGTAGAAAAAGCCATTGATGAACAAGTTTTGCACTTCGGCCTCGGGGCTGAACCTCAACACCTTGACCCCCACTTAGCCACCAGTGTTGCCGCTCATAATATTCTCTCTGCTTTGTTAGAAGGACTGATAGGGGAAGACCCTAAAACATTAAAGCCCGTTCCGGGTGTCGCAGAAAGGTGGGCTGTCTCGAATGATAAAAAAACCTACACCTTTTATCTTCGTAACAACGCAAAGTGGCACAATGGAGATCCGGTCACAGCTCATGACTTTGCCTACTCCTACAGGCGGATATTGAATCCATCATTGGGAGCCCAATATGCTTCGATGCTTCATGTTCTAAAAAATGCAAAGGTGTATCATTCAGGAGCAAAAACTTGGAAAGAAGCAAACGTAGGGGTTACAGCCATTGACGACCTTACCCTACAATTGACTCTCGAAAACCAAACACCTTATTTCCTTGAGCTCATCAACCATTATTCATGGTTCCCCGTGCATCCCCCAACTATTGAAATGTTTGGGGCTTTCGAACAGATTGGAACGCCGTGGACCAAGCCAGCAAACTTTGTAGGGAATGGACCCTTCAGCCTTTCGGATCATCGGATCAACTCGGTTATAGAGGTCCGGGCCGACCCGCATTACTGGGATGCAAACCAAACCAAGCTTTCTGGAATAAGATTTTATCCAATCGAAACCACCGATACTGAAGAAAGGGCCTTTCGTTCCGGTTTTTTACATGTTACACAGTCTGTCTCATCAGACCGGATTGAATACTTGCAACAAAAACATCCGGAATGGATTCATTTCGAACCTTACCTTGGAACTTATTATTATCGGTTTAATGTTACAACCCCGCCATTTGATGATCTCCGTGTAAGAAAAGCACTGAGTTTGTCAGTAAATCGTAAAGTATTGGTAGAAAAAGTGCTCAAGGGAGGTCAACTGCCTGCTTATTGCTTTACTCCGCCTGATACTGGTGGCTTTACAGCCAAGGAAGGCTACACCTATAACCCGGAGGAAGCAAAAGCATTACTAGATTCCTATTTGAATGAAAAAGGTATCCTCTCACTGCCACCCATCGAACTTAATTATAACACATCGGAGGCTCACAAGAAAGTTGCCGAAGCACTCCAGTCCATGTGGAAAACAAGTTTGGGTGTTGAAATTAAATTGCTGAACATGGAATGGAAAGTCTTCTTATCCTCGATATCTAAGGGTGACTATTCATTGGCCCGTGCCGGATGGATCGGGGATTATGTAGACGCAAACACTTTCCTTCATCTTTGGAGAAGTAAAGATGGTAACAACCTGACTGGTTGGTCTAATCAAGAATACGACCATTCGCTCGCGCTCGCGGAACAATCACTTAGCCCTCAGGAACGGTTTACTCATTTTCAAAAATGCGAAGATTTGCTAGCCCAGGAAATTCCGATTTTGCCCCTATATTTTTATGTTCATGTTTCTCTTCGGCATCCGACAGTCCAGGGTTGGCACCCGACTCTTTTAGACCATCACCCCTATAAACATATTTATTTAGAAAGGCGGATTAAGGAGTGAAATCTTTTTTTATCTCGAGGTTGCTCCAAGCCATTCCCACTCTTTTGGTGATCGCAACTTTGACCTTCTTCATGACCCGGTTTGCTCCCGGAGGCCCTTTTGACTCCGACAAAGCAATCCCTGAAGAAATTAAAATTAAATTACAAAGCCATTTTGGTCTAAACCTCCCCCTCTTCGACCAGTACCTGCTCTACATGAAGAATTTGCTCGCGGGTGATCTTGGGCCTTCTTTTAAATATGTCGGGTGGGATGTATCTGAGCTCATTAGCCTTTCTTTTCCAGTTTCCCTCAGCCTCGGCATCTCCGCCCTGTTGATTGCCCTTCTTATTGGTTTGCCAGCTGGTATGCTAGCAGCTCTGCGAAAAAATACTCTCTGGGACTATTTGCCTATGGGTATTGCAATGGTCGGGATATGTCTGCCCTCTTTTGTACTCGGGCCAGTATTGATTATGGTTTTTTCCACAGAACTCAAGTGGCTTCCCGCTCTGGGGTGGTACTCATGGTCGGATCTCATTTTACCCTCCTTAACCCTGGGTTTATTCTATGCAGCCTATGTGGCCCGTCTGACAAGAGCAGGGATGCTGGAAACACTTAAGCAGGATTATATTAGGACTGCCCGGGCCAAGGGAGCATCGCCCAGTAGAGTACTCCTGAAGCATGCAATCCGAGGGGGCCTATTGCCCGTAGTTACCTACTTAGGTCCTGCCTTTGCCGGGCTTGTAAGTGGTTCTTTTATTATTGAAAGTATTTTCTTTATCCCTGGACTCGGTAAGTTTTTTGTCACTGCAGCTTTTAATCGAGATTATACCGTGGTCCTGGGAACTGTTTTGTTTTATGCAACCTTGATCATCATCCTCAATTTGTTTGTAGATTTCCTCCAGGCCTGGTTGGACCCGAAAGCGAGGGAACAACAATGAATGAAGCCCAAGGTGCCTCTTTGGCCAAAGATGCCTGGATACGATTACGCTCTAACCGGATGGCACTGGCGAGTTTAATTATTTTAGCGATCATCGTGAGTTTCTCCTTCATTGGACCCATTTTATGTGAATATCAATATGATGAGCAAAACTTGGATGAGCAATTTATGGGGCCCAATAAGCAACATTGGTTTGGTACCGACAGCTTGGGTAGAGATTTATTTGCTCGAACAAGTTATGGGGGGAGAATTTCTTTGGCGGTTGGCTTTTTGGCTACCACAGTTTCCCTGCTCATTGGCGTCAGTTATGGAATGGTTGCGGGCTATGCCGGAGGGAAAACAGATGCGATTTTAATGCGTATTGTGGATATACTTTACTCCCTCCCTTTTACCATTTTTGTTATTTTATTGATGGTCCTTTTTGGAAGAAATTTCCTCCTTCTTTTTCTTGCAATTGGGGCAGTAGAATGGCTTACCATGGCACGAATTACCAGGGCTCAAACCTTGAATCTAAAAAGGGCAGAGTTTATCGAAGCAGCCCGAGCACTCGGCTTTTCTCATTCCCGAATACTTTTTCATCACATTCTTCCGAACCTGCTCGGCCCAATTATTGTCTACGCTACCCTCACAGTTCCCGCTGTCATGCTTCTCGAAGCAGGGCTCAGCTTCCTCGGTCTTGGCGTGCAAGCACCCATGGCCTCATGGGGCAGCCTGATCAAAGAAGGTGCCGAAAAAATGGATGTGGCTCCATGGCTCATCATCTTTCCGGGTATATTCTTTTGCCTCAGCTTATTTTGCCTTAATTTTATCGGGGACGGGTTGAGGGATGCCCTAGACCCAAAAAGTTCCAAAGATTAATGAATGATGTAAAAGTCCATGGGCTAAAAACTTTTTTCCATACCCGTGGGGGAGTGGTAAAGGCAGTGAATGATATAAATTTTTCGATTCCTTCCGGCGAAGTAGTCGGCTTAGTTGGCGAATCAGGATCAGGGAAATCTGTTACCTGTCATTCCCTTTTACAATTACTTCCAACCCCACCAGCCAAAATTGAAGGTGGCGAAATTATTTTTCAAGGAGAAGATCTTTTAGGCGTAAACAACCAGAAAATGAGAACCCTACGGGGTAAATCTATTTCCATGATCTTTCAGGACCCCATGAGTTGCCTCAACCCCTACATGACTGTAATCGAGCAAGTAGCGGAACCATTACTTATTCACGGCATGGCAGGTGAGGATAAAGCAAAACAAGAGGCAGTGGATATGCTTTTGCGGGTAGGTGTTGATAAAATCAAAGACCGTGTGAATGCTTACCCTCATGAATTCTCCGGTGGTATGCGGCAGCGGGTAATGATTGCCATGGCGCTGATCACTAAACCTGAGCTGCTTCTTGCAGATGAACCGACAACCGCACTTGATGTCACCGTGCAGGCGAAGATTTTAAAACTTCTCAAAAAACTTTGTGCCGAAATTGGTAGCAGTATTTTATTTGTTAGCCATGACTTAGGGGTAGTTGCTGAAATCGCCGACCGCGTGGTCGTAATGTATCGCGGCAAGGTTGTTGAACAAAACACCACGCGAGAGTTGTTTCGTTCCCCTACCCATCCATATGTAAAGGCCCTGATTGCTTGCAGACCTACTTTTGAGGGAAATTTTGAGATTCTTCCTACCGTGGAAGATTTTATAGATAACAAACCCTACGCACCTTCAAAAAAGAAACTCAAAGAACAGAACAAACCTATTTCCGAAGAAGATAAAAAATGGTTAAAGGTAAATGAATTATCTGTTCATTTCCAGCAGGCAAACCATGATAAGGTCGTAAAGGCCGTCGATCGCGTAACCCTCACGATTCCGAAAGGTAAGACTCTTGGGATTGTGGGCGAGTCAGGTTCGGGCAAAACAACCCTTGGTCGAGCAATCCTTCGATTGACGCCTATTACATCAGGAACTGTACATTGGCATGATCAGGATATTGCTTTGGTTAAAGAAAATGGACTGTTGGCCTTTCGCAAAAAGATGCAGATTATCTTTCAGGACCCCTACGCCTCCTTGAACCCAAGGCTTACGATTGAACAAACTCTACTGGAACCTATGCTGGTTCATAGGATCGGTAAAAACCCCAAGGAACGGATTGATCGAGTTGTTTCCTTGCTGGAAGAAGTTGGCCTGGCATCCTCTTACCTGCGTAGATATCCGCACGAGTTTTCAGGGGGCCAACGACAAAGGATTTGCGTGGCTCGCGCCCTTTCGACTGAGCCAGAGTTCATTGTCTGCGATGAATGCGTAAGTGCCATGGATGTATCGGTACAGGCGCAGGTATTAAATTTGCTCCATCAGTTGCAGACGGCTCGAAATTTAACCTACCTTTTTATTTCCCATGACCTCTGTGTTGTAAAACATATTGCTGATGAGATTGCGGTGATGCGTGCAGGGCAAATTGAAGAATTTGGAAAAGCAGAAAATATATGCCTAAACCCACAAAAACCATACACTCAGGAATTAATGGATTCTATTCCGAGGACGAGTGTCACTGGCACCTTTTAATCTGTTGATTGATCTAATCTTTATTACGCTCACATAAACCAGCCTACCTTCGGGAATTCCCCGAAAGAGGTTTCTATTCGATATCAACCAGCCATCCTTTAAATGCCAAGTTCCATACCATTTATCTAGAAAGGCCGGATGAAATTTTTGTGTTTAAACCGGCTCATAAAAGCCTGAGGCGCTCAGATGAAAAAAAGAATTGTTGAGCCAACCCAGCAAAATCTCCGAAATGAAGATGAGCAAAAGAAAGTTTCTGCTTTAGGCTCCAATCATCTAGGTGATACCTTTGGGTTAAGACTTTATCAATCCATGTATCAATCGGGAAAGCTTGGAGCATACCTGCACCGAATAAAAGAACACAGTCAGCAATCTTACCTCCGACTCCAGGTAAAGTCATAATCTCCGTCCGGGCATCGTTATATGATAATTCCTGAAGACTCTCTAACCAATTTGGGTGGTTTTTTATAAACTGAGCAGTACCGGCTACATTTTTAGCCCGGTACCCCATTTTGAAATCACGAAGTTCTTTTTCTGAAACTTCGGACAATCTTGTCCAACCTGGGAATCCATGCCTGCCAGAACCCAAAGAAGGCCCAAAGGTTTCGGAAACCTTTCTCCCAGTTTCTTTGATTTGAGGAATACTTTTTACTGGACTTAATAGAAAATAAAATAATGTCTCGTCTAATGGCTGCCTGAGGATTCTCAGGCCTGATAAAGAGTCCATACACTTTGCTAGAATTAAATCTGACCGCCATGGTAATGTATCGATCGCATCTTGATAAGTTGCATCTATCCATAAATAATGAAGCAAAGCTTTTTTTGAAAAACACCGGGGATTATTTGTTTGCCACTCTAATAAGCTACCATCGATCCGAAGCCTAATCATAACTTGGTTGATCACACCATGCCAAACTCCGGTTGCATCTTGGTCCCAAACAAACGACTGTCCTCCTCCTAAGGTTTCAGCTAGGCTTAGTGTAGTAAACCCATGGCCCTCCAATATATTCCAGGTTTGCGGGCTTCCTTTATTTATTTCTTGTGCGACCAAAGATAACTCTGGTTATTGGTCAATATTGAATCATCTTCCGCTTCGATAGAAATGTGCCACGCCATTATTTTTTTCTTGGGGGTTGGCCAATCCTCGCCTGTAAGACCTAGCCAAACTTCTCCGTTGGTAATCGCTTGCTCAGAAAGTACAAAAGAGTAAGTAACAGGATCTAGAGATTGAGAATCAAGAATCTGAAGTTGTAACTTGTGTGGTTTAGGTCGGAAAGGGGTATTTTTTTCTTTAAATCCAAGATCTACCAATAAATACAGTCCATCCCTTTTTCCATCATGCGTCCTTAAAATAACTCGCCCACTGGTGTTCTCTTTTCCAGTGATGTATTCACTCACACGAACAAAATCATAGTGAGTAAAAAAGGAGTGGGTAACAAGATTTACCCGAGACTCAGCCCAGGAAGAACAGGGCAAAAAAAAGGAAAGGAAAAAAAGAAATTGGTTGGGAGAAATCACAGATTTATCCCCACCTCACCTTCACTTTTCAGCAGAATCAGCAGGCTTTTTCTTAGCTGGAGCTTTCGCTGCAGCTTCGTCTGGTCCCAAAACATCATCGGGATTAGCTTTTTCAGCCACTTCCTTTTTAACTGCCTTAGGAGCAGGTTTTGTGGCTGCTTTTGTGGCTGCTTTTTTTCGAGTTGCAGGTTTAGCTTTGACTGCTGTTGCCTTGACCGTCTTCTTGCCTGCACTAGCTTTCTGTGTAAGCAATGCAGCCTTTTGGCGAGCCAAATAAGCAGTGCGGCGTCTTCTTTTAATTCGTTTGTTGTATTGTTTGCCCATAGGATAAGGTAAATATGATGCTAAATCTGTGACTTCTTGCAAGCCTCAAGCGATATCAATGGGTCGACCCGTCTTTGCAGATTCGTATGTGGCGTCGATAATCCTCATGAGTTTGAGGGCTTGATCAGGTGTATTAAGGGGACTTTCTTCCCCATTAATGGCACGTATAAAATTTTCTGCAGACCTTATTCGCCCCATATCCTCACTTTCATCGGTTAGGATAGACCGGTTAACAGACCTGCCATGTTCCTGAACGTACAACTCACAATCATCTATAGCAGTTTCATCGAGACCATCTGAACCAAATAAGCGACGAATCATTCCCCCTGCTTTTTGTCCCTGAAAGGTAACTGAAACTTCTTCTCTTTTGTTCATCTCCGCCCAGGATACCTGGAAATTTAAAACTTGGCCGGTTTCGAAACGAACAAAACCATGGGCTGCACTTTCCACATCTGTGATTCCATCTTGCACATCGGGTATTCCCCAAGGGCCTTTAAAACTTTTATCTTCAATGAAGTCATTGAATGTTTGGGCAAGCACACAGGTAGGCTGGGGATAGTCCATATAAAACATTGCCAGATCCACCATGTGCAGTAGATCAATCAAAGGACCTCCACCAGAGAGTTCTTTGTTGGTAAACCATCCCCCAAACCCTGGAATACCAGTACGGCGGATCCATTTGGCCTGGGCTGAATTAATACGCCCCACTTCACCGGCTTTAATATAATCTCGGAGTGCATAAGATTCAGGGCGTGCCCGATTATTGAAATTGAACATCAAAATCTTACCGGACTTTTCGGCTGCCTTTTTCATCTCAGCCACTTCGGGGGCTGAAAGAGCTGGTGGTTTTTCGCAGAAAACATGCCTTCCTGCATTCAGGACCTGTATAGCCAAGGGCCTGTGTGTACGATTTGGTGTGATGATACTGACAGCATCAAGATTGCTGAGTTCATCCAACATCTTCTGCGAATCAGAATAAACATGAGGAATCCCATAAAGATCCGCTGCTGCTTGACCAGACGCTTGGTTCATGTCGCATACTGCGAGCAATTCTGCACCTGCTGCCTTAAAGCCTGCTGCATGATATTGAAGCATGCCGCCGGCACCAATAACCCCTATTTTAATACTCATAAAAATTACTTGGAAATAGAAGGGAATTTAGTCCACTTTTCATTGGAACTAGAACTTTTAACCACAGTCTCTATAAAAGCCATACCAATCATACCATCCCGAATGTCAGGAAAATCATAACCTGATTTCCTAGGGTATTTCCCAGCCAGCTGGTCACGAATCGCTACCGAAGCACAGTTATAGACATTGGCAAAGGCTTCGATAAAACCCTCGGGGTGCCCAAAAGGAATACGAGTATGTTCGGCTGCCGCTCCAGTAACATAATTATTGCCTCGTCGATACACTTGCCTTGGACTACGAGCATCTTTTACAAGCAAATCATTGGGATCCTCCTGATGCCATTCGAGAGACTTTTTTGTTCCGTAAACCCGTATATTCAAATCATTTTCATCTCCATTGGACACTTGAGACGCATAAATAATTCCCCGTGCACCCCCTTTGAATCGGATTAGAACATTGCCGTCATCATCGAGTTTACGACCGGGAATATTCACAGAAAGATCTGCACACATTTTGTCAATTTCTAGACCAGTAATGTAATGAACAAGGTTCTCAGCATGGGTACCGATATCACCCATGCAATTTGAAATTCCTGCAATTTCTGGATTTGCCCGCCAATTGGAAATGGCTTTATCTTCCCCGGTCAACGCAGTAATGGCATATCCCTGCGGGTACTCGCAGACTACCTTAATGATCTTTCCGAGCTCACCTTTTCGAACCATTTGCTTGGCAAGCTTGACCATGGGGTAACCAGTATAATTGTGGGTTAAAGCAAAAACTTTTTTAGTTTTGTTTATGATTTTCCGGAGTTCTCTTGCCTGAGCCAAGTCATAAGTAACTGGTTTGTCACAAATAACATTAAACCCAGCTTCCAGAAAAGTTTTGGCCACCTCAAAATGCAAATAATTCTGAACGACAATGGTTACGAAATCAATTCGTTCTCCCTCTGGCAAAGCTTTCTCTTTATCTGCCATTTCTTGATAAGAACCATACACCCTGGAAGAATCTAAATAAAAGTCTTTTCCAGAAAGTGCCGATTTTTTTGGATCCGAGGAAAACGCTCCAGCAACCAATTCAATATTTCCATCCAAGGCCGCAGCCCTGCGATGTACCCCTCCTATAAATGCACCTCGGCCTCCACCGACCATACCCATACGCAATTTTCTTTTCATATCTTTACTGGTTTTCCTTATCAAAAGCTGAATCAAAGGCAATTTGGTTAGACTCGAAATCTAGGTCTTTTACAAATTCACAAGATTCTTTCGCACCATGCAACCGATCCATGCGACTATCTTCCCATTCCACAGAAAGTGGCCCTCGATACCCAATGTCATTCAGGGCTACAATGATTTCCTCAAAATTTACATCACCCCGACCAACCGAGCGAAAATCCCATTGGCGACGTGGATCCGCAAAAGTAGTATGACCTCCAAAAACGCCAACGGTTCCGTCCCCATGGCCCCACCAAGCGTCCTTCATGTGGGCGTGATATATACGATCTGAAAAAGTCCGAATGAATTTAACATAATCAACACCTTGGTAGCCAAGGTGCGAAGGGTCATAGTTAAAACCAAATCTTTTATGACCCTTGACCGCAGCCAATGCCCGCTCTGCGCTGGCAATATCAAAGGCAATTTCCGTAGGATGAACTTCCAAGGCAAAATTTACATTCTGTTTTTCAAACTCTTCCAAAATAGGCCCAAATCTTTTCGCAAAGTCTGCATAACCTTTGTCCCAATAAGCTTGATCAGTGGGAGGGAAGGCATAGATAGAGTGCCATATACTTGAGCCAGTAAATCCATTAACCACAGCAGGAAAGTCGTCTTTTTTTGCTCGCCCTGGCTTGGCATTGACAAAATTCCGGCAAGCTTTCGCGGTTTTCGCAAGCTTGCGGGCGGCTCGCTTACGGACTTTTTCAGGGTCTCCCTCGCCCCAAACATCAGGGGGTAAAATAGATTTATGCCTTTCATCAATCAAATCACATACTGCCTGACCAACCAAATGGCTGGAAATGGCAAAGGCCGTTAAACCATGGTCTGCAAGAATCTCCCATCGCTCCTGGCAGTATTTTTTTGAAACAGCAGCCTTATCGACATCGAAATGATCTCCCCAGCAAGCAAGCTCGAGTCCATCATACCCCATTGCGGAGGCCTGCGCTGCAAGATCAGGAAGAGTTAAATCAGCCCACTGACCGGTGAATAAGGTAACGAATCTTGACATAATTAATGGATAACGGGGTTGGATATTTTTAAGATAAGAGAAAAATTAATTACTTGGTAAGCAAGGTGAAGAATGCAACCTTTTTTAAAAATATAATCCAAACTTTAGTCTTCCTAGACGACAAGTATTTTCTCCGCTGAGCGAAAACCCATAGAAAATGGCTCCCTGCCATCAATCTTCAAGGTGATTACATCAGCCAATTTTTCCGATTTTATTACCGATACTGCTTTACCGGGTAACAATTCTTTTTCACGAGCAAATTTCAGAAAATCACTGTCCTGATCTAAAATCGATTCGACACGCACAGTGATCCCCGCATCACAGTTTTGTAATGTTTGAGAACTTGGGCGCTGTATGGTTCCTCCTTTGCTGGGAATAGGGTGCCCATGTGGATCATACCTCGGACTCCCTAGAAATTCATCAAGTTTTTCAAGGACTTTTTCAGAAATTGCATGCTCTAATTCTTCTGCTTCAATATGAATTTCACTCCAATCTAATCCTAATGTTTCAACAAGGAATGTCTCTAATAATCGGTGACGCCGAAGCATATTCATCGCAACCTTTTTTCCTTTTCGTGTTAATGAAACACCCTGTCGCGGATAATACTTCAGCCACCCATCACGTTCCATATTTTTCACCATTGAAGTGGCTGTTCCTGGAGTTACTGCCAGTTCAGCCGAAACTTTACCCATTGCTACCTTAGATCCATTTTCTTCCAAGGTTACCATAAGGATTTGCTTTAAATAGTTTTCAACGGTTGGAGATGGCACAAAAATATTTCTTAGACTTATCGAAAGTTGACACAAGATAATTCTACTTTACTATTTTGATCAATCAAAGTATATATTTTGCTTCATCAATAAAATAAACCTAAGGACTATGAAAAAATCAGAAGGTAATAATCATTTAAAAACCGTGCTCTTATTGGGGATTTTTTTTACATGTCAGCTTGGTTGCAGCGAGAATTCCAGGCAAGATCACAAACAAGATCACAACTTAGCTTCTCGCCTGAACATTGTAACT
Organism: Opitutales bacterium; assembly: GCA_029254745.1. Classification (GTDB taxonomy): domain Bacteria; phylum Verrucomicrobiota; class Verrucomicrobiia; order Opitutales; family Seribacteraceae; genus Seribacter. Next base: position 38,382 of record JAQWWZ010000049.1, on the reverse strand, counting down.
ACGACTACTCAGATTACTGACTTAGTTAATCAACTCGCGGGAGATCGCTGCAATATTCGCTCCATGATGGGCCCTGGTGTTGACCCGCATCTTTATAAACCTACGGCCCATGACATCATGTCTTTGAGTACCGCTGATGCAATTATCTATCACGGTCTTAAATTTGAAGGAAAACTAGCTTCCGCCTTCAACCAAGCAGCATTAACAAAAGATAAAACTTACCCCATTCATTCGCCTATCGATCCAAGTTTTCTTCTAGCATCAGATGAAAAAGATGGGCATTTCGATCCTCACATTTGGTTTGATCCGAAAATATGGACACAATGCCTGATGGGCCTTTCCCGGCACTTGGCTGTATTAATGCCCGATGACTCGGCTTTAATCGAAGCAAGAGCAAAAGAGATCTCTCGCCAATATAAAGAAATTCAAGAATTTGCTTCTACGGCTCTTACCAAAATTCCACTTAACAAAAGAAAGCTTATAACCAGTCATGACGCTTTTCAGTACTTCGGAAACTTTTTTCATCTTGAAGTGATTGCTCTACAGGGAATTTCTACAGCTACTGAAGCTGGACTTGGAGATCGGGCGAACCTTGTAGATTTTATTAAAAATCATAATATACCATGCATATTTGTCGAAAGCAGCGTGAACCCAAAAGCAATTCAAGAAATTGCACGAGAAGCAAAAGTCAAGATAGGGAAACCCCTCTTTTCTGACGCCCTAGGGTCCTCCCAAGACACGGTCACTGGACCCAATGGCCAAGAATATTCGCTTTCAACATGGCCAGGTATGATGATTTACAATACAGAAGCGATTGTGAATGGCTTGAACCCTAACTAATTATGAATTCTCTCCCCTACCCTATTCAGGTCCATGACCTTACTGTTTCGTATCAGCGAAAACCAGTTTTATACGGGGTTGACCTTGAAATTGAAGCGGGGTCTCTAGTCGGAGTCATCGGCCCGAACGGGGCAGGCAAATCAACCTTGATCAAAACCATCATGAATATGGTTCGACCGAATGGTGGCTTTGTTAAAATTTTAGGGAAAAGCCCAAAAGCCGGCACAAAGCACATAGGATATGTACCTCAAAGAGAATCGGTAGACTGGGAATTCCCAGTGACCGTAATGGATGTTGTCCTCATGGGGAGATATGGTCATTTAGGGTGGTTTGGTAGGATTAGTAAAGCTGATAAAAAAATGGCTCATGAGTGTCTAGAAAAAGTAGACATGCTATCCTATGCAAACCGTCAAATTGGAAACCTTTCAGGCGGACAACAGCAGCGTGTTTTTTTAGCTCGGGCTCTAGCCCAGGAAAGTTCCATTTATCTAATGGACGAACCCTTTGTTGGAGTGGATGCCGTTACCGAGAAAACAATCGTGTCCATTCTTAAAAGTATGCAACAAAGTGGGAAAACTTTGGTTATTGTACATCACGATTTAGCAACAGCCAAAAATTACTTTGATCATTTACTCCTGTTGAACATGAGGAAAATTGCCTACGGCCCCACCCCCAAAGTATTCACCGAAGAACTGCTCCAAAAAACATATGGTGGCCGCCTGACTGTATTCTCAGAAATGGCCTCTCAGGCAGCTAAGCAACCGGAAATAGAGACGGCAAAAACCATCGGTGAATAATAGTAAAATTAAGCGACAAACATAACCGGTGCGAATATTTCTAAAATTATGCCCCGGCCTACTTCTTTTGGTAGCCTTACTAGCCATTGGAATCCCTGAGCTTATGGCGAAACAAGTGGGTATGCAAGGTGAGGAAAAGTTCTGGGAACGCACAGTGAGATTTTTTCTCCTTCAGGATACATCCGTTCAAATTGTTGTGCTCGGATCAACTCTAATAGGAATTTCATGTGGCTTAATCGGGAGTTATGTCGTGACCCGGAAACTTTCTCTTTTTGGGGACACTCTTTCGCATGCTGTACTACCCGGTATTGCGATTGGCTTTCTCTGGGCTGAATCAAAGGATAATATCGCTTTAATGGTTGGTGCCACCGGAGCCGGATTTCTTGGTGTTTCTTGCTTAACTTTTTTACAGAAATGTACTCATGTGCGCCAAGATAGTGCCTTAGGTATAGTGCTTTCAGGGTTTTACGCCGTTGGTATTTGCCTCCTTACCCGAATTCAGAAGATGGAATTTGGCAATCAGTCAGGACTGGACTCCTTCTTGTTCGGTCAAGCCTCAGCCCTATCCGTCGAAGATCTTTGGGGGATTGGGTGCACGCTATTCATTATTTCTTTATTTATTCTTACTGCACACAAAAAATTGCTTATTACCGGGTTTGATTTGTCTTTTTCCCGGTCCATTGGAATTCGGGCCGATAGCTTGCAATATGTACTCTGGTTATTACTTGCATTTTGTATCATTACCTCACTCCAAGCTATTGGGGTCATCCTTGCATCTGCACTGCTGATCATTCCCGCGGTTACCGCTTCACTGTTAGTGAAGCGGATGAATGCTTACCTCCTCATTTCTGCGACACTGGGGGCGTTTGCGGGACTAGGTGGAAGCTTTTTTTCCTTTCTCGGACAAGGTATGCCCACTGGACCTTTAATTGTCCTGGTATCCGCGGGAATTTTTATTTTTGTGCTATGCCTAAGGCCCACCGATGGTTTACTCATAAAATGGTTTTTTTCGCGAAAAAATACCTTGAGAATTCATAGAGAAGATACCCTTAAAGCAGTATACCAAATTCTAGAAAGCCACGATTTCCAACATCAGACGATCAACACCCAAGCCTTAATGTCCAAGCGTGGAATAGATATTGTAAAATGCGAAATTGAAATTCAACAACTTATAAACGCAGGGCTTGCGACCACAGAGCCCCGAAGCCCGAAACTTTCTATCCCCGGCCAGTCCATTTTATCCCTCACTCCAATGGGCTGGGAATACGCATGCAAAATCGTCAGGAATCATAGGCTTTGGGAGTTGTATCTTACAAATGAGGCTAAATATGCACCGGACCATGTTCATGATGATGCAGAAAAAATTGAACATGTTTTAGGAGATGACACTATTCGACAACTCGAGCACATTCTTTCCAACCCAAGAAAAGACCCGCATGGGAAATTGATCCCAAGCCTTACTGACATGGAAATGGGCAATATCGAAAGCTCTCCATCATCCTAGCTTTGCACTGCTGATATGCCTTTGATTCCCGACTTCACTATCAACCAGGTTTTTACTCAACCCTGGAGCACTACCCAACTGATTACATGGAACTTGCAAATTATATTGATGGGGCTGTTAGTTTGCTGGACATGCGGGCTTGTGGGTTCTTTCATTGTCATTCGCCGCATGGCATTAATGGGTGATGCCATTAGCCATGGCATCCTCCCAGGTCTAGCTATTGCCTTTATCACCGTTGGAAGCCTTGGCATAGGGACAATGTTTATTGGTGCCTGCCTTGCCGGACTGACATGCAACTTTTGTATAGAATGGTTGCATACCAATACCAAGATTCGGGAGGATGCCGCAATGGGTCTTGTTTTTACTTCTTTTTTTGCACTTGGAGTAACCCTTATCAGTGGAAATGCCGGAAATATCGACCTAGATCCAGGCTGCATACTTTACGGTGAACTCGGGCTCATTCCCCTAGCAGAAAAAGTTGAAATAAATGGCACCCTTTTTGGAAACCGTGCCATTTGGACTATGGGTGTAGTTTTTATATGCGTAGTAACTGGGGCTATAGTATTTTATAGACAACTTTTAATCTCCAGCTTTGACTCCACACTGGCGAAATCTATTGGTATGCCTGTTAAGGTTATTCATTTGGGCTTAATGCTCACACTTGCATTGGCTACGGTTGCAAGCCTAGAAGCTGTAGGTGTCATTTTGGTGGTTGCAATGTTTGTATTTCCATCTGTCACCGCCTCTTTTTTCTTCAATCGATTGTCCTTTATCTTACTTTCATCCTTTCCGCTCGGTATTCTTTACACCTTGGGTGGATTTCATTTGGCTCATTGGCTGGACTGCTCCATAGCCGGAGCTATTGCGGTGACTGCGACCTTATTATTTATCCCTGCCTGCTTGCTTGGTCCTAACGGAGGAGTGTGCTCTCGTTTTATGCACCGCTAGCCACCTTATTTATGAGCCAAAAAAAAGGCCCTCAAGAAGAGGGCCTTAATAATAGATAAAGAAACTCAGCTAGCTTTCTTCTTACCCTTTTTCAAGGATACTTTAGCTGCAGTTTTATTACTGCAGTTGCAGCCTTCGATGGAGACACGTGCATTTTCTGACAGCTTGGTGGGACAATCAAAACCAACCATTTCTGTTTTACTGCCTACTTTGATTTTCTTTTGCTTTTTTCCTTGGGCAATTGTAAGTGTCTTAGACTCAGAATCAAAGCCCACTACTTTTCCGTTGATGGCTTTTGATGGGCAGCCAGCAAAAACAGACGCAGCAAAAAGTAAAGAGAAGATAGATGTAATTATAATTTTCATAATGTGGTGTGTTTTGGGTTTGTAATAAATCATTATGCAATCGCGATTTTAAAATTTCACAAGTTTTAATTGATATAAAACCTCAACTTTCGTATGCGTTTTCCTCATGAATCACCCAAATATGGCTAAGTTTTTTTCAACTGCCTTACTCTGCTTTTATAGCTATATCAATGCCCACCCCATTCCGGACCTACCGGTTTTTGGAAAGTTTCAATCCAATGGAAATGCTATCATTTCCGTAGAAATTGACACCCGCTGCTTTGCTGAAGACCCGGAAAAAATGCCATTTTTTACCATTGGAAAATTTAACGAACTTAACGCATCAGCGAAAAACCAGTTGGTATTACAAGCCAGAAACATGCTTCAGCAATCACTTGAATTGCGGTTCAGTAATCAAAAGTGGTTTTCCCCGGAATTCAAAATGAAATTTACAAACCGTGATGGGGGGAAACTCAGCGAAGAACAACTTGTATTCATTGAAGGCAAATATGCCACCCGTTTAAATTCAGATTCAGGCTTCTACCAAATTCGCTCAAAGGATCAAGCACCTTACGACCTAATTTTCACCAATCAAATTGATGGCAAACCCCAGCGCCGAGTAAACGTTTTATTCCCATCCGAAGAAAGTTTTCGTTTTGATTTAGGGTTTATAGAAGAATCACCACCCGGCACAAAAGCTGCCGTCAATCGACTTGAATTAACCCAATATGAAAAAGAAAAAAGGCAAAGCAGAGAAGATGCACAAAGCACATTTTCATCTTTTGCAAGGCAAGGATTTGTTCATGTCCTGCCCTTGGGCTTGGATCACATTCTATTTGTAATTGGTATCTTCTTATTATCCCGGCAGTGGAAACCTATTCTTTATCAGGTATCCATCTTTACCCTGGCACATACCATCACCCTTGGGCTTGGGACCTTAGATTTAGTATCCGCACCATCTCATGTGGTCGAACCTATGATTGCGGCGAGCATTGCGATCGTCGCCCTTGAAAACATTTTCTTTCCAGGCTACCGAAATTCCCGCTTGGTTATCGTTTTTGTTTTTGGGCTCATTCATGGCCTTGGTTTTGCCGGTGCGCTCTCCGCATTCAATCTTCAACCAGCTTCTCTTGCCGTTGGATTACTCGGGTTCAATTTAGGGGTTGAACTTGGGCAAATCGCGGTGATTACCTTGGTTTACCTAGCCACTTTTTGGATCACTGATAAAGTGAAATATCGAAAGTTTATCGTCATTCCAATTTCCTGCATAATTGGAATTACAGGAATCTATTGGACGATTGAGCGCGTATTTCTTTAATCAAAATTGTTTATTTTATCTTGAACAACTGATTTTGGTATGTTGAGTGGTTTACTCATCGTATGACTAAATTACACCAGATACTTTTCCTGTTTGTTGCGGTAACTATGAGTCACCTCCCCGTCGCTTTATTACAGGTTGGTGTATGGGTCAGTATGTTTGAAGAGTTTTACAATGAAACACAGTCTGTTGCTGTATCAGCCCGATGGACTTTTGACGGACAACACAGGTGCGAAGGGTGTGATTTAGTGAATGGGGTTGCTTCTGGAACCGAAAACCTGCTTCTACAGGAGGCTTTAAAAAAAGATTCTCTGCATACATTGATGGAAGCAGACAATTTCATTTCTACGCAATCCTACTCTTCCAAACACGGAATATTTGAAAGTAAATTATTCGAGTATTTTTACAACCGCGTTGAATTGCCTCCCCCTCAAATCGCAGCCTAGATAATTACTGGCACTAAATTTCCACAGCCATCTTTATTGGCTGGGAGTTTTTTGGGGTATTCACCCAAAGATGCTTAGCTAGTGATTTTTATTTTAGCGAATCTCCAACTCCATTTTTAATTATACTTATTTTATGAAAACAACAATTTATACCATTCTTTTATCCCTTATTCTTTCATCTCCTTCTTATGCACATGACAAACCTTGGACAGCAGCCCGACCTGACGGACATGCCCCGATTTCCGTAATGGGTGACCACATGCACGCCATGGGTGAATGGATGGTGTCCTATCGCTACATGACCATGGAAATGGAGGGTCTAATGAAGGGTTCTGATAATATCTCTAGAACCCAAGCAACAACATCTTATCCAATGAGTATGGGGGGCATGATGCTACCAAAGGCTATGTCTATGGACATGCACATGCTCGGGGCAATGCATGCAATTTCAAATAAATGGACATTAATGTGCATGCTCAACTATTTGGATAATGAAATGACTATGCAGAATAATAAATCAATGAAATCTGACGGTGTGAGTGACTTAAAAATAGCGGGATTATATGATCTAGCTCGCTGGGACTCAGGTCGGCGTATCCATCTTACGATTGGACTAAGCCTGCCAACCGGTTCCATTGATAAAAAGTCAGGCAATGATACACTCGGTTACGGTATGCAATTAGGATCTGGAACCTGGGACTTTAATCCTGCCATTACCTATTTGGCCCAAACAAAAAACTATTCCTATGGAGCCCAGCTAGGGGGAATCTTACGCACCGGGGAAAATGACCGGAAATATACACTCGGAAATAAGGTTGAGGGAACATTATGGGGAGCCAGAAAGATTACAGATTCTTTAAGTGCATCTGCGAAATTTGATTACACAAGTCAAAATGAAGTTGACGGAGAAGACCCTAGAATGAACGGAATGATGTCTCCTGCACTATCAGCTACTTCTCAGGGCCGTGACATAACCACTTTAGGTGTAGGTTTAAATTACTATTTCCAAAACGGCGGGCTCAGGGGTCACCGACTTGCTGCTGAATGGGAAACGCCACTCGATCAAAAAGTAAATGGTGTCCAGTTAGAACTGGATTCCACATGGACATTTGGCTGGCAGTATGCCTGGTAAATGATTTTAGACTATTATTTCCCGAAGCCTGACTCTTCGACTGAGTCAGGCTTTTTTGTGTCAGGAATAACCGTAGATGTCTTTCATTGATTACCCAAGCTTTTATCTCCTTAATACACTTACTCATAGCAGGCTGAATTATGATCAAAAAAAACTTTTACAAAGCTATCTATAGATCTAATTTTTTTCTTTGCTTCTTTGCTTTAAGCCTGCCTACTCACGGAAATGAGCTGGTCAGATATAACACCTTAAGCCCTGTAGTGATCACCACCGAAGGCAACTTTAGCGAGCCTTCGTATTCATCTTTATGGGCCCATCAAGTCTTGGCTTACGATGAGACCTTAAAGTTTTCAAGATCCATGCCTGAAGCCCTTACCGGAGTTCCCTCGGTTATGATCCAGAAAACCTCGCTTGGACAATCCTCACCTTATATCCGAGGGTTAACTGGTTATCATAATCTTTTGTTAGTGGATGGAATCCGTTTGAATCACGCAGCTATGCGGTCCGGCCCCAATCAATATTGGAGTACGGTTGAAACATTTGGGACTAGGGAACTGGAAGTTGTTCGTGGAATCCAGGGTGTTACCTATGGAGCTGATGCCATTGGCGGGGTAGTCAATATAACCCCCAAGCCTGCAAAATTTTCCTCCTCTGGCTTACACCAGGGAGGGCAAGCTCTAGGGCGTATCTCCTCAGCTGAGAACTCATGGGCAGCTGGAATACATTCTTATATTTCTTCCTCAGAGTGGGAGGTGAAACTTTCTCACATCTCGCGCTCATTTGGAGATCTTGAGGCTGGAAGGAATATTGGAAGACAATTTTATACTGGTTACGATTCCCATGCCTCAGAAGTACAGATTCATCATAAACTAGGTGATGATGCCCAGCTCATGCTCGGCTTTCAAAATACATTGCTGGATGATGTTCCCCGTACGCATAAAACCATTCATAGCATGACCTGGGAAGGACTGACTCCCGGCTCTGAACTTTGGCGTAAACTCGATCAGGAACGACAACTGTATTACAGCAAGTTATCCTGGGGAAATCAAGGTGGACTGATGGATAAGGGGGTTATCACCGTTAGCTTGCATCAGCACAGTCAGGAAAGGAACCGAATGATGAAGCCGACAAAAGGTGGAGATTATCAATTCTTTGACTTGGACGACTTTGGAATTTCGGCAAGATTTGAAGCGGAAGAAGTTTGGGGTGGAACCTTCGCATATGGGACTGAATGGCATCAGGAATCACTACAGTCTGGCGGTCATTCTTTTAACGACAATCAAATCAAAATAGCCGATTTTGCCCAAGGCCCATTGGCCGCTGATGCAGATTATGATCGCTTCGGGCTTTACCTCAACCACAACCTCGAAACACAATTTGGGTGCACTTTTGAATCTGGTATTAGATACTCATCGATTCAAGCCGATCTCCATCGATACTACCTAAGTAATGACGATGTTGCCACACTTGAAGCACCAAGCGTTCAAAAATACCAGAAGTTTACTGGCTCATTACGGGCAAGTACTGAGATCACTGACAACCTACTTCTCTTTACCGGGCTATCTCAAGGCTTCCGCCCTCCCAGTCTCTATGATTTAACCTCCACAGACGAAACCAGCATTGCTGAGACACCCGATACTAGGATATCACCTGAAAAATTTATCCAAGCTGAAATTGGTCTACGAGGCTTATCCTCTGCACTCGAGTGGCAGTTTTTTGCGTACCACACATGGATTGATGACATGATCATACGATCCCCCTTCACGGCAACCGACGGTAAAACCAAAGCAATAAAGTCGAATGGTGATGGTTTTATTCAGGGTTTGGAGATCGAATTGCAATATGATTGGTCCCCCTCTTGGCAATCCAATCTTTCATTTTCCTGGATGGCTGCGGAAGTGGAGCAGTTACAGCCACATGCATTGGGTCCAAAGATGAAGCTCATCGATCACGATAATGATGAATCCACGGCCAAAATTCATAAGCGCTTTCAAATTGTAGAACGGGCAACCAGTCGTCTGATGCCAGTGCAGACACAGTTCATTACCCGATATGCTCCCCCCTTATCGAGTTGGGAAAGTAAACTTTCTATTTTAGCAGTGGGGAAAGCCGATGAGTTATCCCTCAAAGATGAATCTGACAAATCGAGAATTCCGACTCAGGGAACCCCCTCTTACCTAGTTTTTGGATTGAGTTTGGCCAAGACCTTATCGGAGAGCACCGAGCTTTCTCTTGAAATTGAAAACTTAGCAGATGAAGACTATCGGGTACATGGGTCTGGGCTCAATGGGGCGGGTAGAAACTTTATCCTATCGATTTTAAGTTCATTTTAAGACCCCTGTACTTAAAAGCTTACAATTCTGCAATGACTCCATTGCGGAATTTTATCTGTAACTTTTGTGCGATATTTGTAGTACTAGGTTTTATGAAATTGTTCATTTTTATTTTTCTGACGGGGATGTTCTTTGGGACCGCAAACAGCTCACCTTTACCAGCAGAATTCATAAATAAAGAAGCCAAAGACATTAACTCCATACTTGAAACACTCTTTAAAGCCAAAAATGTTTCGATACCTGAAAAAGTTAGTGGCGAGCAAGTAGCTCGCAGGATTTATCTCAAGCTTGCCGGGCGCACACCTTCCTACAAAGAAATCACCTCCTACTTGGCAGACGATTCTATCAATAAAAAAGATAGACTCGTCGACAGCCTGTCACAATCAACTGCATATGATAGCCAAATGTTTAATTGGTGGGCAGATTTACTCAGGCTAAAAACTAAAATGCCTGGCGGTAACCAAATTGGTGCAGGGCAATTTTATGTGCACTGGGTAAAAGAGCAGGTCGGGAAAAATGTTCCTTTCGATCAAATGGTATTCAATCTCATCACAGCCGAAGGCTATCCATGGGAAAACGGTGCCGTTGGTTATTACCTGAGGGATGCCGGGATGCCCCTCGATAATATGTCCAATACAACCCAGGCATTTTTGGGCACACAAATGGTATGCGCCCAATGCCACAATCACCCTTTCGACCGATGGACCCAAATGGATTATTACAAGATGGCAGCATACACTTACGGCATTACTTCTTCAAAGGGGGGAGAATTGCAAAGCAGAATCAAGCAAAGCATCAAAGAGCAAGCGAGGCATTTGACCTTGAAAAAGAAAAAGGAATTACAACATTCAAAAGAAGCTCAGGCTCTTAGGCGATCAATTATGGAGATGATCCAGCCCCTGCGATATGGTGCTACCCATAGCAAGCGAAAATTAGCTCTCCCCCATGATTACCAATACGATGATGCAAAACCTAAATCAAAGGTCATACCTTCCCCTATTTTCGGGAAAATAATCAATTTTCCACAGGAAGATTCTCCAGTCCAATCTTACGGAAAGTGGCTTACTACTCCGGAAAACCCTAGGTTTACCAAAGTAATTGCAAACCGTATTTGGAAAAAGGTTTTTGGTCGAGGGTTAGTGGAACCCCTTGATGATTGGCGGGATGATACTATCGTCTCTGTACCAGAACTGCTTGACCACTTGGAAGGCCTAATGGTTCGCGTAGGTTATGACCTTAAAGAATTTCAAAGAGTTTTATTTCGAGTAGATGCCTTTGAAAATTCCGCCTCACATTACCTCCCGGATTCTGAGTCCCCTTATTACTTTGAAGCACCTTTACTTGAAAGAATGTCTGCTGAGCAAATCTGGGATTCACTTGTCTCCCTATCCGTCCCTGATGCAGATGAAAGAAAAGCGAATAGCCTTCTGGTCGAGCAAAGATTAAATAAATTTGAAGCATACCAGAAGAGGCTTAATTCCATGGATGGAGCCACATTGCTTCTCCTCGCCCGAAAAGGAGGGAATGAAAGCAAAGCCATAAACAACGAAATGGAGAATATACAAAAGTTACTCCAAGAGGCACAAAAAGCCGATGACCGCAAGTCGGTTGCTCACTTGAGAAAGAAATATTTCAGTGCTCAAAACCAGAAGAAGTCAATTTTTGCTCAACTAATTATGGGTCCAGATTTTGATGCAACTTCCCTCTACAAATATCGCAGTAAACTCACTGATGAAAGCGAAAGGTGGAAAGGGTTTGGTTCTCATTTGTATCGAGCATCCGAACTTGCATCTCCTGCACCACCTGGCCACTTCCTGCAGGAATTTGGGCAATCTGACCGGGAAATTATTGATAATGCAAATCGAGACGCCTCGGTCCCCCAAGCTCTCAGCTTACTAAACGGCAAATTCTACATGGCTCTTTTTAATAAACACTCACCTTTAATGGTCAATCTACAGGCGGCAGAAAAACCAAATGAAAAAGTTATATGTTTATTCTTGTCTATTTTGAATAGACTACCCACGGAAAAAGAACTGGAAATGTGCTTAGCCACCCTGTCAGCCAAATCAATGGAGGGTACACATTCTAAGCCGATCTTCGCTAAAGATATATCGCCAAAACAAAAGAAAAGTACGCAAGACGCATTCAGAAAAAAGAAGAAATACACTCAATTTAAAGCTAAGAAAGAGTATATTGCTATTGCATGGTCTCTTATGAATACCCGACAGTTTTCATTTATCCACTAACAAGAGACAAAAGGAAATAAGGCCCATGAATAAACCATTACTTTTTTCAAACGAGCAAAGTCGTCGACGTTTTGTTAGCTTGGCAGCCAAAAGCTTTCTGGGACTTAGCATTCTACCATGGGTATCTCCCCTATCCTCTCAGGCTGCCGGGCTTGGTTTAAACCGCCCCCTAAATCCCGCACCTAAAGCCAAAAATGTAATTTATCTGTATATGTCTGGTGGCATGAGCCATTTAGATACATTAGATCCAAAACCTTTGACCGAAGCAAGTGGTTCAACCACTGCAATTAGGACCAAGACCGACGGGATACAACTAGCCAACAATCTTCCCCTTCTTGCTAATCATAGCGATAAAATTGCTTTGATTCGGGGGATGACTTCAACCAAAGGAGCCCACCAGCAAGGAAATTATTTTATGCATACCAGTTATGCTCAGCGTGCCACTATCGTGCATCCGAGTATGGGAGCATGGGTGACCAAGCTGGATGATCGGTTCAACCCAACTTTACCTGGGGCTGTTGTTGTCGGCGGAGGAAGCCGTCATCCGTTATCTGGATTCCTGCCCACATCCCACCAACCACTTACTGTTGGTAATCCGAACGAAGGTCTCAAGAATTGCGAAATGCTTTGGGGTATGACAGATGAAAAACTTTTGGATGGCTTATCTTTATCTAAAAAATTGGACCATACCTTTTTGCAAAAGTATAATTTTGATAAAGTAAATGCCTACTCCGATATGTATGACGATGCCGTACGGCTTATGAAAAGTCATGATTTGCAAGCCTTTGACCTCAAGGAGGAGTCTGTATCCACTCGGGAAGCTTACGGGGATGATAATTTTGGACAGGGGGTTTTGCTGGCAAGAAGACTTGTAGAAAGACAGGTTCGCTTTGTTGAAGTTCAATTGGGTGGTTGGGATACTCATCAAAATAACTTCTCAAGAGTTCAAGAAAGAAGTGCAATTTTGGACCAAGCCCTTTCAGCCTTAATCGATGACCTTTATAAAAGGGGCTTGCTCGAAGAAACTCTAATTGTCCTCGCCACCGAATTTGGGCGAACTCCAAATATAAATATTAATGAAGGAAGAGACCACTACCCCAAAGCTTTCTCATGCATGCTTGCAGGGGGAGGTATTCAAGGTGGTCAAGTTTGGGGCCAAACTGATAAAGAGGGCAAAGAAGTAAGCAACCAGAGAGTTGAGATTCCTGACCTTAATGCAACCATTGCTTACGCACTTGGATTGCCCCTTGATAAGATTGTTTATTCTCCCACGAGAAGACCTTTTACTTTAGCAGATAAAGGGCAGCCACTTGTAAGGCTTATGTGAAACTAACAGTTCGCTTTTAGAATTCTGTGATTTTTTTTTGTCGACCTCGTCATAAGAGTCGATGATAATTTGTTTTTTTAACCCACCTTACCCACTACAATTATGATGAAGTATTTTGCGTTTATTTTGCTCTTGCTTCCTATTGCTATGACCGAAGCTAAATCACCCAAGCCTGAAGACACACTTACCATTACCTTGAAAGATGGACCTGTCGTGATTGAACTCTTTTCCGACAAAGCACCCAAGCATGTTGAGCGAATCAAAAAACTAGCAGCGTCCGGCAAGTACGATGGTGTTGCTTTCCACCGTGTTATCGAAGGGTTTATGGCCCAGACAGGTGATATAGAATACGGTAATCAAAAAGATTTTAACCCAGGCCGAGTTGGTACAGGAGGCTCGGATCTCCCGGACTTAAAGGAAGAGTTTAATGATACCAAGCATGTAAAAGGTACTTGCTCTATGGCACGTGCTGCTAGCCCTAATAGTGCAAACAGTCAGTTCTTTATCTGCTTTGAACCTTCTCCTTTCCTGGACGGCCAATACACGGTCTGGGGTCAAGTCATAAAAGGCATGGAATTCGTGGATAAAATTAAATTAGGTTCGTCTGGAAATAATGGTTCCGTCAAAGATCCTGATTTTATGGAAAAAGTTTCAGCTGGGGCCAAGCCAGAGAAAAAGACTAAGCCTGCTGACAAGAAGTAATTCTTTGCCCACAGATCATCACAAAGATGGTCCGGTAATTTCTTCACAGGTTAGATGGTATAGACCCACGAAAAACTCTTCATCCCACCTTTCTTCTACTGTTAGTTCTCCAGACACTCGGATAACTCGATCCATGAGAACTTCCACACCTTCGTTTGCTGTAACCACAATCCAGCCATTAGCTTCAGGGGTTTGACCAAAACAACAGCTCATTTGATCTGGTAACAGGAGAAATTCTTTCACTTCATTATTTTCATCCACTATTGTTGGGATCATGAAGCCCTCGATCCCAACCTTACTTGCAGTTAGGCCCCTCAACTCTTTGGGCACTCGTTGGCAATAGGCAGGGAAATTAAAGTTCAGTCCGTCTGTTTCCCAATCAACTTCGTACTTAAATTGGGTTAACTTGCGAAAAGCAACAGGTGTATATTCACTATCTTCATCCATTGGGGGCAGTACCCCATAATCGGTTGCCGAGGATGTATTTTGGTCATTCTCGTCGATAACTTTTCCATTTACGATCAACCCTTCCCTTACTGCAGTTTGATTACGATCAACATTTGAACTGTTTCCTTCCAGTCTTTTCTGAGTTATCACAAGAGAAGTGTTTTGCTCATCAGAACTAGGATTTAGACGGTCAATGATAGGCTCTCCCACAATGGATGATGCATCAACCTTATGGGGTGGCGAAGTGGAATTATCACAACTCGTTGTTAAGGTTGATAAAAAAACCACGATACTTAGCTGTAGGTGAAGAAAAGTTTTATTCATCGGGATGGTACCATACATTTCTTACATTTACGTGTTTTGTTTCAAATTTTCAGACAATTCTGCTTTGTAAACTTGTAGGGCCGGCAAAACACCACTGGCAAGTCCGATCAATAACACAGCCCCGAAAACATAAGCCCCCATGATACCAACGGAAAAATCATGCATCAACACACCGGTGTTTTCTCGGATGATATAAGAAACAAAAAAATGAATTATATATTGGAATAGAAAGCCAGAAAAAGCACCGAAACAGGCAAGTATAAGAGATTGTAAGACTATAACACTTGATATTACCTGACGGCTTGCTCCCAAACACCTCAAAATTGCAAATTCTCTTCTTCGTTCATTCATCGAACTTCTTAAAGTGAGAACAATGATCAATGCCCCCACAATGGCAATCATTCCAGCAACCAATTCCAGCACTTTTTGGAACCAACTAAACTTGTCAAAAAAACTACTTAATGTAGACGCAACCGGCCAGGCCATAGTGGCTACGTTTCCCTGCTTATTGTATTTCATATCCAATGAAAATCCCGCTGCCCCTTTAAGCGATAAAAGAACGGCACTAAGGGAATGCGACATAGACTTATCATGTCCGTCCATTAATTGAATCCCTTTGATTGGGACCCATATGACCCGGTCGGCTGGTGTACCTGTAGCCTCCAAAATCCCCACAACCACATAAATGTCACGATGTTTATTTTCTTCTTTAAAGTTTAAGCCATGGTAGGGATGAAACTGATCCCCAACCTGTAAACCGATTTTACCTGCAACAAATGAACCGACAACTGCTTCTTTAGCTAAAGGAGAAAATACCCGTCCCCCGGCTTGGATTTCATAGAGATGACCTGATTTCCACTCGTGGTGTGTTAATAGTTCTGGTTCGGTTCCGACCAAACGATAGCCTAGGTAATTATCTCCCACGGCAATAGGATACGCCTCTTTTACTCCCTTAGTATTTTTAATAATTTCATATTGCTCCCAAGGAAGATTACCAGGAGAAGCTTCTATATGAAAAAGTGAATTAAGAATTATCTGGAGCTTGGAACCCCTCGCTCCTAGCACGGCGTCAAAGCCACTTGATGAGTGATTAAATGCACGCCTGGTTTCGTCATTTATTTTCCAGGTGCTTAAAAAAAGCCCGGCTGCCATAGCGATAGTAAAGATTGCAAGAAAAGAAGAAAACGCATGTTTACGAACACCCCGTAAGGCAAGAAATAACACAATGCTCAAGCCCGGCCTTATCATGAACATGTTTGGTGCTTGGAAACTAGGTTTAAGTCATCCCACGCAACTTGATGATCAAAGGCATGGATCACATACGGATCATGACTCACAATCATCATGCTAGCTCCCGTGGAAGCACACAACTCCTTCATAAGATTCAATGAATTTTGGGCATTTTGGGCGTCCAAATTACCTGTAGGTTCATCGGCGAGCAATAAGGATGGCTGGTTAATTAAGGCACGGGCAAGGGCAACTCTTTGTTGTTGGCCAACCGACATATCTCCCGGCTTGTGGCTCATGCGGTCTTTTAATCCGACCAGATCTAGCATTTCTTTGGCTTTTGCTTGATTTGCTTGGCCGCCAAAACTCATTGCAATCAATAAATTTTCCAGAGCGGAACAACTTTGTAACAAATGAAAAGATTGAAAGATATAACCAATAGATGTTGCCCGAAGAAAGTCTCTCTTACTTTCTGTCAATTCATGCAATGCAATGCCGTCTAAGTAAATTTTTCCTTCATCTGGAACTAAGAGGCCGGCAATCAAATTTAAAAATGTTGTTTTTCCTGAACCGCTTTCTCCGTGTATTGCAACCATCTTACTCTTTTCTAATACAAGCTCATCAATACTTACCACAGGCAAAAAAATTTCACCGGTCCGCTGAAAGCCCTTCTTTAGATTAGATATATGTAACATTTTCCGGCTTTTATGGTTACTTCAATTTAAAATAAGAGCAAGAAGTACTAATTTTTCGAAATACTTTTTTTTCTGGTTAGTCCTTTCTTCTATTTTGAATTTCCTTGTTTCCAAGAGTGTAACGGCTAGTTTTTGATATGGTGTTGGAATTTCAAAAAGCGGGATGAAAGTAACAAAAAAATGGGGAGTAATCCCCTACAGACAAAATTCACAAGGAAAAGTTGAATTCTTGATCGTATCCACATCAGGAGGAAAATGGGTATTTCCAAAAGGCAATTTAATCAAACGGCTTGGCCCCACTCGAACCGCTCAAGTTGAAGCCTATGAAGAGGCAGGCATAGCAGGTGACATTTCTCCCACTCCCTACGCCATAAAAGTGGGAACCACCAAGTTCTTCTTCTATCCTCTCCAAGTATCCAAGGTATTTAAGGATTGGCCTGAGTCTACCTTTAGAGCAAGAAAGTGGGTGCGACCCAAAGAGGCACTACAATACCTAAAAAGGAGACCCTTTAAGCAAATGCTCAAAACAGCAACAATCGAACTTGTCTAGGCTGATTTATCCTTTATGGAATTGAAAATTATTTGGTTCTATGGGTTGAAAGGTTGACCACCTTAATTTTTGATCAAGAATAAGGCAATGCGTGAGCTTTGGGTATGTACTTTATTATCTTTTCATCTGTTTACAGATAAAGGGAACGGACAAAATGCATTACGGGCAAAATATCGGGAATGGCTGGAGGATGACGATCGGGTCGAGGTAAGGTCATGGTATGCCGAGACTGAAATGGCACTACAGGAAGGATGGTCGATCGAATTTCTGGGCACAATTGATTCCTGGTCTGGGGCAACACCAAACGGATTACCTCCGGAAAAAAGCAAGGCCAGCGATCCCAACGAATGGCTCAACATTGTTTCAGAGGAAGTAAGAAAGGCTGGTCTATTTACATGTAGTAAAAATACAGAAAACTACTCCCTGAGCTTTGAGTATGGCATCAGTGATGAACCTGATTATTTTTCCAGAAGTTACGCCCTCCAATATGCCCACAAATTGGCAGCTGATACCCTGATTATAAATTCCGGATTTTCTCTCCAGGATGATTCAGTCAAAAATATAAATGGGGATTTTGTGGGCAAAAATAATCCAACTCTCTCACTAGGTATTCAACGTGTTTTAGATAAATTTACATCGATAGCCTTCAATTTATCATATTCTTTTCCAAGTGGATATCTCAGTGATCCGTATAAAAGGATTCCAGTGGACATGTCTCCAGTACCCATTATCAACCTAGAACCTGAAAACAGACCAGATGAAAGAGAAATTTTTGTTTTTTATTCTGAAATCTCAAGATACCTGGATTGGATTAAAGCGGGTGTTCATATGCGTTACAGGTATTTCGAAGATAACCATGACTTGAGCGGACATACCCTTGAGTTTGAAGGAATCAAAAAATGGGGAGACCATTGGGCATACTCCACCAGTTACCGCTTCTACTGCCAGAAGCAGGCATTCTTTTACAACCCACAAGTTCAAAAATTTGAAACATATATGATCTCCCCCAATCCAACCACTGGGCCATACTATTCCGCAGACCATCGATTGTCTTCTTTTGAATCTCAAACTGTCTCCCTCAAACTCTCTTATTTCCTCCAAGATGACATGATCATCGATGCCGGATTCGATCGGTATTTTACGCAGGGAAAAGATGGGGTTACTGATCAAAAAGTTTATCCGGATGCAAATGTCTTCACACTCGGCTTTCAATGGCAGTATTAGGAGAAAATACCAAGCCTTACAGCCTGAGAAAAGATGAACAATGTGCACAACTGTGCTTTCAAGCATTTGGTACGAATTGCAGCCTCCTACTTCCATATTCTGAAAATCAGAACCTGGACTTTATCTCCGAACAAGTAGTCTTATGGGTTAATAATTTCGAACAGCGCTATTCTCGCTATCTTGAAAATAGCTGGGTCACTAAAGTAAATCTCTCAGCAGGAAAGAATGAGGTTTCTATTACCACAGAAGACTATGAAGTATTGAGAGCTGCCACTTTTACTTTCTTTCAAAGCAAGCAGGCTGTTGACCCCTCTTGTCTGCCACTTACTCAGTTATGGCAAAAAGCAAAAGCCATCAAGAGTGTACCAAATGAAAACCAAATCCTTGAAGCCCGTAATCTTGTAAACTGGGAATGGGTAGAATTCACAAAAACCAAGATTTTTCTTGCCCAGCCAGGCATGGGCCTCGATTTTGGCGGCTTTGGTAAAGAATTGGCTGTCGATAAAGTAGCTGAGCTTTTAAAAAACCAGGGTTATCAACGTTTTCTCATCAACTTTGGTGGAGATATTTTTGCTTCAGGGGAGGCAGATAAAAATGAAGCTTGGAGGGTAGGTATTGAAAAGCCCAACGAAGAGGGTCAACCTGCTTATGTGTTGAAGCTCAAAAACCATGCCCTGGCATCGTCAGGAAATTACCGTAAATTTTTCGATATGAGTAAAAAGCGCTATGGTCATACTTTGGACCCCCGTACTGGCTACCCCACTATTCATTCTGATCTTAGCGCATCTATTATCAGCCCGAGCTGTCTGAAATCTGGTATTCTTTCAACAACCTGTTTACTGAGTGGTATTGAAGCAGGAATGCGAATGATTGAAGCGGAATGGGATACAGAGGGCTGTATCCAATCAGTTAATTCCTCCTGTACCAGCAACAGATTTTATGATTATGTCATCTATGAAAAGAGCGCTTAACCTAGCACCTGTAGCTTACCTCCTGTTTATCGGTTGTTCACCCAAAGTTACTGTTAGCCCACTGGATAGGTACCATCATGCGGATTTTGTTATGAAGACAGATCGCGACCCGCTCTCGATAAAAATGAACGATCATGCCTACTTTTCAAGAGAAGCATCAAGGGGGGGAAGAGGAGCAGGCGGCAGTGGATGTGGGTGTAATTAAGATGAAAAAAATCAGGCTGTTTATTTCCTTTCTTGTTTTGGTTGAAACCCGATCTGTCTTGCCAAAACTTGTTTCGTTTTCCGGGGTTTTACTACAACCAGTCCCCTGCTTAATGAAATCAATCCATGCATGGCTCCCTGCGACAACAGGAGTGATGGTAACTCATGCATTATCTGGTGCCACAACCGAAGTACAATCTAATTTAGGAAGTTCAATTACTTTAAAAGTTGGAGAAGAGCTCGACTACCAGTTCTATACATCCAGATACTCTGCACAAAGTTTTGAAATTGAGGGCTTACCTGAGGGTCTTAGTACAGACCTAAGTTACGGATCAGGTCGAGTATCGGGTAAAGTCTCTCAAGCTGGAAATTATACTATTGAAATTACAGGCTTCCGGTACCAAGGCTACGCAGGCAGTGCAACTCCGACTTATACATTAATTGTAAATGTAGAAGCAAAGGAAGCATCCATCCCATCGTATTTTACTCCAAATGAGTTAAATGATCTAGGTAATGCTTGGTATGAATCTACCTGGTTTGGCTTGTTTTATAACCCAGAAAACTCTCCCTGGTTGTACCACCAAAAATTGGGGTGGTTATATGGAGAATCCAACGAAGTAGACACCATTTGGTTTTATGATTCAGAGCTCCAGTGGCTTTACACAACCAAAGAATTATACCCTTACTTTTTTCGAAATTATACCCAAAGCTGGCTTTACCACATACAGGATTCATCAAGTTATCGCTTTTGGGATTACTCTTCGAAAATAAAAGTTCACTAGCTTTGTTTACATGGTCCTCAACTCAGGGCAAAAAATGGATAAACAACCAAATGTCTCAAGATTTTCAAAAGATTTTTAAAACACCAAAGTACACAGGAATTTCCCTTTCGCTGCTGTCTATGTTTGTCTTAGCTTCCATGTTTGTGGTTTGGGAAAAGATGCCCCAGAAAAAAGACTTCTCTTCTGGTCAACCTCTTCAGGTTTGGGCCGAAGACTGTATGAGGAATGCTCTTGATTTAGCTAAAAATGACTATGAACTAGAAATGAAAACATCGGTAAAGATTCAATACTTTTCCGTTTATAAAATGGATGAAATTTTGACCAGTAACTCAGAACCTTGGCCTGATCTTTTTTTATCCACAGATTCCAACCATTCATATAACAAAATGATTTCAAGTTTATCTGCAGAAAAAATCCCCCTTGCTTATCACCCAAATCGTTCAGGTCTTAACAAAATTTTCTCAAGATCCGCAATCCATGCCCAAGTAAGTAAATTATCTAAAAGACCGATCGATACTATTCGCTTTGCTCGCTTTCTTGCTGCCCCTAGCCGTGGACAGTTTTATTTTGCTCAAGATAAGTGGATTGGAGTAGATGGGGATAAATGGAGAGCAACTCCAGAAATTAAAATCCTTTGCGACACACAATTCAAATCTAGGATAACACCCTCTTTACAGTCACTTAGAGCAAGAGAAGGCGCAACTTACGATATCAATTTTCAAAAACCCAAAGAAATCGAAAGTTCGCTAGCTATCTTGAACGAAGGCCAAGCAAAGCAATACCTTCCCGATATTATAATTAGTCAAGTCCCTCTACTACTTCCTCGAAACATATATAATCTCCATTCAATAAATGAAGCAAATTTACGACTTTATTATCTATCAAAAGGAACAAGTTCCCACTTGTGTGAACGAACACTTTCCACTCTCAAATTAAAACCCTGAAATAATAAAATTTGCGAGTTATTCCATTGGTGACTTATTTGGTACCATGCCCCTTCCCTTCCAACGCATCCTGCTTACTTTCTTTTTTTCCGGAGTTATTGGATTTTCTGAGGTTGTTGATCAACAGGCTTGGGAAAAAAAAGTACCGGAAAACAGGGCCGACCTAGCTGCCATTCAGGCAAGATTGCAAGAGCTCATACCGGTGACTCAAAAAGCTTTAGTTTCGATTGAAGCAAATGATGGAGCTGGTAGTGGGGTGATTGTTTCTCCTGATGGTCTCATTTTATCTGCGGCACATGTCATTGGCCGAACCGGAGTTAATATGGAAGTCCGACTGCTTGATGGAAGACGGACTAACGCGGTCAGCTTAGGCGGCTCAGAGATTTCAGATGCCGGTATGCTCCAAATTAAGGAACCTGGGCCTTGGCCTTATGTAAAAATCCCAAAGCTTCACTCCTCAAAAGTCGGAGATTGGTGTTTCGGCCTAGGCCATCCTGGTGGGTTTGATATTGAAAGAGGTCTGGTTGTTAGGATCGGTCGTATTATCGAAAAAAAAGATGAAACCATGCAGACTGATAGCCGATTACTTGGAGGCGATTCAGGTGGACCTTTATTTAACTTCGAGGGAAAAGTTATCGCCATTCATAGTCGAATCTCCAATGAACCTGACCAAAATTTTCATGTTCCAATTGAGTCGTTCCAAGAAAATTGGGAGTTTTTTCGCGAGCAGGACTTGCTCACTTTCGAAAATATTGAGCAAGGAGGATTTCTCGGTATTGCTTGCGAAGAAAGTGACCAGGGCCTTGTAATCCAATCTGTTATTCCGGGAACTGCTGCTGAAAAGGCTGGCTTTCAAGAAAATGACATCATCTTAAAAATCGATGATGAAGTTATAAGAAACAGAGAAAAACTAACCATTTTTATTTCGGGCAAAGAGCCAGAGGATGAAATTAAAATCGAGTATCAGCGTCAGATGTCGACAGCTACACTCAAACTCAAACTTGGCTCTAGGTTTGAATAATTCGATGCATTTTAATCTGATACATATAGCCCTGCTCTTTTTTGTGACTTGGAATACTCCAGCTTTTTGCGAAGATCAAAACCAAACCAATTCCCTCGAACCAGCTTTTCGGCTCAACGGAATCAAAACTCAAGATGCGTTTGGTCCAGGGAAATCAAAAGCTCTCCATTCTACGGTCAGATTAATGCGTAACAACAAACTGATTGCTCTTGGTACTTTAATCAATGCAGAAGGTTACATCATTACTAAAGCGAGCTCTTGCGTTGGGGCAAGAGAAGCCACTATGCACAACGGAGAATCATTTCCACTAAAAATACGTAAGCGATTTGAAGAAATTGATTTGGCTTTATATCAATTGATTTCACAACAAGTAGAGTTTGATTGCGTAGAATGGGAAGAAGGAAATCAAACCTCCCCTGCCTCTTGGGTTTTCTCTCCCTACCCCGGACTTCAAGAAATTCGAATTGGTATAACAAGCGGAAACCCTCGCACTATAGGTCGAGAGGGAGGCGTCATGGGTGTGATGCTGGGAAGAGACGGGAAAGAAAACGGGGGTATAGAAATTAATGAGGTTGTCCCCCAAGCAGCAGCCGACCGTGCTGGCTTACTGGCACAGGATCTCATCCTTTCTGTCGATGGTAGAAGAGTACTAAGAAAAAATCAAGTGATCCAAATTGTTTCGTCTAAGGATCCAGGAGATATGATTACCTTAGAAATTTTGCGAAATAACAAAAAGAAGCAACTAAAGGTAACGCTGGGACATAACTCGGTAACTTTTGAATTATTTAATCGAAACCTTCAAATGAGCGGGCCTGTATCAAAAAGAAAAGATAATTTCCCCCTCATTCTTCAACATGATCTTCCCCTCCCCAAAGAAGGGATGGGTGGTCCTTTGTTCAACTTAAAAGGAAAATGTATCGGTATCAATATTGCCAGAGTAGACCGGGTCAGCACTTTTGCCCTGCCCGTAGAAACTATAAAGCCATATCTAAAAAAGTGGCTCCCCACTCTGGACAAAACATTATCTAAGGGGATACCCTAAGACTACGCGGAACCCTATTTCAGAACCCCTCCAGGAAGGCTCTAGGCTTTCTCTGCAAGCTGAGCGTGCAGAGATAGCAGTACGCAAAAAACTACCACTTCGTATGACACGATTAACTCCACGAATTGGACCGATTGGGTCAAGTACGGTTTCTGCTGGGTAATCAGCATAAAAATCATAGCACCATTCTTTGACATTTCCATGCATGTCGTAAATGCCCCACGCATTGGGAGAAAACTTAGGGTTGCTTGGTAAGATTGGAGTAAGTTTATTTCGGTTGATAAAAGCGGTTACCCTACCGATATTGGCACTTGGGCTCCCCCCGTTAATATTGGCAATCAAGCCTGACAATTGATTTCCTTCTTCCAATCCGCTCACTCCCTTGTTGCCGGCACGGCATGCGTATTCCCATTCGGCCTCGGTCGGAAGGCGAAAGATTAACTGATGGGGAAGTGTACCCTGCTCACGAGCCAGTGAAGTTTTCTTGTAACAATACTGAAGGGCTTGGGTGTAAGAGATGTCCGTCACAGGTAGATTGATATGGTTTACCCACAATGTTTTTAAAATTTGCAATTTATAGGTTATTTCCTGTTTAGATAAAGCACGAATCTGTATCTCTTGCGGCTGAAGTTGGTCAAAGACCTTTATCACTGACCCTAGTTCTCCTAGATCAAGTATCATTTTATTTTCTCGATTTTTCCTGTATACCTAAAATTTTGAAATAAAGCTGTCAATTTCCTCAACCTTTGTAACTTTATCTAATATCAAATCCCTCAATGGATTATTTTTTCTATTGTTATAAAACCATTCGAGAAGATGGTCATGTTCGTCAGGCACAAAAAACTGTGCTTCTCTTCGGTGGTACTCCCCTAAAATCTCATTCCATTCCCGGATAGTAATTTCAAATTTTGAAATAAAAAACTCTTTTGTTATTTGAACGCGGTGTTGTTTCTCATTTTTTTTTCTCCCTATTTCATTTACAGGACTACCCATAATAAATTCGCCGGGTTTAACTTTCGCGAAATAATTTAGATCAATTTTTTTTTCGTCTTTTTGGGTAAGAACAGGAGGTAAATAAGGCGTAAAAGCAAGGTATGGTACAGGGTTCTCTTCTTTTTCCACGGACTCTGAGCAGGCTAGCAAAAAAAAGCTTATAAAAACCCAAATCAATAAATGTAAAATAGAAAGAAACACGGTAAGTATTCCTTAGCTCGCAACTTCTTGCTCCATTGGCAATTTGATATAGAAAATTGTGCCTTGCCCATCCTGCGTGTCAAACCACAGTTGTCCTTTGTGAGATTTAACGATCACATTATGGGCAATAGCTAGCCCCTGCCCTGTGCCAACTCCAACTTCTTTTGTCGTAAAAAAAGGCTCAAATATCCTGGTTTTTACTTTCTCCGGAATTCCCCCTCCATTATCAGCAATGGAAATAATGACACAATTCGCATCAGGATAATACTGGCTTTTAACAATCAGTGTTCCCTTTTGACCTTCCTGGAAACGATCTCTGATGGCATGCGCTCCATTCACGATCAAGTTTAAAACTACTTGATTAATTTCCCCTACATTACATGGTACGAGTGGCAAATCCTCATCCAATTGAAGTTGTAAATCGGCATGATACTTCCATTCATTAGTTGCCACCACGGTTGTAGATTTTATTGCTTGGTTAAGGTCGTTTGGTCTTTTTGCAGACTCAGCATCACGATATGCAAAATTCTTCATTGATTTTACGATGGTCGTAATTCGAGAAATACCCTCTTTGGCTTGAGCAACGGCTTCGGGTGCATTTTCTTTCAGAAAAGAAATTTCTTTTTCATCTGGAGAATTTTCCGTTTGATCAATTTTTGCAATAAAACCCTCAACCGCATCCTTTAAAAAAAGGATGTTATCATTAGCAAATTGAGAAGGGGAATTAATTTCGTGAGCTATACCTGAAGCCAATTGTCCTACCGCTTCCATTTTTTGAGCATGAACAAGTTGCGTCTCCAACTCTATTCTCTGCTTCATTTCTGCCTGTAGCTTTTGATTGCTTGATTCAAGTGCAGCGGTTCTTTGCCTAACGGTTCCTTCAAGGCCAGAAATGAGCCCCTTCAGCTGTCTTGTAACTGAGCGAACTTCATAAGGCCCAGACTCTTTGTGAGTAAATGGTTTTTGAAATTCAATCGACCTCCTGGCTGCATCTTCTAACTTTTTAATCGGACTGGCAAAACCCTTGTAAGTAACGAAAGCTAAAAAACAAACAAATATAAAATATATGAATCCGGTAACAATGAGAAGTAGTTTCCCGCTATCTTCCCTGGACCTTAACTTTTCCCACTTCGCAGACATCGCTTGTTCAGATTCAATTTTCACTCCCTCCGCAACCACTTCGAGATTATCGAGACTTCTTTTTAATTCATCCCTAGTTTTCTCATAGGCAGCTCGTGCTTTTATATTGCGCTGAGTCCAGCCTGAGTCTTGCACCCAAGGTGAAAGTTTTTCCATTTGTACTATATTCTGCTCAATTTCCTGAAGGTCTTTTTTGATCGGCTCCAACAATTGCTTCTCATAATTGGGATATTGGCCAATTTTGTTTAGCCCCTCCTTGGCCACAACCATATTTTCTTTCGCCACATTAAAGACACCCGGGTAGTTCTTAGGGTAAATCTCAAGGGCTACGAAAATACCTCGAGTCGTTTGCAAAAATGCCCGCACATCGGAATACTCCTCTGAGGAATCTCCAGTTTTCTTTGATTCCTCCTGTAATTCACTCGTTGCTTGGTTTAATCCTGCAAATGTAAACCATCCAAGTAACGCAATAAAAATTGCCCCCCCCAGGCTTCCTGCAGTAAGAAGTGCTATATATGACCGTACTTTCAAACTGTAAGGATCAGACTGCTAATGATGGTACAGTCACTTGAATTTTCTTGGGGAATGGGCTTTCTTCATAACAAGAATCGTAATTTCGAATAACCTTAAGCAATTGTCCATCAATATCCGCTCCCGAGGAAGCAACAAGAAATCCATCATCCACTTTTAAGTCCTGAGCCAATCTCATTCCTATTTCTAACTTTCTAGTGGAGATCTCTTCCAAACGGTATGACTGTTCAGAAATTAAGAGAAGTTTGGAAAGCGATTCCGTAATAACAGGATCGTAATCGTTCGTACGACTTACAAGTGTTTGTACGATTAAATTCTTTTCATGGCCCTGCTGCTCATAATAATCATAATCAAGAGCAACTTTTAAAATCGATGCCGATAATCGAATGCCTTCGCTATCAGCAGTTTCAAATCGATATTGAATATCGAGTTTATTTAGAATTTCCCCAACTTCTTCGAGACCCGGAATTTTTTTTATAATTTTTTGTGTGTCTTCCGGAAGTTTTTTTACCATTTCCTTAACCTCAGAACTAAGCTTACGGTTTTGATAGACATCCTCGCTTACAGTTTCAGGAATCGAAATGTAGGGGAGCTGAGAAAAAACTGCAGCAACATCTAACCTCCAAAGATTTGGTATTTTTAATTCTTCTCCAATTTCTTTGGCAATACGTTTTACTCTTTGCGCTCTTCCAAAAAATAACGGCTTAGCTGTACTTAATGATTGAGCTAGTGCATCGACCGCACCACGCAATGTTTGGTCTAATAAAATTCGTTTGTTGATTATTAATTCATGTTGAGCCAAAGCATCCTTTAAAACTTTTATCAAAGTTTCAGGAGGACAAGGTTTGGAAAGCATCCGAAAAACATTTCCATCATTAACTGCTGCCATAGCAGACTCGAAATCAGTATGTCCGGTTAAGAGGACTGTTACCACTTCTGGATCGATTACCTTGATTTTACTCAGCATGGTGGCACCGTCCATTTCTGGCATTCTCATGTCAGAGAGAACGACTGCGAAACCTTTTTCTTGCTGAAAAACTTCTAAGCCCTCTCTTCCATTGGCAGCAATATGCAATTCAAAATCTTTTCTAAGATTTAATTGGAACCCGCGAAGGATCGACTCTTCGTCATCTACACAAAGAATTTTAGTGTTCATTCGTTTAACATATTTAAAATTTGGTTTTGATTATGGCTGAATGCAATACTTCCACTTCAACTAAACTAAGCAAAAAAAAATAATCTCATAATATCCATTACAATTTCAATGAAATTATTCACTATGTATGATGTTTAGATCTAGTATTTTAAATAAAATCCAAAATTTTAGGCGTGCACTACAGTCATTCAAGAAGATCCAAGAAAAGGTACTTGATCAAAATACGGCATAACAACGAGATTTTACTTGTATGAAAAAAATTCTGCTTAATGACTCATTATACTTTCCAAAACATTGGATTAATTCTAATCCTAAATTATGAAATCAGAAATTCAAACCCGCAGAAGATTCGTTACATCCAGTTCACTATTATCCGCTGGAGCCATGATATCTGCTCCATACTTAACTAAAGCAGCAACGAATAATAAGACCATTAAAATTGGATTAGTGGGAATTGGTGGAAGAGGCAGCGGAGCAGCGGCACAAGCGATGAATGCTGACCCTCATGTTGCTCTAACTGCCATTGGTGACCTTTTTGAAGACAGGATTAAATTAAGAAGTAGAATTTTAAAATCCCGCGGCCGGGAAAAGTACCAAGTTACGCCAGAGACTACTTTCGTTGGGTTTGATGCTTACAAAAAAGTTATAGACTCCGGCGTTGATGTGGTCATCTTAACATCACCACCAAATTTCCGGCCCCAACACCTAGAATATGCGATTGAAAAAGGTGTTCATTGCTTCTTCGAAAAACCAGTTGCTGTCGATGCCCCAGGTGTGCGAAAAGTCATTAAACTAGCCAAGAAAGCAAAGGATAAAAATTTGAGCTTCATGTCTGGTTTTTGTTGGAGACACCACAACCCCAAGCAAGAAGTTTTTAAAAGAATATTAGATGGTGATGCCGGAGACTTGAGCTCCATGTATAGCACCTACAATGGTGGTGAAATTTGGAAGAAAAAGCGGGAAAATGAATGGGGCGACCTTGAAGCTCAGATAAGGAACTGGAATGCACACCTTTGGCTGTCTGGTGATTCTATTGTTGAGCAAGCTGTTCATTGTATCGACATGATGCAATGGGCTATGGGAGATGTAGCACCCACCAGTGCAGAAGGTTCAGGTGGAAGACAGGTATACAATGATCCAGATAAATACGGAAATATTTACGATCATTTTGCCTGTGTTTATCAATGGGAAACAGGCGCGAGAGGCTATCATTTTTCAAGGCAACAAAATGGTGCCGTCGCAAGTTATGAAGTTGAAATCTTTGGTTCGAAAGGATCATGTTCAGCCAAGAATCGCCATGCGATAATGGCAGGTGAAAATTCATGGAGATATCGCGGTGAAAATAATGATATGTACCAAACCGAACATAATACTTTATTCAAATCCATTCGTGATGGTGTTCCTTTTAATGATGGTGAAAAGGCAGCCAAAAGTACAATGGTTGCGATCATGGGAAGAATGGTTGCTTACACTGGACAGAAAATTACCTACCAAGATGCACTTCATTCAAAAGAAGACTTATCACCCCCACATTTTAATTGGGATACACCTTTAGGTGTACCCCCCCCTCCTGTCCCCGGAGTTAGCAGATTCATTTAAAGATTAGACTTAATTGAAAGGGGTTTCTTGAACCTCACTTAAAGAGTTATAAAATCTTAAAAACAAAGGGTCTTTCTTACCAATTTTCTTGAGTACTTCATCTCCCATTTGTTCAAAACCTAATCCTAGCTTAAGCACGAGGTCTCGATTTGAGACCTTTTGAAGATTACGATCATCTGCATGAATTAGTCTATAGCCACGGATAATCTCACAGTCGAATGTCGCAAAATTAACAAGTGAACTTTCGTCACCCTCTTCCATGTCCTGCATTTTCTCTTCCAATGAAAATAAATCAAAGGCAGGCTCTGCTTTACCATCGAATGCGATATTCACTGTTGATCCGTCTATTTCGGTCACTCCCTCGATCAACTGTACGGGAGCCTCTCGAGGAGATTCAGAGTGATCAAAATATTCCAAACTTTCAAAAAGGTAAGGGATGGCAAAAGACTCGAAGTCGGATCTGTTTTCTTTTTCATAAACCCTGAGTAATCCACCAAGCCTTGATGGATAAAGCTTATCTGCATCACGTCCTCGATCCACCCATGAAAGAAACTCTAAAAGCTTTTCGTCGTTATATTCATTGGCTGAAGGAATCCCCATAAGAATCCAAGGCATGCCTTTTACACGAGGAGCAGGAATGGCTTGCGGGTTACATGCCATTATCGTTTGAAATAAGGCTGGATTTCCTTGCACAACCTCTAAAATAATATCGGCTGCTTCATCATCTCCCCATACATATAAATCTCGAGCAATCATTGGGTTTTGCCGAGTTAAATTCCTCGAAATGCTCACAAGTTCCTGGGGTGAAGAAGCGGAGATCACGGCACAGGCAAGTCCTTTTTCCAGGATAAATTTGAAAACAGTTTCTAAACGGGCAAATTCTTCTTCTAAGATGTGTTTTTCTTTGGAGGTAACCACCCGCATGACCATACCCTTGGCATACTCCATTGGATCGCCAACCCTTCGAGCCATCTTCATCTTTACTTCTTTTAAGGTAGCTGAGATTTGCAGACCCGGTAAAACAACATGTTTGGCGACGCCAATATCTTTTATTTCAAAAGCGGCAAGGGGGTCAACTGAGGTTTCAAGCTCTTCCTGCAAACGATCGCGTGTCGCCCGACCAAAGCTCATGAGGGAAGTTGCATACTGATCTTCTAAGTGCATCCTTGCCGATGGTGATAAAAGTGGACCGGGTGGAGGAATAAAATGATCTAAAGGAAGCTTTTTAAGGACAGAATGAAACATTCCCTGCCCCGGTTTACCCCAAGCAAATTCCAACCTAGAGTTTGCATAATTCTCTACGAGACGAAAACAGGCTCCCTCTAAAATAATTAAAGTAAAAACGAGTAAAGTTAATCCAAGTAAGGTAGAAATAAACGATTTCATTCCAAGTATTAATTAGGTTTTCCGGCTGCCTCAGCAACCACCTTGCTCCCATCCCCGACAGATTCTTCTTGAGGGAAAGCTTCTTCGCTTGGTTCGTAAGATTCCAGGGGAGGAAGTATATTTTCACCAGGGGGAACAATTTCCTGGGGTGGTAAAACATTTTCAACATTTCGCTGCACTTCTTCCTCAGTCTTAACTTCAACACTGTTTTCAAGCTCATCAATTTGGTCTGAGCTTTCCTGCAATTCTTCCTGCAAGCCTTCGGGTGTAACTCCATCTAATTGATTGCCATTTCCTTCTTCATTCAAAGGTTCAGCCATATTTTCTGTCATAGGAATTTCCTCAGGTCCGCTCCCATTTACTTCTTTAGACTCTTGCTTCAATTCCTCCTCACCAGAGGGTTCATCATCATTTAATGTTAAATCCGTAGAAGGTGGTACTATCTGACTTTTCTCGGCTGGGGAGACTTTATCAATTGTTATGTAGGGTTTAGCCTGAGCTTTTTTACGATTTTTGATTCTAGGTTTACGGAAACCAATAAAAAAACAGCAGGTTGTCGCGATAATAAGAATGTAAGTAAATTGGAAAAGTTGTTGTTTTTCGAATGTTCCAATAATGTGATCATCATTGATGAACTTTAGCCATAATCCAAAAAGGATAAATAAAAGAGGAAAGCCGAGAGATAGTGAAAATAGTTTCCACCTTTTCCCTGATGTCGGCACATAACTTATAGAAATTAGAAAAATACCGTAAAAAGAAAGAAGGCTAACAAATATATTTTTGAAATGAGAAATATTTTCTTGTAAGGGTACCTGATTACTAGAGCCAACAAGTTCAGGAATAGGGTAACCCACAAATTTAGATGAAGTAAGTCGAACAATGAAATTCTCAAAAGCAATATAATCTAAAAAATGAACTGCTCCCCAAAAAAACGGAATCAATATAAGACAAATGATTCCGAATGATAGTAAAAAAACTCGGTTTAGATTATACACGGGCAATTCTTCCTTATACAAAATTCCACTCATTTTAGAAAGCAAGAAATGCTTACCAAACATGGCATAAATACGGAGTTTAGTACGCCAAAAAAGATCTTGTGACAATAAGTCCTAAATTTCTGAACTTATAAAGTTTTTACTTTGATAATATACTGATGTCGTCAAAAAGAATGGATGTACCGGCATAGGGGAATCCCCATAAGGCGCATTTCCCACCTTTATACTCAACCTTAAAAAACTTAGTAAACGCCCAACTTACAGGTTCTTGTTCGGCCGATGGCCATAACTTAACTTTTGCCTGCACTTCGCCAGCTGGGATGACTTGAAAACGAACCGACCACCACTGATTACCCCTCCAAGTAAATGGAATTTCTGTAAGGAATACTTCGTCCAAGGACAAAGCAAGGTTGCGGGCGGCAGGGTTAAGACGGAGTCGGAGCCCCCGAACACCGCCAATACTTGCAGCCACAGAAGGCATACGACGACCTTGTGAGGTAGAAAAAAATGAAAAACGCAACTCAAGAGCTTTTTCTTTGATTTTTCGCCCGAAAAGTACACCGTAATCCCCCGTGGGCGTACCTGGCAATGCCAAGACTTTATCTCGTTCCTTGTGGGCTTGAACAGTGTAAGCTCCGTCTAAAATAAATAGTGTTTCAGGCTCTTGCCCTATTATGCTATCAGAAAATTCCTCAGAAAATTCAAGTTTCCATTCTTCCTGAGCCACAATCGGTATTGTTTCTATCAATGGGGTATTTTGTACAGGGCTGGGCGGATAATTCTTAACCCGTTCACCCGGTTGACGACATGAATGTCCAATCAATAAATACAAGGCAAAGAACAGACACCTCATTGCGTTCAGAAAGCGCTGGAATCCAAATTTATTCATTTCTCAAAAAATGAAGCTGACTTGCCCGTAAGGGTAAGAAAACCGCCACCCTGATCCATAAAAAAGCAAGACATGCAAGTGCGGTAAAAAACCAAAGAAAACTTAAACCCGAATCCCCCATTCCCTCGCCTACTAAAGCAGGAGCGATCCCGGTGACCGCTGAAAGTGAACCAAGAGCAATCCCCCAAAACGCAAGTCTGGCATGCTCCCAAAATACATGTTTACGAATCTCAGTCAGTTGATATCCGAGAGCTTCAAAAAGTGCAAATTCCTGGGTTCTTTCCATAAGATTTCGTACAACTACTAAACCAAGGCCGCATGTACCAATGAGCATACCTAGACCACCAAGACCTTGAAAAATTGAAAGGTAGGTATTTTCCACTTTCTGTAACTCTGCTAGCTTTTCTCCTGAATCACAAAACTCTACACCATATTGGTACATCCTATCCTCCAAATGACGGGCTACTTTTCGTGCATCTTCTTTTTTGCCGGATAACATGAAACTTCGGTACCCCCCCTGCTGGCTAAATTTATTAAGGAAATCTTCTTCCTTTATGAGAAGCACACCTTGCAACATAGACCCTTTCAGTGAGCCAACCAGTTCAACCTCAAAGGAAATCCCTTCGCCATTCATAAATTGCATTCGATCGCCAAGGCTCTTTTTGAGTGCCCACAGCAATGTATTTTGATCAACGACAGCTGGCACTACACCGCCACCTATTTGCCGATTCAAACTTGACCAATTTCCGTCAACAAATTGAAAGCGGTTTTTGAAATCACTTAAGTTTACTCCAAAGATCTTAGGTCGCAGTGCTTTGTTTAAATTGAGACAGCTGGCATCATCACCATCTCGCAAGCGAAGAGGAATAATTTTGGTATTTCTTACAAGACTTTTGTTCAAATCATAAAGCTCAATAGCTTCCAATCCATTAAGGTCATCATAAATGGGGCTAGCACTTTCCCCCCAGTATGCAAATCCTCCAGTGCCTGAACTAAAATCTTCGGTCGCTATGTTGCCAGGCTTGCGAAATGCACCCGTGCTTACCACAAGAAATGTTCCTGCAGCCATAGAGCCCACAGTCACAAGACTGCGCCCCATTCTTCTGCCCATATTTCTACGGTTAAGGTCAGAGATTTCTGAGATTTCTCTTTGACCCTGAGTCTCACTGGCTAGTTGTGCACTCATTAAGAAAAGGCCTCCAACGAGAACCAAGGCTCCGGCCCCAAAAAATGCAAGGGAAGAAAGCCCGTTAGAGATGCCAATGTTATAAATAAGGAAAACGGAACATAACAGGCATATTACACCTGCCCAGCGATATTTTTTCCATCGAACCGAAATCCCTACCGTGCTTAAAGGAAAGATTTGACCCCCACTCTGTAAGAGCTCTCTCGGCTCAAGTTTAAACAATTTCTTGGTTGCGCCTGCCATGGCAAGAAAACAAATAAGGGTGGCTAACATCCCCCCCTTCAACATAGAAATCAGGGTGGCGTCATATGTAAAACTGGTACCAGAAACTGCACCACTCCATTGCCCGCTCAATAAATTTAAAATTATTTTACCGTAGCTAGAGGCTAATAGAACCCCTAGAGCTGACCCCATTATTGAAACAAGTAAGCCTTCTCCCAGAAAAATGAATCGAATTACTTTCGTTCGTAAACCAAGTGCTCGGAAAAGTCCAATTTGCTGGCTTCGCTGCTCCATGGAAAAGGTAAAGATCATCCCTGTAATCGCCAATGCGGCAAGAATAACAAAAAAACTAAAACCCATAAATAATTGCCCAAAGTCAACCGGAGATTCTGTCGACTCGGTGGCATCTGCCTTGATGTCTCGAATGATCAGACCCGCATCCTCTGGTCCTAAAAACTTTCGAAGACGGTCCGCAATTTCTTCCCGTGATCCCTCACTTTTACTTAGCCTTAATCCTGTTAATGATCCCCATCGGTTTCCCCACATTTCCTGGCCTGCCCGGAGGGAAATAAATCCCTTGGGCGTACCTCGGTACTCATCCCAATAATCTTCATCCTTTGTCCGAACCTCATGAACGATTGGGATACCTGTATTCCAATCACCACAGGACTCAGCATCACTTAAACCCGGGAAACGCGGAGTCCATCCACTTTCCTGATTTTCTGAAATGCTATCTGGCATTGGCAGAATTTTTTTCAAAATAAATCCCCTGGAAGATTCCTCCAGTTTTCGCCTTTCCCCAACTGTGTAATAGGACAAGCTTATAGAGTCCCCAAGAGACGCATTTAAGTCATGAGCCGCCCATTGATTTAAGGCAATGGAATCGTCTTCCCAATCACTCTGTAAAAAGTCTACACTTTTGGGCTCCACCGCACTTATCATTGAGTATGGAATCAAGGCACTCTCATTCTTGTCTTTCTTTTTTTCGATCGCATTGACCAGATAAGTTAAGACACCCGCGGATTTTTTACTTACTCTTTTTGCTTGGCTTACTAATCGATCAGAAAGAAAAACCTGACGGGTGCGGATGCTCCATTCAGCCCTGGCAGGTAATTCTTTAATTTCGATGCCAGCATCGCTGAGGGACCAGCATTTATCCATTACCTCTTTTGCCAGTATAATATCCACCTCACTCTGATCACTTCCGCCTATCAATAAGAAATTAGCGAACCTGACATTTCCGCTAACTTCATCCAAGGATCTAAATAATTTCTTTTGTAATGCTTGCAGGGAAACAAAAACAGTAAGAGGCTCATTCTGATTCCCCTGAAGGCCAAAACTACCAAATCCATCCGCCGCTATGATTTCCCCCAATTCTTGGTTCATGGAAATAAACTTATTATCCCTCTCTCCAGATAAAGGGGCATCTCTTGAAAACAGGCTGGGTTCTTCCATTCTTAAAATAAGCCGACCCTGACTGGCATGGTTTAATCTCTTACCCAATCTTTGATTTACAAAAAAAGTATCAGGATTCCACGAGGAAGAATTAATTTGGTCACCCTCTTTGCCAATCGGGGTATCTTGCAAATTTGGTGCTAGTCTCCAAAACCTTTCATCAACCCCAAGTACTTGAACATTGGATACTCGAATGGAACCATCTGGACTGGAAAGTGTACCCCGGGTTAAAACTAGTGGGGCCACTGAAACCTTCCTGTTTTTGAGATTTCCCTGTATTCTGTCTGCCAAATTTTCCTGAAAAAACCCGTCGGGGGAAAGTATGGCGACTTCCCCCTTACCAACTCGCTTCTCTGCGATGTTACGCAAAGTAGAACCTACCGAATCGCCAACAGTCAAGGCACCGGTTAGCACAACTGCACACAAGGCAGCAGCCAGTATGATACCTAAATTATGCCGACGAAAGAAAAGTAGGTTTCTACAAATTATCCTCCAAAGGCTCATTATCTATCCTGCAACAAACTTCCCTCATTAAAATGATACGCTTGCTTCATTAAATTTGCTCCATCGTTCGAGTGGGTCACCATCAACAAGGTTACCCCTTTGTCCTCATTCGCTTGCTTTAATAAGTTCATCAATTTGTCGGAGTTTTTTTTATCCAATGCACCCGTTGGTTCATCGGCCAACAACACAGATGGTTCATTGATCAAGGCTCTTGCCACTGCCACTCTTTGTCTTTCTCCGCCAGATATTTGGCTAGGTAAATGAGACATCCTGTGACCGAGCCCCACCTCCTCCAAAAGTGTAGCCGCCCGATTCCGTAGGGCATCCTTGGTAAGTTTACCAAAGCCCGCAAGTGCAGGGATCATAACATTCTCAAGTACCGTGCAGGATGGTAACAAATGATGAGACTGAAAAACAAAACCAACTTTTTGATTTCTGTATTCTGCCACTTCTCGGTCCGATAAAGAAGATAGGTCCTTTTCACCGACCACAATCTTGCCGCTTGTTGGCTTATCCAGCAGGCCAATCAAATTAAGCAAGGTACTCTTGCCCGAGCCTGATGGCCCCAAGATGGCAACTGATTCTCCCTGTTCAAGTGTGAAGTTTACCCCGCAAAATACATTCACTTTTTCTTCACCACCTGGGGACGGAAATGATTTTGAAAGATTAGAAATTTCGATCATTTTTTTCATACACAAAAATTTACTTCAGTTTGATCCATCTGTTTGCTTTCATCTCAGGGCGAGGCAGGCTCCCTTTTTCCATAACAGTTACCGGTATACGAAGGGAAAATGCTTCCTGTAAGACTTGTTCCAATTGGCGAGAAATTTCAACCCTTACCTCAACCCTAATTTCTACCTCTACCATCGATGAATGATTGGTGAAGACCACCTGATACTCCAGGATCTCAGGAAATTCAGCCAGTATGGCATCGATGGCAGACGGATATAGATTCACTCCACGGACCACAACCATATCATCCACTCGTCCTAAAATACCCCCGAGTAAATCAAAGGTCGGCAATCCCATTTCATCGGTTCCACTCTTGGCCTGGACCAAATCTCCTGTACGGTAGCGAAAAACGGGGCAACCCACTCGGCCCAAGGTCGTGAGTACCAATTCTCCCTGCTCTCCCTCCCCTACTGGATCCGTACTATCTGGATCAATGACCTCGGGTAAATAACTATCCAATATAATTCGTAATCCACCTTCATACCCTGGAGTTTCAAAAGCAACTGGCCCCACTTCGGTCATCCCATAATGGTCATGAATTTGCAGCCCCTTCCCCCAACTTCCTATGATTTGTTTCCGCAAAGGAAGAACGCTACCTCCAGTTTCTCCCGCAACAATCATTGCCTTGAGTCCATGCCTCGAAAGATCTACCCCATTCTCTTCGGCTACACCAGTCAATCGCTTCGCATAAGTGGGAGTACAAAATAAATATTCTGCCTGTTGGTCTAATATTGTATGTAAACGGTTTTGCGTACTTTGACCACCACCTGGGATACAAATGCAACCTCTCTGGGTGGCCGCGTCATAAGCGGTCCAAAAACCTAAGAATGGGCCAAAAGAAAAAGCAAAATAACAACGACTCCCGGACTGTACCCCGGCGGCTTCCAGGACTTGGTCCCAATTCCCCAACATCCAACGCCAATCATCCATGGTATCCATCCATGTCATGGGGGGACCACGAGTGCCACTGGTTTGATTACATTTTTTATACTCCGATACAGGAAAAGTTAAATTCGTTCCATATGGATTATTTTCCTCCCGATCTCTGGCCAGGTCTTCTTTGGTTGTAAACGGGCAGGCATTGATAAAGTCACCAAATTCAAACCACTGATTACGTTCTCTAAGAGAAGAAACATGTACTTGCTGAAAAGGATTGGATGCGGCCACTTGGTCAAGATTTTCCGCAAAGCTTGCCCAACGCTTACGCTCCCATCTGTCTCTCACTTCCTGGTTCCCGGACGAGTCCATCATCACCCTCCCCTTTTGATGAAGTTCAGGAATCAGACACAGCTACCGGGGGAGGAGAATTTGGAGGCTTTGGTGCATACTTGGTGGCCAAGTACCCCCCCACTGCAGCCAGAGCGATACCCAGGACAAAAGGCAATTTTACAAACGACCAGTTACCCTCTTTCGTTGTACTTACAATCGCATTCACAATGGGAGCCCCAGCAAAAATAACCGACATGATTACGGGCACATACGCAGGGGATGGCATTTTCCCAAAAGCCAGCAATACACCCAACGCACCAATCGCTCCAAGGGTGCCAGCGAATAAAGACCACTGCCATCCCTTGGTCGGAAATGTCCAAAAGGCAATATTCCCCCCCTTGAATTTTAGGATAATTAGGGGGGCAACTACCGCGGTCAGAAAATAGGCAAGGCCCACCCAGAGAAAAGCCATGATTCTCCCGTTTTCCTTATCTCCCATATTGCTGGAGCCAATGTGCATACAAACCCCATAGGTTCCCCAACAGGCGACAGTCAATAATGCGTATTGTAAATAGTGCATGCTTTTTATCTTAGTTGATCAAACCATACATGCAAAGCAAAGACTGATTTTTTAACTAACCAGCATTTGGTAGGATCCCAAAATTTAGGCCTACTTTACGGCTGAAATTCCCGCCATGCTTTGTTCTTATTACTGTAATACAGGAGCTTACTACCGGAGGGATAAAAATAGAGCCATTCCTGCAACTCGCTGGAATAGACCCAGGGGTAGTTGTCGAACCACATCCAATCCTTGGG
>JAQWWZ010000041.1 GCA_029254745.1 Opitutales bacterium | reverse complement strand
AGGCTCATACTCGATTTGCTGGGAATTTGCATCATAGGCACTTACTTCAAAATCACCAAATTTGACCACCTCCATTCCCAGATCTTCGTAATCACCATTTGGCATCAACTCTCGGAAGTAAATCTCTACTTCCAGTCCGGCTAAGCTTTCGGGTGCTTCCACTCCACCACCGGTACTGGGGCCATTTTCTGTCGCCTTGAAACTAAAAGGGCCACTGGTGAAACTTACTGCATCTCCATAGTCCGATTCCTTTGTGTAGGTGCCAGATAAATCAGATGTAAAGGTAAGCGAATATTTGAAAGAAGGATAACCTCCATCTTCAGCATAAGACAAGTCTGCGTTATTTTCACCTGTTTTAGCGTAGCTATATTCCCCCCCTGCTACCGGATTATCGTATCCATTGGTAATAACTGCATGAAATTGCCCATGTTCATCGAATATAATTGTCTCTTCATAAATGGCCCAACCGTCATCCTGGGCAAACATTTCCAGACCACCAATCTCAACTGGGGAGAAATCATCCGGGCCACTTGGATCACCTGTTTTGTCTTCAGGCACATCCAAAACCTCTACCCTCACATGCAAAAGAGAGTTTTTAATACTATCCCCTGCCTCAATGGTTAATTCGTACACATTATCAACATTTGCGTCTTCAGGCGTTTCAAAGTCGCGGAGAGCAATAAAACTCAGACCACCGGTTGCTTCATTCAGTTTGAAAAATTCTTTATCATCCCCACCAAGAAGGGAATAGGTTACCACATCCCCATCCGGGTCCAGAGCCTCAAAGTCGTAGATAAATGCCTGGTTCTCCTGAACGCTCAGGTTGCCATCACTGTGGAATTGCGGCGCCTGGTTTGGAGTGACTTCAACTTTTTCGGTTACCTCCACGACCACATTCAGGGATGCAGTGGCTTGGCCATCGCTTACTTGAAGCGTCACCTCGTAGAGGTTATCTCCATTTTTATCCGTCGGGCTTTTATACTCCGGCAGCGAGATAAACGCCAAGTGCCCCGTGCTTGGGATCAGTTCAAACAGGGCAGCATCACCCCCCCCATTGAGGGAGTAAGTGACCACATCCCCATCCGCATCCAGGGCCTCAAAATCGTAGATAAATGCCTGGTTCTCCTGAACGCTCAGGTTGCCATCACTTTGGAATTTCGGCACCTGGTTTGATGCTATCCCCCAGTCATAAGGCCAGTTTGAGTTGTTCGAAAAAGCCTGATGGATAAAATTCTTATTTTCCACGCTCAGGGAACCCGCAGAAGCAAAGATATGCCCCATTGTATTGACTCCTGTAATGTCCCAATTGCTCAAATCCTGATTAAAGGCAGCGGCACTCCAGAAGATTTTCTCCAGGCTGAGAAGAGAGGATACATTCCAATCACCGATCGCTTGGTTAAAGGATGTGGCATCCCGGAACATCTCCGCAAATGTCGTGGCCGAAGATGTATCCCAGTTTGTAATGTCTTGATTGAAAGATTTGGCACCCCGAAAGAATCCGCTGAAATTTTTGACCCGACTTACATCCCATTTGCTTATCTCTTCATTAAAAGAAACTCTGTCCTTAAAAGCTTGGTACATATTTGTAACCGCGGAGGTATTCCAGTCGCTGATATGGCCATAGGTAGCGGTGGCATTCGCTTCGTCGCTGAACCACATGTTTACAGCGGTCATGAAGTTGGAATCATTCAGAGATTGATTAGCCTTGCTGGATTCGTACACATCAAGGACTGTGACATTGACATCGAGGGTAGCGTTGCCCTCGCCGTCGCTTACCTGAACCGTAAATTCGTAAACATTGTCGGAATTATTGTCATCGGGGAATTCAAAGTCGCGTGAGGTGATCAGTAAAAGTTCACCGCTTAATGCGTTGAGCTCAAACATGCTTGCATCATTCCCGTGCAAAATGGAGTAAGAAAGCGAATCCCCTTGATCCGGGTCGGAAGCATTGAACTCAAAAACAAAAGTCTGGTTTTCCATAACACTCAAATTGCCGTCAGACTGGAAGTGGGGGGAGGTATTTGGGAAAGAGCTGGCATTGTTTTCATCCGTTCCGGCCTCTACTTCGACCCAGTCAAGAAAGCCGTCCGAGTCGGTATCCCGGTCCTCTAAGTTGAAGTGAATATGGGTAAGATTACCATCCACTTGCAGGAGGTTGAATCGGTTTGTGGTGTTATTCCACTCTCTATAATGCCCCCATGGTTCTCCGGTGGAGGCCAGGCCATTCTCATTGCCATCGATAAAGGCTTTGAGGTCATAGGCTCTCCCTTTCTCCACAAGGATGGAGTAATTCCCCTCACCAATGCTGATTTTATCTTCCGCGGCTTTACTGCCATTGGCTTCCATGGCCCATACATAAGCCGAACCTGAAACCACACCATCATAAAAAATTGTCCCCTTTACACTGACAAGTTCGCCGCCGGTTAAGTTGGAACCTCCATTACCATCCCGGGTATCCAAGGAAAAGCCGGATGAATCAGCAAAAGATGTATTGGCATCTCCATAGTACACCTCATCCCTGTTCCGTGTATCGAGCTGAAAGCTTCCAGAGTCAGAAAAACCAAAGAGCAAAGACCCGTCATGCCCGCCGGTATCGAGCTGAAAACTGCCAGAGTCTGCATAGCCCCTATCAACCACTTCATTGGTTTCCCGGGTATCCAGTTGGAAACCGGCAGAATCAGAAAAACTAGAATCCCCAAACAAGGAATCATCTCGGGTATCGAGCTGAAAACCGGAGGAGTCCGCATACCCCGTATCGTTTAGATCCCAGGCCACGGCATTTCCGCTGGATGTATCCAGGGAAAAAACACTGGAATCCGCAAAGCCTGTATCCGTGGTACCCACAAAGCCGGAAATCCCCTCTTTCGTATCCAGGCGAAAGCCACCGGAATCGGAAAACCCAGCCTGGTTAAGATCGATGGAACTTGCAGAGTCCAAGGTATTTAAAATAAAACCTATGGACTCATCCGCTCCGATACGGAAAGTGCCATCATCTCCCCCCGTGTCCAACTCAAAACCAATGGAATCAGCCAGGCCAATACTGACCATCGGGTTTGGCTCCATGGTATCGAGGGTGAAGGCACCAGAGTGACCCAATCCTATTTTCTCCTGATTTCCCAGAGCAAAACCATGCAAGGCAATCAATACAAGCAGGCAGGCACCAGGGACCCCAGGACTCCTCAACCGGGGTGTGGGCAACCACGCATGTAGACGACTGGCTTCCATGATTATGCTGAAAATATTAGGCGTTGGACAGATTTAAAGAGCCGTTACCTACTCGGATTTCACCATACAACGAAACCCAATAGCAGGGGATTTCTGGTTTACATCCATCACTCCCCCTAACTCAAAGAAGTTTGAGTCTTGTGCATATATGCTTACGGTAGGATCTGGGTGGTAAAAGCGCAGCCCCAAATAAGAACCCCCATATACATAAACATCTGATCCGGAAAGACCCGCATTCTCTACATGCTCACCAACATTACCAATCAAGTCCTTCAATCCGTATCCGTTAGCCGGTCTTGCCGTGGCTGGGCTTGGACCGTCAAGAGGAGTTCCAGAAACAGATACATGGTATTCGGAGGCAAAATTGCCGTAGTATTCAGGGGATTCATCTCCCCAAGGCCATTGCTTTCCTGAGACTCCACCGGAAGCAAGTTTCTTAATCACAGTGGGTGGAATTAAACGGTAACCTGTGGCATTGAAATCGATATAACTAAAAAAATGCTTACCACTTAAAGAGTGGGTTCCAGTACGGTAGGGGGTCGGAGCATTGTACACATTATCACCGTTGAAATCTTCATACTCGTCGAGATCTGGCTTACCGTTGCCGTTACTATCAGTGTAAGGTTCACCGGGGTCGTACCTCCCGTTGTTATTCGTGTCCTGTGAAAAATTATCCCAATCATCCGGACCGTCAGGCTGGTCAAACTTATTCATAAAGACGCCATCGTTATTAAAATCTCCAAATATTACTTCCACTTCTGTGGTTGAGTAAGCTGGGATAAGGCCATCCATTTCCGATCTGGCATTCGACCACTTGACCGCTTCCCAGAAAGATACATCAGTTCGTGGGTGAGTGGCGTTTACTTCTGGTCCCATGGGCAGCCCTGAATATCCATTTGCTAAGGCCCAGACAACTACTTGGTTCCATTTCTCATTGGTTATCTCCGTCGGATCCACCTTAATTGTGTCAACGCCCGCTTCGTCTTTCATCTCTGAGGATTTGTCACCAATTGGAGAGTCAAATGTATCAAGGTTGGCAGTCATCATAGAGGCATCAGCCTGACCATAATTATTATTGGTGTTTCCGCCCGACCCGGAGCCGGCAAAGCCTGAGGGTTGATCACCGTAGGTCCCAATGACCCGAATTTTACCGTTGGCAGTAAATTGTTGATTCCAGTCGGACTCTGCGTTCCATTCAACGGTTTTCCCTGTACCGCCAGATACATTCGAATCCACATCCCCGGTTACACCCAGGCAACGGATGGGATAATTGAGCCCGTTATCTGGGCTAAACCAGAGCTCAACAAAAGCTTTTTGGCCGGCATCCAAGGTTAGGTTATAGGTAATATCCACGATTTTAGTGTTCGTCCGCTGCGAAGC
The DNA here is from genome assembly GCA_029254745.1 of Opitutales bacterium. Lineage (GTDB taxonomy): Bacteria > Verrucomicrobiota > Verrucomicrobiia > Opitutales > Seribacteraceae > Seribacter. The sequence goes on along the minus strand of JAQWWZ010000041.1, from coordinate 60,193 downwards.
ACTTACCCCGGTAACAACCGGAGCCGCTGCATTCACAGCACTGGCAAAAGCACTGATCATGGACAAGAGGAGGAGTCTTGTTTTCATAATTTTTATGTAATTGTGTTAATAATTGAAGGTAAATGTGTATTTATTATTAGCAGATATACCAAAAAAAATACAACTTTTTTAAAACCACATCGCTCCCAAAAAAAATCACTATAAAAGGATGTGAAAAATAAAAAACCCGCCAAAGCACTTATCCAGGGTTATATCAAATGGGAAGAAGAGCGGGCTTCTTTTGCATAAAAAAGAGCAAGAAGCCTAAAGTAGCAGTGTGTAAAAAGTCTAAGCCCTTGCTGAATAAGGAATAACAAACAACAACGATTAGCCAAAAACCATTTTAAAATCCAGTAGCAGGCTTAGTAGATAACAATAAAACTGGCAGAACCAGTAATTGGTTACGGGTAGGATGTCCCTGATAGCACAGAGAGCTTACACCGAAATCTTCACCCCTCGACGCAAATACGCAGGGACATCAAGGTCTTCTCCTTCGTAAAGATTGCGAGAGGAGTTATCAAAAATACCCCGTTGGTTGTTTTCTTCCATAAACTCAAAGGTGTTTTGCTCGAGGGCGTCTTTCTTGGCTTGCTTACGAGACTTGGCAGGCACTTTTTCTGCTTGCTTCTGCTGTTGGCGAAGCTTGGACTCGTGAGCCTGTCGAGCTTTGGTAGAAGCGAGCATGACTTGATCTGCGGAGGGAGCGACATCTGCGGTCATTCCTGCTTCCAGATCGGTAGCACCCAAGACCACAATCTGCACACGCTCTCCAAGGTTTTCATCGACATGGGCACCAAAGACAACATGTTCTCCGGCTTTAAATTCATCGCGAATTTCTAGCGATGCCTGCTGCAAAGCCGACATCCCCATACTGGTCCCGCCAGTAATAAGAATCAAGATCGCATCTGCCGCTTTGGATACATCAGGCAAGTGAAGCATCGGGCAGAGCATGAGCTCTCGCAATGCCTCCCGTATAGCATCCTGCCCGTTTCCTTCTCCATACCCGAATAGGGTGCGACCGGCACGGCGGTTAAATGCTTTTTTAAGATCTGCAAAGTCCACATCAATCATACCCCGGCGAAAAACCAAGGAGCACACTGCAGATATTCCCTTGCTTACATTGCGCCCGGCTTCCGCAAAGCACTCAAGGGCCGTGGCGTCAGCTCCGCCAATCTGAAGCAGGGAATCATTGGGTAAGGGGACCACGGCGTTGGCAAACTTCCGGACTTCTTCCAGGCATTCCTGAGCCTGGGCATGCCTGCTTTTCTCCCAGCTAAAGGGTAAGGGAGCAAAAGCAAAAACCAATGCACCTGCTTCCCGTGCCAAGCGGGCAATGACTGGCGTAGCTCCTCCACCCATACCACCACCTAAACCAGCCAGCAAAAATATCATATCGATGCCTTCAAGTTTCTTACGGATCACATCCTTTTCCTCTTCCGCAATCTTCCGCCCCATGGCAATCTCTCCCCCCGTACCCATACCCCGAGTATGGCGACGGCCGATCAATAAAGAATCAGTTGCGATACTGTCAGCAAGGGCCCGGGAATCCACATCAATTGCGAGCTGTTCAACCCCTTGAAAGTTATCCAAGGTGAGCCCATCGACAAGGGACAGACCGGCTCCGCCTATGCCGATCACTTTTACCCGCAAGCAGGGGTTTTCATTGGCAGAAGAAAAACACACTTCAGTCTCGAGAAAATTATCTTGGTTCATATCGTTTTAACTGGTGATTGGCGTGGGGGGGATAATCAATATTGAATTTAAGACTTGATACCAACCATCTCGGCAATCTTTCCAAGAAATCCGGCATTGCTTCCAGTCTGTTTTTGACCAGGCAAGCTATGGTCCTGTAACCCATAATGTAAAAGACCTAGAACCGTGGCATTTTCCGGTTGGGCAAGGTTGGGCTCGATCCCAGGTGGGAAACCTGCCTTGCGCACGGGCATACCCAACACCTTCGAAGCCACCTGCTCAATTCCAGGAAGTTTAGACCCTCCTCCGGTGAGTAAGATGCCACCCTTTAAATCATCTGGGGATAAAAGAGGCCCTAATTCTTTATAAATAATTTCAAAAAGCTCAACCACACGCACATGAATAACATCGGATATAGCTTTCCGGCAAACCGAGCGGTCGCCGATGGTCCGGTCTCCGACCATCCAAACCTCTTCATTTTCATCGGTAGGATCAGGGGACGCTTTGCCGTGTTCCAGTTTTAACTTCTCCGCATATCGCTCAAGAATGCGTAGTCCCATACTAAGATCTCCTGTAATGTGATCTCCGCCGACGGGTACAACCCCGCTGTAAGCAACAAATCCCTGACGATAAAGCACCACATCGGTGACGCCCGCTCCCAAATCTATAACTAAAGTACCAGCACGGCGTAAGTCAGGTCCAGATACCATAGTTGCAGAAGCGATCGAAGAAACAATGAGATCGGAGACTTCGATGTTGTAGTTTGATATAACATGTATGGCAGAACGCATGGCTTGCTCATCCCCATCAATCGCCCAATAACTCAGGTCTACTTTCTTGCCATGCATACCGACAGGATCATCGCGAACCTGCCCATCCAATAGGATCGGAGTGCGAACAAAATGGACATAATTTCGGCCTTCTTCCGCTTCCCTGCGATGAGCCTCTTGCGAAGCCCGTTCGAGATCATGCGACACCACACGATTATCGGATGAAGAAACATAAGATGAGCCATGAAGCATGCGACCTTTGAGGTGCGAACCTGATTGGGCGAGATAAACCGAGTCAACTGTGGTACCAGACATTTTTTCTGCATCTGCAATGGCCGCATGCACGGATGAGGCAACCTCGCGGAAATCAACAATCTCTCCTTTTCTCATACCCTCCATGGGGCGGGAAGCCATTCCAACAACTTGCAGGGTTCCATTTTCAGCAACTTCTCCAACTAAGGCCTTTGCTTGCGAAGTGCCAATTTCTACAGATCCAATTATCTTCCTCATATGCTTATAAATTTGAGATTTTTTTCAATTTTTCCAGTTTGGCGTTAGAGCTTTGCAAAGACAGAACGGTTATGGGAGAGATCAATTGATTCAACCACTGGCTTTCGCTGAAAATCAGGTTCCATGAGTAGATATTTTAATCTTTTCATCTGGGCGGCATAATTTTGAGGAGAAAAACGGATACATTTTACTTTTCCCGCCCGTACTTTGACATAAGAGCCGGGACCTGTTTCTTTGGGATTGGCATAGGTCACTATTTTCCAGTCCCGGTATATCCCAGGATATTCACGCCGGGCTAGCTCAAGTAATGGGGTGACCGCTTCTATCCCATCTAACCGGCGAAAGCCATTACCTTCAGGATCAAGTTTTAACTGATGGGAGGAAATGGAAAGAGATGGAAGCAAGGAAATTGAATTTCGGGCGTATCCCACACCCTGATAAAGATCACCCTGCGAGGAAACCAGCCAGTCCTTATATCCCCCACCCTGTTTACCTAATCTTAAAACCAAGACAGGAGCTTCTTCATTCACTTCCACTTTCAAGGTTGACGGAAAAACCCGACTCACCCGGGAGTAAGAAATCTGAGGTTCATGGACAAGGTCAGCCTGCAGTTTATGCAAATTAATTTGCATGAGCGAACGCCCCCGCAAGGGACCATACCAATTTTGAAACCAGCGGTGATCAAGTACTCCATCTGAATCAAAAATTACTTGATCAATGGACGGGTCTAATTGATTCCAAGAATAAAAGTTTTTTGAAAATTCAGAGCGTGTAACAAACCATCCTCCCACCATGATACCTACCAAGCACACAAACGTAAGAAACGACTTTAACAAGGTGATTGATCTTTTACGCCGGGCCGTTTTCGATGCTGGTTTCTTGGCGGAAGTAGGCCGAAGATCTCGCCAAGTTGATAGGTTGGTTTTGTTTCTGTCCTGTGACTTCATGCTGCGGGTAATAAGTTAAGTTTTGAAAATCTATTTATGGCTGGTTGCACCAATTGCTTGGCTAAGCTAGGAAAGTCATAGCCAGAACAGGAAGCACTTTTGGGCAAAAGGCTAGTAGCTGTAAGACCAGGCAGGGTGTTCACTTCCAGAAAGTGAGAATAACCATCTTCACAGACGATGAAATCTACCCGGGCAAAATCACGACAGCCACAGGCTTTAAAACTGTCCATGGCTTTGGATTTTAGTTCTTCCTCTAAATCAAATGGTAGAATTGCAGGAAATTTATAATCCGTGGACCCTTGGGTATACTTTCGCTTGTAATCGTATACTCCTCCCTGGGGAATAACTTCCACTATACCAAGAGGCATATGATCGAGTACACCCACTGTAAATTCTCTTCCAAAAACTCTCTTTTCGATCATCCAGTTGCCACTGGACAACTGGGTAAGTGCCTTACATAACTCATCTTTTCCACGAATCATGTACAAGGCTACACTGCTGCCTTGATCTGTAGGTTTTATCACAAGATCAGGACCAAGGGACCGGAGTATATCATCCACCACAACAGTGTTGGGATCTGTAAAAAAGCAATCTTCAGAAACCCTTACACCGGCTTCCTTGACTACTTTTTTCGCTCTTACTTTATTCATGCAAAGCTGACTGGCATTGGTTTCACTGCCTGCAAAGGAAAAGCCTTGTTTTTGAAGAAGCGATTGTAATCGACCATCTTCTCCAAAAGTACCGTGGATTACCGGGAAAATGACCGTATTATTGGGATCGAGAAAGGCTGGTACTTTAGCCTCATCGATGTCGACTAAGTCGACGCTGAAATTTTTTCGCAGGGCATCCGATACAGCGGAACCGGATGCAAGTGATACATCTCGTTCAGGGCCAACTCCTCCGGATAAAACAGTAATGTGAATGGTTTTTTTTGTAAGTTCCATAAGTATGCTACGAGAGAAATTCATTCCAGTTATGACCGAGGACATCGACTTCGGGATCTAAAAGTTTTCCTTTTGATTCCTTCACCCGTTGTCTTACTCTCTTAATCAAAGAAATCACCTCATCGGCTGAAGCTCCTCCTTCATTAACAATAAAGTTTGCATGCATGCTGGAAACAACGGCAGCACCTTCACGCTCACCCTTGAGTCCAGCCTGGTCAATAAGTAGCCCGGCAGAATCATCTTTGGGGTTTCGAAATATACAACCTGCACTTGCCTCCCGAGGTTGAGCAATTCGTCGTTGGCGAGCCAATTTATCTATAACATTTCTAATCGCCCGATGGTCAGATCTACCATCCGCCTTTAGTTTTGCACGCAAAGCAATGCCTTCATACGCCTCTTTACAATATCGATAGCCCACTTCCAAGTCAGTCCCTGGTATTTCCCGAATACTCCCATCAGGAAGTAAGAAGCTTACCCATTCCACTAAATCAAAGGTTTCCCAACCCATCGCACCTGCATTCATACGAAGAGCCCCACCTAATGTACCCGGTATCCCTTCAAGAAACTCAAACCCTTTTAATTGATTTTGGCAGGCAAATCGGCAAATTTCTTGCAAGCGGGCACCTGCTCCAACCACTAATGTATCTTCTGCCCGAAGGGTGATCTCACTCCAAAATGTACCCCGTAAACGAAGCACAAGTCCCGCATATCCTGCATCAGGAACAATCAAATTCGACCCCCTCCCCATCATCACGTATGGAATCCCCAGGAGTTTGGATGCATTCACTAAGGTATGTAAATCCTCAACATGGGATGGCTCTGCATACAAATAGGCATTTCCACCAACCTTCATGGTGGTCTTGGCAGCCAATGGTTCCTGAGTTCGGAGGACGCAAGACTTTGAAAGTCGAGAAGTAAGGTACAGCAAAAATGCCGCAAACTTATCCCCGTTTGCATTTTCCAGAGAAGCCAAAGCATGAGCCCAACGGTCCAAATCACCTGCACCTACAAATAATACTTGATCTCGATTGGCTGTCGATGGTTGGGTGCCGATAGACTCGCAAAGGGATGGAAAGTTATCAAAAACTTTTGTTGCCTCCCGTAGGCGAGGGGGTAAGTAGGCGGCTAAGGTCTCAACCGCTCCTTCTACATCGTACTTTTCAAAAGCCGGATAAGTAGGAAGTAAAAAAAGATCATCCGCCAAAGCAAGTTCATCTGCAAAATGACGGGCGAGTGCCTTTGTTCGACTGTAACGGTGAGGTTGAAACACTACCCTCATGATACTTTTTGGATCGATCAGACGGCGGTGGCTAAGGAAAGATTGGATTTCGGCAGGGTGATGAGCATAATCTTCAATAACTGTACGATTCGGCCCAGCATGCAAAACTGACTGTCGACGCTTCATTCCTGGGAACTTTGAAAAGTCTACTTTAGATAAATCAGCTCCCATAGCATGACCGGCAGCTACAGCAGCTTTTGCATTGAAGGTAAGAAAGTCTGCGGGGTCATCCGGACAGGAAAAAGTATCCACTTGGGCATGGGCTAATGTACTCGTCCACTCCTCAATCTGACTACCCTTTGGAAGAACCACAATATCTTGGGTACGGGAGAACAAAGATTGCAGGGTATCTGAAAAGGAATGAGGGCTGGCATAACGATCCACATGGTCCCAGTCGCAGTTGAGTGCCAAAGTAACTTGAGGAGAAAACTCATCAATGGTGCCATCACTTTCATCAATCTCCATGATCAGCCATGAATCTCTTGCAAATTTACCGCAAGGCATACCCTCATCCTCGAAAACACCTCCAACCAAATAAGAGGATTCAAAATTCACTTGATCCAACCCCCAAGCAAGCATTCCTGCAGTCGTGGTTTTACCATGACTCCCAACAACCGCCATAATCTTTTTCCCCGTGGTAAAGCGGGCAAGAAATTCTCCCCTTCTAAAAATGGGTGTTTTTCGATCATGCCAGGATTTGAGCGAAGGACAGTCTTCAGCCACAGCACTTGAACGGATAATACAATCAGGAACTTGCGGAGGTATTGCTTCCCCCAACACTTCAACCCCCGCATCCTCAAGTTGAGATCGAAGAGGTTCTTTAAAATGATCATCATAGGCAGCCACTTGAATCCCAGCACCTTGAAGGTAAAGAGCCAAAGGAGCCATACCCATTCCACCCGCACCTAACAGAAATACTTGCTTGGGAGACTTCATGATACTGCTCGTAAAACTCCTCCCTGTACAGATTTTGTGATGGTAGATTCCTGCAAGCTCTGAATTAAATCTGTGGCCATCCTCGCACCAATATCGCCTCCATCCATTGAGTATAAATTTCTTCTCAAAATTGCCCGGAATTCTTCATTAAAAATTACTTCTTTAACTTCCTCCAATAGGTGAGTCTTTATGGCTTGATCCATACATACAACGCCTCCCCCTTTTCCTTCTAAGTAGGATGCATTAAGGTATTGATGGTTATCGGCAGCAAAAGGATAAGGGATCAAAATGGAAGGAACTCGGCAACGGGTGATTTCAGCAATTGCTCCTGCCCCTGCTCGAGAAACAACAAGATCTGCAGCAGAAAGGACCATATTCATTTCATCAGTAAACGAAACAAAACGGCTGGTTATAGTCTTCGACCCTGGTCCTTCGAGCTGAACCACTCCAGAGCTATCCTTGCCCATACCGGTCAAACAGTAAGTGGAAATTCCCTCGCTAGCCAAATCCTGCAAATGATCCTTAACCCATTGATTTAAAGATGATGCCCCCTGGCTACCACCAATCACAACAAGGAGACGATCATTAATCGAAATCCCCAGATGCTTGCGGGCTCGCTCCAAAGGAATTTTTCGAAATTCTTTTCGAAGAGGGTACCCGATATTACGAGTTACTTCGGGTGAAATACCTTCGAGTCCCATTCCCTCTGGCAAATAAACGCGGGAAGACCGCCTCGCAAGAAAGCGGACAGCTTTACCCACTGCTCTGTTTGCTTCATGTATAAATATCGGCATCCCACGCATCCGAGCGGCCATCGCAGGACCAAAAGTAGAAAAACCCCCGAATCCAACGAGAGCATCGGCTCCGATTTGTCTGTAAAAACGATGAGACCGTACAAAGGAACGAATAAAACCTTCTCCAAAACGAGCCAAACCAAGTGGTGATTTAATCAGGGGGGCACCAGGCATAGGCTGGAAACTAAGGTTGGGGTATTTTTTGGAAAGCCGGGCATCCACCTGCTTTTGGCTGATGAACATCCAAGAAGGGTAACCTCTTTCTTCCAATTCTTGGGCCAAAGCAATGCCAGGAGTTAAGTGCCCCCCGGTTCCTCCACAGGCAATGACCACATTCCTCATAATTCCCGTGCCCTCAATAGTTCAGGACTATTCATAGACTTTAGTACATTTATCACAAAACCAAGTAATACAAAAGTAACCATGAGGTTGGAGCCACCGTAGCTTATAAATGGCAAAGACATTCCTTTAGTGGGAAGAGAACCGGTAACCACACCCATGTTAATAATAGCCTGCAGCGTAACAAAAAGAATAGCTCCCATTGCTAGTAAATATTCATACAGCCTAGGTGCCTGTCGTAAGCGTAGGAAAACACTGGCAAAAAGAACCAAAAAGCTGATAACAATGCCAGCCGTTACCAAAAGTCCTAGTTCTTCTCCAATAACTGGAAAAATAAAGTCTGTATGAGCTTCAGGTAAAAAATGCATTTGCTGCCTCCCCATACCGAGACCAACACCGTCTAGTCCACCCACGCCAAAAGCGAGCATGCCCTGCCAAAGCTGGTAGGCACTATCATTGGCATTTGCCTCCACATCTAAAAAGGATGTCACTCGCCTAATACGAACTGGATCAAAATAAACAAGAACTGAGAATGCAACAACAGCGAGCCCAGCCACCGGAAGAAGCCACCGAAGACTTGTACCAGCTTGAAACATCATGGTAGCAGCTACAGCCCCGCATAAAAAGCAGGTCCCAAAATCGGGCTGTAAAATTATTAATCCACAGCAAAGTCCAACCACGGCAGATGGAATCAAGAAGCCATAAAGAAAGCTTTTAATTTCCCGGTGTCGGTTCGAAAAATAAGCAGCTAAAATGATAACCAAACCAATTTTTGCAAATTCAGAAGGCTGGATTCGAAGCGTTCCAAGCCCAATCCAGCGCTGTGCACCATTTACCTTCACTCCGATGCCGGGTACCAAGGTGAGAATGAGAGCTATGACACACAAAGCAAAAACAAACCATGATTTTCTCCGCAACCAATCAAGATCCATGAAGGCAGCGTACAGCCCCATAACCAAAGAAAGTGCCAGCCAAATAATTTGCTTGGTAAGCAAAGCCTGAGCACCCCGAACAACTCCGGCACTGAAGAGCATGACCAACCCAATCATCGTCAGGCTAATAGCGGCAAAGATCACATAGATCATCACCCAGTCGCCTACCTTTGAATCTTTAAATTCTACTTTTGTTTCCGACACTCTTTGGTTTCCACACCCATAATATATTATGCCAATCCAGTCCCGCTTTTATGGATTGTCTACTGGTACATCGATGATTGGTCTTTCATCAGCGACACCTTTAAAAAATCCTTCCACGCTTGAGTCATCTTGTTGCACAGGAACTGAATTTTCTGGTGATAACAAGGAATCAATAGATGCATCCTCTGTCAGTTGAGGCTGGCTGGCTGAAACAATTAATACTTGCCCCACCCGAATTCTTCCTGCATCTGACAAGCCGTTCCACTGCATAATCTGCTTCACAGAACTACCATAAATGGATGCGATTCTGGTTAAGTTGTCCCCATTCTTCACTGTATGGGTGGATGCACCATCCGGTACCACCGAAGAAACCGGTTGGGCAGTACCCACAGAAGCGTTTGGTGAAGAGCTGTCTGGTAATTGAAGTGTCTGCCCAATGCGAATGATGGATGACTTATTTAGTCCATTGACTGCCATTAATCCTCCAAGTGAAACCCCTTGCCTTCTCGCTATCCTCGAAAGGCTATCTCCTTTTTGAACAGTGTAAGTTGAGCCAGAAGAAGTGGCGACTGGAGCATTCACTACAGGCAATGCTCTTGTGATTGATGATGGGGCCGCAGAGGATCCACCAGTTATCATAATTTCCTGCCCAATATCTAACTTGCCATTCTTATTGAGGTTGGGGTTCGATGAGAGCAAAGAAGATAGACTAATCCCTTTTTTCCTGGCAATACCCCACAAAGTGTCACCACGCTGGACTTTATAAATGGATACTCCAGAAGGGCGAAGGGGGACAGGGGAACTTACTGTAGATGTTTTTTCTTCGGCTAAAATAGGAGGTAGAGGTCTTGCCTCGATAGCCCCTTGCCCTGGAACAATTAACTGGCCAGCAGCGGGTCTTGTTGGAGAAGTGTACTCAACAGTCTCTGGTCTTTCTTTTTTCTCAACCGAAGGTGGAGGGGAAGAAGTATCTGCTACTCCTGCATTAAAACCAGCATCTGGAGCTTTGGGCTCAAGTTGTACATTTTTATCAGTAGGCGTAATCCCCACTGACTTCTTTTTAGCAGTCTGGCAACTTGGCTGGAACATCACGAGCAGGATAACTCCTACGTGAAGGGAGAGTACAATACCGAATATCTTTGTGAGCTTCATTTTATAATTCCTCGATTTTATTCATTCAAACTAAGTATTATTGAGTACAAGGTGTGTGCCCTTTCTTCAAATCGAAAACGAGCTTATTGAAAATGTTTCCTCGTTCGATATAGTTTTCAAACATATCAAAACTAGCAAACGCCGGGCTAAAAAGAATATCAGTTACCTGTTTCGCTCCACTGAATGCTTTCCTTACCGCTTCATTTAAAGTCGAGCAACAAGTTACCTTGATTTGATGTGATTGAAGAGACTTTGATAATTTTGATGCCACTTCACCTATCAAGAAAGCATGAATAATTGCCCCATGCATAGCTTTTGATAAAACGGCTAAAGATTCACCTTTCTCCCGGCCACCGCCGATCCATATCAAGCGATTGGAAAAATGCTTACAGGCAGCAATTGTAGCAGAAAAATTGGTTGCTTTTGAATCATTCCAAAATGAAACACCGTCTATCTCTGCAATACATGCTAATCGAGAAGGTTCAGGCTGATAAGATTGAAGGAAAGTAAAAAAAGATTTTTTACTGACTCCCAATTGGCGAGAGATTTTATAAGCGAGAGCGACATTTTCACGCTGAGGAAATGTTGAAAAGAAACTACCTGGTTGGATATCACCATGAGATATCAAATCCCGACTAATACCTTTTAATTCCTTGAGAACAGGCAAATGATTGAGGCGGGCAAATTCATGGACAGATAACCCGCAAATTGCGAATCCATCCCCTTTAAGTTGTGTAACTAATGAGTACTTGGCCTTAAAATATTCTGTGAGAGACAAGTGATAATCCTGATGATCTGGGCTGAAATTTGTCCAAATCAGGTTATCTGGAGATAAGAACTTTATATTTTGAGCCTGAAAGGAACTGACTTCCAAAAATATAGTTGCTTGGGAATTGAGACCGCGAGCAATGATGCTACTTAATGAAGTCCCTATATTTCCTGCACAAACAGCAGCCTTACCCGCTTTTTTCCAAATATGGCATAGCAGAGTAACAAGGCTTGTTTTTCCATTGGTTCCTGTAACCGCAACAATTTTATTATTAGTGAAAGTGGAGGCAAAATCAAGTTCTCCATAGACAGGCACTCCTGATGCTTTTGCCTTCTTTACCCAAGGGTGATTGGGGAAAAACCCAGGACTTGTTACAACGATCGAATACTGTGATGCTTTTGCATCCATAAATGATTTTTCTGTTTGGTCAAAAAATTCATAGGACCAGGTAAATTCATTTAAAAGACTTGCTACTCCTTGACCACTTATGCCTTTCCCAAAAACCGCTACCGGTTTTGATTTCATTTGATCCCATTGCATACTCTTTTTTTTCATCGTTAACGAAGTTTCAAAGTGGCAAGGCCAACAAGAGCAAATAAAAGCGAAAGGATCCAAAATCGAATTACGACTTTAGTCTCCTTCCAGCCTTTTAGCTCAAAATGGTGATGAATCGGAGACATTAAAAATACTCTTTTGCCTCGGCTTTTAAATGAAGCTACTTGGATAATTACCGATCCTGCTTCAATCACAAAGATTCCGCCAACAATAATTAGAGTCAGGGGCTGATGAACCATTAAAGCAATGGCTCCGACCAAGCCTCCAATGGCAAGGGAACCAGTATCTCCCATAAACATTTCAGCAGGATGTGCGTTGTACCAAAGAAAAGACAAGCTGCCACCCAGTAATGCTGCACACAAAACAGTCAGCTCACCAGAACCTGGAACCCAACTAATTTTCAAATAATCTGCGATTAAATAGTTGCCTGAAGCATACGCCATAATCCCGTAACTTAACGCGACGGTCACGGTGCAACCAATCGCTAGTCCATCCAAGCCGTCAGTCAAATTAATCGCATTGCTTGCTCCTGTCAGGGTAATGAGAAAAAACAAGAAAACTACAACCAGGGGCATGGCCAAAAGAAGCGGGTCTTTATAAAATGGGACCCAAAGCTCCTTCATTTTTGTGGCACTACCTGTTGCATTTCCGTCCACTCCGGAAAGGTATTCAGACCAAGGGCCCAATAATATAAAAAGGAAGGCCCCAGTGGTAAAGAGTTGCCCCATTAACTTATATCTTCCGGCAAGTCCCTTACTATCTTTTTTAGCCACTTTCAAATAGTCATCGGTAAAGCCTACAAAAGTCAGAAGAATATAGGCTACCATTGCTGCTACCACGTACACATTCGGCTCAGCCCATAAAAAGACTGAAAACAATACGGAACCGAATATAAGTAATCCTCCCATGGTTGGGGTCTTTGCTTTAGACTCATGTAATTCAGCTAAATCTCCGACCTCGTCCTTATTACGAAAGGCCTGCCTTGCTCCAAAGGCCTGCAAATATTTTATAAGAGTCGGACCTATAAAATATCCGATTAGTAAAGCAGTTATACCAGCAAAAATTGCTCGTACAGAAATAAACTGAAATAAACGTAAGGGGCCAAAAAATGACTCATAGAACTGCAAATAACTCAGCACTCTAGACCCTTTTCTTCTTCAACGGCCCAAGAAGGCAAGAGCTCTTCAAGACCGTGGGATCTGCTCCCTTTAAGTAAAACTGCCCCATGAAAGTCCTCAACTAATGAACGGGCAGAGTCCAAATCTTTTAATATCATTAATTGCTCTGGTACTGCACCACTGCTCAATAGTCCCGGCGCAATCCAAGAAGCTTTCTCTCCAATCATAACAAAAAGATCAGCAGGTTCTACTTTTGTGGTAGCACCAACTTCTTCATGTAAACTCATTCCCTGCTCACCAAGTTCCTCCATACCCCCAAAAACATACAGCTTGGGAGTTCCTTGAAATTTGGTGGAGAAGAACTCAATACTATCCTTCATTGAGGAAGGGTTTGCGTTATAACAATCAACAAAATAGGTCCGCCCCCGACCAAGAAAGCTTGCTGCTCTCAAGGTCGAAGGGCGATATTGGGGTAGGCGTTCGGAAATTCTTTGGTGGCTTATTCCTTGCTCGCAGGCGGCAAGTATAGAAAGAGCAATATTTTTGTGCATTCCCCTAGATCCAGCAGGAATGGGAGTCACGAGAACCGGGGACTCATGACGCCAAAGCCGTAGCATACATGAGTCCCCTATTGTGTTTGTTTCAGTCCAAATTTCGTAAAAAGCAGTACTGCAGGAGAGCCTTTGATTATCTACATCTCCTTCGATTAAAGTAACATGGGGGTTTCCTTTTTGTCTCCATAACCTGAACGGTTCGTATTGTAGGCATTCGTGATGAAAAATAACCTTTGGTTCAACAAAGGAATCCTCAAAAATCTTTGCTTTTTCAGATGCGATTGTTTCAAGATTAACGAGTCCTTCAAGATGCGAAATGCCTATCATTGTAATAAGCACCAAATTGGGAGATAAAATTCTTGCTAATTCAGACATTTCTCCAATTTTATTTATCCCAACTTCAATGACTCCATAATCATTGGACAAATCGAGTTTAGACAGAGTTAAAGGTACCCCAAGGTAGTTATTGAAATTTCCCTCCGTTCGATGACAATTACGACCTAAAAGTAAACTCAGCACTTCTTTGGTTGTCGTTTTCCCACAGCTTCCAGTGATCCCAGTAATCAGCCCTTGAAAGTCATTTCGATGAGTTAATGCGATTTCCTGAAAAGCTTTCAGCGTATTTTCTACTAAAAGTTGTGGAATAGGAATATGAAGTTGTAATCGATTGACTAGTGCAGAAGAAGCACCATTTTCCAAAGCTTGCTCAACATAGTCGTGTCCATCTCTTTCTGCTTCGATAGCGACAAACATTTCTCCCTCTTCAAGGTTTCTTGCATCTATAGAGAAACCACGAACAGGGTCTTTTGGCAAATCATGCCACTTACCCCCTGACCATGAGGATAATTGCTCTGGAATAAAAAAAGGCATTAACAGGTCAGAGATTTCACTTGAATTAGTTCCTTGGCTACTTTCCTATCATCAAACGGAATTGCAGTGTATTGAACCTCCTGAAAGCATTCGTGCCCCTTCCCCGCAATTAAAACACAATCACCTTTATTTGCTTGATCAAGGGCGAGACTGATGGCTCTTCTTCGATCATCAATAAATGAAATTTTAGCACCACGTGTCTGACCTTTCTTCATATCCTTAAAAATATCTTCAAGAGATTCAGTACGTGGATTATCAGCAGTCGCCCATACTTGATCTGCACCAGCACAAGCAACTCTTGTCATTTCTAGGCGTTTCCCTTTATCCCGATCTCCTCCGCATCCAAAAACAAGGTGCAATTTTCCTTCTGTGCACTCTCTTAACATTCCCAATGCATTTCTTAGTGCATCCGGAGTGTGAGCATAATCAACGACTACATTATAAGGCTGACCGTCATCAACTGTCTCCATTCTTCCATCAACACCTTCAAATGCACCAATTTTTCGTATTGCATCTGGTATTGATCGTCCCATTGCATGCAGGATTGAAAGAGCTGCGAGTAAATTCATTATGTTGTATCTACCCAACAATGGGCTTTTAATAACCATCGACCCCTCAGGAGATTCAAGAAGAAATTCAGTCCCAGTTGCTTCTAGATTTATATTTTTTGCGCGAAACAAATTATGATCCTCCAATCCAAAAGATAGAACACGGACTTGAGGAGGTAATTCCTCCATCAGTCTCTGGCCATAGGGACAATCTCCGTTTATGATTGCAACTTTGGGCAAACTTCCATTTTCGCCATTAAAAATCTTCCGCTTTTCGCGAAAGTAAGATTCCATATTACTATGGTAATCCAAATGATCACGGGTAAGATTTAGAAAGGTAACCACTTCCATTTCCATTTCAGCTACTCGAGATTGGTGTATACCATGAGAACTTACTTCCATCACAGCCTCTGAACAGCCTCCTGCAAGCATGCTTCTTAACATGGGATAGAGATCTGAAGCTTCAGGGGTAGTCCTAAAGGAGGGAAGCTCCCGATCACCAAGATGATATTTCACCGTTCCAATTAATCCAACAGGTTTACCTGGTTCTTCAAGTAAGTGTCGTGTTAATGTTGAAACTGTTGTTTTTCCGTTTGTACCTGTTATTCCAACTACTTTTATATTTTTATCGGGATAACCATGATACCTTCTAGCCATTTTAGCTAAAGCTTTTCTAGAATCAGCAACCTGTACCTTAGCGACCCCTGGATGAGCGTCGAAGTCAAGGTCCTCTCCTACAAGTACTTGAGCACCCCGGTGGATTGCTTCATCAATAAATTCTTCTCCGTTTGCTCGTAATCCACGAATGGCAAAAAAGGCAGAACCAGGAGTAACCCTTCGGCTATCTGTGACTAGAGAGGTCACTCTAGCAGATGATTCATTCATCCCTCCTCGTTCATCTTCACCAGTTAATCGATTTAAGCTAACTGTTTCTGAAAATCGATGATGGATGTCTTTTAGTGATTCAAGGTTTTGCTGTTTGGTATTCATAGCTTTTTTTCAATTAAAGGGCTTGTGATTTTTTAAATTTTGCTGCCAGTTCTGTTCTGACTATTTCCTTTTTACCTTCAGGCTTTAATCCGAGATAACTTATCATTTGTTTTCCGATGCGCTGAAAGGATGGTCCAGCAACACTGCCTCCGTATCCTAATCTTCCTTTTTTCATTTTAGGTTCATCCACAACAATGGTTATCATCAATCTCGGATTATTTGCAGGGAAATACCCGGCAAAAGAAGCAACATGGTGCCTATTTGAATACTTACCGTCTATAATCTTTTGGGTAGTTCCTGTTTTTCCAGCAACCGAAAATCCTTCTATCATAGCTTGCCTTGCTGTCCCCTCAACTGACACAACATCAACCAGCATAGAAGTGACATTTTGAGCAACCTTAGAAGAAACTACCCTTCGTACCGGTTTTGGTTCAAATGAAACGACTGTTTTTCCTTTTTCATCGAATACTCGGTTTATAAATCTTGGCTTCATTAATATACCTTTATTTGCAACAGCTGACATCGCTACATGTACTTGCATCGGGGTCACACTTACGGAGTGACCCATTGGTAACCTAGTAATGGTTAAACCATCCCATTTTGATGGATGATGCAGCATTCCTTTTCTTTCACCACCTATTCCGAAATCTGTTTTTTTCCCAAAGCCAAACCTTGTGCAATAATTATACAACCTATTTGCACCTAATCTTATGCCCAATTGTGCAGCTCCACGATTGCTTGATTTCTGTACAATTTTGTGAACGCTTATTTTACCAAGAGGATGATGATCACTTGGTAATCTTAATCTTCTGCTACCGTTTTGATATGTAGAAACTGAGCAATCGATAATTTGCTGACCATGAACAATTCCTTCATTCAGTGCACCACATACAGGCACAATTTTAAAAGTAGAGCCTGGTTCGTAAAGGTCTGAAACAGCACGGTTTCTTTGCGTTGCTAATTCATACTTATTAAAATGATTAGGGTCAAAATCCGGTACATTTCCTAATGCCAGGATTGATCCGTTACGAGGATCTCCAACAATAATACTGGCACTTAACGGATTAAATTCATCAATAATGTACTTTAATTCCTTTTCAACAATACCTTGCATTATGCGATCCAAACTTAGCTCAACATTTAAACCTGCTCTTTCAGCAACCTCAAAAGAACGATACTGGGGCATTTCTCTTCGCCTTCCATCTTTCTCACTTTCCCTCCAACCATCCTGTCCCCGTAGATAATAATCAGCCAAGCGCTCTACCCCCATAGCAGGAACACCTTCTTTATTTACAAAGCCTAATATGTGACTTGCTAAATTGCGGTTTGGATAAATCCTTGAATGCTTAAAATTACCATACACCCCTTTGACGCGTAAAAACTGTATCTTACGATAAGTTCCTTCATCCACTTCATCTTTTAACTTTACCCACCTTACTTTTGAAATCTTTTCTCCAAGTTTACCGCTTTTTCTTATTTTTCGAGCAATTGCTTCCTGAATGTTTTCAATCGGTAGCTCTAAAAGTTTGGCGAGCTCTACATATTTCCAATCTTCTTTATTTTCGACAGAATGTGGATCTAGCCCAACGGTGACCACAGAACGCGTACTTGCGAGTAAATTCCCTTTTTTATCTACAATATCTCCACGCCTTGCATCGATGCTGATAAAGTTTTTACGGGCTCCAAGTGCAAACTTACTATATTTCTCGGATTGGTGAACCTGGAGATAATAAAGCCGTCCACCTAAGAAGCAAAAAGCGAAAGCGATGGATAGGAAAACTAAATAAAATCGAACAGGAGAAACAAAGATACTCTTCATTTCACCTAGTCCCCGCAAACTCCCCTGCAGAATTGAATCTATCAACTGTAGCTACATTTGGCAGAGTACCAAGCCGTCTTCTTATATCATCTCCGCTCACATGAAAGGTCAACCTGGAGTTTGGCATAGAAAGTCTTCCGCTCACCATAGAAGCTAGAGAAGAAGGACGCATAGCCCTGGATTTCTGCGCTCTCAGCTCATGAACTTCCCGTGCTATAATTTCTAATTCATCTTCAAGATCACCACACTCTTTTGCTATAGTTGAGATTTCCATCCTTAACCATACTAACCCAATCGAACCAGCTCCTAACACTGAAATTAAGCTAAGTATTATAATGATAGAACGATTACTCATTTCGTTACAGTTGCGGGTTCCTTATTTTCCTCAAAACTCGCAATCTAGCAGACCTGCTTTTGGGGTTTGCCTCCACCTCTTCTTTGGATGGAAAAACCGCCTTGGACTTAATCAACTCACCGTAAGAAGTTCTTTCATCTATTAACCTCGAATCTCCTCTGTGCTCGGGCCTGCCTGCCATTTTTCTCATAAATCGCTTTACGATTCTATCCTCTAATGAGTGGAATGATATAACGGCAAGCACACCTCCTGGCTTTAGCCCTCTAAAAGCTTTTGGCAAAGTTAAAGCCAAAGCCTCCAGCTCACCATTAATCGCAATTCTAATACCCTGAAACGTCTTGGTTGCCGGATGAATCCTTTGGCGTGAACGATGCCCTCCTACTGCACTAGCAACTAGCTCTGCGGCACTCATCGTGCGACCTAAAACACCAGTACCTCGTGCATTTATTATAGCATTAACAACACGATTCCACCTACGCTCTTCTCCATACTCCCTTACAGCCCTAACTAGACTTTCACGAGATGCAGTTTCAAGAAAATCTGCAGCACTCTGACCCTCACGAGGGTTAAGCCTCATATCGATAGGTGCATCTAGCCTAAAAGAAAAACCCTTTGTAGGCTCCATCAACTGAAATGATGAAATCCCCAAGTCCATGAGAACACCGTGAAAATCTCCCTCTGAAGAAACTTGGTCAAAATCAATAAATGATCGGTCTTCAAACCGAAAACGCTGATCAAAATCCTTGGCAACTGAGAGACTACGATCTGTAGCATCAGGATCACAATCCATGGCCATCAATGTATTCTCAGGGTGTGCCTCCAATATCGCCCTACTGTGCCCACCACCACCAAAAGTCAAGTCAGCAAAGTGACCACCATGACCAGGCTCAAGAAAAGCCATACATTCATCAAGCAATACCGGTATGTGACTCACCGCTGATGGAGAGCAAACAAACTCAACCGCACCACAATACATTGTACCTCCTCCGACTCACGTTCTTATAAAAAGAAGCGCAAGGGAGCCAGGCAAGAAATGAACTCATTCCCCTTCGTCGGACAACCACCCTAAAAGTCATCCCTAACAAGTTCTTAATCCTCATAGCCCCAACTCCCTCATCGCATCAAAAATGTTCCTCTGATCTGCAGTCTCTCGATTCTCATACTGATCCTCCGACCATATAGCAAAAGCTGAAAAGTTCCCAACCAACACAGCCTTTCCTTTTATGCCTGCATGCTCCAGCAATTTGTCGTTTAAATTGATACGACCCTGCTTGTCGCAACCAAAGGAGTGCGCCTTGGAAAAAAGCTCCATCAATAAAGCTTGAGTCCGCGTATCGCTGAAGCTTGCTTCCGCAACTTTTTCCTCCAATCGAGCCACCATTTTCGGCGGATAAACAGTAATGTATCCTCCTGGATTCGGAAGTGCGAGGTAGGTATTCTCCCCTCCGGATATCCTCCATTTTGAAGGAATCGTCAGCCTGCCCTTGGGGTCTAGGGCATGAGTGAACTCTCCTACAAAGAATGTTGTTCCGCTTTCCGACATTTCCACTATCCATTTAACCTACATTTACCATTACTCACCACTTTTACCCATTTTAACCCACTTTCGTCAAGTAGTATTTCAAATTTTTAAAAAAAAGTTTATTTATTATTAAAAAATTCGAGCATTGCGGTTGAGATCCTCCTACTCTTTTTTGATGGCTCTATGAAAAAGATCGGGAAAAAGCGCCTAGATGAACTACTTGTACTGCAGGGCCATTGTGAAAGCAGGGCCCAAGCGAAAGCGTTAATCCTTGCCGGTCAAATATGGAAAGGAACCGAAAGACTGGATAAGGCCAGTAGATCCCTTACAGTTGACGCCCCAGTTTTTGTAAAAACTCCACTCAAATATGTTGGACGAGGTGGGCTCAAGATGGAAAATTTCCTGAAAGATTCTCAAATTAACCCATCCGGTATGTCTGTCCTTGATTTAGGTGCTTCTACTGGAGGCTTTACTGATTGCTTATTACAAATGGGGGCAAGGCAGGCAATTTGTGTAGATGTTGGGCATGGTCAGCTCCACTACAAGCTGAGAATAGATGAAAGGGTTCAAAATTTTGAAAAAGTGAATCTGCGACACTTAAGTAAAGAGGATATTGAAGGGGCACCCTTTCCTTTGGTCGTAATGGACCTATCTTTTATATCTCTACAAAAAGTTTTGCCACAAGCATGGAATTTTGTGGCAGCTGAGGGTATATTAATCTCTTTGGTGAAACCACAGTTTGAATGTACCCGAGAAGAAGCGTCGGAATCAAAGGGAGTGATTCGGTCAAACGAAACTCATGAACGAGTCAAAAAAGAAATTTTAGCATTCTCCAGGGAACAGCTTGAGGGATCTAGCCTGATCCAAGAGAAAGAAGCCAGCCCCCATGGTTCAGATGGAAACCTTGAATATTTCTTAGCCTGGAAAAAAAAGGGGGATTAACAATTACTGGCTTGATCCAGAAGCAATCAAATCGTCGAGAATTAGACTTCGTGCCACTTCCGCTCTGGAATACTCCAAGTTACTTACCCGGTTCTTGAGTTGTTCTTTATCCGCATTCTGATTTCGCAGCGTGTAGACACCAGTAAGCTTAACAAAGAAAGCACTGCCTTCGGTTCTCTCCTGCTCTACCCATTGGCCGTCTGGTTCCATGGTGTCAACTACCTCAATCAATTGATTACTGAGAAGTCTTTGACTGTTAACAACACCCTGTAATTCACGTAAATCTTCGATTTGCTTATCGAGCTCAGATTTTCTAGCGTTTTGAGCCTTAGTCGCATTTTTTTCCTGCTCAGCAGAACTGATATCACTTCTTTCATTTTGCAGATCTTGCAGTTGATTTCTAATCTTAGAACTTTTCCTGTCATAAGATGAGCGAATGGCTGGTGCACTCTTTGCCTTAAAAGCAACTTTGCTTCCCAATGAAAAAGAAGAGCCTGTCTTGGCAATTTTCTCAAACTGAGTGTCGATCCATTTCCCAAACTCAATGGTTTTCATTTTTTTAAGATACTCGCGGTACAGTAGCCTGAAGTCTGCCTTTTCAAATACACTGATGGATTCTTCGGTTTTTCGATCTAAAATAAAAACAGCATACCCTTTTTGAGTTTGTCGAATCGAACGGGTAAAAAATCTTTTTTCAGTAAGTTCTTCCACTTCTTTTAAAGGATTTCGATTCGCTTTTCTTTCACTGGCCCTGGTTTCCAGCCCAAGGATGCGAGACTGTAGTCCCATGTCCTTACTTGAAAACTTTACTCGGTTTAATTTTCCGCCCGACACTTTTAGACTCTCAAGAAGTTCTTTAGACTGTCGAATTTGTGGATAACTCTCATAAGACGAGTGTAAACGATCGCCTAATGCATTAATCGCTTCCAAAAACGCAAGGGCTGACTCCTTAGCCAATTCACTCGCTTCTCTATCTGCATCAAGCTTGTCTCCCTCCATAATTCTCTTTCGGACTTCTTCTTTGACATCTTCATAAGCAACTAAAGGGGTTTGTGAATTGTTCAAGTCTGCATCCGAGGTCTGGGTGAGTAAAAGTTTACCCCCGGCTTTTGTACTGTTCCCATCAGCCCCTCTTTCTCCTTCAGGTCCCTTTGCCCCCGATTTTTTCTGTAAGGAATCCAAAGATGGGGCTTGGGGTAAGGGTTCGAAAAGCATTTTGTTTCTCTCGAAATACGATTGCATTCTCACCTCATCAGGCTCAGGAAACGGGGTGTAAAAGTTGCTTGAGTCAAAGTTTACGACCGAAGCATAAGTTTGAGCAGGCTCAACAAACTGGGGGGCTGTTTTAACTTCGTCATAAAATGACTTAAGTTTAGATTCCAATGAGTAGTCAAAGGCAAGTGATTTAGAATTGGAAGTAAAAGATGGATTCTTTCTCGACAATGCGCCGTTCTCAACCAACAGGGAAATGGATTTTGTAGATAAGCGAGTTTTGAGGTTGAGCTTTGATTTTAGGATCTTTTTGTTGAGTGCCCGAAGAGATGTTTCGATATTTTTGCCAAGGGTAACAAAATAAGAAGAACCGTTGGCATCCTTGGGAGTACCAACAAACTCAAAGCTGGCATTAGCACGGCCCAAGTCTATGGAAATTTTGTTTCCCACTTTCGGGATGGATTGAAAGCTGATCGAGGCCAAGGCTGGGCTGTTAAATGGAAAATCATCTGACGACAGAGAGATAGCCTCTGCATCCCATGCAAATTGATCACGATGCATTTCAATTTCGCCCTCTGTATCCAGAGTGTAACCTGCTTGTGTGAATGAACGATCCAACTGGTGGGAACGGAAGTGAGAGTAAAGAATGGCATCTACATCTCTAGGGGCAACTCCGCGATACCTGGCAATATTCGTAAAAGCAGTACTACGATTTTCATCCTCGCTCAACACCGGGTTTAGTTGAGTAACAAAATCGTGATAGTAGGAATTAATTGAGGGATTATTAACATCCAAGGGCATAAAATTCAACTCGTCTGCAAGGCTGTCCATGATAAGCTTCGTGCGAATCGAGGCATCAGAAAACTCAAAATCATAATTCCCGCTCCTTGCAATTGCCATCACTTTGACTGCATCTGGGAAATTCCTCCAAGATTGCATATACCCAAACATATTTTGTAATGTTCCCTGGTCAACTTTATCTCGATTCTCTGGTTGATAAGCAGCCCTAAGCTGATTCTGCAAACTTTCAAAATAACGAGCATCTGCTTTTTCAAGTACATCACGAGTCGGAGGTAATATAGCACCCAAGTCTGCAGCAACTTGGTTCGTAATCGAAAGCAACCTTCGTTGGTCAGGATCATTGAAGTCAGAACCATAAAATTCTTTTTTCTCACGATTGGGGTCTGGGAAAAAGTCAAAGACAGATGTACCCTGTGAGAGGTAAAGGACAAAAGATACCCCAACAACAATGAGGAGGAAAAAGAAAAAGGGGCGTCCCCTTTTTGCAGTAAAATTTTGAAGTGCTGTAATCATGAGAATAAAGAATAAAAGCGGTAATGATGCCGAACTTTACCAAGACGTCAAACCTTAGACCAAAGGTCAAAAAACACCTACCCCTTCCTCTTAAGCCTTGGATTATCGTTAAAAATCAATGAACTCATCCAACTTTGGCGCTTGGTACCATCTTTTTTAAGGAAAGGTCTCGTGAGCACGATTTTCTTGAGGATAAGATCTTGAGAATTCTCCCCTCCCCACTCCAGGAAATATTTATAGGTCTCCAAGGAATCTGAATCTTTACCATTATTTTCAGCCGGTAATTTTGTAATCACTACAAAACCTTGACCCGCCTGCCTCCACTCCCTCGACAGAAAAGATTTAGCTGCCCCCCCTTTTACAACCGCTTCTCCACCTTGCATCATTTTAATCTCCAACGGGTAAGATGATTTTCTTGATACACCAACATTTCTCATCAACAAAATCGGTGATCCATCCTCGTTACTCAATCCCTCCTTTGTTTGAAAGGCAAAGCGTACCCCTCTTTTTATAAGATAATATTCTGACGGGCTTTTATCATCATTAAATCGAATAACACGCTCACCGTCTCCGACTTCCCAGGTTCCTCTCCGCTTGATCAATTTCAGTTGCGGATGTTGAAATGTCATCTCGGCAAGCATCCCGTTCGGTGTTTGTCGCAAAGTGAGCTCTATTGGGCTTTCATCTTCGGCCGTGACATATTTGCCTTGAAATACCTCATGAACCCAATCTTTGATTTCTCCGCTGAACTCGCCTTCTGGTGATCGATTAGTACAAGAGGCAAAAAGAAACGGAATGGAATACAAAAAATATGATCTGACAAGCCTAGCCCAAAGAAGATTCATTATTGTACTGATAAGGGTTGGTTTTATGGAGTTCAATCCTTTCCGCTTTGTTCCGCCTCTATTTTTTTGGTCTCTCGATGATAAAGTGACGCTGCAAGTAAAAATCCTATCCCAAAAAAGAAGGTCCAATTAAGACTTTTACCACTTCGGTTAATGAAAGCTAATTCGGCTTTTTTAATTGCACCCTTGCCAGAAAATCGTTCGGAAGGAAAGAGTCGTGGGGCATCGCTACCACGACGCCCTGGTTTGTACTCATTTCTGTCATCAACTCTTTTTACGAGGATTAGGGCCTCTCTTGAACGATCAAAACGGAGGTAATCTTGCCAGTTGTGATAATCATCCGGACTTGTCTTGCCTGTACCAATATACTGCCAAAGTTTTTTATCACCTTCATCATTTGGCTTTATCTTAAATTTCCTAAAGCTGAGCTTTAAAAAACCGTCTTCCTTCTCCCACTCTCCAACTACATCCTGTCCTCCTTTATGATCACTATCATAGGCAGCTGGAACAATACCCCAAGCCTGACCACTGAAAATCCCTGCACCCAATTGATAACTGTCCAATATACCGTCTATTGAGTACTCCGTCCAAGGCGAAGGGCGAAAGAAATTATATGCCATAGACACAAGAGATACAACAAGGCAGATCCCTCCGACAAACGCGGTCATGTTACGCCGGAATCGAAGGTTATCTCTTTTTTCCTGAAAGCTCCACTCTAACTCTCTTTTGGCCCTCACTTCTTCCGGGTCAATTTTGACCGAATCATTTTCGCCCTCCAACTTAAGACCATACTGAGCGATATCCCCCATACCGGGCAAGGCATGCATGGAGTGAGCAACAGAGGGGAAACCGGTGACAGAAGCGGCTTGCACTGCCCAGGCCATCCACTCTTTCCAGTCCGCATCTTGCCTAAGGCCTTTCTTGTCTACGATCCAGTGAACAATTTGTCCTAAGCCACAAAGGTCCCATTTTTCATCAGGAATATCTGTTGACGACACCCCCTCCGGGCGAAACTTTGCTGCTGCTGCAACCGACTCCTGAACATCCAGATTCATGAAAATACCAAGGGTATCGGTCTCTTCTTGCCTTATGGTAGCAAAAGCATTCATCTTCCATAATCCAAATTCGGTAATCCATGCTTTTACCTTTCCTGCCCCACTCCACTCCACAAGAATATTACGAGGCTTTAAATTGCCATGAACTACACCGCCTAAGTGAGCACGATGCACGGCTTGGTGTAAAAAAATCATAATTCCCAGTAATGTATCTGGGTTCATTTCTTCAGGCTTGTGTTCTAAAAAATCTCCAAGTGACCTAAGTAAAACCTCTTCCCCTCCATCTTCTTCATCGTGGGCAGATGGCTTGCCAATCATCATACTGTGCCCCTGAAGCCAAGGATAATAAATCCAATGCTTCCACTTCATAACTCCAAATTTTTGAATGGGCCAAATACCAGGTCCCTCAAGTTGCTCCAGTGCCTGACATTCCTGAAGAAAATAGTCTTCAAATCCCTTACTTTCAGAAATCTCTCGATGGATTAACTTTGCGTAGACTTTTTCTCCCTTACTCTCCCCATCTGTTTCAATACATTCATAACTTTGACCACACGAACCGTCTCCCAACCAAGAAATTATTCTAGATGGACCAATACGCGTACCTGATGAAAGCATAAATCTAAGAGTATTATTTTGAGCTTAATCCCATTTAAGTTTATTTCGTAAAACCCTAAAGTGCGAGTGGTTCAACTCTTCAAGCAACGGAAAGGTCAATTCGGAGGCGGATACCTCCAAAGGAAAATTCGGCATCGACGAAAATGCCGGCTGTCCATCAGCAGAGACAAGAGGGGTGTCAGGATTGTTATTTGACTGAACCCGCAAGGTAACGCCACTGGGAAAAATAACACTCCGGCTGGTCAGGGTATGAGCAGAAATTGGGGTCATCAGCACAACACGAGCATGAGGATGGGCAACCGGTCCACCAGCAGCTAAATTATATGCGGTTGAGCCCGTGGGCGTTGAAAAAACGATCCCATCACAGGCATAATCTGCGACAGGCTCATCATCTGCAAAAACTGAAAAACGAGCCAAACGACCATTGGATCCGCTTTTTACAACCAAATCATTCAGGGCAAGTTTTATATCCCCTCCTTTTTCCTGAAATGATAAGAGACTTCTCGAACCAATCGTATAATCTCCATTAAAAATTTGGGGCATTTGAGTCTCTAAACCTTCCGGTGAAAAAGTAGCCAGAAAACCAAGCTTACCATATCGAACACCCGCCACCGGAACCCCATACTTCACCCCTTGGTCTAGTAGGCTCAGCAATGTACCATCTCCACCCATTACAAAACAAGCATCCATACCGTCTAAAAACTTGTCAGGAACTGGAAAGTCTTCCGATAACTTCACCATAATGCCATGACTCTCGGCTATTTTCTTGAGCTGAAAACCGGCTTTTTCTGCACCATTTTGAGATGCATTTGAGAGAATAGCAATATTTCGCAGAGGTTTCACTTAAATGACAAATATTTCACAAACAAGGCTAATTTAGTCAGAGGAATGGATACGGGTCAAGAGCCTGTATGCCAAATTAAATCATCCGGTTGAACTGCACATTTTTTTTCTAAAATGTATCGAGATCCAAGAGGGAGATGTTTACGGAACCATTTTCTTTGCTTGGAAACAAGTTTTCTTGTCGCTGACATGATTTGTAATTTCAAATCCTGATGAGTAAGAGTACCCTTCAAGCAAGCAACTGCCTCTCGGTAGCCCACGGAGTTGGAAGCGGGTCCATTCTCTAACAGCCCCTGATCCAACAGCCGCGCAGTTTCTTCTAAGAGTCCATCATCAAGCATTTTCTGGGTACGCTGTTCAATTCGTTCCTCTAAATCAGAGTTTTCACGATCCAGCCAAATAACTTTTTTGGAAAAGCCCGAGAATGGTTTTGGCTTAGCATCAAATTCCGCTTTTAGGGTAACCAATGATTTACCCGATACCAGGCACCTCTCTAGGGCACGAGTCACTCGGCGCGGATTTAGGTAATCTAAACCATTAAGCCCACCAGAGTTCAACTCCCTCAACCTTTCAACCAAGGGAGGCAATCCATGCTTTTCATAAAAGGATTGGACCTCATCTCTTACCTCTTGGGTGACCTCAATATCATCAACTACTGGCTGAAAAAAAGATTGAAGATAAAATCCACTTCCCCCCACCACCAAGATGGGATGCCCCCTTTTATTAATTTCATCAACCGTCTGAAAAGCATGAGATGAAAATTGCCCCACATCACAAGCATGAGATATATCAAAAAGATCTATGCCATGATGCGGCACCCGATTTCGTTGCTCTTGGTCAGGCTTCGCTGAACCAATATCCAGCCCTTTATAAATGGAGATCGAATCACAGGCTAGAATCTCCGCTCCGCTTTTCTCCGCCCATGAAAGAGCCAACTCTGTTTTCCCGGCTGCGGTTACTCCGGCAATTACATAAATTGTGCCTTGATCTGTAGACATGAACGACAAGAAAGAGCTACACTTTTTCCAATACTTCAGTCGTTAGCAATCGAGATTTCATACCAATATTTTCAAGAATGGAATCCCGGTTCCCTAGGTTCTCTGAGATACAATTTACCAGCACACTTCCTACAACAACACCGTCCGAGCATGCAGCTACTCCTTTCACTTGTTCTGGCGTGGATATGCCAAACCCAACAACGACAGGCAAATCTGTATGCCTGCGGATCTCCTTTACTCGTTGGTCAAGGTCGCCGGCTAGGTCATTGCGAACCCCAGTCACACCCTCCCGGGATACATAGTAAACAAAGCCAGATGCCTGTTTCACTATAATCGGTATTCTCGATACTGGAGTAGTCGGAGCCACAATGAAAATATTTTTCATACCATACTTTTGGCAGGATTCTACTAACTCAGTTGACTCTTCTGGCGGCAAGTCGAGTGTAAGCATTCCATCTACTCCAACCTCCTTAGCCGTTGCCACATATTTATCAACACCCTGAGAGTAAATTAAATTATAATAGGTGTAGAAAACAATGGGGATATTGGAAAATTCTCGAATAGCACCGACCAGTTTAAACACATCCTCTCCCGTGCAACCTGACTCCAACGCTCTCTGGGCCGCAAGTTGATTTGTCATCCCATCGGCAAGGGGGTCAGAGAAAGGAACTCCAAGTTCTAAAATATCGACCCCATTGTTAATCAAACTTCGGCAAACCTCTAAAGATGTATCGAAGTCTGGATCACAAGCACAGACATAACCAATAAAGGCAGCCCGGTTTGCATCCTTGCAGGTGGAAAAAAGTTCAGCGATTCTATCGTTTGTCTCCATATCTTTGAAAAAAGGAGGAATAATCTCGTACCCAAGGCATATTTGGCAATGGTAAAGAGAGGATCTTTAACGAATTTGCAGTGATTATTTTATATCGTATTCTTTTCCCTGTACTAGCTATTCTTCTTTCACCATATTATTTGAGAAGAATGCTTCGGCGTGGAGGCTACCAAAAAAAGTTGCGATATCGCCTCGGGATGTGGCCAAAGCTGGGAAAAAAAGAAAACGGGAAAAAAAGGATTTGGATTCAAGCCGTAAGCGTGGGGGAGGTCTCATCTATCACAAAACTCTTACATTTACTTTTTCAAAAGGAAAACTTTGAAATCATTCTTTCGGGAACTACAAGTACTGGACTTGAAACAGCAGAAAAAAAATTTGGTAACCAAGTAAAAGCTCACGGGCCCTTCCCTCTTGACTGGTTTCTTTTTTCCCAAAAAGCATGGAAGCAAATTGAGCCGGACCTGATTGTAATGGTCGACAGCGAACTATGGCCTGAGCATTTTCATCAGGCTAAAAAAAGAGGGATTCCCCTCATCATCATTAACGCCAGGTTATCCGACCGTTCTTTCTCCAGGCTCAGTAAACTAAACTGGCTACACCCACTGCTTTTACCCAATAACTTGCAAGTAATCACCGCCTCCGAAAGACAAACAAAAAGGTGGAAATCTCTGGGTCTGCGTTCGGCCCAAGCCCTAACATCAGGGAACTTAAAGATTGATGCCGTTGACCTCTCGCAAACTGCCTCCACAGATCGGGCATCATTAATCAAAGAATTTGGCTTTGATCAAGATTCCATTGTTATTGCTGGTATCTCTACCTGGCCTGGTGAAGAAAGGATGCTTATTGAAATTACCCAAAGCCTTCGATTGGAAAATCTAGATGTTCGCCTGCTTTTAGTACCAAGGCATGCAGAAAGACGAAATGATGTGATTAAAACCCTCCAAACTTGTGAACTCCCCAACCATGTCCGAACCCAAAAACAATCCGTACCCGACGGGAATGTGGTCTACCTAGGAGATACCACGGGAGAACTTTCCCTACTAATCCGAGTGGCTGATATTGGATTTATGGGGAAGACATTGCCACCCAATCATGGTGGCCAAAATCCAATTGAGCCAGTTGCTCTGCAAATTCCCTTAGTTGTCGGTCCCCATTTTCAAAATTTCCATGAGACCTGCACGGATATGTTTTTGCACCACGCTGCCATTGGATGTAAAACCAAGGGAGATGTGGTCAAAGCACTTAGGCTACTTGCCCATGACAGAGTAAAAAGGACCGAGCTAAAAAATAGGGCTAAGAAGTGGATGGATAAACAAGGCTCCCCTTCTATCTTTACATCCGACACCATTACCGAGGCCCTGAGAAAATAAAATTTTTCATTCATTTATTGACCAATTCACAATAATCCTTATTGAGACTGAGTATCAATAAGCGTTTTTTATGAAAAGTTTTATTTCCAAAAGAGTTTCGACTTCCACCCATGTCCTATTTTTTCTGAGTAGCTTGTGCATCTGGTCCTGTAGTGCCCCGGAGGAAGTGATTACAGGGGAGGAAAATAGAACTGAGCTCAGTCTAAAAAAACTTGTAATTGCATTAAAAGCTAACAAGCAACCCGCCAGCATGTTGATCGAAAAACAGGATTTGCAGGTTTACTTATCTCAAAAGTTGAACCGCCCGGTTGAAATTTTAATACCTACTGACTCGAGCATTGTCGTCGAATCTTTTCGAAACGGAACCCTTGACATAGGATACCTCAGTTCAACGGATGCAGCCCGCAATGTTGGCCAAGAAACAGCGAGTGTATTACTAGTACACCTGAAAAATGGTAAATCTCACTACCAAAGTGTCTGGCTCACCAAGAAAGAAAAGCCTTACCAATCCGTATCAGACCTACAAGGAAAACCGGTTGCGTTTGCCAGTCGCTCCAGTACATCCGGCTACCTTATACCCACATGGGATATGATGAAGAAAGGCTTAGTTGGTGCTGAAAAATCTCTCACCGACTATTTTTCTCTTACCTTATATGGCACGGGATATGTATCCGCGGTTGAAAAAGTACTTTCAGGAGAAGTAGAGGCAGCTGCGGTCAGTGATTATGTATTTAAGGGAAATAATAAATACCTCGACGATGCCCAAAAAGTGAAACTCCGAATAATCCAAGAACAAGGCCCGGTTCCAGCTCATACTTTGTGCATTCGCTCAACAATGTCCTCCAACGACCGCCGGATTTTAAAGAAAGCTCTCCTTGAAATGAATCAAGAAAACCCTGCTCTGCGAGACAGAATATTTAACGGTAAACTCATAGAAGTGGATGAAGATGAACATCTTAAAGTTACCCGGGAAGCACTTCTTTTACAAGAGACCCTGAAATTATAACTTTTAGGACTTTTGAAAGGGAAAGAAAGATGCTTGATCGAGGGTAAACACCTCAGACTTCGTATCGGTGACCGCTGGCTTGCTCAGGACCTTTCCTTTTCTGTAAGTAAAGGTGAGTTCATTGCCCTCGTGGGGAGCTCAGGCTCAGGGAAAACAACTCTTTTACGGGGAGTAGCCGGGGACATCCCTCTGGCTGGTGGACAAGTTATTACTCATACGACCACCCCCCTGCCAATTGGTATGATTCATCAAGATTTACAGCTTGCAGAAGGTTCATCCACCTTAAAAAATGTACTCAGTGGATGCCTCTATCGCCACTCTTCTTTCCAAACACTGCTTGGATTCCCGGAGGAGGAAAAAAGCAAAGCCATTTCTTTACTCCAAAGACTTGGACTCGAAGGAAAACTACATCAATGGACATCCACATTATCCCGCGGAGAGAGGCAGAGATTGGCAATTGCCCGCACCCTGCTTGCACAACCATCGATTTTATTGGCAGATGAGCCTGTGGCTAGCTTGGATAGGAAGTGGGCGGAGATTACCTTAGGTATGCTAAAAGAATATGCCATGGCCCAAGATGCTTGTGTTATATGCTCTCTGCACGACCTCGATCAAGTCGCTCAATTCGCGGACAAAATCATTCAGGTCGATCCCGAAAAGCCAGAAAAGTGGAATGTTTTGATTAATACCCCCCAAAAGGCATGACCCCTGAAATGAAAAGTATGCCTTGGTACAACCGATTGGATCTTCCGGGTGTTACTTTTATCCTGTTTTTATTGCTCGCTGCCAGCTCTGTCCCGGCTTTGGAAGGTTCGGGCCGTAACTTGGATTATTGGGGAAACTTTCTTCGCTTTACTGACCAATTTTTTCCGCCCGACTGGTCCATTCTTGGTCAGACCATGGAAGGGCTTTGGGAAACGGTACAGATTGCGGGTATCTCCACCTTTCTGGCATCTATTTTTTCACTCTTCCTATCTTTCGGGGCAGCCCGGACCATCAGTCCGAGATGGTTGGTTTTTATCACGCGAATGCTTTTAAATATCATCCGAACCATTCCCAGCCTCCTATGGGCGATATTGGCTGTTGTATTAGTTGGGTCAAATTCCCTTGCAGGCGTGATCGCCCTTTCTTTTTACAGCACCGGCTATCTTGCCAAGTTTTTCAGTGAAGCCTTTGAGTCCGCTGACTTAAAAGCCCAGAAAGCTCTTCAGTCCTTGGGCTCCAGCCGTTGGCAGGCCTTTCAATATGGTTTATGGCCAAATCTCAGACCGGTCATTTGGAGTCATTGCTTATGGATGCTAGAATACAATGTCAGGTCTGCTAGTATTATTGGCTATGTCGGAGCTGGTGGTATTGGGCTTCACCTCAAACTTTATGCAGAATCTGCAGAAAGCTGGAATAAGTTCTCCCTCGTCTTAATCTGTATGTTAATCATCGTTACCTTTCTTGATTTCACCGGGGAGAAAGTACGAAAATCCATACGAGAAAAACTAGAAGGCAAAATATAAAATGGATTACATCGGTGAGTATCTAATGAGGATTAACCCTGACAAAAGAATCTAGACGCTCAACCCACCCGTCAATTTTGTACTTACCTGTACAATCGAAGTGTGGGTCTGCCAGTCTTATTTGGTGCTAGTTCAACTCAACACTTTCTCGGGTGCAGTCCTAAGCCTGTCCTCCCCAGTACACTCATTGGGAGAAAGAAATAATTATTACCAACGCTACAATCCATAGGATTACTCGAAAAGTATGACCTGATTGTGGCCCTTCGTCTTTTTGTTCCAAGTGGATGGCCACAATCATGTTAGAAATGAACGAACTTTTGTATCTGAGTTTGCGGACATAATTAATGCGTAGGTGGAGTTTTTTTAATGTCCCATAAATATTTGTCCGATCAGAAAAAAGAACAAATTAATCCGTAATCTTTTTCTCTATCAGGGAACATTCCATAACTTTTTGTTTCATTTCCTATCACAGAATGTTCGCCTTCACATGGATAATAATCGAGGTGACTCATCCATTCCTTTGCATCCTAATTGATCTCTCGAAAATTAACACCTTCCTCAATGTATTGATGATCCACACCGCAGAAGAGATAGGAATATCCGCGTCTTAGCTAATTGGGTGATTGGCAACAGGGATATAAAAAACTTGGATCTAAGTTTCCAAATGCAGACACAAATGAGTAAAATAGAAGTTTTTTACAAGTGACTAGTTGGAAGGTCTGTATATGTAACAAATCTTAATTTTAGAAAGTAATAAGCAGTCAATTAGTAAAGTTTTTTTAACTTACAGGTACAGATTTATTTTTTCTGGCTCTCAAAGCTAATATATTACACACATCACCGATAAAAAAGTGGGGCGAAAGACGGGATTCGAACCCGCGACCCCCGGCACCACAAGCCGGTGCTCTAACCAACTGAGCTACTATCGCCACAAAGAATACTTAACTTAGTTATCATCCTACTTTCGTCAATTCCAAAGGGAAGGTCGGGGTCGGATGGATTCTTGACCAAATAGGCAAGCTACGACATAGTTGGTCCTTTTTTCATTATTATGCTAAAAGCAGGAATCGTCGGTTTGCCCAATGTTGGCAAAAGCACCCTTTTTAACGCCCTTACAAAGACCCGCAAAGCGGAGGCTGCCAATTATCCATTTTGCACAATTGACCCAAATGTCGGTGTGGTTCAAGTTCCGGATTCTCGATTACAACCTATTGCAACGCTTGTGGGAACTTCTACTGTCATCCCTGCTGCGATTGAAATGGTTGATATTGCCGGACTAGTCGAAGGTGCAAGTAGAGGGGAAGGTCTGGGAAATAAATTCTTGGCAAATGTCAGGGAGGTGGACGCAATCGTTCATGTAGTCCGTTGCTTTGAAGATGATGATGTCATTCACAACATGGGTAGGGTTGACCCGATTGCTGATGCGGAGGTCATTATGACCGAATTGATACTTGCGGATGTTGAGTCAGCATCGGGACAGCTTCAAAAGAATGATAAAAAAGCAAGGGGCAAGGATAAGGAGGCAACCGCTAATGTTGCTTTACTCGATAGACTGATCCCCCACTTAAACGAGGGTAAGCCAGCAAATTTATTGGAAATGGACGAGGATGAACGGGCCCGGATAAAATCTTTCTGTTTGCTCAGTTCCAAACCAATGCTCTATGCGTGCAACCTAAAGGAAGAAGAAACTGCAGACCCGAAATCTAACCCAAATCTTGCTGCCTTCCAAGAATGGGCAAGTAAGCAACAGGATGCAAATTGCTGTGTTATTTCTGCAAAAATGGAAGAAGAGTTATCTGACCTTTCTGAAGAAGAATCCAAAGAATATCTTGAAGCGATGGGAGTGGATGACTCAGGAGTGACTTCTTTGATTCGGGGAACTTATGATTTACTTGGTCTGGCCAGCTATTTGACCGCAGGGGAAAAAGAGGCCCGAGCCTGGACTTTTAAAAAAGGAATGACCGCCCCTCAGTGTGCGGGCGTGATCCATACTGATTTCGAAAAGAAATTCATCAAAGCTGAGGTTGTTTCCTATCACGACTTAATCGAGGCGGGATCGATGCAGGTTGCCCGTGAAAACGGAAAACTCCGTCTCGAAGGGAAAGAGTACATTTTTATGGATGGAGATGTCGCCCTCTTTAAATGCAATGCTTAATCGAAATGCCTTCGAGTTGCCCTCTCTCACCTCGAATGCATATTGAGACTCTATGTATTTAAATTCCCAAAACATTTTCAAGATCGGTGCTAGCAATCTTTTATTTTTCTCTCTTCTTTGCCTAACTTCCTGCACAGAAGAGACAGAAATTCAAACCTACTACATCCCTCCGGAATACGAAGGGCCCGTGGTTGCATGGAAACTCCCACCTAATTGGGGTGAAAACCCAGAACTTTCTGGCCCTATGGCCGGATCCTTCCATGTAAAAACAAATTCTGGTCCTCAAGGACGGATTGGAGTAATGCCTTTCAGGGAAGCCGTATCAACTCTCTCAATTACCAATATGTTTGGTATGGAACTCGGGTATGAAAAGTTTAAGGAAGATACCCTCTCCCAAGTATTGACCACTAAAAAAGTGGGGCAGAAAAAATTTGAGTGGATTCACTTAACCGAGAGAGATAGTCCCAGTGATCCCAAAACAGCCCTTCTTGCAGTCCTTAGGCAAAAAGATGAAACCTGGCTTTTTCCATTTGTAGCCAACGCCGCATTAATCGACCAAGAAATGAATTCTTTTATCTCCTTTCTCGATTCAACCACAGTACGGGCTGGTAAAAAGGTTATCCGTGCTCCCCGTCCCATTTCCGCAGCACCTACAGATAAGCCAACGGGCGCACCTACCTGGGATGCCCCTGACCATTGGATTACCGGTAAGGCTTCCACCGTTCGAATTGCCAGCTACACTGTGAGCGATGAAGATGGAAATGAGCTTGATTTTTCAATCACTTCCTTCCCTGGGGATGTGGGTGGGTTGCAATCCAATGTAAATCGCTGGCTTACTCAGATAGAATTGCCCAAAATTGAAAGTTTGGAAAGCACGCCCTATCTGACATCGTACAGTATAGACGAGAAAGATGCTCATCTCTTCCTCGCTGAAAACAC
This sequence comes from Opitutales bacterium, assembly GCA_029254745.1. Classification (GTDB taxonomy): domain Bacteria; phylum Verrucomicrobiota; class Verrucomicrobiia; order Opitutales; family Seribacteraceae; genus Seribacter. The sequence goes on along the minus strand of JAQWWZ010000041.1, from coordinate 24,921 downwards.
TGAAAAGACAATTTATGGTGCTCTTTTATTTGGAAAGTCCCGGTCCTGGTTTTTTAAAATCATGGGAGACACAAGCCTTGCAAAAGTTGAGAAAGAAAACTTTCTCAATTTACTTACAACTGTCTGCTTCCATGATCATTGATTTGCTTAAAACCATCCGTATTATCTTCCAATGAACAATCAGTCCAAAAAAAAGAAAAGTGCTTACACAGTAGGAGCTCGCCAAAAAGCTTTTCCGTGGGTGGTTCCCTTTGCTTCCGTTCGTCTTACTCTTACCCTGCTCAGCCTCTCCATGATTCTCATATTTGTGGCAACATTGGAGCAGGTACGTATCGGTATTCGTGGGGCACAAGCTGAGTATTTTGAGAGCTTTTATGGCATATGGTATTACCCTGAACAATTTTGGGGTGGAAGTTTTTTATCTGTGGTACCCCTTCCCATTCCTGGGGGTTATCTTCTGGGCGGGCTTTTAATCATCAACCTCATTGCCGCATTCGTTACCCGTTTTCAATGGTCTGGAAAAAAAATTGGTATCCAAATCATTCACCTCGGCATTATTCTCCTTCTCATTGGCCAAATGACAACACAAGCCATTCAAGTGGAGTCTCGAATGCAGATAAACAAAGGAGAATCGAGTGATTATATCGAACGCTTTCACGGAGTAGAACTCGCCCTTACCGATGTAACCGATGCCAACCGTAGCAAAGTTGTATCGATCCCCGAAGAACTACTCAAACCTGGGAGTACTCTGCGGGTGCCAGGTTTTCCGTTTAAAGTGCGGGTCAAAGCATTTGGGCCAAATTGTAGTTTCGACTTCAAAGAATCCGCCGCACAGAGGAGTAAAATCACCATGGATGTAAACCGTGGCATTGGAGCGAGTGCAAATCTTAGTCTGAGTCCACGGGATGAAGACTACAGCAACGATGCGGCGAATTTTGGTTATCTTGTTTTTCAACTCGTTAACGGCAGTGAAGAATTGGGCACCTGGTTGGCGGTTGCTCACCCTGCAGGAAATGACAGGTGGAAATTTGTTCATACCAAACTTGAAGGCATGGCTTTTCAACCCTTGCGCCATGAGGGAAGATTATGGGGTGTGGAACTTCGGTCCATCCGTGAATACCTCCCCTACTCTATTGAGCTACTCAAAATAGAAAACGAATTTTACCAAGGCACAGATATACCTCACAATTTTGAAAGTCATGTAAACTTGAACTTAGAAAGTGGGCAAAAAAGAAAAGCCCTAGTCTACATGAACACACCCCTTCGTCATGGCGGTAAGACCTTTTATCAATACCAAATGAACAAAGCTGCCGACTACACAGTTTTTCAAGTTATCCGCAACCCAAGCTGGTTGGTGCCTTACATTGCCTGTATTCTTTTATCCGTCGGGCTTCTTTGGCAATTCAGTTTCCACCTTATCAATTTTCTCCGTAAGCAATCGAAAGTATCGGCATGAAGTTTTTGAAAAGATACCCTCTCATACCCAGTGCTTTTTTTGCTGTAGGGTTATATTTAGCAATTTTACCTTTTGGTACAACCAAGGCTTCTTTGCTCGACTTCGTAAAGCCTGAGCCCGCACCCAATGCAGAAATCATTGATCTGGAAGCCTTTTCTCGGATACCTGTCCTGCGAGGCGGGAGGGTTAAACCCTTGGATAGTGTTGCCCGTAATACCTTACTTGTCTTACGGAACAAGAGAACTGCTTTGGACCAAAATGGTACAAAAATTCCAGCAATCTCATGGCTTGCAAATGTTCTGCTCAACCCTGAAGAAGCAGACAGACTAAAAACCTTTGTTATTGATCATGACCAAGTGCTTGGTCTTCTGAACCGAAAACTTGTCCGGGATGGAAAATATTATTCCTACAACGAATTAAAACCCTTTCTGGAAGAGATTGATAAAAGTGCTCGAGATTCTGGAAAATTAGAACGCGAAAAACAGGACAGCTTTGATCAAAACATTATTGATCTTTATCGGAGTGTTCTGCTTTACAGAAAATTAAAACACACCCTCTCTCCTCCGGCACCTCCGCCGGGAACTAAAATGACAGAAGACCTTGATCTGGTTACTTTCTTTTTTGATTCTGCTAGAGACAAAGATCGTACCGACGAGTACTCTCGCTTTCGCTCCATCACTGATGCGATATCCCAGGATCCGAGTACAATACGTATTGGAAGTGATGCATTTGCAAAAGTTGTATTTTTGCTGGATCATTACTCCAGGTCCAACTTGTGGTCTGAATTTTTCCCGGTTCCACCAGAATTAGGTGACCAAAAGAAAAGGTGGAGAAAAGTTGGAGAGTCTCTCGTGGGAGAGGAACCCCTTGACTCAGAGCAAAAGCGAAACCTTGATCCCACCCAATTTGCTTCCTTACTGCAGGATTTAGTTCGTACAGAACGGGGACCTTTACTGGAAAGAGTAAATTTCATCCTCACCAAGGAAAAGCTCAACCCGACTGCTCTATTTGCTGCCCAGTATGCAGAGGCAATCAAGCTACGAACTGGGATTGATCCCATCCTTTCCTTATATGAAAAGCTTCGTCAAGCCTATGTAGCTAATGACCCGACTGGCTTTAATGAAGCAGTTTCCTTAATCCGTGAACTATGTGAGAAAAGAGCCCCCGATCAAGTTACCAAGATTGGATTCGAAAAAACATTCAACGAATATGAACCTTTTTACCGCAGTTCCGTTGCCTACATCATCATTTTCCTCTCCTCATGCCTGTCCTGGTTCTGCCTGACTATCAACACCCCCAAGTTCAATGCCCAGCATTCAAAAAGTTTTAAAAATGTAGCCTACCACCTCACCCTAATCATTCTCATTGCCCACACCTTTGGACTCCTGGGTAGAATGTATATTGAAGGAAGACCCCCCGTCACAAATCTCTATTCATCTGCCCTTTTTATCGGGTGGGGTGCGGTACTGCTTTGCTGGTTTACCGAAAAATATGTGCGTCTTGGCATTGCTTCCTCCATGGGGGCAATGGTTGGTTTTGGTAGCCTTGTAATTGCCCATAACCTAAGCCTTGATTCTTCCCTAAACCCAACCGGAGACACCATGGAGATGATGAGAGCAGTGCTCGACTCCAACTTTTGGTTGGCGACACACGTAGTCACAGTTACCATTGGATACTCCACCACATTCCTTGCTGGATTTCTTGGGCTTGCTTACATATTTTATTACTTCATCCATCAAGTCCTTGTTTCCGATAATAGTGATAATAAGTTATCGACCCTTCTTTCCTCCTCCCGTAAACAACTAGAAAAAACATTGGGATCCATGATCTTTGGCATCACCTGTTTCTCTCTCTTTTTCAGCCTCGTCGGTACGGTGCTGGGTGGTATCTGGGCCGATCAATCCTGGGGACGGTTCTGGGGATGGGACGCCAAGGAAAATGGGGCGCTTCTCATCGTGATATGGAATGCCATTATACTTCATGCCCGATGGGCAGGTATTGCCAAGATTAGGGGAATCGCTTGCCTCGCAATCTTTGGGAATGTGGTCACGGCCTGGTCTTGGTTTGGCACAAATATGCTTGGTGTTGGCCTTCACTCATATGGCTTTATGGATAAAGCTTTTAATCCTTTGATGAGTTTTATTGTATCCCAAATGGTTTTTATTTGCGTGGCCTACATGGTCACACCCATCTGTTTGCTTTTTAGGAAAAAGCAGCCCTTCTTAAAATAACCCCCGGATATATGCCCTATGAAAGTGGGCGGGGTGTTTTATCTAAAGATTTTTGTAGGATTTTAAAGATTTCCTCAACGGGTCGCCCAAATGCACAGGGAAAGGGTAAACTCAGTTTTCCTCTCTTTGAATCTTTTGATTTTTTAAAATTTATAAAGATTAATGGCCGATGCATGTAATGATCTAATTCAAAGCTTTTAATTTCTTGATGCCCATATCGCTTGCGGGTCCACCAAGTTCTCAAATCATAGCCTTTATGATCAATCTTTAGACGAGACCACGAGAAGATCTGATCTAGTAAATTTAAAGCGGCTGAAAGCAACATCAGCAATGTGATTAGCCAGCTTAAAAAAGTTCCCAGGAAATTTATAAAGGCAAAGAAAATAGCACAAATTAAGAGAAAGAAGGTAAAACAAAGCTGTCTCCACCAAATAGGCTTTATTAAAATGGGATAACCTTTTCTCCGATCGCTCATTTACAGGTGAGGCGATAAAAGATAATGGGATCTAGCACGAATCAAGATGGTCGAAGGGTTGGGAAAAGAATCGTATCCCGAATATTGGCCGCATTGGTAAGAAAGATAACCAGGCGGTCGATCCCCATCCCCATCCCTCCTGCCGGTGGCATGCCATGCTCCAGTGCAGTAAGAAAATCATCATCCAATTCCTGTGTTTCCTCCCCAACTTGTTTCATAAATGCCTCACGCTGGACCGCAGGGTCATTTTGTTCGGAGTAAGCAGGTGCAATTTCCTGCCCGTTAATACAAAGTTCAAAAACATCAATCGTGGAAGAGTCTGCTTCTGTAATCTTCGCAAGTGGGCAAAGTTCACGCGGGATGTGAGTCACAAAAGTGGGTTGGATTAAAGTATGTTCAATCACTTTCTCAAAGACATCATTAGTAACTTCAAAATCTTCCAAGGCTGGATCTACTTCGATCTTTAATTCTTTCGCTTTTTCTAGTTTTGCCACTTTGGGTAATTCAAACCAGTCATCCCTTCCGACCGCATCGATGATCAGATCTTTGTACTTGGCTTCCCGCCACTTACCAGAAAGTTCAATGGGTTCGCCTCCGGTGCGATCTAAGGTTAAGGAACCGAGTGCATTCTGAGCAACTTGCTGGATCAAGGACTGGGTTAGTTCCATCATGCCACGATAATCCGAATAAGCCTGGTAGGCCTCAAGCATGGTAAATTCCGGATTATGACGTCTGGAAAGTCCTTCATTTCGAAACACCCGCCCCACTTCAAACACCCGGTCAAACCCACCGACCAAAAGACGTTTCAGGTGCAATTCCAAAGCAATCCTCATGGAAAAATCACAATCCAACGCATTAAAATGTGTACGGAATGGACGAGCTGCAGCTCCACCTGAAACCGACTGAAGCATTGGGGTTTCAACTTCAAGGAAATCACGACTCCAGAAGAATTCTCGAATCTCGCGAATGATTTTGCTCCTCGCCCGAAAGCGTTCGCGGGAATCATCATTGACTACAAGATCCAAATATCGCTGCCGATAAATTTGTTCATTGTCTGTAAGTCCATGCCATTTTTCTGGCAATGGCCGAAGTGCTTTGGACACGAGTCTGTATTCCTGCGCCCGAATGGTAACCTCTCCAGTTTTTGTTCTGAAAAGTGGCCCTCTAATTCCAATAAAGTCACCCAAATCTAATTTTTTAAATAAGGCATATTCATCCTCTCCAATTTCATCCTTCCTGACATAGGATTGTATCTTACCTGCTCGATCCAAGATCTTGATAAAAGATGCCTTACCCATCAAACGAAAAGCAATGATACGCCCAGCAACTGAAACCTCAGGCCCAAGTTCTTCATCTTCTTGGAGCAGGGAAACCGCTTCTATTGAGACATGGGTTTGATCCCAATTCGAGCGAAAAGGATCTATACCCATTTCACGCATTCGGTCTAATTTATCTTTTCTGACAGCGACCTGATCGCTTCCATCTAAACTTTTGCTTTTTTCTTTCTCAGGGGATAAATTTTTGTTCATGGCAGGGAATATTCATGCCTTTTTTTAAATGCAAAGACAATGGGAAAACAATTCCCTGGCAAGGAATCAGAATCCTAGACCTTAGCGGTTGAGGCTAAAGCTACCCGGAACCCAAGATTACGAAAGCGATGGTGTAACGAATTGGTGGATCTAGAAGATGATTTACATTCAATCGCTGGCTTCATGTATGCCCCACCTCGGCTGATCCTGAACTCATCTTGTTCGCTATCGTTAAGAAGAGTATTTACGAAAGAATTCCCAACCCACTCTCTAACATTACCATGGAGATCAAAGAGACCCCATGAATTTGGTGACTTTAAGCCAACGGGGTGCATTTTTTTGCGACTGTTCCCACGAAACCATCCATGATTATGTAAAACAGTTGGTTCATCCCCAAAATAAAAATCTGTTTGGGAACCAGCCCGGCAAGCATATTCCCACTCCACTTCTGTCGGCAGTCTGTACTCATGTTTAGCTGGCAGTTGTCCTTCATTTTGAGCGAGCATGGTAAGGGCACGGCAAAAAGAGACCGCATCGAGCCAGGAAATGTTATTTACAGGATAATTTTCAGAATTTTCACCCAAGCCCAACTCGGTAAAACTGGGATTTGATCCCATAAGCTTTGAGTATACAGATTGGGTGATCACAAACTCGCCAAGCCAAAAACCATCTCGTACATGAACAAGCCTGCGTTCATCCGAATATGGTACCAAGATGGTAATCTTACCGGGAGGAATCCACTTAAAAACTCCGGCATAATCATTCACATGATGTTCATGAAATTCTTGTTTTTCTTTGGTCTGTTGAGGTGTTATGGAGACATCCACTGCAAATGGATGTCTTGTTTTTTCAAAATCCTGCGGAAAGGGAATGGGGTGAGCATCTTGCAGGCTGGTAGAATTTAATTCAGGCACAACATTTTCTGAGACACTTTCGTGAACAGGCAAAGCTTGAGGAGGTGAGAGGTTACCGCGCCGTTCAAATCTCTTGTTTTGCACAGCCTGTGCTTTATTCCAAAATGACCAGAGTTCCAAACCATAGTCAACTTCCTCCTCGTCGACAAGTTCTGGTTCAGATCTCCCATTTGAGCGGTTAGTTGCAACAGCATCCTGTCTTTGAAGCAAAGCTTTGCACGCACTTTCCATCCAATTTTTTTCCGACACCGAGATGGACTGAAATTGCTGGAGGCACAAGGAAAGCCCAGGGGGTAATTTAGTATCCTCCAGAAAAATAGTGAGGATCTCTTTTTGCTCACTTAAGGCATATTGCACTTCCATACGAACATACCTAGAATCCGCAGATCGATGAGAAACAAAGACAACAAAAGCTGATGATTTTTTAATGGCTTGGGCGAGTTCGTCTACCCACTCACCCGCCGGTGGTATTCCTTCATCAAACCAAACATTTATACCTTTAGTCTTAAATTCACGAATTGTTTTATATACTTTTACCTTATCTGCATGGGCATAGCTAATGAAAGAATAAGGACCATCACCGGAATAAGACTCAAAGGGAGAAGGTACATCAGCCGAGCTATGAGCAGAATGAAAGGAATCCATAAAGACTTATGAAATTAATTTATCCGAATAACCTTTTCTTTGAAGAATATACACTGGATATGTCCCGTAATTCTTGGCCAAATCGATATTGCCCGCATATTCAAAATCATATTCTTCATAACCAAACGAAATTAGGGCAGCAACTGTCTCTGAAACAAACACAGAGCCAGGCAGTACAATTGGCTCGATGCGGGCAGCTTGATTTACATGGCTGCCAAAAAAGTTTCTTTTTTTAAGAATCGGGTCAAATTCTTCGTAAGCCGGTCCCGCATGCATGGAAATCCGCACATCCATATTTCCGTTTGGTAACCACTCAGACCACCTGCCATCTGTAAAATAATCCCTCATACCCAGGGCAAGCTTCAGAGCACTTTCAAGATCCTCAAAAACAGCGAAAAAACTATCTCCCCAGGTATTTACAAAGGATGGCTGTTGGGGAAGTTTATCGATTATTTGAGAAACTCCCCCATGAAAAGCTTCTACAAATTGGCTGGTTAAATCTTCTGTTATTTGGCTGAAACCTGCAGCATCTGCAAAAATCATTGTTTTAACCGACCGGATGGGTTGAAGCGCATCCCCGAATCCATCTTTCGAGTAATCGGAAGTAGTCGGTGATTCGACAACTCTCCCCGCCTTTAAGCTAGGCAGGTCGGTAAGCACTTCATTTGCATCAATAACCACAGGCTCATTAAAAGCAGACTGCCAAGATTTTACTAATTCTCCGGTGCCGCCAACCGAACCGGGTTTGCCATCCCAGAAAACTAAAAGTTGTGGATCTTCGTCCAGACCACGACCACGCATTGCCGCAAAGCCAATCATGACCTGATTACAGAAGGAAAATAAAGAATCATCTCCGTAATACCCTTCATGGGTAACATAGTGCACAGAGGTTGCATGATCTAAAACATTTTCCAGCCGTGACACCCAATCACCACCTGCTCTTCTTACGCTTGTTTCTATAAATTCATCTTTGGCAAAAGGAAGAAAAACATGAGTCTCCCCTCCGCGTTCAATCATGGTCTCCAGAAATAAAATATCAGTACCGCAGGCGGCGGAACTATAGCCACAATTTGCCCCCATTTGCTCAAGCTTCTCTTCGATTCTTTGCTTGGCAATCTTTTCAGCTTCAGGAGGAAACCGACGATTACCATCTGCATTATCAATCACATGCCCAGAGCATGCTACAATGCCTAAGACCGGAAAGGCTTCACTTACTTGCTCGCGTATGGAAGAATCACGGTAGAGAGAAGAAATTTGCAATGCTTGCTTCCGGGTACTGGCAATATGGGAGGGTTGAGCATCCTCAAGATTCACTGCGGTGGAATAAGTGGTGATGGCTTCATTAATTTCTCCCAAAAGAAGACTTGCCTCGGCTTCTGTTGCAAGAACCCAGTAAGACCCATCTCCTCGTTGCCTGAGAGTACGACAAATTTCTCGTGCAAAATTTGCGTATTTGTGCGCCTTAGGCAGGTTGTGCAAAACAAAATGCATGAATGCCACATTAATACAGGGATAATATTGGCTTTCGAGGTTATCGCTTCCTTTTTCAGCTTTTTCCAACTGGGCAACAAAAGCTTCTTTATACCTGTAAATAGCAAGCTCTGCATAGTGCGACTTGTTTTCCGGATTGCTTGAATACTCGCAAAGGTCTTTGTAAGCACTTGCAAGTAAGCTTTGGGTTTCCACATCTCTCACTCCAGAAGTGACCAATCCTTCCAGAATTTTTGTGGCCATCATGGGAGAGCCAGCTTTACAAAGTGCATGAGCTGCTTTTTGCGAAAGCAACCGGTCGTTTTTGTGCTTTCCTAGACCATCTTTGGCTACATCATGAGCCAGAAGAAACTCCCCGACTTGGATCATCCTGCCTGACAGGTCAGAATAGGCCTTGGAGGAAGCATTTTGTTTATCAAAAACACGCCATTGCTGGCGAAGACTGAGGGTTTGCCTCTTGGCTAATTGGGACATGATCCAATTAGTTAAGAGAACAAATGTGAGACTTACGAGAAAAAATCCAACAACACAGGGTTGCTGAAATTACATTTTTTCGTATCGGGTGCGTAACATTTGGGTAAAAGCCGCAACTTTACGGGCAATACGCTTTTTATCAGAGGGCTTTTCAAAATACCTTTTGGCTCTCACATCACGGATGACACCTTCTCGGTCCAAGCGCTTTTTCAATCGACGAATAGCACGATCAATGGGTTCACCTTTACGTAATTTAATTTCGATAGTCATAATAAAAGGTTCAAAAGTAACAAAAGTATTCAGATGGTCAAGGAAGTAAGAATATTAAAATTCAACCCGATCGTCTGCCATAAGTTCTTTCCTGGGGAGGGTCAGGAGGTTTGATTGTAACCCGAGCACCTCGAACTGGTTTCTTCATTCGCCATTCACGAAACAATTCAGTGGTTAATCTCATGGTAAAACGATCATCCGCTTCAACGACGAGGCCATCGGTTTCATTTTCTTTGGCAAAGCCTAAGCGTACTAATGTCTTACCTAAGCCTTTATCTCCCAAAGCAAAAATGGCTTCCAAAAAAGGTACCGTTTCTTCATCATCGGGATCGAGCAACCATGTCACTTCCTCAACAATATTTATAAGAGCGGTATCCAGAGGCAAAGAGGAAGTTACGGTCATTCGGGTTTCCCCATCTCGGTGAGATGCCACACCTTCGACCAGGACAATAATACCTTCTTCTAATTTTGGCCCATATTGTTCATACGCTTCCGTAAACATGGGGAGAGAAAAATCTTTTTCTTTGGTCATCAAAGTAAAGCGAGCCCAAGGACGTGCATCTTTCTTCGTATACCTGCGCTCCAAGTCAGCAATCACCCCACATAACCTGAAAGATCTTTTACCTTCAAGGTTTTCAAGATCCTCGGCTTTAATGGTATCTAAAAGAGGGCCCAAGCCACAAAGTGTATCAACCGGATGACCTGACAAAAAGAACCCCAGTAATTCTTTTTCTAACTTTAGTTTCTCTAACTCATCAATCTCGGGTACATCCGGAAGTTTAGCTGCAGGCGAAAAATCATTAGCCGGCTCATTTCCATTCTCATCTCCCCCCCCCATCAAATCAAAAAGGTTTACTTGGCCGGCCTCACGGTCCTTTCTTCTTAATTGAGCTTCGCCCATCGCCCGGTCCAAATCAGCAAGCAAAGCCGCTCGATTGCCTTCTAGTGCATCAAATCCTCCAGTTTTGATAAGGCATTCCAATACCCTCTTGTTTACCGCCTTACCATCTACTCGACCGACCAAGTCAATAAAACCCTCATACGATCCATTTTTCTCTCGTTCTTCGACTATTATTTTTCCGGCAACATCCCCCACACCTTTGACTGCGGCCAACCCGAAACGAATTGAACCCAAGCCATCTCCCTTGGGATCGAGTGGAGTAAAGTTCTCACCGGATTCATTAACATCTGGTCCAAATACTTCGATTCCCATCTCGGAGCACTCTGCGATAAAATGAGATAGTTTGTCTGAATTTCCAAGTTCACAAGCCAAGACACCTGCCATAAAATCTACAGGGTGATTCGCTTTTAAGAATGCAGTCTGGTAGCTAATTATGCCATATGCCGCAGAGTGGGATTTGTTAAAGCCATACCCAGCAAATTTTTCCAAAATATTAAAAATATCATTGGCTTTCTTGGACTCGATTTTATTGGTTTCCTTGGCCCCCTTGACAAAAATCTCCCGTTGCTTGGCCATCTCCTCAGGCTTTTTCTTGCCCATCGCACGACGTAGGATATCAGCACCTCCCAGGGTGTAACCGGCAATCCGTCGTGCCGCCTCCATCACCTGTTCTTGGTAAACCATAACGCCGTAAGTCTCAGCACACACATCTTCCAGCAATGGATGGGGAAACTTTATGGTGGAAGGATCTTCTTTTCCCTTGATGTAATCTGGAATCCAATCCATAGGCCCTGGGCGGTATAGGGCAATCAAGGCAATGATTTCATCCACATTAGATATCGTCATTTGCCTGCATAATCGGCGCATCCCTTCAGACTCCAACTGAAAAACACCAATCGTGCGTGCTTCATTCAAGAGCTTAAATGTAAGCTCATCCTCAAGGGGTAGCGTGGCCACCCGAAAGTCTTCCAATCCTTCTTTTTTTCGAATATGAATCTCGGCCTCAGCGATAACAGTCAAGGTCTTCAAACCTAAAAAGTCCATTTTCAACAGGCCTAAATCCTCCACGGGATCTTTGGGGAATTGAGTGGTGAGCACGCCATCTTGAGTGGTCAAGGGTACAAGCTCTTTGAGGGGACGGTCTGCAATAATTACACCCGCGGCATGGGTTCCAACATTTCGAACCATTCCTTCAATTACCCGCCCTGTATCAACAATTTGGGTAGCAATGGGATTATTCTCATATTCCGCTCTAAACTCAGGACTTTTGGCCAGGGCATCGTCCAAGGAAATATTCAAGTCATCTGGTACCATTTTGGCCAATTTATCTGCCTCGGCATAAGGTAGGTCACGAACTCTGGCGACATCTCGCATCACCATCTTGGCTCCAAATGTTCCAAAAGTTATGATATTGGCCACACAATCACGGCCATATTTTTCTCTGACGTATTCGATTACTTCCCCTCTTCGACGCATACAAAAATCAATATCAAAGTCAGGTGGTGAAACTCTTTCAGGATTAAGAAATCTCTCAAACAAGAGACCAAAGCGAAGGGGATCAACATCAGTAATGCCAAGCAAATAAGCCACGAGACAACCAGCCCCTGAACCTCGACCTGGACCAACCGGTATACCCTGCTCTCTTGCCCAAAGCATAAAGTCAGCAACGATTAAAAAGTAATCATTAAAACCGGTTTTTGCGATCACTCCCAATTCATAATCAATCCGCTCACTAAGCTCATGATCTTTGCCCTCCGCATGCTCATCACGATCACTGGGTGCAAGGTACCCCAATTCATAGCGTTCCTGCATACCTTCAATGCATTGGTTTTTTAAATATTCTACATTATCGGAGACCGTGGTAGAAATTTCCGGAGGGAGAGTAAAAACGGGATAATTATTTTCACCAAAAGGAAGCTTAACATCACACATTTCAGCCACCGCAAATGTATTGATGATCGACTCAGGAGCTTCTTTAAAAAGTTCCTCCATTTCTTGTCGCGATTTTAGATAGAACTCACGGGCTTCGTATCGCATTCGGTTGGGGTCATCAAGCTTGGAACCAGTTTGGATACAAAGCAAGGCGTCATGGGGTGCCCAATCTTCCCCCTTCACATAGTGCACATCATTGGAGGCAATTACTTTGAGATCAAATTGCTTAGCCAACTTCAATAGTTCAGGCACCAATTGAGCTTGTTCTTCAATGCCATGATTGTGAAGTTCGACAAAGTAATTTTCTTTCCCAAAAATATCAACCATCTGCCCCATGGCTTTCTCAGCCTCCCCCTCTTTGCCTTTTAGAATCAGTTGAGGAATCCAGCCCTGCATACAACCTGTGAACCCGATTAATCCTTTGGAAAATTCTGCAAGCGTCTCCAAATCAGTCCGTGGGCGGTAGTAAAAGCCATCAACATGGGCATCCGAAACAACTTTGGACAAGTTCCTGTAGCCCTCATAATCTTTTGCTAACAAACCAAGGTGATAAGATTTATGATTTTCACGCCCTGGCTTCTCATCATTTTTATGGTCTGTAACCATATATCCTTCGCAACCAATAATCGGTTTTATCCCACGCTTTTCCGCTTGTTTGATAAAAGAGATGGTTCCAAAAAGATTACCGTGGTCTGTGAGAGCCATGGCAGACATGCCCAACTCCACCGCACGATCCATTAACCTGTCCATTCGACAGCAACCATCCAATAAGCTGAAATCCGAATGAACATGAAGGTGTACGAAATCTTTATCTTTGGTAGCCATGGGTATAATCGAGTGGGTAGATCCTATTCATCCAAAAATATGACTCACCTTTCAAGGTAATCTTGCTCACAAAAGAAATGAGGGCAGAAAAACCAATCATACAACCCAAGCGAATATTTAATTTTTCCGACCTAGCACTGGGAGCCGCTGAAATATTTCCTTCGCAACAAACGCCACGCGATGATGATAAATGCAGTTAAAGGAATACCAAAAATCATGCCAAGGATTCCCCCCAAGGCTGTACCCCAAAAGAATATGGAAACAATCACCACTACAGGATGAAGCCCCGTTTGTTGCCCCATAATCTTAGGTGTCAGATAGTAGCTCTCAATTAATTGCACCACGATAAAAGAAGCGGCACAGCTAAATAAAACATTCCACTGTCCACTTTCTGCGATGCCATCGGGTTGGAAATAGGCAACCAGCAGAGTCACGCATACCCCGACAATGGATCCCAGGTAAGGTACGATATTTAGTAATCCAAACAGGAGGCCAAGAGTAATCCCAAATTTTAAACCACTCAGACTAAACCCAATGGAATAACCAATCCCCATCAACACCCCGATCAACAACTGGCCCCGAAAAAATGCCACCAGGATCCCAACAAATTCTCGAATTAAAAAAATCACATCTTCACGCACTGAATCTGAAAAAAAGGTGAGTTCCTTCCCCAAATCGTCAAGCAGGTTGCGGTTAGAGCTCAGGAAATAAAAAAGATAGATAGGAATAACTGCCAGAAAAGTAATCTGGGTAAATACGCCGAGCAGACCATCCCAGGCAGATTGTAGAACTTCTGCAGATTTGACTGCAATTTGCTCACTTTGTTTTTCGATTATTTCCATCGACTGGTTTTTCCGTTCCAAGTTTTTTTGCACCAAGTATTGGGTTCGACGTTCCATGGGATTCAATTCGAAAAACTCATCCCGCTCCAGGGTATCAAGGTTGTGAAAAATTGTGAGCTCTTCTGGATTGAGGGCATGATAAATTTCCTTGTGGCCAGGGCTGAGATCCAATTTTGTAACCCTTCCATCGACAGCTAACATATTCTGCCAATAATCTTTGAATGCCAAAAAGTGCCCGGACACTGCATCCCATGTATCGGGAGGCAAATGTTGCTTCCCTTTTTCCTCTAAACGCTCAGGCCATTCAGATGCATCTCCAATAAACTCCTGGGACTGTTGTAAAACTTTGGCACCTAAAAACCAAGTTACCCCACCAGCACTTGCGATCACCAAGCAATACAGGGCTAAGATTGCAAAGATTCGGCCCAGTCCAAGCTTCACCTCCAGCAACGATACTAATGGGCGAAGCAAAATGGCCAACATCCCAGAAAGAGCGAGGGACCAAATTACTCCCGCAAATAAAGAAAATGCTTGGTTTAAAATAAATATCACAACCGCGACTAAACAGCCTAGGGTGAGAACACCCGCAAAGCATAAAACAAATGCGATGAACTGGCGTTGCCGTTCACCGAGCAAAATATCTGTCTTATTTTTACTACTCATTGAATCCCTCCTTTTGTTTGCTTGCCATTTGATATTTAATAAGAAGTCTGCTTCTTTCTAACCTCTATGGGTTAAAATAAAACGATTCCTCGGACCAGCAACGCTTAAATTATCATGTCTCTTCTACTTCGTTTGTGTCTAATTCCTTTTTCACTCTGTTTTGGATGCCTGCTACCCGCAGTACCCTCTTCCGAATCCATCCGGAAGGAAATTAAAGATGTTTATCAGGCAATTGTTAGAATTGAAGTAGTGTCCGAACAAGGTTCGGGGGGGAGAATGATGAAGTCTCGGTCGACTGGAAGTGGAGTAATTATCAGCAAGAATGGATTAGTTTTAACCAATCATCATGTGGCTGGAAAAGCATCGAGGTTGACCTGTCGTCTTTCGGATGGAGAAGAGGTTATGGCAGACTTACTAGGGGCAGATGCCATGACCGACCTTGCCTTGCTTCGCTTACGCCTAGATGAAAGAGACCCAAAGGCTACACCTATAAAAACAGCTGATTTTGGAAACTCAGACAAAGTAAATGTGGGGGATATGTGCTTTGCTATGGGCAGCCCGGCCGGACTTTCTCAATCAGTGACCAAAGGAATTATTTCCAACACCGCTTTGATTTCTGCAAGTAGCCGTTCTTTTCGGCTCGATGGTGAAAACGTGGGAGAACTTGTTCGTTGGCTTGGTCATGATGCAGTGATTTACCCAGGAAATAGCGGAGGACCTCTGGTTGACAAGAATGGAAAGATCATTGGTATAAATGAAGTGGGTATCGGCAGCCTCGGGGGGGCTATTCCATCCAACTTGGCAAAAAATGTCGCACAAGAATTGGAAAAACAGGGATATGTCTCTCGTTCCTGGGTTGGCTTAGAATGCCAACCGATGATCGAAGAAAACCTCTCAGGTGTACTTGTTGCCGGCGTCATCAGTGACTCACCTGCTGATCTTTCGGAGATTAAAGCAGGGGACATTATCACGAAGTATGCTGGTACCAATGTATCGGCCCGTATACCGGAAGATATCCCCGTCTTTAATCAGCTGGTCTATTCCCGACCAGCAAATCAAAAACTTTGGATACACGGTTTTCGCAAGGGGAAGCCCGTAAAATGGCAAATTACTCCCGCTCCCAAGGAACCTGCCTATGCCAAAGAAATTGAAGTTAAAAGTTGGGGTATTACGGTACGAAACTTCACCCTGATGTCATCCTTGGAAGCACTGAGGGAAAACAAACGAGGAGTTCAGGTACATTCCACAAACCGAGGAGGTCCATCTGCCAGTGCCAAGCCAAGCCTAAGTCCCGGTGATGTTATCGTATCCGTAAACGACAAGCCTGTAAGATCGATCCACGACCTTCTTGATGTAAGTCGTAAAATTACCCGTGGTCAGGCTGAGCCTGTTCCCACCCTCGTAAGTTTTGAAAGAAACTTAGCCAAGCTTTTAACCGTTGTTAAGATTGGTCCTGAAGCAGAGGAAAATCAACCGGTGCAGGCCTGGAAGCCTTGGCTTGGTATTTCCACGCAAGTCATGACCCGGGAATTATCCACAGCACTCGGATTACCACTCACAACCCGCGGGATTCGCGTAGCTCAAGTATATCCCAAAACTCCTGCCCAAAAAGCAGGCATCCAGGCGGGTGACTTAATCTTCCGCCTGGATGGGCAAATCATTATGGCTCACCGGGTGGAGGATGCAGAAGTTTTCGGTAATATGATCAAGCAATACAAAACGGACGCAGTCATCGAACTGAGTGGGCTCAGAGGAAAAGAGCCTATATCATGGCGAGCCAACCTGACCAAAAAACCGGATCCTCCCAATGAGCTTCCAAAGCACGAAGAAGAGACATTCGAGTTTACCTTACGGGATTTATCCTTTGCAGATCGAGTTAACCGGCGCCTTGATTTAAACCAATCAGGATTGATGGTCGAAAATGTGGAACCAGCCGGATGGGGAGCCCTTGCTGGTTTACGCCAAGGTGACTTACTTTTGCGTGTGGATGATAAGCCCATTGGTTCCATTCAGGCCTTCAAACAAATTATGATGGAATTGGTTACAGACCAAAAAAAGCAGGTTTTATTCTTTATCCGGCGGGGTATCCACACACTCTTTCTAGAATTGGAACCCGATTGGGATCAACCTCAATGATTTTCGTTATGAAACCATACATTCTTTTCTTGTTGAGCCTTATTTTTTCGTCACTATCCACGCATGCTTCCACGCAAGCGGAAACCCAGTGGAGATCCCTGCTCAAAAATCATGCAAATTGTGTAACCTGGGTATCGGCCACAGTTCGGGTGGAAGTGAGTGCGGGCGGTAGAAGCCTTCCTCCTCAGGAACAGAAACTGGAAGCTCTAGGTACCATTATTGCAGACGATGGGCTTACGGTTCTTTCCCTTACCAAAGTCGACCCTACATCCAGCATTCTTTCACGCCTTCGCTCTCCCGGTGCTTCTGTACAAGTGCACTATACCGAAGTCCTGATTTTAATGCAGGACGGGACCGAAATACCTGCCCGACTTTTGCTGAAAGATGTGGACCTTGACCTTGCCTACCTTTTACCCATTTCAAATCCTGAGAAAGATGCAAAAAGCACTCCATTTTCTACCGTTCCCGGTATTTCCAAAAAAGCTCCCACGCCCACTGTCTTAGATGAGGTGGTTTCAATCGCTAAGCTCGGGCGTAACCTGTACCGCCAATCAACCCTTCGGAGGGGGTGGGTAAATGCGATCATCCAAAAACCCCGACCTTACTTTGTGATCGAAAACACTGAGCCTGGAACCCCAGTTTTTAGCAACGAGGGTAAATGGCTTGGCATTGCGGTTTACAAAATGGAAATGGGACGGCCTTCCGCGATCGTTACCCTTCCGGTTGAAGACATTATAGAAATCGCGGACCAGGTACGTTCCCGTAACCAATAAGTTTGCCATTGCGGATTTTGAGCAGAGTATCGTAATAAAAGTATCCCTTATGTTATCTTACACCTCACAATCGAAAGCGCTCCAACTTTTATGCATTGGAATCATTATTTTCACCTTTGGGTCTTGCTCGGAAAAAAAGCTTTCCTCCGATGATGTGGAATACCGAAAAGATGAAAAAGGAAATGAAATTCTATTCGCTATTGGAGAAGAAAAGCCTTTTGGCACTGGAAAGCGAGCTTATGTAACTGACAAACATGAAAATGGACAAATTCGTTTTGAGATAGGATTTGTCAACGGTTTAAAGGATGGAAAAATGGAATTTTGGCAGAGTAATGGGCTTCCCGAACTCACTGGAATTTACTCTCGGGGTATGAGAGATGGCACCTTTACTGCCTACGGAAAAACTGGAGAGTTAGTTTACCGAAAAAACTTCAAAGAGGACAAATTGGATGGAAATTTCACATTGTACTACCCTTCATCTATCAGCGACATTTCCCGATTTTATGATAAATTGAGTGAGGTAAGATCGAGTAAACCTTTCTTTTCATCGGAAAGACTAAGTAAAATATTCTCCTCAAAAAAAGTCAATCCACGGGAAATTAAGGTCAAAAATCATCTCCGGTTGGAATCAACCTTCAAAGAGGATTACCCCATAGGTCAATACCGGGCATATTTTCACCCCGGAAAACAAAACCTTTCCCTCGATGAGCTTTTAAAAGAAGAAGGCTTTTTCAGCGATTCCAACCAAAGCAGGGGACAACTTCAACATCGGCAAAAGTTCTATTACCCCAGGGCAACCGGGTTAGTTGTGGTATTACCAGGCAAGAAAAGATTGGATGGGATACACCCGACAACACGGGATGGATTTTCGCGTGCGATTGATGAAGCCAAAAAGACCATTCTTGAAATCCCCTCCTATCGAAACCCGGACAAGGAACCAGCCCTCGTGTTTACTGTTGATAACCGGGGAAATGAAATTGTTCCAATTTGGTCATCCCACATTCAAAGCTTTGCAGTTAGAAACTTGGATGGTTTCTTGCTGCCCAAGAGTTTCCCCAAAACAACTTACGAGACCTATCTCGATGAGATTGTCCCTTTTGCCCAAGAATGGATGGTACAACTTGACCTGAGTGAAGATCCTAAAATTCCGGTATTTATCAACCAAGGTGCCTCCGTTGACATTGTCGGACTAAATGATAAAGGAGAAATTATCGATATTTTTTGGAGCAGCCCGCTCAAAACCACAACCGATACTTTAGAAAACCGTATATTTGCCAAAAGAATGAAAATTTCCCGTGATTGGGATCAGGGTAACTCCAGCGAGGCTGATTGGCTTTTACATAACGGATCCAAACTTTTCCTGCGCGGAAAATCAAACTTGGCAAACTGGAAAGCATCCCCTTAGTAATTTGCCTGCCAATTCCGCCTGCCTATTTCCCGATAAGATCGAATGGATTGTCTCCATTAGCCGCAGGCTTTTCCGGTTTATCCTTGGGCATTGGCTCGAGATCAAAGGGATTCACGATGGAAGCAGGGGCGGCTTGCTCAAAGGGATTACCACTAGGCGGAGGTGAGACCACGGGAGCAGCCTGTTCAAAGGGATTCCCCTGAGGGGCATTGGATATATCAAAAGGATTTATTTGCGCAGGGGGATCAGATTGATCGAAAGGATTCCCTACTGGGGCACCCTTCATATCAAAGGGGTTTACCTTCGGAGCAGGTTGGGTATCAAAGGGGTTAATCCCGGGGGTAGATGGCACTTGGGGTTCACCTACCGGTGCTGGTTCTTCTTTTTTTCCCTGATAAAAAAGGGGCTCTTGGTAATCCTCCAATCTCAATAGACCTTCAAAACGAGGTCGTGTATCATAAGTCCAATGGAAACGGAATAGAGGTTCTTGCTTTTGAGCTATGAGTTCTTCCCGGGAGTGTCCATCGTAACCACCTCCGTTTTCAGGATACCCTCCTACCCACCGCAAATAAAAACGCCAAGGGATCCGGTCATCCGGGTTTTGAAAATCTACCCAATGATCTCCAATTTCAATCAAACTTCCCACAAATACTCCCTCTTTTTCCACGGGTACAATCACGGCTATATCCACCAGCCTGAGATGGCCATCAAATTTCCATTTTACTTCCACCCGATTGCCCACAACTGTGGCAGCAATCAAATCAAGCATTTGAGCATCAAACCTGCCCCCCTTGCTTGGAGCTCCCCCTGTCCACGGTACAAGATATCTGTGCTGAAACCCATTGTCTTCCTTAAGATCGACCCAGGCCTCTCCTTTCGCGACTAAAATACCCATGGACCGGCCCTCTTTCTTGACCGGGACAGCCATGGATGTGTAGACCAAGCAAATACAAAGCGTGAGGGATTTAAAGGTATACCGGATCATAAGAGGCTAGCTTTTCTTAGATCTCATCAGCTCCCGAGGCAAGTATTCATCTGGAACTTGCTGAAAGCATACCGGGCGCATAAACCTCGAAACCAATAACATTTCCGCTACCTGTTCATTCAGTTCCAAATCTCCACAACTTGGAAAAGCTATGGCTGGAAGGAAAAATAAATCTTCACAGCGAGGAAAACAACCCAAGGAAAGCAGGCTAGCTTTGAGTTCGACTTCATCTATCAAGCGCTCGGTTGGCTGCTTCGCTGTGCCGGTCCCAAACACTTGAATTGGCCGGGTCTCGGGCAGATATCTTACGAGCTCAATACAATCTTCCAAGTTGCTGTAGGGAACCAAATACAGATGCCCCTGCAAGTTTCCGGGAGTGATTTTTTCATTTTGGAAATCCTCCCTGATATCTTTTGCGTTCTTAACTTCAATATTCCAGTTTTCAAGGCACTCAGAAACTATAACGAGCCAATCATCTATCACCAGATCAGGGCATAGAATCAAGGCTCCGCGATGAAATATCCCGGGATTACTTCCGTCCAAATACCCGATAGTTTGCTTCAACAATTCCATCAGTTCACCCTGCGGAATCCAGGGAAGAAAAAGGGAAAGGTTGGCCGCCCGTCTATTTTCAAAACAAGGTATCACTTTATCCCATTGCCCCACAACCCTCTTGGCAGCCTCCCCCCTTTTGCGATCCACAAAATCAAATACTAGAGCCTGGCATGATAAATACCCTGCATCTCCCTTAAAAGCTTCGAGATTATCCTGGATTGATACCTGGAATGCATTTTCCTGCCAGCCCGCAACCTTCCAACTTTTTTGGAGGAGGTAAAGCACCTCATGATCATATTCATCCCCACCGATAAGTGTGAGGGTAACGGAGCACCCTGCAATCAATCCTGATAGTACATCCCGGATAAAAACCATGAGCAGTTCATCCCCTTGGGTATCCGTCCATACGACGATATCCCCAATAGGTCGTAACATGGTACGCATTTCCGGCTTAGGCACAGGTTCTCTGTCCGGTTCTCCTCTGTCGATCCGAACACCCAGCCAATGGCGGTGCATCAACATTTGCTCGTAAGCCAAGATGTAGGTCGACATGGATTGCAAGACTACAGGCTGAGCTTTTGCAACCTTTACTCTTGCTTGTATTTCGACAGCTAATCGTTTCAGGCACTTTATTTTTGGATCCTGCATTTCCCCAAACTTTAGATAAGAAACAGATGAAAGAAGTTATCGTGTATACCCATAAAAATACTTTTCACCCAAGGCTCTACTTTTTCTCCCACAAAGTCTAAGAAGTGATCTTTCCACTTTGTAAAAATTGATTGAGATTTTTGGCAAATTTTTCCCCAATTCCTTCAACCCGTTGCATATCTTCCACGCTCGCCTTTTTCATTTTCTCCAGAGAACCAAAATGGGTAAGTAAAGCGGATCTTCTCACCTTCCCTAACCCGGGGAAATCATCCAATATCGACTCCTTTATTCTCTTACTTCGCAGGTCTGCATTAAACTGATTGGCAAATCGGTGTGCTTCATCTCGTGCCCGTTGCAATAAACGCAGGGCAGGATCCCGAAATTCCAATTTTAATTCTCCCCGCTCATCGGGAAAAACCACGGTTTCCTCTCTTTTCGCGAGGCCAATAATCGGGGGCGGTTCCGCATTAATCAGTAAAAATGCTTTCAGGGCTGCCCTCACTTGGCCAATACCTCCATCGATCACCACAAGATCGGGAAAGGCCGTACCCTCCTCATGCAGCCTGCCATACCTTCGGCCCACCACTTCCTGCATTGCCCGAAAATCATCATTCCCTTCAAAGGCCCGAATTTTAAATCTTCGATACGCTCGCTTATCTGGCTTCCCGTTTTGAAAACGGACCATGGAAGCCACCACAAAGGTTCCGGAAACATGGGAAATATCAAAACATTCAATCGCTTGCGGGGCCCGCTCTAGGTGCAAGACTTCCCCTATCCTTTCAAGGGCTGGCCCCTCATCTTCCTCCGCCTTGGGCCAAGAACGGGTAAATTTTCGGTTTCGCCCAATTGTTTTGGCCATCGCATCTGCCATATCCCTTAGGTAAGCCGCCCGTTCAAAGTCCATGTTTGCAGCCGCAGTAAGCATGCTTTCCCTCAACTCCGAAAGCCAGCTTTTGGCACGACCTTCCAAAAAAGAACATGCCTCTTCCACCCGCTTCCCATATTCTTCGGTGGTGGTCTCATTGTGGCCGGCAAAGATTTCAGCCCGGGCATCATCGTACAATTTATATCGCCCATCTCCCACTTTTACCGGGTTTGCATCCGATAGCAGGATACCAAATTTCTTTCTCATTTCTGAAAGGGTCGATCGCAGCATACCAGCCTGAGCAAAAGGCCCATAGTAATGAGCACCATCCTCTTTCTTATTCCGGCAAAGCCGAAAGCGAGGCATTTCATTTTGTAAGTCTACCCGAACCTGTAAAAATTGTTTATCATCAGTGAAGTCTGTATTGTAGCGAGGCTTGTATTCTTTGATTAATTTACCTTCCAACAAAAGGGCTTCCGTCTCGTTCTGTGTTTGGTGTATCTGTATCTCACAGACCATTTCTACCATCGCCGCAATCTTAGGTTGAGCCCGGATAAACCGCCGGGATCCCTGAAAGTAACTGCTCACCCTTTTTTTTATATTTTTTGCTTTTCCCACATAGATTACATGCCCCAGTCGATCCTTCATTAGGTATACCCCAGGACTCGAGGGTAGACCTCGGGCGATTTTACGCATTTCATTTATCTGATTTTGCATTGGCTATATTTTCCACTCTTGCCTACTTTACAAAATGGTACATAGACAATACTCAAAATTAAACCCAGCCTGAACAAAGAACAAACATGAGTTCTCCTATTCGAGTAGAAACCATAACCTTGGGAGATGAACTTCTCCTTGGAATTCGTGAAAATGCCCACCTTACCTATTTGGGTGTTCAATTTGCCCACCATGGTATCGAGCCCGCGGCAAACCTGGTAATCCGTGACCAACCGGATGATATCCATCTCTTTTTCTCCGATTGCTGGAAAAGGTCAGATCTCATCATCACCACCGGCGGTCTCGGCCCCACCTCGGATGATTTGACCCGTGAGTCCATCGCTGAAGCTCTGGGAGAAAAACTTATTTATGACCCGTCAATTGAGCAGGCCATTAAGGAACGCTTTTCATCCCTCCACCGTGAGATGCCGGAAAGCAATCTCAAGCAATGCAATCGATTTGAGAATGCAGAGGTCTTATCCAACCCCTACGGAACCGCACCCGGCCTCTTTCTTAAAAAGGATGGGAAAATTTTGGTCATGCTTCCAGGACCCGCCCGGGAAATGCACCCCATGTTTGAGGATCAAGTGGTTCCCCGCCTGCAAAAAGAAGGTATTTTTCCTGAGATTGATTGTTATCTCCAGATTCGTACCGCTGGCTTAGGGGAGTCTGCCCTCGCCGAGATGGTCGAGCCCATACTCAACGATACCGATGGCCTCATTGTCGGCTATTGTGCTCATGCCGGTATGGTTGACCTTCGCCTCAGCTCCCATGATTCGGATATATTATCGGAAGAAAAGCTTCACGAGCTTGCCGATAAGTGCAGGGAATTGCTAGGGGAAGACTTTGTATGCTTTGGAGATCGTACCCTGGCCGAAGTCATTTTCCGGGAACTTCGAGGCTTAAACAAAACCCTCGCGGTCGCAGAATCCTGCACGGGGGGTCTGTTATCCTCTCAATTTACAGAAATTGCTGGAATCTCAAAAGTCTTTCACGGCGGAGCAGTTTGCTACCACAATGATGCCAAAGTCCAGGTGGCTGAGGTCCCGGAAAGTATGCTTAAGCAACACGGAGCGGTCAGTGAAGAAGTAGCCATTGCCATGGCCATGGGAGCCTGTGAAAAATTTGGGGCGGATTATGGGCTCAGTGTCACCGGGTTTGCCGGGCCAACGGGTGGAACTCAATTATTACCGGTTGGATCCATCTACTTAGGCTATGCTTCCCCCCTAGGGGTATGGGCCAAGCAACTTCATTTACGAGGGGATCGGGCATCCAATCGGAGACGGGCCACCACAGCCGCTTTGGACTGGATGCGTCGGAAACTGCGAAAATATAAAATTGAAGAAGTTTTTGCGGCGGCCGATTCCGGTAGTATCGAAGTTTAAACTAGTATTCCTCGATTTTATCTTTTTCAAACCCTCCTAATTTTCTATGTCCAAGGATTCCTTATTTGCTGTACTTGGGGACGATGACTACTTGGTCCGCCAACGGGCCAAGGAAATTTTTGATGAACTCTGTGCAGATTTCCCGGATGATTTATCCCGGGAAATTATAGATGGCCGGGCAGACCGGGTGGATGATGTGGAAAGAATCCTGCAGGAAGCGAAGTCCGCCGGTGAAACCCTGTCCCTTTTCGGTGGAGGCAAACTGGTCTGGATCAATGAGGCCAACTTCCTAAACCAGACCAAGACCGGTGCCGCCCAGGGTTCCAAGGAAGCCCTCGAAAGCCTCAAGACATTTTTGGGAAACTTGGGAGAAACAAAACTTATTTTTTCTGCCTGCCCGGTGCACCGCAGTCATGCCTTTGTAAAATGGCTACAAAAAAATTCGGTCTTTGAAGATGTTGCCAAAAATGAAAAAGAAGATGTCGCGTTTCGTAGACTTGTGGAAGAAACCGCTCAAGGTTTTAATGTCCGCTTTGGCCAAGGTGCCCTTGAATATTTAGCCGGTAAAATTGGATCTCATCCAAGGCTTGGAGTGGAAGAAACAAAAAAATTATCGTCCTTCCTGGGAAAAGATGGTGGAGAGATCACCGAGCAAATGGTGATTGAAATGGTTCCTGACTTTGGGGAAGGTGATTTTTTTGAAGCCTCGGAAGCCTTTTTCTCGGGCAAACTGGACTGGGCAATCGATGCCATTGATCGTCACTTTTTCCAGGGTAAAGATGCACGCCCCCTTCTCGCCAC
>JAQWWZ010000040.1 GCA_029254745.1 Opitutales bacterium | reverse complement strand
AGAATGGGGGATCCCGAAATCAATACTAGAATTGAAGCCTATGAAATGGCGTACCGCATGCAGGCACGGGCTCCTGAGCTGATGGATTTTTCCAAGGAAAGTAAAAAGACACTCGACCTTTATGGTGTAAAAGAGGGGAAGTCAGATTTTGCAAGTAACTGCCTGCTTGCCCGCCGTCTAGTGGAAAGAGGTTCCCGTTTTGTTCAACTATATCATGCGGGTTGGGATGCACACTCCAATGTGAAAGGGAATGTCACCAATAACGCCAAAACTATTGACCAAGCAAGCGCCGCCTTGGTGCAGGATCTTAAACAACGCGGCATGCTCGATGATACCCTGGTGATTTGGGGAGGAGAATTTGGACGTACTCCAATGGTCGAAGCTAGTGCTGCCCTCAACCGTAGCGGTGGACGGGATCACCACCCTCAAGCCTTTACCATGTGGATGGCTGGCGGTGGAGTGAAGCCAGGCATCACCCTTGGTAAAACAGATGAACTCGGTTTTCACGTAACCGAAGACCCGGTTCATGTGCACGATTTACAAGCCACTATTTTACAACTTATGGGAATTGATCATACCCAGCTTTCTTACAGATTCCAGGGACTTGATTTCCGCCTAACCGGGGTGGAGCAGCACCATGCAGTGAAAAAACTTATGGCCTAAACGGTATTTTCAAAGATTTATCTTCGATATTCACAGCTATTTTATTAGTGTTATCAAACCAGTAAGTCCATTCTTCCGAGTAACACCATTCGCTAAGATTTGCAGTGTATAAATTCTCACTCTGTTTCAGGTTTCTTTCCCCTTTGCACAGATACTGAAAGAGGTATTCAGCATTAACAATCAGGTTCGCCTCATGCTTTCGGAAAAATGTTATGTCTGTCATGCCCCTGATGCTAGCAACTGATCTCCGACTCGATACCTAGAGAGAAGCATTTACTGACTTGGGAGGATATACAAGCGACCGCTCTAGTTCATGTTCGTGCCGGGAGAACTCCCTATTTAGCGGATCCCTTTTATACTCTGCCCCGAGGCTATAATTATTATATCAAAAAATAGCCAACTTATGATTTACTCCTCACTTCGTTTTGCCGTATGGTAGTAAATGTGAAATTTATAACCTTCTCATTCAGCCATGTCCGAAAGTTCAAATAACAAAAAAAACAAGGAAGACCGTCGTAAGTTTATTGTTACTACAACGATTGGAGCATCTGCTGCCTGTGCCCTTTTCCCTCTAGCCTCGGGTATTCCCAGTTTGCTCGATCCAGCTACCAAAGAATCAGGTAATACGGAAGTTCCGTGGACTAAGATAACCAAGCTTGCGAGCCTTCCAAAAGATGGGACACCAACCAAGTTTGAAGTTATTTTAGCCAAAGTACGCGATGCCTGGACAACCTATACAAATATTCCTGCCGGTGCTGTTTATCTAGCTCGATCAGGAGATCAAGTAACTGCCTTTAATTTAAAATGTCCACATCTAGGTTGTGCGGTTGATTACCGGAAAAAATCTAATGATTATTTTTGCCCCTGTCACAACAGCACATTTGCCATTGATGGTTCAGTAACCACCGAAAACAGTCCAAGTCCCCGGGGAATGGATACCATGGACACCAAAGTAGATAAAGGTGTGGTTTGGATAAGGTTTCAACAGTTTCGCCCTAATATTGCTGAGAAAGTGCCGGTATGATCAAAGGAATTGTAAATTGGATAGATGACCGTTCAGGCATCAAGGGCTTGGTTCAGGAAGCCCTATATGAAAAAGTACCAGGTGGGGCAAGATGGCGATATGTTTGGGGCAGCTGTCTTACTTTTGTCTTTTTCACCCAAGTGATTACGGGAACCCTGCTTTGGATGTTTTACAGCCCTAGCACCCAAACAGCCTGGGAGAGTGTATATTTTTTAGAATACCAAGTGGCCGGAGGATGGTTTCTTCGGGGTGTCCACCACTACATGGCGCAAGCCATGATTGTACTCTTAGTGCTTCACCTGATGCAGGTGGTGATCGATGGAGCATACAAGGCACCGAGAGAGTTAAACTTTTGGTTTGGTATCTTAATGATGGGCGTAACCTTGGCACTTTCTCTGACCGGCTACCTGTTACCCTGGGACCAAAAAGGGTACTGGGCCACAGCTGTCGCCACCAACCTTATGGCAGAAGTTCCTCTCATTGGCCCGATGATACAAAAAGTCGTGGTGGGTGGAGTCGAATACGGACACCACACCCTCACCCGTTTTTTTGCCCTCCATGCAGGGATTTTGCCGGCCAGCTTAATCGGTCTTGTGGTC
The DNA here is from genome assembly GCA_029254745.1 of Opitutales bacterium. GTDB lineage: Bacteria > Verrucomicrobiota > Verrucomicrobiia > Opitutales > Seribacteraceae > Seribacter. The sequence continues at coordinate 1,881 of JAQWWZ010000040.1, read as the reverse complement.
GCCCACATTTATCTCTTCCGCAGGCACGGTATCCATGTAAAAGAGCCAAGGCCTAAGAAAGACTCCTATTTCTGGCCCGATCAAATCCTCAAAGACGCCGTCGCCTGTCTGGCCGTTTTGCTCGCGGTTGTCACCCTGACCATATATTTCCATGGGGCACCACTAGGCCCACCTGCGGATCCATCTAATGAGTTCCCCGCCCGCCCGGAATGGTATTTCCTTTTTCTTTTTCAACTCCTTAAATATGTTCCTGCATTCTGGGGGGCTGTGATTATTCCAGTATTCCTTGTATTATGGATGTTCCTGCAACCCTTTATCGGAAAAAGTAAGGCGGGACATAAGTTTAATGTTGGGTTCTGGTGGGCATTGATTGGAGGGTCTGTATTTTTAACCTTCTTGGCTGTTTCTGAGGATCAGGCAAATGTAAAACATGGAGCTGCTATTGAAGAAGCCAAGTGGCAGGCGGACCGGGTGATTGAAATTGCTAATGCTGAGGGCATTCCTCCAATGGGTGCCGTTTCACTCCTTCGGGAAGACCCACAAAACAAGGGCCGGCGACTTTTTGCGGCTCACTGCGCTAGTTGCCACCGGTACAATGGCCATGACGGACGAGGGTATCCCGTAGACGACAAACAATCTGCTGCTGACCTTGCAGGTTTTGCCAGTGTGGAATGGATTACAGAACTCCTTCAATATGATCATTATGTATCGGATAAATATTTTGGTGGCACCAAGTTCAAAGATGGAACTATGGCCCGAAAAGTCTTGGCAAAATATACTAAGGAAGAAAATAAGCTACTCCCAGATATTGCTAGGTTACTCGCTGACGGTGCTGATTTACCTTACGAAAAGAGACTCGAGAAAGAGGAAAGAGACGGACTTCTTTCTTTATATTACAATGATGACCTCCATTTCGAAGATGGGCGGGCTTGTATTGAATGTCATGATATTGATTCCGAGGAGGAAGGCTCAGCACCAGATCTCACTGGATACGGATCAAAGGAATGGTTGATTGCCTTCATTGATAACCCTGAAGATTCAAGGTTTTATGGAAAGAAAAATGACCGTATGCCTTGCTATGGCCGTGATGACAAACTAAAGCCAGAAGATATTGAAATCTTAGCCGATTGGATTCGGGCGACACCAGCTTCTGAATAATCTTATTTTAATTATTTACGCCGATCCATTTCATTTCTTTCGCAGCTGCCCCTAATAATTTTACAGAATAATATATTTTTGAACGTTTTTGGAAACTTCCTCGTCTTACCCATTGACAATAGTCAGTTTGTTTCAGTTTAGTTTGTTTTTAAAAAGCCCAAGAACGCCGCATTCATGCGGCGTTTTTGTTTATCCTGCCTGTTTCCAATCTGCGTAAAAAAAATGTAGAACCAGCATAGTTCATTGACTATTCATCGAGCCGTTTTGATTTGGAGTACAAGCTAGGTAAAGAAATTTAATATGCATTAAGAAAAATCATCCTTGGGCTTACATAAAAAAACCACTGAAGCATAGCCTTTGCCATTGCCTCATTGTTTCCTGTGGGTTGAGGTAATAGAGTTTATGAAGATCTCACTCTCCTTTTTTACTCTTCCCTATTTTATTTTCGCACAAGGTCTTCCACCTGGCCAGATGCTTTTGCCTGAAGAAACTCTTCCTGAATATGAAGCTAAGATCGACCACGCCAGTTTAATCGGTAACATTTCCAAGGAAGTACTCAAATTGGGCAAATCGGTCTACCGACAAAACTGTGTAAGCTGCCATGGGAGTCCATCGATTCCCGGATCAGTCCCCAATGCCCTCAAGTTTTGGGAGGGACAATTTCAGCATGGAAAAGATCCTTACACCATGTACTTAACCCTTACCCGTGGCTGGCGGATGATG
>JAQWWZ010000033.1 GCA_029254745.1 Opitutales bacterium | reverse complement strand
GTATTGAAAAGGCCCACGGTATCCACACATTTAAGTGTGCAATGCTGGGAACCAAGCACGAAGTCGCACGGTTCAAGAAAGTTAATCCAGAAATCAAAACACTATTCTACTTCAATTCTGCGTTTGCTTGGCCTTACACAAGCTATACCAAAGCAATCCCCAAATGGTCTGAGCAAAAGAAAACAGATATCCTCTTAAAAGATTATAAAACCGGAAAGTATGCAAGGTTTCTCAATAATTATGTCTTTGATATTATAAAATCACCGATGCGTACATGGTGGAGTGATACTGTATCCGAAGCAGTTCGCGAAAGCCATGCGAACGGCCTGTTTTGGGATCAGACTCATGGCGTAGTCTGGATGCGCCCCAAGAGTGAGAAAAACCAGATCCAACCAGCTCAAATAAAACTCCTCAAAAGCACAAAAGAGAAATTAGGAGAAAACTCAATTTTAGTCGTAAATAATGCTGCGGACATTTCTGACTATGTTTCCAATTGTGATGCGGTGATGTATGAGCACTATGGGATGGAAAAAAGGTATAAAATAAATCCTCAGTTATTTGTAAAAGACTGGGATCAGATGCTTAAAGTAGCCGATATGGGAAAAATCAATATTTACCGGATGACCCCGCTCGCTTTTGTACCTCATGATCAATCGCCGGTTAACAAAGCATCTCTGGCCACTCGTAAAAAAAATTCTAGGTATGCCGACAGCTATACCAAAAAGTTGATACCTTTCCCCCTTGCCTGCTTTCTTATGGGCGTACAGCCGTACTCCTATTTTATGTATGGATTGGGCTGGGGATTGCACGACGGTGCACTCATTGACTTCCCGGAAACTAAAAACAAACTGGGGCTCCCGAAGGGAAAATACAAAGAAATGCTTGCAGAGGGTAAAATGATATTTACCCGAAAATTTGAGCATGCCGTGGTCTGGGTAAACCTTAATACATTTGAAGCCGAGATCAAATGGTCCGATGGAAGTAAAACCTGCAACCTCAGGCCCCCAAAGTAGACTTAAATTTAGAGGGGAAGGAAAGAGGTAAAGTTGTAGGCTCGCCTAACGGGGTGGGCACCTTGAGGGACAAAACTGGTTCCAAAGCTTTGGGCCCTTCTATCAGAAATTACCCCTATTGTATATTGTGTCCAAAGTTTATTCGAAAATGGAGGTTTTGCAGGACCTAATGGAACGAAAACTTATGGACCGAGATAACTGAAAGTTGTATACTAACCATTCTTTATACGGGAATTTTGAATGGCGGGATAGACGGGACTCGAACCCGCGACCTCCGGCGTGACAGGCCGGCGCTCTAACCAACTGAGCTACTACCCCAATAAGGACTACGAAAATAAATCAATCGGAGTTCAATACGTCAAGGTGCAACAATGGTGAATTCCATAAATTATCTAATTTATCTTGGGCATCGTTGATATTCATGCAAGATATAGACTCATGAACTCATTAAAATATAAGGGTATTGAGCTTGGTCCCATCGGAACAAATGCATACCTACTTTGGAAGGAAGGCAGGCAGGACTGTTTATTGATTGATGCCCCACCTGACTGTAAGGAAGAAATTAATTCTTTCCTGCTGAAAGAAGATCTTGTTCTTCGGGAAATGTGGCTTACTCACGGCCATTGGGATCACATGGCTGGTGCGCAAAGCTTGAATAATGAAAATATACATGTGGTTGGGCATGAGGATGACCGATTGATGTTTGAACAACCTGAGATCATGTCCAGTTTTGCGATACCTGGGCTGAAGCTGGAGCCTGTGAAAATAGATACATGGGTGGCACACGGAGAAGAATTAAGTTTTCTGGATAGCGAGGTGGAGGTACGTCATTGCCCAGGGCATTGCCCTGGGAATATTATCATATGGTTTAAAAATGAAAATGTTTGCTTTGTCGGCGATGTAATCTTTAGGGAGAGTGTAGGTAGATACGATCTACCAGGTGGAGATATGGAAACCTTACAGCACTCTATTCTGAAGCATATTTACACTCTGCCCGATGAGACGGTTATTTGCCCAGGCCACGGGCCAACCACCACAGTGGGGTATGAGAAAATGCATAATCCATTTGTGCGCCCCTGACCCATACGGCCCTAAATGATCAAGCTCATTGACCCATTAGAAGGTCACGAAAATACACTCGATTTAAAGCAGATTGTAGCGGAAGTCTTTCAAGAAGGGGGTTCTCTTCACAAGATTTTGGATTTTGAGTATCGCCCTCAACAGGAGCAGATGGCTCATGCTGTCCTCAAATCAATTGATTCAGGTGAACATCTTATATTTGAGGCTGGCACTGGTGTGGGTAAGAGTTTGGCCTACATGATCCCCGCTATCTTGCAGGCTAAGTACAGCAACCGGCCTTGTATTGTCGCGACTAATACCATAAATCTTCAGGAACAACTCTTACACAAAGATATTCCCTCAGTTCAAAAACTATTCTCTCAAAGCATAGACCTACAAACTTTTGAGGATTTCCGTTGTGCTCTACTCGTTGGACGGGCCAATTATTTATGTACGACACGATTGAGAAAAGCGTTACTTGGGCAGAGTGAGCTCTTTGAGTCAAGAGAGCGGAAAGAGCTTCAGCGGATTGCAGAGTGGGCAGATGGGGTAGCAAAAGAAGGAATTAGGCAGGAACTATCCCCTCCTCCCTTATCAACAGTGTGGGATGCGATAAACGCAGATTCTTCGATGTGTTCCAATAAAAGGTGCAACTCGGATCATTGTTTTTACAGGAAAGCAAGGGCCCAAGTAGAAAAAGCTCATATTATTATAGTTAATCATAGTTTGCTTTTTTCCTTACTCGGAGCCGGGGTGTCTCCTTCCAATGATGCTGATGGGGTTATTTTCCCAAATGATTTTATAATTTTTGATGAAGCCCACGAAATGATTGATGAAGCCAGCGAACACCTTGGTATATCCATAAGCTCATGGGCGTTGGAAAGCTCACTACGAAGAGTGTACAATCCCGCCAAAAGAAAAGGCTTACTAAAAAGGGTGGGGCGATTATCGGATTTTGATCATGTGGAGTCTGGCATCCATGCGGTTTCAGATTTTTTCAATCACTTGCACACTGCCAATCTCGGTCAGAAAGACAGATTGAGACTCCTCGAACCCAATCAGCTCCCGATGGATATTCTTCCTCCCTTGAGCAAGGTTGCTCGAGGCTTGATTGAACTTGGTGAGAATTGTGAGGATGAAACCTTAAAGATCGAACTGCTTGACCAATCGAAAAAGTTTCAAGGTTACATACATGCACTTTCGGAAATAATTGAGCTGAAAAATCAGGACTGTGTTTATTGGATTGAAAGAACGGGTAAGCAAAAGCAAATCATTCACCTCAGAAGTGCCCCGTTAGATGTATCCCAAATATTGGAGGTGGAGCTCTTTGGAAAAAATTCCCCGGTTGTCATGACCAGCGCAACCCTTACCCACAATGGGAAGCCAACGCGATTCATTGAGTCTTCAGGGTGCAAAACGGGAGAACGAACCATTGTGGAATCTCCTTTTGACTACGATTTTAACATGAATATACGGGTGTTTGAAGACTGTCCAGAACCCATGAGTCAGAACAGAACAAAGTATCTTGATTATCTAGTCCGCTCCCTCGATTCCCTAGCAAGCTCCATTGAGGGAGGCACGCTTGCTTTGTTTACAAACTACCAAGATTTAAACTATTGCTATCAGCATCTAAAAAATATCTGGCAAAAAAAACAGCGATCCGTTTATGCCCAAGGTATTGATTATTCCAGGTCTGAACTTCGTACTCGTATGATGGAAGAAGGCGATGTCCTCCTTCTTGGAGCTGAAAGCTTCTGGAAGGGGTTCGATGCCAAAGGGCCAGCGCTGTCTCAAGTCATTCTAACCCGTTTGCCATTCGAGAACCCGAATCATCCAGTAATGGAAGCGAAAAATGAAAAGTTATTGAAGGAAGGAAAAAAAGCATTTTTTGAGCTTACCTTACCCAATGCAATCACGAGATTTCGCCAAGGTGTTGGTCGACTTATAAGATCCAAGACTGATCTTGGTGAATTGGTTATTTTGGACTCTAGAATTCTTCGAAAGCCATACGGTAAATTATTTTTGGCAGAGCTCCCAAAGGATAGATTTGAACGGGACTGTCTGCTCGGTCCAGAAGGAGAAGATTTTAGCTAATATTATACCTCTTCAATTTTGGATATTTTTTTTGAAAATTGACTTTCAGCCCGTCATACTATGAAAGAAATTTGTATCTAAACCTATGCTTTTAAACTCACATGGACACAGTGATGTTGGATTCGTTCGCGAAAACAACGAGGATTCCTTTCTTGTAGATAACGATAAAGGCATTTTTGCGGTGGCTGATGGAGTCGGTGGTTTACCTTTTGGCAACCTTGCTTCCAAGCTTGCAGTCAAATTCTTTGACTCCCTCATCTCTTCGTCATCAGACTGCGAGAATCTTCAGCAATTTAATACAATCTCCCATAAAATTCATCATAACATCATAGAGTGCGGTGAACTCGTTGGTGGTGAAAATGGAATTGGAACCACTTTTTCTGCTATTTGCATCCAAGGTGAAAAAGTCATGTTTGCCCATGTGGGTGACTCCTCAATTTTTTTACTAGACGATGACGGATTTCGAAAAGTTTCCAAATCCCACACCCTTCGTGATGAGTTAATTGAAAAGCACGGTGAAAATGCAGCCTTGGACATGCCGGAGCACTACAGTCACACCTTAACTCGCTGCATGGGGCAGGATATTGACTTTGAGGTGGACCTCGGTGAATTTAAAATTTCAACTGGTACAACCATTCTAATTTGTTCAGATGGTATTACCAATATGGTTGATGAAGCTGAACTTGAAAAAGCGATTCAAAATAAAGAACCCGCGAGTGCAGTTGCCCATCTTGTTGACTTAGCCAATCAAAATGGTGGTATTGATAATTCCACTGGAGTATGTCTCAAAATCGGTTAATTCTCTTCCGTTAATGACTGATAAGATCCTGGCCTTTACAGGTAAGCTTAAAGCCAATCCAACCAACAGGTTTCATCGGTACAATCTGGCCCAGGCTTATTTTGAGGAAGATGACTTTTTGCATGCGGAAAAGCTTTTTTCTGAATGTTTTGCAATGGCAGACGATTGGATGATGGCAGCTCTGGGTTTAGGCAAATGCTATTTGGCGCTGGAGCGTGTTGATGACGCTAGGGTTATTTTAACTAAAACGGTAGATCTCGCGAGAAAACAGGGACATGATGACCCGTTGGAAGAAGCTGAATCTCTTTTAGAAAATTGCTCCTCTACTTGAGAGAGTCCCAAGTTATACTTTTAAATTATGGCAGGTGTATTCAGTAATGCATTCCTGTTAAGTAGCCTGACTATACTGTCACGACTTTTGGGGTTATCCAGGGATATTTTACTTTTTACTGCTTTTGGAACCTCGTTTTTCGGTGAAGCTTTTATTTTAGCATTCACTTTACCAAATCTATTTAGACGAATGCTAGGCGAGGGGACATTGAGCTCAGCATTCATACCAGTATATGCCTCAAGCTTAAGCTCAAAATCGATTCAATCTGCTTTTGAATTACTCAATAAAGTGCTTTCCCGCCTTTCAGTTGCACTGTTTTCCCTTAGTGTACTTGTCTGCCTTGCATCCTACTACCTGAGCTCTTTGCTTACAGAATCAAAGTGGTCAACCGCCTCCCACTTGAATTCAATTTCATTTTGCTATGTGGCTTTTATATGTTGTGCTGCTATCAAAATCGGTGCACTGAATTCCCATGGAAGGTTTGCTGCAGGTGGTATATCTCCACTCATTCTAAACCTTGCCATGATTGGAACCCTCTCAATCTTTGGGGTTTGGAAAAATGTACCTCTAGATGATCTAGCAGCTTATCTTTGTGGAGCTGTGGTGGTGGGTGGACTCTTTCAAATGTTGTTTCCTGCAATTGAGCTAAAAGTTAAGCTTCGATGGAAATATAAATTTGACCTTCAATCCTCCCCGGAACTTGAAAAAGTTAACCAAATATTTTGGATCGGTGCGCTCGGAGCTGCTGTGACGCAGATCAATATTTTAGTTTCCAGGTTCCTTGCCTTTTCACTCGATGACTCTGGTGCATTATCGTACCTATTTCTCAGCTCGAGGTTAATTGAGCTACCCCTAGGCGTATTTGCTATCTCACTTTCCACCGTCCTTTTCCCAGAATTAGCCAGACGGGCAAATGATTCCGACCAAAGTTGCTTTAGAGAATGTGTAACCAAAGGAATTCGGCTTACTCTGGGAATCACAATCCCTGCTGCCTTTGGGCTTGGTTTTTTAGCTACTCCCATCTTGTCCTTACTTTTCAACTGGGGAATGTTTACATCGAATAATGTGCTGTTAGCTTCAGAAATTCTTTTAATTTCTGTTTTAGCTCTGCCTTTTTACGCGAGTTCTGGTTTCTTGGTGAAAGTTTTTCATTCAAAGAAAAACATGACGGCACCCTTGCATGCCGCGATCCTAAGTATGTCGGTGAACCTCCTTATGAGTGTGGTGCTGATGAGATTTTATGGAGTGTATGGTCTCGCTTGGGCAAATGTTTTAGCTGCCCTTGTTCAAACAGTTTTTCTTTTTCTAAAAACCCGCGAAGTTAACCTAAGCAATCTCCTCACAACCAGGCCTCTCTATATTTTGCCCGTTCTCGGCGGTTCACTGGTCATGTGCGGTGTCATTGAGGTGATCGCAGTACAGATCCCTGTCGTTTCTGGCAAATGGGGAGATTTGATTAGCTTACTTGTGCTTATTCCAAGTGGTGTAACCTTTTACTTAGCACTTTTATATCTCTTCCGATTTCCAGAGCTTAGAAATATCAATCAAATTATATCAAAGAAATTGGGCTAATATGATTTCATTGACAAAAAGAAACTCATAGGGATGGTCTATTTGTTTTAATGAATTCAAAAACTATATTAATTCGTAAAGGTTTCACTCTGATTGAGCTGCTTGTGGTGATAACCATCATAGGGATCTTAGCGGGTATAACCTTTTCTGGTGCGAATTTCCTTTTTAGTGCCAAAGATGAAAAAAAGGCAAGTAGCGAGGTTGAAGCCCTCAAACTTGCCCTGAAGCAATATCAAGCTGAGAACGGAGACTATCCTTCTACGGACCAATCAGGAACAACAGCAGAAGTGGAAAAAAATGAGCTTTTACTCTTAGCATTGCTTGGGATTCAAGATAGCAGTGGAACCAAGTTGAAACCTGACGAGGTAAGTAGATCATTTCTACCTAGTGATACTTTTAGTTTTGGGTTTTCTAAAAATGACTCCGAGTATAAATTTGCGACCATGATGGGCGCAGAGACAGCTTTAGTTTTTGTTGACGATAAAGGCGGAGAGATCAGAGATACTGTTGCAATAATCGACCCATGGGGAAACCCCTATGTTTACGAGTACCCCAGACGAGACGGGCATACTGGATTTCTCCTTTACAGTAAAGGACCTGACGGACAAGCCTCTATTTTTGCCGATGAACTTACTTCAACCCCTAATAAGAAACCTAAGGACCAAGATAACATTCCAGGTACTGAGCCCGGAAAATGGTAGTCATGAAAAAAACACAACAAAATCCGAATAAATCTGGATTCACCCTGATCGAACTCTTGGTCGTAATTTCCATTATGGGGATTTTAATGGGAATTATAGGACCCAAAGTATTTGATCTTTTGAGCGGATCAAAAGGCACGAAGACGCAAGCCGTATTTAAGTCATGGGTTACCCAAATCTATCAGTACAAGCAGCACTACAAATATTTCCCTCCTTTCTTACTGGAAGAAGATGAAGGAGTGCCCTCAAATTTAAGTGTTGATGAACAGCATGATGCTTTTATTGCATCCCTTCGTGGAAGATCATGGAATTCGGATAGCTTTACTTGGGAGAGTTTGAGCGGTGATTTGCTCGATCAAAATAGAAAGAGTAAAGAATTTCATTCTTTTTCGGAGGATGAATTTGGCAACATAGATAATATGAACGAATCTAACAATGGGAAATACCTCTCTGATGCATGGGGTGGAAGAAATATCTACATTGTGGTTGATCAAGACGGAGATGGGTTAATTAAGCTTAGCAACACCGCACTATCTATGATCGTGGAAGCCCTAAAGAACGATTACGACTCAAGCGTTGTTGAAAAAGCAAAGGAAAGAATTGGGACTATCCGAGATCAGGTGGGCATCTTTGTACTCCAAGATTCGACAGGTGAAACCGACTCAGAGAATGTATTTTCATGGGATATTCAAAAGTACCTGGGAGAAAATTGACGCCAACCTCCACCTTACTTACCCACAATGATATCCAACGGTAAAAAGGGTTTTACTTTAATCGAGCTTCTCGTGGTCTTAGCGGTTATGGGGCTAATGATGGGTATTGTTGGATTTTCTCTCCTTGGAGGAGGAGGGGCGGAGTTGGGCGCATCTCAACGAAATATACTGGGTGTTCTCCATCAAGCCCGAACAATAGCGGCATCAACAGGTCTTGTAACCCGAATATTGATAAATGCAGATCCGAAAGATGATGACAGGTTTTTCAGGTATTTAGAAATCGTGACAAAGGACACAAACAAAACGGATAGTTGGGATATAAAAAGAGAAGGAATCAATCTCAATAAAGGAGTTCATTTTGTCCCTAACAATAAAACTGTTTCAAAAAGGGCAGAGGGCTGGAGAACCAATGCTTTTTGTGTCTGGAGCGGTAATGAAAATGAGGATTTTATACTTACAGATGCATTTAAAGGAAAAAGAAAAGAATCATCAGGCGGCACGGTTTTTAAGTTTATTGAATTTGATACGGCAGGAAATCTCACTTCCCCCGGAAGTGTATCAGGGGGAATCCCTCAACCATTATTGTTAGTCCTTGCCAATGGTTCACCAAATCCCGGAAGTTCTTCCGAAAAAATAAGATTTGATGACCCAAATAACATTACCGGTATTTTGTTGAGGACATTTGGCGGATTTGCGGTTTTAGAAATTTCAGACTTTGAAGGGTAATAGTACATTTAAAACTCGAACGAGATCTGGTTTTACCCTCCTTGAGGTTGTTATTGCCCTTGCAGTTTTTGGTTTCTTAATTGGTGGTTTACTTGGCTTTTTGCCATGGGGTATAGAAGGGGTAGGAAAGGTACGAGACCAGAATATAGCTTACGGTTTAGTTGATGCCATTGATGTGGAACTGGAAAGAATGGGTTTTTCTTTAGTTGAGGCAGCGACCAAGAATTTAGACGACATGTACAACCCCACATCCCCTCCAATAGAATCTACTGAAAAATTTATGCTTCTCCTAGTCGCTAAAAATAGGGGAGGGGGCGTAGCTTTTGAGCAAGTCGTCAGTCGAGAAAACTCCGCCTATCTCAATAATGCTAGTAATGAAAAGGAAGGTGAAATGGTTGATTCTTTCGATAAGGATGCTGGCGGAACTGTATATTTTAATCGAGTAAATGAACACCCAGTATCTTTGTCTGGATACGAAAATGAAGATTGGAAGACCCCCCCTCACTCTTACAGTTGGATTCCTGAAGCTGAGCGTTATTTTTTAATAAAAGTGAGTCAATTTCCTTTCGGTCACCGCCACGAACACCATCCAAGCAATGGCTATTTAGCTCTTCAGGTTGATATCCAATGGCCTTACAAGTTACCGGTTCCACCTAATGGTTTTCGTCGTGTTCAGGAAAAATACCGCTCGCATTTTCGCTTTCCGTTTGCGATGAGCAGATAACTTGTGACCGCCGCAGTCAATCAATGGTTTTATGCGTCAAGGCCTAAAACTTTAGTTGCAGGTATATTTCCCGTGCTTCTTGGCGGATGCCTTGCCTACAGTGGTTGTAATAAGATAGATTTCTTTTTGCTTGGTTTATGTCTGCTTTTTTCAATTTTGATCCAAATTGGAACAAATTTTTCCAATGATTATTTCGATTTTATCAAAGGAGCTGATCGTAATCGTAGCATTGCCCCTGAGAGGTTTGCTTCCAGTGGTGCGATAAGACCAGAGTCCGTCCGAAATGCTTCCCATTTGGTATTGGTCCTAGGCTTTTTTGTTGGAATCATCATCTTGTTGGTTTCCGATGGCTCATCGCATTTGATTTGGATAGGGATTGCCAGCATTGCATCTGCCATTCTCTACACGGGCGGACCAAAACCAATCGCATACAATGGCTTAGGTGACATTTTTGTTATCCTGTTTTATGGTTTGGTTGCAGTTGAGGTGACTCATTATGTTCTTTTGAGCGGACAAAGCGTTCATTGGGCTCTCACCTCACCAATTAGCTTAGGTATGGGCTGTGTTATAAATACCATTTTAGTAATTAATAATTATCGAGATTACCAAGAAGATCTGAGTAATAAAAAGAGAACTTTAATCGTTCTGTTAGGTAAACCCTTTGGGGTGTATCTGTATTTTTTATGCCTCTTAAGTGGTACACTTTTATGCCCATTTTTTGATCAACGTACTCTGCCTGTTTTACTTATTCTACCCTTAGGAGTGTTTTGTGGGCTAAAGCTCAAAAGGCTGAAGACAAAATTTGATTACGATAACCTCCTGAAATTGAATGTTTTACTTGTATCATTATATGGTTTTTTGTCCTGTGTCGGAGTTGTCTTTTTGTAGGCTTCAATCATAATTAATTCAAATGACTCTTACAATCATACTTATTAATCCTTTTTTTTTGAAAGAATTATTTGGCATGAAATAACAACTTATTATTCTAATATTTATGTACACACCAAATATATCTGAATTTGAATCTTTCTCGCTCAACAGGTTGTTAACTACATGTTTTGGCATCACCGATGAAAAGCTTAAGGCTTGCATCTTAATTGATCTGCCAAATTTAGAATTAATGACGAATTTTTCATTCATGAATGAAGATGGGTTCCAAGTCCAACAATACGCAAAGAAGTTTTTTTATGATAAACTTGTAGATGGTATAATGCATGAGGTCGGTTATTCTTCTGTGGACTTTTTAGCTTTCAAGACCACCGGTGGAAGTAATCTTGATCCTTCAGATGATGTTCTGGATGAGAAGGGTAACGCTCTTTCGCTCGAAAAGGATGTTTGTGCCAAGTATGATATCATTCTCGCCATCACTGACTATTCCTTGACCGCACCTCTAACTGCAATGGCGAAAAAATATAATTTTCGAGGTGCAACTCTTCACGGAGTGAATGACATAATACTAGGTTCTGGTTTAGCTGTGGATTACAATGTAATAAGCAAGCAAGCGGAAGTGTTTCGCACAGCACTCGATCACGCCGACTCTTTCGAGCTGAATTTCGAAGTCCATGGCAAATCTTTTTCTCTCACCATCAACTGTGACCAACAAACTGCCCAAAAAAGCCATGGTCTTTGCCCTCCAGGCAAGCCCGATGTCGCAAACTTACCAGCGGGTGAAGTCTATTTTGTCCCCTCCGGAGCAAGTGGCTCTTTTCCTTTCAGGTATTCTGATGGAACCATCGCAGAGATGGTCGTGTCTGATGGGGCTATTCAAGAAGCAATCCTGTTAGACGGGGACGCTTCCCTGGTGGATGATAGGAACAAACAACTCAAAGATGATCCCGCGACTGGTATAATTGGGGAATTGGGCTTTGGTACTCAGTTACTTCCTTTCTCAGGAAAAGATATCCAAGATGAAAAAATCTTGGGTACATGCCATGTTGCCACAGGCAGAAGCGATCATTTAGGTGGAAATCTTACCCCAGACCTTTTCAACTCCAGGCTTAACGCTTCTCATGATGATATCCTCTTTGCACCTCCAAAAACACCTGAGATAACTGTAAAATCAGTTGTGATGTCGAAGAACGGTGAAACCAAGGAACTCTTTAACAATTTTATACCATCAAGCTTCTTGCTTTCCCAACTTGACTCGGTCTATGAGGTTGAGCACTTCACTTCCTTGGCAAGCTGATCGACCATACCTACTTTGCAGGTGTTCTGATCTTCCATGGTTTTTTCTTATCTAATGTTTTCTTGAATTAGATGTTTAGCTCTAGCTTCTAAAAGCTTTGCAAATGTAATCATCTTAGTTGATTGTTTATCCATGCAATCGCTGCAAAAAGTTTGTTATTCATTCCGGATAATTGCTTTGCGATTGTTTCCTTTTGCTTTTGTAACTTTATGCTTGGGTGTTTACGGACAAAGTAACTTCACAGATTCTTACTTTACAGTAAGCGATGGACAACTTAGCTCACCCTATTACAACTTTACCAACAGCGATGGAGAGTTAGTAGATTTTTCATCTCTTCCTCTTTACCGAGGCAACACATATGTGTTTTCCTCGGTACAGGTTTCCAATAATCACCCGTTTATGATTGGAGAAAGTTATGGTGATATGGAATCTTCCATTGTAAGTGGGGAGTCCCTGACTGGTACCGGAGGGAAAATAACAGTGAGTATTCCGTCTGATTTTGATGGATCTCTTTACTTTTTCTGTACTGAACACACCAGTATGGTTCAGGAATTTGTCATTCTTACCAATCCGGCCTCTACTTTCTTGGTATCAGGTGGGCAATCTACCTTTCCATTTTACCGGTTTACCGATGGAACTGGTCAGCCTACCGACTTCTCCACTTTCAATCTCACCCGGGGTGGATTTTACGAATTTATCGCAGCGGATATTTCTGCCTCACACCCATTTATGATTGGAGAGAGTTCTGGAGATATGGACTCTTCTTTTGTTAGCGGTGGTCCGCTAACAGGTACCGGGGGGGGGATAACAGTAAATATACCATCCGGCTATAATGATTCGCTCTATCACTTCTGCTCTGATCATGCCCAAATGAATCAGGAGTTTTCCATTCTCTCCCCTGCATCTCAATACCAAGTTGTCAATGTTGACTGGAACGAAACAGGTCAGTCTTTTTCCGTGAATGATGAGAATTTCCCTACAATACAACTCTTTTCACATTGTCATTACATTTTCAAAAACAGTTCAAGTGAAGAGTTAGTTTTAAGTACTGAGTTGGACAGTACGATTTTATCGAGTTCAACTGTTTATAATAATGGCAGTATCGGCCCAGATACTTACCTACTTTTTTCCCCGAAGAATGAAGGGGTGGAAAAAGAAATTTTCTACTATTACAACCCCCAATCAAATACAAAATCTGGTATTCTTGAAATCATGCCCTATGATAAAAGCCAAGTCATTCAGGCACCAACTCCAGAATTAGACGGGAAATTCTCATATTCTCTTGTCGTAAATCAATCGAATCAAATTGTTGCGGGTGCTCCAGGTGAGAATTCTTTGGTTGGCAGTGTATATATTTATAACCGGTCAAGTGATCTATCTTATGCAGTGACTCAGGAAATTGCTCCACCTGTGGAATTTCAAAACAACCAGATGCAGTTTGGTGCATCTTTATCGTGCTCCAATGATTTACTTGCCATCTCTGCACCCAATGACTCAAGCTTTGAGGGGTCGGTTTTTTTGTACAGCAAAGATGAGGATGGAAATTATTCTTTCATTCAAAAAATTACCAGTGAAACTCCGGAATCCCAAAATATTTTTGGTTACAGTTTAAGTATGACTGGTGACTTGCTGGCTGTAAGCACTCTTCAACCCGGGATAGGTAATGGTGAAGTTTCTCTCTATGATATAGATGAGACTGATCATTCACTCTCCTTTCAGGCATCAGTTAGCGCAAGTGATGGCACAAGCAATGATTATTTTGGATACGACATCGACCTTAATGATAGTTTACTTGTCATCGGCGCACCCAATGCTGGAGATAATATTAATGGGGAAGATTCTGGTGCGGTGTATATCTTTGAAATGGACGGCTTAGGAATATGGAATGAATCGCAAAAGCTCACCCCCAGTTCACTTTCAGTAGACGATCAATTTGGTTCTGCAGTCTGTATATCTGATAATTTCATTTTTATCGGGGCACTCAGGGGTGATGGCGTTGGAGTGGACACAGGGGTTACCTATATCTTTGAAAAAATTGAAGGAGTTTGGACTGAGGTTGCCTTAATATCACCTCCGGAAAATACCATGACTCAACTTTTTTCAACTGACCTTCAATCAATTGGGGATTTATTAATCTCGAGCTCTCCCGGTTCGAGCACACACGGTCTGGTATACATCTACAAAAATTCAGGTGAATCATCTGATTGGAATTTAATGTCTACTCTTGACTTGAACCAGTCGAGTGTTTTCGCGGGAACGACTACCTTTGCACCCATTGCTTCCAATGATGGCATGATCATTGTAGGTTCACCTGAAGAGAGTGCATCCGTATCTGCAAGTGGTGGTTTTCAAGCATTTTTTAATTCCGCATGGACAAGTGACTTGGATCATCCAACCCTTTTACCCCAGCTTGACAGCAATACACTAACCTCTTTTACAATCCCTGAAGATTCGGAGCAATTCATCTATGATTTTAACGCGAGTCACCCTTTTAATTATCCTTTGGTTTGGAGTATTGAATCAGAGACAGAGCAATTAGGTATTGCTGAAATAGATGATAGTTCCGGAGTTTTCCAATTTTCTCCTCACCAAGACAACCATGGCACCCAAAGTTTTTTACTCAATTTTGTTACCGAAAACCTAGCCGTAAGCCAAGAGGTTGAAGTTATCATTACAGCCGTCAATGATACGCCAATATTCCTTAATATAAACTCCGACCCTCATGGGCTACCTCATTCGATGGTAGGAGAACCTTTTAATACCACCATAGAGGTAGAGGATGGAGACGGGGATTCGCTAATCCTTAAAATAAAAGAAGGTGACGAACTTCCAGATGGTTTGGAGTTAATCCAAGAGAACGAAACCGGGCTTTTCAAGATATTGGGCACGCCAAGTGATGAGGCAGTGAGTGCAACAGCTGATATGAGTACTTACACCTTTACTCTCATCTGTGATGATAGCTCAGGCGACTCACCCACTGAGCAAACTTTTTCTCTCATTACCCACAAACGTAATCATGCTCCGGAAATTCTTGTTAACGGCGTAGTCGTGTCCAGTATCAGTTTGACGCTGACTGAAGACTTTGACGGTGATAGCTGGCTCGAATCGATGCAGGGTGTTGAGATTTATGACCCTGATGGTGACAATATCAGCTTTTCTCTGATCCAAGCTCCATCTGATGGAGTGGTGGAGTTTGACAATCAGACCGAGAACTCCAATGAATTTATAATTTTTACTCCCACTGCCCATTCAACAGGATCAAGATCGTTTCAAGTTCGAATCTCTGATGACGATGTAAATGTCCCTAAATTCACGGACTTTACCGTATCCTTTGTTATAGAGAGTGTTAATGACACGCCCCAAATTTTATCGCCCACTCCTTTGGATCAAGCAAGCGAAGGCATTCTATATTCTCACACATTTGAAATTTATGATCCTGATGAAAATGACCTCCTAGTTTTTGAGATTGGAGGTTTACCCAATTGGCTGGTTTTGTCTGAGGACAATAGAACAATATCAGGCACTCCATCTTGGGAAGATTACAACGATGGGTTTGCAAGCACTGTGTTCGTATATCTAGAAGATACTTCTGGGGCCAGGCTGGAACAGTCCTACTCGATCTTTGTCATCCCGGATAACCTGCCACCTGAAATCCAGGGAAATGCTAACCGGATCTATTACATGGATGAAGATCAACTTCCTACAGACTGGGTAGAGATTACACTTGTCGCCACTGATCCTGATGAGAGCGATACGAGCTTTACTTGGTTCACTTCTGAAATGCCATCCTATGGTCAAGTAAGCCTAGTTAATGGGGTAGGAGCCACCGCGGTTACTTACACACCTGATGGTAATTTCTCTGGAATTGATGTTTTTTCAGTTTCAGTTGCTGAAGAAAATGACATCAATGCAACCGATACTGTTTCATTCACGGTTGTAGTCAATGGAACAGAGGATACACCAGCCTTCCAAAGTTACCCCCATTACAATGACGCCATTGTTGAATATCCCTGGGAGTATCAAATAAATGTTGTGGATGGGGATGTGGGTCAAACCCTTACCCTTAGTACCGTTGGTCCCCTGCCTCCGTGGTTGTCTCTTGTAAATATTCAAAGTGGAGAGGCTATCCTCCGAGGAATCCCGCCCGCCGGACAGGAAGGTGAGTACTCTATAGAACTGGATGCGGTGGATGATTTTGATAACCGTACAACCCAATCCTTTTCCATTCGAGTCATATCAGAAAATACCGCACCTTTATTTTCTTTCCCAGATGAAAATACCTTTTCTATCAACGAGGACGAGGTTTGGGAAAGTGAAAACGCATTCATCATAGATCCTGAAAATCAAAAAATATCGAGTTTGATAAACTCAGCACCAAAGAGTGGAAGCCTAGACATTACCATAAATGTAGAAAAAGAAATAGTCATTAAATATGTACCCGATGGGAATTATACTGGTTCTGACGATTTCTCATTACTTTTTACTGATGGAATCAATTCAGACAGTGCTTCTTTTGGAGTAACTATAAAATCAGTTGATGACCGGCCTTGCTTTTTTGATTTCCCAGCCCCGATTTCTTTGTCTGATGATGAAGACCTAAACGAAACTATAATCGTTCATGATGGGGACACGCTTTCTGATCTTCAATTTATCGCAGTTAATAAGCCTGATTGGGTTAAAATTGACGACTCTATGCTGCAGACTACTGGTATTGTAACTTTGAGCGGCAGTCCTTCCTATCTGGACGAAGGGCAGGCAAATATTACTTTTACTGTTATAGATGAGACACAACTGAGTGATTCGAAGGATCTATTATTACATATCTTTGTTGATAATTATCCCCCTGATATCGAGCAGGATGAGTTTTCCATTACAATGACTGAGGATGAGCAAAGCACTTGGCTCTCGCCCTCTTTTTCTGTGACAGATGATCATACACTTTCAGGGGATTTGCACTGGGGTATATCCGGGCAGGCATCTCATGGGACTGCGTCAATTGATACAGGCGGGACGGACCTAGTTTACCAACCTGATTCTAATTTCTCCGGAGTCGATTTTTTTACAATCGAAATCAGCGATAATGGAGCAATCAATTCTGTGCCAAAGAGCTCATTTATCGATATAAATGTGACTGTAAATAACATATATGACGCTCCTATTTTTTTATCCCTCCCACCCAGTGACCGCCCTGATTTCATTACTTGGAACGATGAAAGTGAATATTATTACGAAGTGGAAGCTTACACCGCGGATAGTACTGCTCCTGAGATTACCTGCTTGAGCAACCTGCCACCCTGGTTGAAGTTTGTGTCAGAACCAGGAACAGGAAAAGGGATTCTCTCTGGGCTTGCAAAGCCAAGTGACATAGGAAGGTATAAGTTTAAATTTGAAGCTACTGATGGGACAACCGTCATAGAGCAATCCTTTGATCTGACAATACGCGTAGACAACTACCCACCTGTTTTTTATTCCACATCCAATAATATTCCTATCAAGAAAGTGCGGGTATTTATGGATGAAGATGGAATTGGTGAAAGGGGGTGGGTAGCCCCTCAAAACTTTTTGTGCTACGATCCTGACCCTGAGAAATCAAATCAAGAAATCAGTTGGTCCGTGGGGAAGGAACCACAAAGTGGAAGTGCGTTAGTTGCAGGGGGTACAGGCGTTCGACCTCAGGTTCATGATTACACTCCTTCAGCAAACCTTTTTGGTTATGACGCATTTTACCTGAATGCATCGGATGGTGTAAGGAATTCTCAGCTAAAGGTTGAAGTGTACCTTCGTGCCATTCCAGACGAGCCATATTTTACCAAGCCCACATCTACGTTTTTTCAATTTCAAGGAGGAGGCCAATTCACTATCCCAATCTTGGCAGAAGATGAAGATTCGAGCGAATTATCCTACAAGCTTTTTGCACCCGATTGGAGTAAGGGAGACGATTACAATTTGCGCTTGGTAGAGGCTGTAGATGGCATGACTCTTTCTGGTTCACTCCCAGATGGTGCTGAGGGTAGATCCATCCCGATCACTATCTCTGTTCTTGATGAGAGTGGGGCGTTTGCCACCACTGACCTCACACTGGAAATCAATGGGACAAACCAGGCACCTGTTATACAATCTGGTAATGAAATTACCATGGTCTTTTCTCAAAAGGGAACGATTATTTCCGGTAACCTTAACCAATTAACCGCGGTCGATCCCGAAGGTGACCGTCTTACATGGGAAGTGAATAGCCAAAAAGAACCAACATTTGGACAGATTATATTAGAGGCGAATAACGGCATAGTTGAAAGTTTGTCCTACCTGCCTGACTCCACAGGAAGTGGTACTGACTCATTTGTTCTCCGTGTGACTGATGGCAAGAAGTATGACGAGACACTGATAACGATAATTATTCTTGAAGATGATAGTCCCCCCACAATTATCGGAGGTGATTATATATCAGCTGCCCAAAATGAGTTTCTCGCTGTTGATTTCCAAATTGTACATTCCGGTAATGACTTTGATAGTTTTATTACCGATGGGCCTGACTGGTTAAATTTAGAGAAAATTTCTTCCCATAAAATTCGTATTAATGGGACTGTACCCAAAGCCTTGGTTGGGTTAATGGATGTGAGTTTCACTGTGGTATCCTCAAATGGAAGGAAAACAAGTGAGACATTCACAGTGGAAATAGTTAATGTGATCCCACCTTTTATTCAACTGGTTGGCGATAAGCTTATTTCCCTTAAAGTGGAGGCCGAATATCACGAACCTGGGTATTTTGCATCAAGTCATCAAGGGGCAGATCTGACTGAGAGGGTTCGTGTTTCCCCACAGATAGATTTCAATGCTTCAGGGGTAACTAAGTTAATTTATGAGGTATCTGATGATCAGGGGAATACTTCGGGAGATTTTAGAATTGTTCAGCTTTACGACAAATCCCCCCTCAATTTTTCTCATGCAACCTACTTAAATTCTTCAAGCTCTCTGCATGCTCTTTTATCTGACTCTGACACTTTTTTTATTGGAGGAACCTTTTTAGATGACTTAATAACTACCAATTCATCTTTAGTTTCGGATCAAATTCAAATTCAACCAAACCAGTTATTCATTGGTGAACTTGACACAGCATTAAAAAAATGGAATTGGAGAATAGAGCTCAGCGGAAACGAAGCGAAGCTCGGTAAAATAATACATCGTGGAGATCATCTTTATTGCTCAGGAATATTTGCTGGAAACCTCAATATAGGAGGCAAAATCATATCCAGTAATTCTCCTCATTCGTTTTTTGTTAGTAAGATAACTACAGATGGAGATACACTATGGACAAAAACATTTCAATCAAGCCATCAGGCAGAGCACTTTCAAATTGAAGTATCAAATGATTCTCAAATACTTTTAGGGGGAAGTTTTAGGGGAAAGCTTCACCTGAATGATACTGATTTTGTCGAGTCTCATGACGAAAGCCTTGATATTTTCCTGCTTACCTTGAATCCGATAGGAGAGATACAATACCATGCTAAGTTTGGTAAAAGTGGGGATAACATTCTTAGTGGAATTGCATGCAATGAATTAGGTGTATCCCTAGCTACAAATGTGGTTAAACCAGACATCAGTTCTTATGGTTTATTTCTACAGCTTGATCAACTCTTGCAGATAAAGTCTTACCTAAGCTTTGAATCTGATCATTCCAATAAATGCAAAAATTTGAAAATTGATAAGAATGAGATCTATCTAAGTTGTGATTTTACTCATTCATTGACTATGAACTCAGGTGGTGAGGGCATTATTCCCAAGAATGAGGTGATAAGTTACTCTGAGGGTAACTCATCGGTTATTATGCACTTAACATCTGACTTTCAGGTAAAGTGGTTACAGGAAATGAATGCCAAGCAGGGTGTTAGCACGGAATCGATCGAACTTACGCCCTTTGGTAATGTCATATCGCTAATCAGCTTTAGCCAAAGTACAAATAGCTTAACCGATAATGGAGGAAAAAAACCGAAAGATCTTTCAATTCTAAAACTACAAGGAGTGAATGGCGAAATAATATGGGAAGAGCCGATTATTGGAGATGGAAATGAAGAAAATACATCACTTGCAGTAAATAAATATGGTTCGATTGGAATCATGCTTGAATCTGACGGAGGAGTTATCCTAGACTCTTCACTCGAACTTAACAAAACAGACCCCGGCGAGTTAATGTTTATTAAATTTGAAAGCGATTTTCCCATTGTATTTAAAGAAGTCAGTGATCTTGCTTTAAACGGGGGCGAATTTTTCAGCCAAGAAATTATTTTGGAAAATCGTAATTTTGCCGAATTTTCTCTTGTACGGGCACCCCAATTTATATCCATTCAAAGTATTGGCTCAGATAGAGCCACTATTTCCGGTTTAGTACCAAATACTGAAGGCATTGGTGATATAATCATTCGGGCATATGATACGGATGGTGCCCGCTCAGACTTAACTATCGATTACCAAATTCAAAAGAAATCGAATTTGGTCTCCTCTGATAACTTGCCTAGCTTTCATTCCCAAAGAACTATCCTGGGTAGTGGAAAAATTATTGATATCATTGAACTAGATAATCAAAAAAAGTTTATTATTGGCAATGCACTTACCGACATTTCTTACCAAAATAGTACCATAAAAAAGCTTGGCTTACGGTATGGTTTTATTTTGCTCACAAATCCTAATTTAGACTTGGATAAAATGGTTGTAATTAAATCATCGAGTGAAGTCGTGATCAGTTCTGCAGCCCGAGTTCAAAGTGGTGGAATATTGGTAACGGGAACATTTAAGAAAGACTTATTTATTGGTGGCAAAAAGTATTTTGCCTCCAATAGCCATAATGTTTTTATCGCAGAATTAACAAATGATGGATTGACTAACTTGGTTGAAGTTCTTGGGTCAGAACGAGAAATTTTTTCTTCAAAAGTTTCCTCAAAAGAGGAATCTCTGATAATCTCCGGTCAAATCTGGGGTACATATGTTAACAAGGATATAGGCTCTTTTTCTTCCAATGGTTCCCAGGATGGTTTTTTGGCTCTTCTCCACAAGAATGAATTGAAAAGCTTTCGAACTATTGGCGGATCGGGGCTGGATGAAATAATAGGGCATACCTCACTTACCAATGATACCATAGTCGCAGGTAACTTTGAAGGGGTATTTAATTGGGGGAATGAAGTTTATAGCGGGGAAGGGAAATCATCTTTTATCTCGAAATTAAAGGGCGGTGAGAATGAGGAGAGCATAGCTATTATTACAAGTAGTGGGTACATAAAGAGTAAATATCTCAGGTATAACAGTGCAGAAAATGCTTTCTTTTTATCCGGTGAATATGATGGGACGATTAAAGTAAAAGACTATCAGATTTCATCAATCTCAGGCTTGGATGTTTTTATCGGTAAATTCAATTTAAACCTTGAATGTATTGCTCTCGTAAGCGTTGGAGGTGAGGGAACAGACAGGCTTACAGATTTTGAAATAGATAGCGAAGGAGACTTACTTTTCTCTGCGACTTATACAAAACCACCATACTTTATGGTTAGTAGTCTGAGTGATGGTAATACTCCGGGTACTTACATCGCGAAACTTGATGCTGCTTCTTTGGGGCTCAAGGATATTTTTAATCCCACGGACCAAAACATTGCGAAAATTGAAACGATCAATCCGATTAGACAGAATAATATTATTTTTACTTATTCCAATCAAAACTCATTTGCTACTCCTGAAATGTATATTGGTAATCTTGGATCCCCTGTAAACATACCCGCTATATCTCACAATTTGCCTCATTCAATTTCTGCAAACTCCTTCTTTACTTTTAACTTCTCAACTGGTCCATGGATCCATGACACTATTTTTCTTGAAGAAAATTCGAGTATTCCCAGCTGGTTGCACTTAGATGTTGATACTGATGGGGCAGGGGCATTAACAGGCCAACCCCCTAAAAGCGACGAGGATATTAGCTATGTGGTAAGTTTCGATCTTTCAAGCTCGCAAGGCGAACGCTTTAGTTTCTATAAGAAGTTACTCGTTAAAGATAGTTCGAGATATCAACCTCGTCTATTGATAGCTCAGGATTACACCGTCAAACAATTTGAGGAAATTGAGATAGTACTCCACTTATTTGATCCAGATAACGAGCCATTTGTAATTCACCCCGTACTACCAGATTGGCTATCCTCAACATTTACAGAAAATAATAAATTAAAAATTTCAGGAATTGCACCTCAGAATAAGATTGGTGCTCACAAATTTTCAGTCCTAGCTACAGACAGCTCAGGTCTTACTGCCCATGCGGAGTCTACCATCATTATTGAACCGAATCTTGGAGGAAACTCTACTGATTTTAATGATCTACCTAAAAAGTGGAATCGAGAATGGATTGGTGTTTATGCAACGACCTCATCAGGTTGGTCATTTCACACGGTTTGGGGATGGTCATGGTTTTCTCCAAACCCGGAAAGCCAAGAACTTTGGTTCTGTAGCCAAAATGGAAATTGGTACTGGTCGAGCTCCCTATATTGGGATGGTGAAACAAATGAAGGCTTTCTTTATGAGGCTGAAAGCAAAAGTTGGATTTTTTGCAGACTGGACGAGGGCCACAAGGCAATCAAGTATGATTACAACTTAAATAAATGGAGTTTATTTCCTTAAGCTAGGAGACCAGTTGTTTATCCACATTTAACTTGTACGATACCTCTTCCCTAATCGCTTCAAAGATAGAGTCGGCATCTAGATGGTGCAGTTTCCTGAGTTGCGATACAGAGTTGCCGTGGGAAATAAATTCGTCAGGCCAGCCAAATCTTTTAACTTTGGTATTTAATCTATTATCACTTAAAAACTCTGAAATCGATGAGCCCAATCCTCCTTTGAGCACTCCATCTTCAATGGTGACAATATGGTCAAATTGCTTCGCATGCTCTAAAAGTAAATGAGTGTCGAGAGGTTTTATAAACCTTGCATTTACAACAGAAAATTTCGACTCAAACTTCTCAAAAAACTTCTGATTTATTGCCAATGCTTCTTGCACAAAGTCACCAATGGCCCAGATAGAACCGAGTGTGCCTTCTTCGATAACCTCAGCTTTACCGATGTCTAAAGAAACGGGAGTCGATGAGATCGGGACACCTAAAGCATTACCTCTGGGATAACGAATGAAAGCAGGCCCCCCATGATTGATTGAGGTGTATAGCATATCCTGCAATTCATTTTCATGCCTGGGTTGCATAATGACGGCATTGGGGATGCAGCTTAAATATGAAATGTCGAAAAGGCCGTGGTGAGTAGGCCCATCATTGGGAGACAACCCGGCTCGGTCGAGGCAAAATGTGACAGGTAGGTTTTGCAGGCACACATCGTGAACGATGGGATCAAAAGCACGCTGCAAGAAAGTCGAATAGATCGCACACACTGGTCGGAGACCTTTACAGGCCATCCCCGCAGCAAGGAGCACCGCGTGCTCTTCGGCAATACCAACATCAAAAAAACGCCCGGGGAAATTCTCCTGGAAAGAATCTAATCCGGTACCACTTGGCATCGCAGCAGTTATGCCTACTACTCGATCATCAGAGGTTGCGATCAGGGATAGGGCGTTCCCAAACACATCTTGGTATTTGGGGGGAGAACCAACAGGAGAGTTTGCCATCAAACCTGTTTCTTTGTTAAAGGGACCAGAACCGTGCCATTTCTCTGGCTCCTTGAGGGCAACCGGGTACCCTCTGCCTTTTTCAGTCAACACATGTAAAACGATGGGTTCATCTGACTGTTTTGCGAATTCGAAAAAGTGAACAAGCGAGTCTATATCATGGCCATCAATGGGTCCTAAATACCTGATCCCAAGTTTTTCAAATATACTTGACGGGGCAAGAAGATCCTTGGTGTCGCGTTTAGCTTTGGATACAAATTTCATTAACGACTTCCCCCCTGGCATCGCCGACAGAAAAGCTTCTGCGTCCTTGTGAATCTTGTTGTATACGGGGTTAGCAATCAACTCATTGAAATACTTCGAGAATGCGCCGACATTTTTAGCAATCGACCACTCATTATCATTAAGCACCAGAATGAATTTCTTAGTAGAGCAAGCGATGTTGTTCAGGGCTTCCAGCGTAATTCCACAGGTAAATGCAGCATCTCCTGCAATCGCGACAACATGTTCACCACTCCCGTTCAGATCTCTTGCCATACACATCCCAAGTGCAGCGGATACAGCAGTTCCTGCATGCCCGGCACCATAGGCATCATGCTCGCTTTCATCGCGTGAAAGAAAGCCGCTGTAGCCATCCGAACTTCTTATTTTGTCAAATCGTTCATCAGTCCTCCCGGTTAGCAACTTATGGACATATCCTTGATGAGAAACATCCCAGCAAAACGAATCACGAGGGGAATCAAATGCCAGATGCAAAGCAAGGGTCAGTTCAACTACGCCCAGGTTTGGTCCCACATGACCACCGTTGATTGATGTGGAATGAATAATTCTCTCTCTTATTTCAGCCGAAAGTGATTGTATGTCCGATGACGATAAGTCCCTCAGGTCGCTTGGGGACTTTATCCCTGCCAAAATAGTGCTATCTGTCATCAGAAATATTTCCTGTGGGCATTGGTTTTGTATCACTTACTTCTCTAAGAATAACTTCTGCTGCCTCCACCTTTCCACGGCAGTAGTTTAGCAGCTTAACCCCTTTTTTGTACTCTACCACTAAGGAGTCAAGTTCCACGTCACCTTCCTCTAAACCTAAGACAATATCTTCCAATGACTGTATTGCATCTTCAAAAGATAAAGAGTCGTCTCCCGTGTTAAGTTGGTCAGTTTGTGTCATGGTTCGCATACTAGCGTTCTTTTTGTTTAAATCAATCTTGGAAACAAACCTAATCCGTTCGACAAAGTAAGAAGATTGTTCATAATGAGAGCGATGTCATCCTTTCAAATTTTTATATTATCAGCCGCGTTTTTACAGCTTATTTGCCAGCTCATTCTCAAGGGGAAAAACCAGAGCAAAATTAAACATTTACAGCCCAAGCCTCCCGCAGGAATAACAAGTATCATGGATGGTGAAACCTGGAATAAAACATCCAACTATTCGGTGGAGAAATCACGCTTTTCAAACTTTGAGGAAATTTTTAACTTCATTGTATTCCTTCCCATTTTTCTGATTTTCATGCCATGGTATTTTCAGGAATTCAGTACATCTATTCATGTGGGAGTATGGGAAAGTGCGTTCATTACCTGTATATTTCTGTTTTTGCTACAAATCCCTCAAATACCACTGGATTGGTACAGTCAATTTGTATTGGAAGAGAAGTATGGATTTAACAAATCGACAATGAAACTTTGGGTAACAGATAAAATTAAAGGAGTTGGAATCGGTCTTCTGCTGGGTTGTTCACTTTTATCATTACTTATTTTCTTATACCGAGAATGCTCTATTATTTTTCCTGACTTTTGGTGGGTTATTTCGTTTTGTGTATTTTTCAGTATTCAGTTGATTATGATGGTATTGTGGCCAAAACTAATCCTCCCATTATTTAACAAACTCAGCCCCCTTGAGGATGGTGAACTCAAGGAGAGACTTGCTGCCCTTGCTGAAAAAAGTGGCTTTCACGCCAAGACCATCGAAGTTATTGACGGAAGTAAAAGATCTGGGCATTCGAACGCTTTCTTCACAGGCTTTGGTAAATTTCGGAGAATTGTATTATACGACACACTTATTAAGCAAATGGAACCTGAGGAAATTGAGGCTGTTTTAGCACACGAGGTAGGTCACTACATTAAAGGTCACATTCCCAAAAAACTCCTCATTTCTTTTGTAACTGGTTTGTGTATCTTTGGTCTCATAGCTTTTGCACTGTCTAGCTCATGGATTTACAAGTCTGCTCAATTCCCAAATGAACTGCACGGTTCCCTGTGTTCTGTACTCGTACTTTTATCTTTAACCTTAGGTTATATTACTTATTGGTTTAGTCCCATCAGTAACTTGCTGTCTAGAAAGCATGAATATGAAGCAGACAACTTTGCGAAGGAAATAATGGGAAGTCATCTGCCCTTGGTTCGAGCCTTACGAAAACTTTACAAAGAAAATTTAACCTACCCACTTCCTCACAAGTGGATATCTGCTTTTCATTACTCACATCCCACTATCATGGAGCGGGAAAATGCACTGAAGTCTTAATTTGGTTTGTGCTTAGCTTTGGTAAATTTTAAGCAATAGTGCCTGTGGAGATAAAGGCTTGTCGCTGAGCCAAGTATGTTCATTAACAAATCTCCGGGGGAAGGAAATCGGTTCGGAATGAAGAACTGGGTTATTTCGTTGGCAATAGAGTAACCTAGACAAGTTATTACCAGGCAGCCACTAGATTTCCAAGATGATCTGTCAATCGGTCCCAAGCACCTTGCCCAGAGCCAAGAAAAAATAAAGAATAGGGGGAAATGACTTAAGTCTTGTAGCCAAAAGGGATAATCAAAAATCTCACTTGCGAAAAGTACAAGCATTTCGTTAGCGTTTACTTTTTCTAAATATGCCGGCTGGGGAATACCAGTAAGTCCCTGCAATATAAATGTGTAAAAGATAGCAATAAAGTAATCGAACCGATTCCTAGAGATTGCGATCTTGACCGAGAAGGATTTGCTGCCATTTATGATATGATCTATGTAGCATAGATCTTACCCAACAGACAATTCTAATGCCAATTTACGAGTTCTATTCCCCATCAACCGATAAAATTTATTCTTTCTTTGCCAGATCTATATCATTTGCCGATAAAGTCCCCCTTTGTCCGGATGGTAAAAAAAATAAAATGAAAAAACTCTTGTCTGCGTTTTCTATTACAGGCAATTCAGACAGCACAGATGATGAGATAGCAGAACCAAGTCAGCCGGACGCAGGGAATCCTTTTGACGGACTGGACCCAAAGCAAGCCAATGTCGTCATGAAGGAGCTTGAGAGTTCAATGGCGGGTATGGACGACGATAACCCCGACCCTAAGCAGATGGGATCTTTAATGAGAAAAATGTGCGATTTGACTGGTGAAAAAATGGATAATCAGATGGAGGAGGTCGTCAGAAAACTTGAAGAGGGCATGGACCCAAATGCATTAGAGGATCAAATGGGAGACTTGGGCGAAGAGCAAGGTGCTCCAGGTGAAGAAGTTGATTCCATAACTCCCACCAAGGTAAAAAAAGCATTTACCAAAAAGTTAACCAGAGACCCGAAATTATACGAGTTTGTGGATTTTATTAAAAAGTGATCACCATAATCTTTCGTCTTTTTATACTTAGCTTTTTCTTTTTTCTGTTGCATTGCGGAACCGAAGAAAGCAGTGAAAATCAAGACTTATCTCCCGCCACATGGCAGGGATCAGATGAGGAATTTGAAAGTCAGTTTGAATTGGAGACCGAGAAGGATTACTCAACGATTTTAATTAATAGTAATACCAAGAATAGATTCGAGGGAATACTGGAAACTCGTGATTTAAATGCTTCCAAAATCAAAAAATATAAAAATGGTAAACTTAATGGATTGAGCGTTTTAAAATCCAAGGATGGATCTAGGGTAGAGGCTAACTACAGCGACGGGATTCTTCACGGTGAAATGATTTTGTATGATGACCAAAATAAAATTCGCTCAATCATACATTATCGGAACGGTGTTGTAGTTCCAATTGAGGATTAATGTCCTTACTTATTTTCTTTTTTTAGAAAATTCCCGAGTCGCTCGTTTTGCTGTTTTCTCATGCATTTCTTCATCCTCATCTTCATCGACTAAAGCGAAAGGGATAAAAAGGTAAAAGACAGAACCTTGCCCAGGAGTTGATGTAAAACCTATCTCACCATTATGATCCTCGATAAAAAGCTTAGAGTTATAAAGCCCAAACCCTGAGCCACTTGATGACTCTTTAGTGGTAAAAAAGGGATCAAATAAATACTCTGCAATTTCTGCTGTAACCCCTCCTCCATTATCACTGAATGAAATCTCTGCTCCCCTTGCCGGTGCTACTCGATCACCTCCCCAGGCGTTTTCCATCATTACATCTCCCTGTTTAATTATTCGGGCATTGATCTTAATTTTGCCATTTCTTGGAATTGCATCTCGAGCATTAATTGCAAGATTGAGAACAACTTGCCTAAAGCCAGTCTCTTCAAGAAAGGCGGGGAGAGGTTTTTTCCCAAAATCAGTCTTTATTTTTGCACTTCTCGGAATAATGATCTGAATCAAATCCATCTGATCTTTGAGTAGTAAGCGAATGTCATGAATCGCCCTCGTGGCAGGCTTTTCTCGATGTAAGTCAATGATTCTCCTGACTAATTTCTGTGCCTGCATCGTACTTTTTCGTATTTGACCTAGACCATTTGCCATCGGGTCATCTTTTTCCACCATTCCATGATATAATTCTGATATCGAATAAATACCTGCCATTAAATTGCTGAAGTCATGCACCAGTCCATTTGTGAGAGTGGCTAGACCTTCTCTCCAAACTGAATTTGAAACTCGATGCTCTGCGATAGCTTGACGGGTGATATCGATAAAAACACCATCATACCCGAGTAGACGATTGGTGGCGGTCAAGATTGGTGTGCGTACATCCAGTAAATAAATAAGTTGTCCGGAAGGCGGCAACTCCACTCGATAACTAAAACTAAATGTTTCAGCTTTTTTGGAGTTTGTCGAAAGCATGTGGTGAAAGTGTTCACGATCTTGTTCAAAAATTTTGCTCACAAACAAACCACCATTTCTCGAAAATTCTCTGTATTCCTTTGGAAAAAGTTTTTGGATCCCCCGAGAAAGATAACTGAATGTTAAATCAGTTCTTTGAGTAAAAAAAATGCCTGGGAAATTACTTATATAGTCTGATAAACGGCTTTCTGCCTTCTGTAAGCGAATTAGAGTATTAGCTAGAGCACGTGGGTCATTCATCAGATCTCCCATAAATGCCTTCTTTAGGTCTTCATGGGGGGCAAGGGCAGGGGAGAGAGATAGAATGGTGTAACCTGGAGAACTCAAGCATGTTAAGTAAACTCCCAGAGACGAACTACTATCATTATCATCAAAAGGTAAAAAGCACTCGAGGTTGCCTTGCTGAAATCCTTTTTTCAATAGAATACCCCATGATCGGTTTAATGATGTCATTAGGGTACGGAATGATTTGTTAACTAGTTCCTGTGTACTCCGCCCAACCCAAGATGAAAAAGACTCGGAGCAATTTAAAATAGTACCCTCTGGACATAACCATATTTGGCAGTTTTCAAAATTTGGAGATTTCATTTGAAAAACAAATATCATTCATCAAAAAAAATCAGACAACAAAATTAGGTACTGCAGGGGGGAAAAAATTACCTAGCAGGTGAATAACTGTCCAAATTCAATCAAATGAAACACGAAAAAAAGGAATTACCCTGAAATTGTACCTCTTTTTTTTGGCGCAATCCTTGCATTGTTTGCCACAAATGGCTGTTATTCTAGACAACTTATACTCCCAAGAAAACTATCTGGTTTCCAAAAAGCTATTGGATGCTACCCATTTGCGCCATGAAGCATTATCCAACAACTTGGCAAATGTTGAAACTCCAGGTTTTAAAAGGAGAGATTTGCCAAAGACTTTCTCCGTGGAACTTAGACGTGCAGTGGATCGTAAGGATTTTGGCAGGGTCAAATCCCTTCTTCCCCGTAGCCTTGAAGACAGGCAAGCAAAGCCAGTTCGAATGGATGGAAATACTGTGCAACTTGATGAAGAAATGCTCGCGATGAATCGTAATGCGTTGAATTACGAATACCTCAGCGGTGCTGTAGGTGGTTCGATTAAAGAACTAAATTTAGCCATTAGAGGGAGAGTTTAATTTATGACTATGAATCTTATCCCAGGTATTGAGTCTACAGGAAGCGCACTGTCGGCTGAGAAAATTCGCCTAGAAATTATTGCCCAGAATATTGCCAACTCCAACACCACCCAAGACGCAGACGGCAATGTTTACCAAAGAAAAGAAGTAGCATTTGAGGAATTCATCAAAACACCGGAAAGAAGAGTTGCCGGTTATGTTGACGAGAATTTATACCATGGTGTCAAAGTAACTGATGTTTATGACGACCAAACTCCTGGGCGCATGATTTACAACCCTGGTCACCCTCATGCCAATGAAGATGGCATGGTTGAGATGCCTAATGTTGATGTTTCGAGGGAAATGATCGATTTGATAAGTGCCTCGAGAGCCTATGAGGCAAATTTAACTGTTGTTAAAACTTCTCGTAGAATGGCTCAACAAGCCCTAGCAATTGGGAAATAAATTTTTTAATTATGGACGCAATCACAAGTTTACCAAGTTTGACCGATCTTCTCAGTCAAAACCCAAACCTGCAACCAAATGTACGGGCTAATCGCTTCGCACAAAATTCTGAACTCTCCCAGATAAACAATATAGCGGGTCAATCCATCTCAAATGGAGTGTCTCCAATTGCAATAGACAAAACCTCTCCAACTGAACGAGTAACCGCACCAGGTTTTGCTCAAATGTTTGAAGATTTTGTCAAAGGTGTTGATCAAAAGAAAAAGATTTCGAAGCAAGAAACCCAGGATCTGATTTTGGGACGCTCTGACAATATTCACGAAGCAGTGGTCAAATCCCAGGAAGCAGGCGTGGCTTTTAATCTAATGATTGAAGTTAGAAATAAGCTCGTCGACTCCTACAAGGAATTGATGAGAATGCAAGTATAGGGTTTTTGAATGAAAGAAAGATTTGATAAATTAAGTGAGTTGTGGGGACAACTTCCTGCCTCTAGAAAACTCGGATTAAGTGCAGCCATACTTGGCGTTATTGGTCTAAGTATTGGGATTTTGTCATGGTCTGGGGGGAACTCTGACATGAGAGTTCTCGTCAGTGGAGCAGATGCCAAGGATTTAGGTGAGGTTGTAGATGTACTTAAGTCTAATCAAGTACCTTTTGAGTACAGCGAATCTGGCGACACCATTCTTGTGCCCGAAGACAAACGGGCGGCGATGAGAATGGAACTTGCCATGAAAGGCTTACCCAAGAGTGGTGATGTCGGCTTTGAAATCTTTGATGAAGGAAACTTTGGAATCAGCGATTTCGTACAAAGGACTAACCATACTCGTGCCATCCAAGGAGAATTGGCACGGACTATCTCAATGATGGATGCAATCCGTTCTGCTAAGGTTTTTGTTGTTAAACCTGAAAACAATCTGCTTTTAAGTGAGGATCCTAACGACCGGCCAAGTGCTTCTGTATATGTGGATACAGGTGGAAGCACCCTTGACAAATCAAACGTTAATGCAATCCAATTCCTTGTCGCTAGGGCGGTTAAGGGTGTAAACAAATCCAATGTCGCAGTGATGGATAATCAGGGGACTCTCCTTTCTGATGAGGCTGACACTGACGGAGTTGCTGGAGTTGCTGGGCAGATGATGAAAGCTTACCAAGCCCAGGAGCGCAGGCTTGAGCAAAAAATTGAGTCAATGCTTTCTCGCATTGTTGGCAAAGATAAGGTAGTGGCACGAGTATCGGTAAATTTGGATACAAAATCTTCCACTTTACTGGACGAGAAATTTGACCCTGAAGGACAGGTGCCTAGGACTCAAACTTCTGATAAAGACTCTGCAACCACAGTTGAGACTCAACCCCAGAATAACGCAACTGGTATGGGTGCAAATGTCCCTAATGTCAGCCAGGATGCTTCTGCAGATGACCCCGTCATGGCTCAAAGCGATGAAAAAAGGGAGTCAAAAACCACCGATTTCGAGATTAGCCGTACCCTCAACGAAACGGTACAAGAACCAGGTGCGATTATTGGTCGTAGTGCAGCAGTTCTTATCGCTAAAGGTGATGCACCTCGCAGTCCTGCTGAGATTGACAGTATCCATGGGGCAGTAGTAAATGCAATAGGTGCACGCTTTGATCAGTCTGATTTAACAACACATGTAACCGTTCATGAGGTTGAGTTTCAACCTTCTTTTGCTGGTCCAACAGGAGAAACCCTTAATCAATTTCAGCATCTCTTGGACACTTATGGACCCCATTTAAAAAACCTCCTCGGTATTGTCCTCGCCCTTGTAATCTTTTTTGTATTCCTACGAATGCTCAAAAAGTTTAAACCCAGCGAAGCTGAGGTTCAGGTTTTAGATGAAGACGACCAGCAAATGTTGGCAGGAACTAGGAGCTTAGGAAGCGGATTAACCCCTGAACTTCTCAATGATCTAATTCAAGAAAAACCGGATAATGTGAGTACGGCACTCAGGAAATACTTGGAGACTGGATCCTCTTCCTAACTTCATCAACAATGTAGTCAACTAACAACCCCTAGGCGATGCAAGAAGTCGAAGAAGAAGAAGAAAGCGTAGAAGAGCGCTACCAAAAAATGTCGAAGCATGAGAAACTTGCTTTGCTCATGATTGCATTGGGAGAGGACGCAGCATCCACCCTTTTGAAAAGGTTTGATTCAAAGGACTCTGAGAGCATCTGTAAAAGAATTGGTGATTTTGCAATTGTTGATCAGGATTTAAAGGATTGTGTGCTCGACGAATTTTCTGAAATTATTGAATCATCCGTAAATTCTAACCTGGGTGGTCTTACATTTGCCCAAAAGACCCTTGAGTTGGCTCATGGGGATTACAAGGCTAATAACATGATGAATCGGATCGCCCCTGTCCGGGATTCGCTCGATTTTATGGATGACATTAAGGAAATGGATCCGGGACAAATCTACAACGTCTTACGGTTTGAGCAACCACAGACGATTGCTTTTGTCTTAGCTAATGTAGATGCCGACAAAGGATCAGAAGTTCTTCAAATGATGCCCCCGAATATACAGGAACAAGTGATTGAGAGAGTTGGATCTATGGAAACCACTCCAATGGACCAAATCGAGGTAGTGGCTAACACACTTGGCAGTAGAATGGGCAAAAAAGGACAATCTCCCCGTGTTAAGACAGGTGGAGTAAAATCAGCTGCAGAACTTTTGAACTGGTTCGAAAAAGAGGAGGGTAAAGAACTCCTTAAAAGCATTGAAAAAAGAAACCCGAAGCTTGGCGGTTCAATCAGGCAAAGAATGTTTCGCTTCGAAGATCTTGTTAGACTTAGTGCTGGAGATATTTCGAAAATTACTAAGGAAGTTGATCAAGATGACTTGGTTATTGCTATGAAAAACGCTTCCGCTGAACTAAAGAAAGTCATTTATTCTACGATGTCTAAAAGAGCAGTAGAGGCTCTTGAGGAACAACTGGGCTTTCTCGGTCCCAAAAGACTTTCTGAAATTGAGTCCGCACAAGATAGAGTTATCCAAATCGTTCGCGAACTCGAAGAGGACGAAGAAATTATCCTCGATACTGGAGGAAGCGACGTTGTCGTACAATAAAACAGTTTCCTTTCCTCGTGCCCCTCAGGGTTTTTCTGTTATTTCTGTTGAGCAGGCACCTGTATCCACCTCTTTCGCACAGGAAAACTCCTTAAAATCTTACGAGCAAGGCAAGAAAGAAGCCACAGATTTCTACCAACAAGAGATCAAAAAATTACGGGAAGACTATGCTTTACGCCAAGAGACTTTGCTTGGATCCCTGCAGAGTAAAATTGAAGGTGTACTAAACCAACTCAATACCCGACTGCCAACCCTTGTCGTCAACACATCTGAACGTGTTCTGGGCAATATCCCGTTGGATGCAGAAATGATTAAGTCCTTAGTGAAGTCGATGATTGAGGATTTCAGCGATGATCAGGAAAGCCTTGAAATTTTCCTTTCCCCCGGCGACCTTTCCTTATTTAAATCACTTTCAGATAAAGATAAAGAGCCAGCAACCGATGAAGGCAAGCAAGACGATGGATTTGCCAGTGCAATAGCTGGTATTTTCGATGGAATTGACGGCGATGATACTTTACTCGAAGGCTATCCCAACATTAAATTTTTTGAAGACGCGTCCCTCAAGTCTGGTGATTGCCAAGTCAAAAGCAGATTTGGTTTACTAGATGGCAGAATTGCAACAAAACTTCGTAGATTGGAAGAGGAGATTCAGGGTGATTGACTCTCTGCATGAGCGCTTTTCTTTGATTGAAAAGGGTATAAAAGGGGCTCGCACCCATGATAAAATTGGTACTGTAAGAAAAGTTACAGGGTTGATTATTGAATCTGAAGGTCCGGAGGCATGTATTGGGCAAGTTTGCTCGATTACTTCCGACCGCCATAACAACAGCACTGAGGCTCAGGTAGTCGGCTTTCTTGAAAACAAGGTTTTGCTTATGCCACTTGATAGCATCCACCTTATTCACCCAGGATGCAATGTCATCTCCCACAAAAATTCCAATACTGTACCCTTTGGGAAGGCTTTATTGGGCAGAGTTATTGACGGTATGGGTAGGCCTATTGACGGCAAGGGACCGTTAATGGCTGGAGCAAGAGATGGTTTCTACACCGAACCTCCCAACCCACTGGACCGAAAACTTATTACTGATTCGTTTAGCACGGGAATTAAATCTATTGATACTTTCACTCCACTTGGCAAAGGGCAAAGGGTCGGAATTTTTTCCGGTAGTGGGGTAGGTAAGTCAGTCCTCCTTGGCATGATTGCCCGTGGTTCTGAGTCAGGTGTTAATGTTATCTCTTTAGTCGGTGAAAGAGGGAGAGAACTTAAAGAATTTATCGAAAATGATCTTGGTCCCGAGGGTATGGCGAAATCCGTTATTGTTGTATCTACCTCAGACCAACCTGCTCCAATGAGAATTCGTGCATCCACACTTGCGACCGCGATAGCAGAAGGGTTTCGAGACCAAGGGAGTAACGTGCTACTTTTAATGGATTCATTGACCCGCTTTGCCATGGCCCAAAGAGAGATTGGCTTAGCAGCTGGAGAACCCCCGGCAAGTCGTGGGTATGTCCCTTCTGTTTTCTCTGTGCTTCCTAAACTCCTGGAACGTACTGGCTCCACTGAAAAGGGATCTATTACTGCGATCTATACCGTTTTAGTTGAGGGCGATGATATGAATGAACCAGTTGCAGATGCAGTTCGTGGATTTCTTGATGGGCACATTATTCTCGATCGGCAACTTGCAAATGCCAATCACTTTCCAGCCGTAGATGTCCTTAAAAGCGTTAGTCGCTTGGACCGAGCTGTGTGTACAAAGGAGGAGATCGCTCAAATTTCAAAAGCAAGAGATTTATTATCTACCTACAGGCAAAATGAAGATCTAATCAATGTAGGTGCTTATGTTAAAAACAGTAACCCAAGAATCGACGAAGCTATTGCCAAATATGATTCACTATCCTCCTTTTTAAAGCAATCCTATGATGAGCTTTACCCACGGTCCCATAGTTTCGAAATGCTCAAATCAATTTCATCATGAAAGCCTTTAATTTCAGACTTCAAACTTTGTTGCACTTAAGAGAATTGGCTCGAGATCAAAGCCTCGAATCTTACGGTAAGTCAATAGAAGATTTTAACCGTATTGGAGAATCGCTTCATGCCCAAGAAGAACAGCTTCAGGAATTACAAAACTATATAAAAGTCAAAAGATCTTCTGGTTTTTATGGGCAAGATGAGCAAAATCATCAGCGCACTGTGGTTGACTCCAAGAATAAGATTATAGAACTTCACGGAGAGCTCCAAAATGCGAAGAAAATACAAGAAGCTAAACGCACAATATTTCTGAAGTCAGATTCCGATTTTAAAAGCTTAGAAAAACTCAAAGGTAAGCAACAAGCAGAACATTCGCACAACGAACAAAAAAAAGAGGAAAATGAAATCGATGATATCATCACTAGTCGATTTGCCTACAACTTAAATTCTCAATTATCATGAAAATATCTCCTTCACTTATTGTTGTGGCTGCCGTCATTTTATCAGTGGCGAGTGCAGGCATCATGCTGACCCTAAATTACGATGCTTTATTTAAGCCTAAGCCCGTAATAAAAGCAGAATTTACCAGCGTTGAATTTGATGCCGATGATACGAGCTATTCTCCCGCCGAAACTCACTCGATGAATCAACTTTCTAAAGAGTTGGCAGCACTTAAGGAAAGGCTGATCGAAAGAGAGAATGAGCTAGACGCTAGAGAATCAGCAATTTCTATGGATATGGAGTCTCTCGAAAAACAGAAGCGTGAACTAAACCAGATCCGCAAAGACCTAGAAGACAGACTTGCCGATTTTGAATCAAAACAAGGACAAGACTTGAGCGAAGAAAAATTAAAGGAGTATAAGGACACTTCAAAAAGATGGGTTGAAATGGGCCCGGAAGTTGCAAGTGTCGAGATACAAAACTGGAGGCAAAAGAGAAAATTTGAGCAAGCTCTCACGATTTTCGAGCTTCTAAAAGCTGAAGACAAAGCACCCATTATAGCTTTTATGCTAAACAGCGATGATGATGCAATGATCGAACTTGCTGATGCTCTTGCGATGCGAGATCGTGGATTACTTCCAAGTTTAGACATCGATGGTAATGCCCCAGCATCTCTCCAGAATTGACTCGAAATGGATCAAGTCTCTCAGGTAAACCCTTCACTCAAAACTTTGGTAGCTGCGCAACCGAACCATCAATCTATTGGCAAAAATGGCTCATTTTGGCTGCCGCCTAAATCAAGCTCAACCTTTGCAACAAAATTGAACCAACATGCAACTAAGAACAAGAATCCATCTTCGACGCCAGTAAAGACAGAAAATCCATTAGATAAATCTACTATGCCACA
Organism: Opitutales bacterium; assembly: GCA_029254745.1. Classification (GTDB taxonomy): domain Bacteria; phylum Verrucomicrobiota; class Verrucomicrobiia; order Opitutales; family Seribacteraceae; genus Seribacter. The sequence goes on along the minus strand of JAQWWZ010000033.1, from coordinate 73,248 downwards.
GGCAAAACTTACAGCGAATGGTTTGCAGACCACTAGCAAAAAAACCGCCTCATTTTTAACCGGAAAACGGGGGCCTCAATTGTCATCCACGTCGCAAAGCCCTCAGATTCCTTTAAGTTTCACCAAGCAAACCTCTAGTAACTTATCACCCATTGTTAACAGGGGGAACCAGTCCATTCTTGATCGGGTCGCAACTCAAGCACTGATCAAAGAGCCCAAAATTCTAAAAGAGCCTGCTGGAAATAAGTTATCTAAGGATTTATTTTCTAATAACCAAGATACAGAGTCCAAAGATGATCAAAAAAAGAATAAAGGTGGTGGCACAAAAAATGCTTTAAGTAATCTTAGAATGAATTCCGTTGAAACGATCTTACCCCCCTCAGTATCGATAGAACCTAAGGTTGCCCTCAGCCCAAACCACTCTAATCAGGTACTTAAAAGGTTTCTTCAGGATTCTTTGCCCCCTCGAATTGCTTACATATCAAAGTTTGATAAGAAAGTTGTCAGATTTGCACTTGATTTGCCTGATGGTGGAAAACTTGGAGTTCGGCTGCAAAAAGAAGGAAAATCCCTTTCCCTTTCGTTAATTTGTCCCGATTCTAAATCTAAAGAACAAATTTCGTTTTTAGACAGAAAGTCATTTTCTGAGTCAGAAAATATTAAAATTGCTATCTACAGTTCTTACCAAGAGATGGATGAATTAAACTCTCTGGCAGCTTAATCTATAAAATTTATGATCGACACAATCGCCACCGCACAAAATTTAAGTAATAACCCAAGGACTGCACCCGTAGCCAATGCCGGCACCGAAAGTTCTGCTACTTTACAAATGGAAGATTTCTTACAACTTCTTACCAGTCAAATTAGTAATCAGGACCCTTTGGAGCCGATGAAAGATACAGAGTTTATTTCTCAAATGGCTAATATTGCATCCTTGGAGCAAATGGAGCAATTTTCGAAAGGGTTTGAGACTTTTGCAGACTCCCAAAAAGATATGGTTGCCCAAGCTTACCTTGGTAAGATGGTCATCATTAAAAACCAAGGCGAAGAAGTTAGCGGCCTGGTTAAGTCTGTTGAGAAGTCTGATCAAGGACAGATATCAGTTATCGTTGATGGTAAAGACTACGACCCATCAAACATCGTCAAAGTCAGCTTGCCCAGCCAATAACAATCAATGATTCCTTCCTTACATACTGGCGTTTCGTCATTGAAAAGTTTAACCCAAGGTTTGCAGGTATTAGGTAATAACATAGCTAATGTTAATTCTCTAGGGTACAAGTCTTCCCGGGCTAATTTTTCTGACAATTTTTACATGCATGTAAATGATGCAGAATCTGGTGCAGATGGGGTACCAAGTAACAATATCCTGCAACACGGTACAGGTGTGCATGTCAGTTCACTTTCATCGGACTTCAATCAAGGTACAATTGAAGTAACTGGTCTTGATTTAGATATCGCGATTCAAGGGGAGGCTCTACCTAATGCTGGTGGTTTCTTTGAGTTACAGGATCCTACCACAGGAGATTTTTTCTACACTCGAGCAGGTGCTTTTGAATCAACTGTAGAAGGCTTCGTTGTTACCCGTGATCAATACCGGTTTCAACTGCTTGATGTTGAAGGAAAACCAATGAAGGTTGGACTTGAAGAAGGCGAAACCTTACTTACAAGAAGGATCGAAGAAGATGGGGTTGTTAATCTTGTAGTCAACCGCGAAGGGGAAGATATCATTCGGAAATCAGGCCAGCTTAAAATTGCTAATTTTCAATCCCCACAATATCTGAGAAGGGTAGGCAACGGTTTTTATTCTAACGGACAAGAAGGGCAAAATCTTGGCGGTGTTCTTGATAATGCAATACCTGCTGTTGGCTCAAATGGTAAGATTAAGCAATACGCACTCGAGCTTTCCAATGTTGATTTGACTAATGAATTTGCCGCTATGATTTCATACCAGAGGTCATTCCAGGCAGGATCAAGAGTTATCACAACATCAGATGCCATTTTAACCGAAGCAGTAAACCTCAAACGATAGTTTTTTCACTCAACTTACCTTAGATATGTGTGCAGCTCAATTAGACGAACTACCTGAAAACAACCCGTCCACGGTTACTAAATCCAGCGGTGGAAACCTCGTGCCCGCTTTGATTGCCATTGTTTTGGCACCGGCTCTTACCGTTGGTGCGATGTTTTTTCTCATCCAGATGAATAAACCTGAGGAGACGATCAAACCGCAGATAATCGAAGGGGGGCAACCACTCAATATGGAGCCGTCTGGAGAAGAGAAGTATTATGATCTTACTTCATTAATTACAAATCTTGGAGGACCGATCAAATCTAGGTATATAAATCTAGAGCTGAAGCTAGAGGGATTGGCAGGTGATTTTGAAAAAGTGTTAGAAATGAATGAACACCGTATTCGTGACAAAGCCCTTGCCATTATGGGCGCTTACAGTTACGAAGATGCCCAATTAGATGGTTTCCAGGAAAGAGTCAGGGTCGATTTGAAAAAAGGGTTCTCCTCGGTTCTCCGCAAGTACAGAGATGGTGAGAGTGATCTGATCCGCCAAATCTACTTCACCCAGTTTGTAGTACAATAGCAAAGGACTTTGATGGCAGTTGACTCAAATTTTGAAGATGAAAGCTTCGACCTATCGGAGATCGAAGGTTCTTCCAATCAACCTATATTCCTCCACGATGGTACCAAGGTTTTGGGAGATTCAGGTATAAGTTGCAAAAAATACGATTTCACAAATCCTATCGTTCTATCTGATGCAGATTTGAGTAAATTAAGAACTAAGTCTGAGCAGTTTACCTATTATCTGGCTGGGCATCTTTCGATGTTTTTGCGTATTGAGTTTAATCTTGAATTAGAAGATTTAACGGCCGACCTTTACTCGAACTTTACTCAATCTATTAAAACGCCATCCTGTGTCACGATGTTCAAGATGCAGGAGTTAAATGGCGTTTCCCTCCTTGACATAAATTCTCATTTGTCCGCAACTGTTGTAGACCGAATACTTGGCGGAAGAGGTTCCACTAATCCTGAGGAAAGGGGCCTGACTGATATTGAAAAAGCACTCGTGGAGGATTTTAATCAAATCATTCTCCAGGAGTGGTGTAAGCAATGGGAATCTACCATGACGCTTACTCCTAGTATTATAGGTTCAGAAAGTACTGGGAAATTTTTACAAACATCTCCTTCGGACGCAATGATGTTGATCATGAGCATGGAAGCATCTTTTGGTGATGTGTCCGGTCCAATGAGAATCGCAGTGCCTTATTACACGATGGAGCCTGTTCTGAGTCGCCTACTTGCGGCAGCAACAAGTGAGGAAAAAAATGCCCCAAGGCCACCAAGATGGCATCAGGTGTATGATAATATACCTGTTCAAGTTTCGGCCGAGTGGGACGCTTTCGAACTCTCACTTCGAGACTTAACCAATTTAGATGTTGATGATGTGATCGAGATGGACCCTTCACTCATCGAGATGACAAAATTAAGAATTGAAAATAGAACCTGCTTCACAGGTGAAGTCGGACTGGAGGGCGATCAAGTTGCCTTCCAGGTAAATGAAAGTATTGCAGACGCAGTTAAGTTGATTGGAAAAAACCATGGATAGTAAAAAAATGGATATTGTTATGGACGTTAAGGTTAGTGTTACCGTCCAGTTAGGCACCGCAGAACTACCAATGAAGGAAGTTGTCGAATTGAGCCCTGGTGCCCAAATACAGCTTAAGCAGAATGCCAAAGACCCTGTTGGCTTACTTGTGAATGGGAAACTAATTGCTCATGGTGAAGTGGTTGTGATTGATGATCGGTTCGGGCTCAAAATAACCGAAATTATAGACTCTCCAGTTTGAGTTTCACCGTAAGTCTTCAAGTAGTTCAAATTTAGTAAGGTCATAAATTGTTTTCATGGCTCGCAACAGCTTTCTCGTCCACTGATACGATACCGGACACTTCCTGGATGTGGGTCCGAGTCGTTTCTTTTTTGGGTTTACTTGCTGCTTGTGCCTATTTTATTACGCAATATAACAGGAAAAAACAATTTCGTTCTTTTAGCCAAAATAAAGGTAAAATACTAATAGCCGATACATGCCCACTCGGAAATAGACAGTACCTTGTGGTAGCTCAGTACGGAAATGAAAAGCATCTACTAGGAGTCAATCCAAATGCGATCAGTCATTTGTCCAAGATTGAAGAAGTTGACCCGAACACAGATATTCATTCTTCAGATAAAAAATGAAGCCCTATTTTAAAATTCTAACTTTACTGCTTTTCATCGGTTGGTTTCAAGTCGGAGACCTTCAAGGGCAAACTACTGGTACAGGTGCCCCTGGTTTAAGAATTGATGTTACCGGCTCGAATGATGAAGGAGATTTTGGAGTAGCTATCCAATTGGTCATCGCTATGACGATTCTGACTTTAGGCCCGTCGATCATCATGATGATGACTTGCTTTACTCGCATGGTTATTGTTTTAGGATTTGTCAGAAATGCGATCGGAGTGAATGCCGCTCCCTCCAGTCAAATCATTGTCGGTTTGTCTTTGTTTCTTACTTTCTTTGTTATGGGACCAGTCTGGGATAAAATTTATGATGATGCTGTAACTCCATATATGTCCAATTCGATGAAATCAGGCGATGCATTGATGGTCGCGACAGCACACATGAAAAATTTCATGCTTAACCAGACTCGCCAAGAAGATGCCCAATTTTTTCTTGAGATCTCCAAGCAAGGAGCGATGACACGAGATGAATTACCTTTGAGTATCGTAGTCCCTTCCTTTGTGTTAAGTGAACTTAGAACCGCTTTTCAAATGGGATTTTTAATCTTTATACCATTTATCATTGTAGATTTTATTGTTGCCTCTTCTTTAATGTCGATGGGGATGATGATGATGCCACCAGTTGTCATCTCAATGCCTTTTAAGTTACTCCTATTTGTTTTAGTCGATGGTTGGTATCTGGTAATTCAATCGTTGGTAAACAGCTTTAATATTTCGTAAAAACGAGGAGGATAAGATTATGACAATGGAACTTGCTGTGGATATCATGAGAAACCTATTACAGACGGGCTTGCTTATATCTGTACCCATTCTTGGAACAGCTCTAGTTGTGGGTCTTGCGATTAGCTTTGTGCAATCTATTACTAGCTTGCAAGAGCAAACTTTAACCTTTGTTCCCAAGCTTGTTTGTGTATCTTTGGCTATTGTTCTTTCTGCAAATTTCATCCTCAAAACCATGACTGAATTTTGCATATCGATGTTTAATCTGATTCCAACAATGGCACAATGACCATTGAGGCTGGGGAAATCGTAGTATGGGTACTGGTTTTCCTCAGGACGGGAGCTTTTTTTCTCGGAATTCCTCTTTTTGCAGGGAAATTAATCCCCGTTAAAATCAGAACAGCTTTCGGGCTGTTACTGTCAATTCTTATAAATCCCTTAGTGCCTGCAAATCTCGAAATTGCCAATCACTTTGCCGGTGCCATTCTACTCTCATTAAACGAAATTTGTATCGGCCTTCTCTTGGCGATGACCGTCCGTATGATTTTTTTTGCTGTTGAACTCGCAGGTCACCTTATTTCCTATGAAATAGGGCTTATGGCGAGCAGCAGTGTAAATCCTTTGCTCGGGTCCACCGATGCGACAATCACAACTCTTCTATACTATTTTAGTCTTCTTATCTTTTTTGTTGCAGGTATACACTATGACATACTTAAAGCCTTTACCTTAAGCTTCGAACTTTTGCCTATCGGGAGTTATTTCCTGTCCGCTAACCCCATGGTGGAATTTGCTCGAGAAATTTCTAATGTATTTGTGATCGGTACATTGATGGCAGCCCCTTTTATAGCCCTTAACTTCATGATTAATATTTCATTCGCTGTTTTAGGGAAAGCTGTTCCTAAAATGAATGTATTTATGACTAGTTTTTCAATCCGTATTCTTTCCGGCTTAGTCTTACTTGTATCAACCATTCTACTCATTACTTCTTATATTCTTGATGGAAGTAAACGGTCGGTCTCGATCATGTTGGATATCATTCAAAACGGATAACTAATTATTGATATGGCCGATGTTGATAAAAGTTCAAAGACTGAGCCTCCGACCGAGAAAAGACTTTCTGAATCTAGGTCAAAAGGGCAATTTGCAAAAGCTCCTGAGATCTCGATGACATTCACAATGCTTGCTGGCTTATTAGTAATTGTATTTTTAGCACCAGCAAAAGCTTCTGACTTACTCCTTTTTACTAGGTCAATGCTCGAGAATATAAACTCTATACAGGCGACGCAGGAAGGTGTAAGTCATACCCTGACATCCTCTTATTTCTCTCTGTCTCTTATTGTTATTCCAATGCTTGCAAGTTGTTTTCTTGCTGCTTTGATCGCTGAGGGCCTTCAGACTGGATTTAGGTTTACCCCCAAAGCAATAGAACCAAAATTTAATAAATTAAATCCCATCACAGGATTCCAGAAAATCTTTGGCTTAAAAGCATTAAAGGCATTTTTTATTGATTTAATGAAGTTTTTATCGATTGGGACAGTTGTTTGGATTACTCTTTTGATTTTCTTGGACGACCCAATATTTTACACCCCTGTCCCCATCCAGCATCTACCTGCGTTTATTTATAAATTATTCCTTGTTATGTTCACAATCCTGCTATTAATGCTGTCGATAATAGCAATCATCAACTACTTCATTAAAAAGAAAGAGCACGATGATGAGATGAAGATGACCAAGCAAGAAGTCAAAGAAGAAAGAAAAAGTAAGGAAGTCTCTTCGGAGGTAAAAACAGCCCAGAGAAAAAAAGCGATGGAACTTTTGGGCGGTCAGGGAGTAGCGGATGTTTCGACCGCAGATGTGGTTGTTACCAACCCGACTCACTATGCCGTTGCATTAAGATATGAAAAAGGCACGGATAATGCTCCAGTTGTTGTTGCGAAAGGAGATAATTTATTGGCCAGAAGAATAAAAATAATAGCGAAGGAGCATGAAGTCCCTATGATTGAGAACAAACCTGTTGCTCAGACTCTCTTTGCGTTGGGTCGTGTTGGGGAACCGATTCCTCTCCAAATGTATCAAGTTGTGGCTTCAATTCTAGCGGATGTCTATAAAAAGCATGCTTATTATTTTCACCGCCTCAAAGCGAGAAGACTCTTAGCTAAAATGCCAACTACTAAAGCATTTTCATGAGCGAAACATTGGAAAGAATTCGTACTTTCTTTTCCCGATTTGGTGGGAATTCCGATTTAGGCTTCGTGTTTGGTCTTTTCGGTGCTGTTCTTCTCCTCGTTCTTCCGGTTCACAAGGATCTTCTGAGTATTCTTCTTGTTTTCAGCATTGCCATCTCTTTGCTCATTTTGTTGACAGTTATATACGTTAAAGACCCACCTGAATTCTCTGTATTCCCCACTTTACTTCTCGCTGTCACCCTCTATCGACTTGGACTAAATGTTGCCTCGACCCGTTTAATTCTCTTGGATGGGGACGCAGGTTCGGTCATCTACTCTTTTGGAACTTTTGTCGTCGGTGGTAATTATGTTGTGGGTGCTGTCATATTTTTGATTTTAGTCATTATTAATTTTGTGGTAATTACTAAGGGCGCCGGGAGAATTGCAGAGGTTACGGCAAGGTTCACATTAGACGCGATGCCCGGGAAGCAAATGTCTATCGATGCAGAGATGAATTCTGGTGTCATTACTGAGGCACAAGCACTTGAGCGACGAGAGAAGATTCAAAAAGATGCAGATTTTTATGGTTCTATGGATGGTGCGAGTAAATTTGTTCGTGGAGATGCAGTTGCAGGTATTTTTATCACTGTCGTTAACATTATTGGTGGTATTTTAATCGGGTATTTTCAACGGGACATGACCATGTCTGATTCCTTGCAAACTTACACCATACTATCCATCGGGGACGGTTTAGTTACGCAGATCCCTGCAATTATTGTTTCCATTGCCGCCGGTATTCTCGTGACTCGTTCTTCGGAGGAATCAAATCTTGGTGAGTTTGTCGGAAGGCAACTAACCATATACCCGAAAGCAATTGGAATAGCTGGTGCGATGCTATTAATGTTCGCGTTCTTTCTTTCCGAAACATTTTGGCCATTCTTTTTGCTATCTATCGCCTGCTTTAGTGCCGCTTATTATTTTTCTCAAAAATCCAAAGATGCTTCACTCGAAGATATTTCTTCAAGCAACCCTCAGATTGCAAATCACGGGGCTGTTTCGCCAAAAGGTTTACCTGCTCCGCAAACTGGGGATAACGCTACGCAATCTCCAGATGCCTCGCAACTCTCCCCCATGGAAAGTGCGATAGAACAGGAAGTTTTTGGGCTTGAAATGGGCTATGGTCTATTGGTCCTTGCTGACAAAAAGAAAGGTGGAGACTTACTTGAAAGAATCACCGGTGCCAGAACTAATTTCGCCAAGGAAATGGGGATGCTGCTACCCACTATTGGTGTGCGTGACAACATTGAGCTTGAACCCAACGAATACAGATTCTTACTTCGGGGCAAAGAGATCACAAGAGCAAGCGTGATCCCAGACCGAGCTTTGGCCATGAGTATGGGGGGTGGAGATGCAAGCAAACTCAATGGCATACCCACTACTGAGCCTGTATTTGGTATTAGTGCCATGTGGATCCCTGAAGATGAAAAGCGCCATGCTGAAGTCGAGGGTTGCACTGTCGTTGACCCGTCTTCCGTGCTAGTAACGCACTTAGCGGATGTGCTTAAAAGAACCGCTCACCTCATTCTAGAAAGAGAAGGCACGCAAAGACTACTTGATCTTGTCAAAGGCAAGAACCCCACCTTGGTCAGTGAATTATTGCCTGACTTGGTAAATGTTGGAGTTATCCAAAGGACCCTACAAAATTTACTTAGAGAACGTATACCTATAAAAAACTTAACCCTGATTCTGGAAACGATTGCAGATATGGCCAGTCTAACCAAAAACCCTGATGACTTATCTGAGCAAACGAGAAAGAGGTTGGGGATGTATTTTATAAAGGAGTTTGAATCGGAGACTAATAAACTGGTTGCGATGACCTTTGAACCTACTCTTGAGCAAACATTGATTTCTCGGGTCAAACGAAGCCAGTTTGACATTGGCTTGGTCATGGACCCTCAACTCACTGAAGGTATCATCAAGGAGATTGAACCAAAAATTAAAGCAATGAGTGAAAGTGGTATCACTCCTGTTATTGTTACAACCGCTGAATTGAGACTGGCTTTCAGGAGATTCATGGAACCCTCATACCCTCAGCTTATTGTGTTGGCATACCAAGAATTACCGGCGGAGACTCAAATTGAACCGTTCGGTGCCATCACGCTTACAGGGCAAAGCCTGCCTGCGGAAATTGTTAATGCTATGGAGAAGCAACAAGTACCTGGAGATGTCCCTGTTGCTGCCTAATTGATTTACTATGGAAGTTGTAACAGAAAAACAAAGCGAACCGAATGCGGGTAAGCGTTATAAGCTCACTGTCCGCTCAGCAGAAGAAGCGGTTCGGGTCATCAGGGAAAAACTTGGGGATAACGCTAAGGTTCTTTCAGTCAGGCAAGTCGGAGGCGAAGGTTTAAAACGTTTTATTTCATCACCTAAATTAGAAGTAATTGCCGAAATCCAGCCCCCAGTCGATGATCAAAAGGATGAAGTTAAGTCTACTTTACCTGATCCATTACTTGAAGATAATGCATCCCCCACACCCATTGATTCCTCGAAGGGTAATGTAAAGGATGTCCGTGGTTCAGGTCCTAAAAATGGGCCTCTTGAAGAGACTGTAAATCATGTCCCTGGGGCTCTTATCGAAAACGATACCCTGTCGCTTCTTCAAAAAACAGGATTTGATCAAACTTTACTTCGGGATATCCAATCTTGGTCAAATTGGAATGATTTTAAAGACCTTCCGCTTGCTGACGCACTTAAGCACATTACGGTTGGTTTGTCGGATCGATACAGTTCATCAACTGAATTAAAAACCACTAATAAAATAGCCCTCATCGGATCGCCAGGTGTAGGCAAAACCACCACTCTATGCAAATTCCTTGCCCATGAAGTGTTCATGAACAAAACATGTCCGATGGTATTGAAGGTGGAAAGTGGAGTACCTAATCCAGATGATGCACTGAGGATTTTCTGTGAAGTGGTCGGGGTCACATTATTCAGGCAGGCTGAGTCTGTCCCTGCCGCTTCGGATAGTGCACCTTTATACCTAGACTTCCCTGGGCTCTCCCTGTCCAACCTAGAAGATTGGTCCGCAACAAAGTCTACATTGGACGAACTAGAAGTTAGTACCCGGGTTCTTGTGATTAATGGTGCTTATGACAAAGATGTTTTGTTTAAGAATATAAACACTGCCAATCACCTTGGGGCTACGCACTTAGCGATTACCCATTTTGATGAAATTGCAAACTCAACCAAGCTTTGGCCTTTAATTATTAGAAGTAACCTCACTCCACTATGTATTTGTAACGGTCAGAATGTTACCGGAGATTTTACGACCGGTGTACTCAACCAAATGATTTCCCGTACTTTTCCCGAGGAACTTTATGCCAAAGGGTTTTCCTCCTACCAACACCTCTAAAACATGATTAAAGACGACGCTAAATTCTTCTTTTGCCTATCTGGTTTTACTGGCTTTGTCATCTTTTTCCTGTTTTCCTCTTTTCTTCAAAAGGACACCATTACAGCCCTTGTATACGGAACGGGAGGGTGCTTGATTTTCTCAATATTTGGTAGATTTCTTCTTGGCTTTGCTTTAAATGGGATCTTGAAAGCCCCAACTGCTAAAGCTCAGGACTCCATTTCCGCTCAGGCAACTGACCATGCTCGACAAGAGAAAAAGCCTGCTATCCTTGCCAAAAAGAACAGTCCAAGGCTTAAAAATCCTACCAAAAAAGGGTTAGCTAACTCAGGTTTACAGTCATGATCGCTATTCTACGCACTTCAACCTACAATCTAGGAGCTAAATGACCATGCCAGCTCAAGCAGATTATGGTTATTCTTTAAAAGGAATGGAGAAGGCTGCCGAAAAATACAGGCAGGCCATGAAGGACGATAAGACCCGTAGTGAATGGATTGAAAACTACCTGCCCCTTGTAAAATCTATCGTTTCAAGATTAAGGCACCACTTTCCTGAAAGTTACGATTCGGAAGATATGTACGGTATTGGAGCGAGGGCGCTTGTGGTTGCGGTTAATAAATTTGACTCCACAAAAGGAAAATCCTTTGGGAATTACGCAACTTTGCGAATTAAAGGTTCCTTGCTGGATGAATTGAGGCGCATTGATTCCCTGCCACGGTCAAATAGAGCCAAAGCTAGATCTTTGCAGGCTACTATTTCCGCTTTTGAATCAATGCACAACCGAACACCCTCGATATCAGAAATTAAAAAGGAATTGGGATTATCACAATCTGAGTACGAGAAGTTGCTCAAGCAGACACAACCCGTAACATTTATTCCCATCGACGGTGGATCTTCCGATTCACAAGGAGGCAGTGATGATTGTTTACCTTTATCTGAAACACTCTCAGACCCCACAGATGTATCTGCTCCCGATCGAGTGGAAAAGTCAGAAAAAGTAAAAATTTTACGCGACCTCATCAAAGAGTTACCGGATCAAAGCAAAAAAATTCTGATGCTTTATTACTATGAAGAATTAAAGTTGTCAGAAATTGCGCAAATCTTTAGCTTGACCGAAGGTCGAATCAGTCAAATCCTATCACATTCGCTTTTATGTCTCCGATCAAACTTTCAAACATTAGACTCTAAATAATTACTTAATATGTTACTAGCTATTGGTATGGTCATCGTTTTCGTCTCCTGTATTGGAGGATTCGTAACTGCTGGAGGAAATCCGATTTCTCTAATCCACCCTGGAGAAATTATGATTATTTGTGGGATTGGACTTGGTATCCTCATCGTCTCCAGTCCGAAGAGTGTACTCATGAGTCTAAAGTCTGATATTTTAAAGGCTTTCAAGGGTGGTATCGCTAACCAAGGCAAGTTTATAGACCTCCTCGTTCTACTCTATGAACTTTTCATGCTTGGTCGCCGTAAGGGTACACCCGCGCTAGACGAACATGTCAGTGACCCTCAAAACAGTTCTATTTTTACTAAGTACCCATCCTTCTTAAATGATGTTGGTCTAGTTGAATTTTTATGCAATTCCCTCAGACCGATAGTCGATGGAAGATGCAAACCTGGTGAGATTGGTGGAATCTTAAATGCTGAATTGCAGAGTAGGGAAGCGGAGGCAACCCGCTCGGTAAAGGCAATTGAGATGATCTCTGATGCTTTGCCTGGAGTTGGTATTGTGGCGGCGGTTCTTGGCATCATCAACACGATGTCTAATTTAGAAGACCCAGAATCAGTAGGTTACAAGGTGGCGGCGGCTTTAAGTGGTACTTTCCTAGGCATTTTCCTTGCTTACGGCATAGGTATTCCCTTGGGACGCCTTGTTTCTCTTAACCAAACTCAGGAATTTTTATATTACAGGATTGTTGAAAGAACTGTTTCTGGATTTGCAACTGGTTTATCACCGATTATGGCTGTGGAAATTGGGCGTCGTTCATTGGATAAGCAAATTCAACCTACCGCCGACGAACTTGAAGAGAAATGTAAAGATGCGGCCAAAGGAGCCTAATTCTTTACCAACCCTTAATCCTTAATTATGCCCCTTATCCCCAAGAGTAAGGTTTTATCTAAAAAAAGATTTACAGCCTACGGTGGCGCGTGGAAAGTTGCCTATGCCGACTTTGTTACTGGCATGATGTCTTTATTTCTTGTTCTTTGGATTCTATCTCAAGATGAAGAAGTAATTATTGCGACCACTCGTTTCTTTCGTGATCCCTACAAAGCTGGTGTTCCGAAATCGACTCCAATTGAGCAAAAAGACGCCAGACCTGGTAGTATGGTAGATCAAATCGTTGGTCGCTCTGATACCACCATGAGAAATACAAACGATACTACATCGATAGATATCGATGTTTTACATCGTATCGCACAAGACTGGTATACGCGGCTTAAACTTCATGAGATTGATGACTCGGTTATACAAATAGAAGCAACTTCAGAAGGTCTGAAGGTCGTACTTTTTCATGGGGATGATAAACCTCTTTTTGAAAACTCTTCGGCAAGCCTCACTCCGCACGGTAAAAAGGTTATCTTAAGAATGTCATGGCTTCTGTCCCAGCATGTTCTTGTATATCGAGTTGATTCTCACACTAATCACCTTGAGTCAGGCAGGAGCGGAAATGGAGGAGGTGCATGGGAAATGTCCTTATTACAAGCCAAAGAAGTAGTGGATGCATTAGATTATTATTCCGCCGGGGATTTAAAAGAGAAACTTGAAAGAATTACTGGTCATGGACACACGAAACCAAATGACACCCGATATCCTAACCAGCATGACAAAAACCGAAGGGTTGAATTGAGCCTGGTTTTAGATATGAGCAAGGAAGACCTTGCCCAATTTAAATAATTTTCGGTACGGGAACTGCTATTATAATTTGTATGCAAGGTTATCTTTCAGGACGAGGAGTTAAATCAGATTCAAAAGAGGGTATTAAACCCTCCTTCAGGCCATTTCTTGAACAGAAGTCCTCGGAGAAGGAAAGTTTGAAAAATCAAGATGGTGACAATTCCTCCGCTAACCTAAAGACCGAAGTAATTTACGACCAGGCCAATTGTCCAAAAGTTGAGGTTGTTACTGAAGATAATATTCCCCAAAAGATTGTAATTCACTTAGAGGACGGTCGTCTTCTAACAATAGGCTGCAAATATTAATGAACAACCTCCTGGTTAATCCTTGAGGCTTGTTCAAAGTGCCGCCTTTTTCTTTGTCTAAACAATAAAAGAATGGCATGCATTTTGCTTATCATGTTGTGTGAACTTGTCATTATACGAAAACGCATCAGCATTACGAGGGCTTGAGCAGTACCAAAATGTAATTGCCAACAACATTGCTGCTAGCCATGTGTCTGGTTTTAAAAAAGTAGCAGTAAGTTTCGAAGCTGTTGAAGGTGGGGAAATCGCAAGAAGTACTCACGACAGGCTTCGTAACGAAATGCCCGGTTCCTTCCCGGTGATGAAGAACCAGGTTGATTTTAATGAGGGTGAAATGCGGGAAACAAATAACCCGATGGACATGGCCCTACGCGGCGACGGCTTTTTTGCCCTAATGAATGGCAATGGGGATCCAGTGTATACACGCGATGGTCAATTTTATGTCAATGCCAACGGTAATATGGTTAATAGCATGGGGCATGAGTTCTCAGATGTTGGAGGTTCGTCTATTCAGACTGTTCCAGGTGGTGGTGACTTAAGTATTGATAAAGAAGGCCTTATTTATCAAAATGGTCAGAATATTGGCCAAGTTGGGGTCTTCGTTTTCGAAGATCCACTTATTGATTTACAAAAAGTCGGTGGTGGCTTTGTAGCCAAGGAAGAAGGGGTTACCCCAGAGCCAGCAGAACCGGAGCAATTCACTATCATGCAAGGTTACCTCGAAAGTAGCAATGTATCTCCAATTGAGGAGATGATTGGTCTCATTGAAGTTTCTCGGGCTCACGAAGCCAATCAAAAAATGATCCAGACCTTTGATCAAAACATCGGTAAAGCCATCGGAACTTTAGGGCAAACCCAATAACATTTAAATTATGAACTTATCACTTTATTCTGGAGCAACAGGCATGCAGGCCCAACAACTCAATCTCAATGTTATATCAAACAACATTGCGAATGTTAACACCACGGGGTACAAAAAGAACAAAATTGAGTTTCAAGATCTTCTTTACCAAAATCCTCGCCAAGCCGGAGGGCAGACTGGTGCAGGAAATGTGATCCCAACAGGTGTAGAAATGGGTAACGGAACCAAAGTTGTTTCCACTGCTAAAATTTTCACCCAAGGTCAGCTTACACAGACTAGCGAAAAAATGGATGTAGCCATCGACGGAGTAGGTTTTTTCCAAGTTGAAAAACCAGATGGCACGGAAGCTTACACACGGGATGGTGCTTTTAAAATCGGACCAGATGGTCAAATTACAACTGCTGACGCTCTACCTCTAGCTGCTGGTCTTCAAATTGACCCCGAGGTAACCAATGTTTTTGTTTCGCCAACAGGTGAGGTTTCAGTGGAAACTGCGGATGGTAGCCAAATCATTGGCCAACTTGAACTTGTTCGCTTTCCAAATCCTGCAGGTATGAAAGCACAGGGAGGTAACTTATTCACTGAGACGGAAGCCAGCGGTGCTCCTGAAATCGGTGCTCCTGGAGAGAACGGCTTCGGTGTCCTTCAGCAAGGTTACCTAGAAATGTCTAATGTTAATGTTGTTGAGGAGATGGTGAATATGATTATTGCTCAGCGAGCTTACGAGATTAATTCTAAGTCGATACAGACATCGGACGATATGCTTGCCCGTGTCAATCAACTTAAAAGATAAAGATGACGAGTAACTTAATACTCATTTTTGCCCTGATTGCATCAACTGTGTTGCAAGGCGAAGTTGGTCGGTTCCTCGAACCCATCACATTTGGGCAAAACAAGTCAATTAAGGAAGAATTTGTAAAAACCTCTGGATTCGTTGTTCCTGCCCAAAACTTAAAGATCCATGAAGTTCAATACATTCCATCAAGTAAGGTTACTATTGACCGCCTTTTGGTTGAAAAAAAGCTTAGTGAAGTTCTAGCTCACAGATATCAAGCATCAGGGAAAGTTTCTTCATTCCTCACTCGAGATTGGCGATCGTTTGAAATCGGTTCAAATTTTATCATTAAAATAACCGATTGCATGCCGGACGAATTAGTATCCAGTACTTTTGTTCGTTTCAGTATTTGGGATCAAGGTAAGTTATTGGGCAATTTTGCAGAGCCTGTGAGGTTGGCCCACTATGTAGATGTATTTTTTAGCGACAAGCAATTTTCACGTGGTGCCCGTCTCGATGGCTCCATGTTTACAACCCGTCCAGTCGATGTGCTCAAACAATTTGCTGGTGCTGTCCCTGCAAGCTCTAAACTTACTGGCTACCAATTGTCGTCAAATGTAAAATCAAATGCTGCCATTCGATGGAACCAACTTTCAAAAGTTACCCTTGTTCAAAAAGGAAAAGTAGTCGATGTCTTTGCATCAGGAAATGGTATTTATGTGACTATGAAGGGTATGGCTCTCGAGAGTGGAGTCGAAGGTGGATTAGTCAAAATCAAAAACTTATCCTCTGATAAAATTTTTCACGCCAAAGTGCTCAATGAGAATAGCGTAAAAGTTCACCTATGATTTCTCGAACCTCACACCTTTCTTTTTGGCTATCTCTAGTATTATTGATTAGCTGTAATTTAAATGCCACATCGCTTTGGAATAAAAGCACAAATTCACAGCGTAGCATTTTTGCAGGTAAAAGAGCTTACACAGTAGGCGACTTAATTACGATTGATGTTTCTGAAAGTTCATCCCTTGCTGCATCTCAAAATTCGGTCCGTAATCGTCAGTCACAAATCGAAAATGCGGTGAACCAATTCCTTTTTGCCAACAGCAAAATGGGCACCCATAATGGTGGTTTGCCGGGAACTGAAATCGAATCTAAATCTTCGAATCAAGGTGGTGGTTCCATCGCTAACACACAAGACCTCAAGGGCCGAGTAAGCGTAGTGGTTATTGATGTTCTCCCCAATGGAAACCTCATTCTCGAAGGTGCAAGAATGGTTACTTTTTCAGGTGAGAGTTATTACGCCGTGCTCAAAGGTATCGTCAGGCAAGAAGATATCGGGTTTGGCTTCAAAGATGGTCTTCGTTACCGCAACATCGTCTCGTCCCAATATATTGCAGATGCACAAATAGAATTTGTGTCTAAAGGCAGCCTCAATGATGCACAAAAGGAAAGCTGGTACCAGAAACTTGCTGCAATTATCAACCCATTCTAAACGCAGTGAATTTTAGACTAACATTTTTTCGAACAACCTTTTTCTTCGTATTTTTGATCGGGGTTTCTTCATCGTATGCTGCACAGATCAAGGATCTTACTGATATCCGTGGTGCTCGAAGCAACCAACTTTTTGGTTATGGCATTGTAACTGGATTGGCAGGGCAGGGCGATTCAAGAATCGAGTATACAGAGTTGGGCATACTTAATTCTCTTGAAAGGCTCGGGATTCGAGCTGACAAGGCTGATAAATCAAGAAATATTGCTGCAGTCATGGTCACAGCAAACATTGGCCCTTTTGCCAAAGAAGGGTCAAGGATGGATGTTACTGTGTCTTCCATAGGTAATGCAGATTCTCTACAGGGTGGTATTTTACTTCAAACCCCTTTACAAGGAGCAGACGGTAAGGTTTACTCCGTCGCACAGGGTGCAGTTTCCATAGGTGGTTTGTCAGCGGGAAATGCGGGAGGTGCTAATGTGCAAGTTAATCATCCTACAGTTGGTATTGTTTCCAATGGTGCTTTGGTGGAGAAAGAAATTGAAAGCAAAGTTTTGCGTGCAGGCGCACTCGACCTTCTTCTTCGTGCGCCCAACCATTTAACAGCCGTTAAAATTGCAGATGCGATCAATAAATTTTACCCTGGTACTTCCATTGCTGAAGATGGAGGAGTAGTTAATGTACGACTTCCCCAGAATTTCAGGGGACAATCCACGAATTTCATCGCTGCGATTGGTGGTATCGATGTGAAGCCTGACATCCCCGCCCGTGTCATAATCAACGAGCGTACGGGTACAATTGTTGCTACTCAGAATGTCCGCATATCTCCGGTTGCAGTAAGTAGCAGTAATATCACTCTTTTCCTCAACCCTACCACAGGTGTGAGCCAACCGCTTCCATTTTCCCAAGGTGCTACGCAAGTATTACAAGGGGAAAACGCTGAATTAATCGAAGAAGTCGGACGATTTGAGTCACTTGATGAGTTGGACCCTCCAGGTGCATCTACTGTAAATGAATTAGCATCAGCACTCAACAAGCTAGGTTTAACAACCAGAGAGATGACATCCATTCTTCAATCCATTAAAAATGCAGGGGCTTTGCAGGCCGAGCTTATCATTAATTAACATGGAAATAAACGACGCAGGGAATAAATATGTGGGAATGGACACTTCCATGCTCATGGAGATGGCTCACTCTAAAAACGCATCTGAAAACCAAAAAATTGCAGCAGTTAGTCAACAATTTGAATCTGTGCTCGTAAAGCAATTTCTTAAAGAAGCTCTCAAACCAATGTTCAAGGGCGTTTTCAATGAAGATGGCGGGGCCCACCGAATGTACCGTCACTTTTTCACTGATGCCATATCCGAGAGCGTTGCAAGTGGAGGTGGTTTTGGTGTTTCTAATATCCTTCAACAACAACTTTCAAAGCCTGAGTTACCCGTACAGGACTCTAAAAAAGATTAAATCTTTCATTTTTTATGCCATCACTCATACAAAACACTGCTCCTATCTCCTCCTTCAAATGGGAAGATTTACTCGGTTTACTTCGTGATGAACTTCAGGAATACGGAGGTCTGATTGGCTTGCTATCTGCTCAGCAGCAAAATATTTTAGAAAGACGACCTGAAAGTCTCCTCGAAATCAACCAGTCTGTTCAAACTCAAATGGAAGCAAGTCAAATTCTTCAAAGAAGAAGAAAGGGTTTTGTGACCAGTCTTGCTGATTCTTTTGGAGCACCTGTCGAATCAAACTTAACCGAGCTTATTCCTCACTTTCCCGATGTTACCCGCCCCATGTTTGAAAGTTTGGTTGAAGAAATTAATAACTTAATCAGCAAGATTCGCTCAAAGATTGAGCAGAACCAACGCTTGCTCAGCCGTTTAAGCGAAGTTACCGAACAAATCCTAAGTGTAACCAACCCCAGTGCCCACTCCAAAACATACAGTCGAAGTGGCAATGTACATAATCTTTCTCAGAATCGTTCAAGTATCAACGAATCTGCCTAACTTTTAGTTTTTTAACATGTCCTTACTAGGTGAAATAAGCAAAAACAGTGAAGCTTTACGCTATCACGCGAAGACTGCTGAAATTGCTGGCCAAAATTTGGCTCATGTAAATGACGAATCCTACGCCCGCCAGAAAGTCTTAGCTAGGGAGGGAGTCATGTATGGTAGTTTTGGTGAACTACAAACATCTGGTCTTGAAGCCGCTGGTTTGGAGCATGCCAGATCAGAATTACTAGACAAACGAGTTGTTAATGAACTATCAGAAACAGCAAGTCTCGAAGCCCAAAAAGAAATATTAGATCTTCTACAGGGAGCATTGGGTGAAACCATAACTCGTAATGGCATTAATGTAGGCCTTGATGATCTGCACGATAGTGACCTTGCACCTGGCAGTCTTACTCGGGCACTCAACGACTTTTTTAACGCATTTCAAGAGCTATCCGCTTCTCCGGATGAGCCAACGATTAAACAAGAACTTTTTAACAAAACTCAAACGCTGGTAAAAAGATTTAATGATGCTGGAAGTAGCTTAGACTCCATAGAGGAAGATCTCTCAGAAACGGTCAAAAGATCTGTTGATGATGTAAACCGTGTTTTAGAACAGCTTCACGAAGTGAACAAACAGGTTCGTCGCTTTGAACTTCAGGATAAAGGTAAAGCTGTAACTTACCGTGATAAAAGACAGGCATTACTTGAAGAATTATCGCAACTGATGGACTTTAAAGTCGAGGAGGATGTTGTAGACGGAAAACCATCTGGCTTTATCAATTTGTATGTTAATGGAACCGCCAACGAGAAGGTCAACCTTCTTGACCCCATGGGGCCTAAAAATATATCCAACGACTGGGGACAGGAGTTTGTAATTGCTGCACCTGCTGACCCCAACGGGAAAACAGCAAAGGTTCGAGCAAAGGTTGATGCAAATGGAAACCTTGGTCGGTTCGAAGTACTTGATGGTGGATCTCTTTACAATGATTCTGATGGTCCAATCCTTGTATCCTTATTACCGCCCAAACCAACATCTAATCTCATTGAGACTGAGAACGGTGAGGTTGTATCTGCTCCAAAAGGTGGGACAATTAATCAAGTTTTTGTAGAGGAGGGAGATGAAGTTCAACAGGGCGATCCACTTGTAAATGTTGATGTTCTTCCGAATAATGATGTTGCAAATGCTGGTGCTCTCCTTGGAGGAGAAGGGGGGATTAACGCACCCGTAGATGATGGTGGGGAGATTTCAACTGTTACTGGAGGGCAGAAATTAAATACTGTTCCAGTCTTGACGGAAATTGCTCGCAAAGAGGGAGATGTCTTTTTTCAAGGTGATTCTTATTACCAAGCTCTCACAAATAGCCAAAAGGGAGACGATGTTACTGATACCCGGAAATTTATGAAAATTACCACTTGGCCAAACGGGCAGGTGCAAGAAATTAAAAAGAGACATTCAGACATTGAGACTTTTCAACAGGGTGATCAAATTTACTACGAAGGGAAATTTCTCCAAGCAACAGAAGAAGTGGCTCCTATTTCTGAAGAACTAGGATCAGATGGTACTGCGAGTCGAACATATTTAGCGGGTGAAGTTATTTTATACCAAGGCACTTATTACCAAGCTTTTCAAAATCTGAATAAAGGAACTGATCTATCCGGTATCCTTACAAATACCAACCAAGATGGAACTGAAACAGCGAAGGTACCAGGTGATCAGGCACTTGACGGCTTATGGGTTATTGGAGAAAACCTTGCCTCTATAACTAATGCCAAACCTGAAGGTGTAGACGAAAATGATGAAGTATCTTTTTCTAAAGGTGATATTATTTCGAGTCTTAATAGCACCAATGAAACTCTCTTTTATTTAACGGTAAAAGATGTGCCGGATGGAGATATACCCAATTTTGAAAGTTCAGATTCTTTTGTGAGGATGAATTCTTTCGTGGATACAGTAAAGAAATTAGACCCTAGTCAGGGATCACTGCAATTTTTTGATAATGAAATTTATTATGATGAAGCGAGTGACCAGCACTTTATTGTAGATTCCGCACCTAATATCATAACCGATCAAGAGGTCCTTGCCTCATTTGATCCTTCTGCTGCTGAATGGTCAAAAAACTTCCATGTCTTTAAACCCAAAACACTTGATGCGGATCCCACGAGCATCATCCGTAAAGTTTCTTCATCCGGTCACAATCTTTCAAATGGTGTTCTTCAAGAAGTTAATATTGGCATTGCCGAAGCTGTTGTAAAGAATGGTGAAATTACCACTTTTAATCTTCTCAATGCTGGTAATTCTTTTCCATCCTCTGATGCAATATTTTCGGACGGTATTGAATTGGATCTAAACGCAGGATCTATTCATGGATATCAATCAGCAAGATCAGGCGAAATGGAAAGATTTCGGATGAGCCTCAATGATCTAGTTTCAGATTTCGCGACTCAAGTGAACAGTATCTACAACCCCGCTGACGAGCAGGGTGGATATTTATTTGGATTCGATGCCTTTCTTACCCGTGCGGTTGCTGGCAACAATCTTATTATGGAGGAAGAGTATGGGCTTTACGGGGTTGAAGGAACTGGTGAATTGGAGCTCTTTAGGGATGAGGTTAACATGACTCTGCCAACAGCAGAATCTGATACCTTTACCATTGTTAACACTACTCCTATTTTTCCTGAACAAGTCCCCAACCAAGCATTGGTGAGAGAAAGTGATGACTTGAAGTTATTTCTTGATGACCCCAACAACACAGATATTTATCAGTTCTATGCTTCTGCACGAAGGATGCAGCATGTTACTTTAGAAGTTGATGAAACTTACCCAGGTAATGACAAACTAGTTGGAACAGACGACGACGGTAGATCTCTTTTGCTTGGATACGAGACCATTCCATTCAGGATCGAACAGGGTGAAAAAGCATTTATTATCGGTGATAACTTTTCCTTTGATGCGGTTTTACAAAATGATTGGAATCTTGCGAGTAGTCTCAGGGTTGATAATGATCTTACAGTTGATAACCTAAAATCGACGCACGATTTCGCAGAAGGAGCTAATGAGATTGCTTTCAAGATTGGCGACTTAGCCAATGATGGAGAGTTTACTACTCATATTTCCACAATGAATGCCGACATTGGAAATTCCCTTTCAGATCTTAATGATAACCTCGAGCACCAAAAATCACTCGAAACTCTGCTTCTGGATCAACGCCGTGCAGTAAGCTCTGTATCTGTAGACGAAGAAGTTTCTGACTTGATGCAATTTCAACGATCTTTCCAAGCCTCTGCCCGCGTATTAAATACACTCGACAAAATGCTCGAACTTGTTGTGCTTGGATTGGTTAAATAATTTACTTACATGCGTCTACCCAATCTCAGCGTCTCCGACTCCATCACAAATACTATTCGTGATTTGGATATGCAGCGCTACAAGTTGGACAAACAAATCTCGAGTGGTCAAAAGATAACCTTGCCCGAAGATGATGGAATGCGTTTGGGGCGTGTCATTGATATTGACACTGAAAAAGGAAAACTTGCTCAATAC
Organism: Opitutales bacterium; assembly: GCA_029254745.1. Lineage (GTDB taxonomy): Bacteria > Verrucomicrobiota > Verrucomicrobiia > Opitutales > Seribacteraceae > Seribacter. The sequence goes on along the minus strand of JAQWWZ010000033.1, from coordinate 50,798 downwards.
CAAAGGAATGCTTCCTACGCTTCCGAGTTCATCAATGCAGGACACCTTAATCTTGATAATCTTAGGGAACTGAATCAACGAGCTCAAGAAATATCAAGAGTTGCAGGCTCGAGCTTAAATGGTCCTGCGATGGAGACCTATGGCAACGAGATAAACCAACTTATTGAGGAGGCTCTGAACCGCATAAACGCAACACACAGGGGACGGGCACTTTTTGCAGGTACTCAACTCAAACCTGAGTTTGGAAATTCTGTGGTACAACTCGGCAAAGAGCAAAACTCTACAATATCGCTGGATGCCAGTTTTGTTGGTGAAGTTGGCCCCGATGGTTTAAGGCAAATAAAAGCAGGGGAAGAGGTAGTCTTTCACCTTAACGGCAGAGAATATGTTGTCAAAGCAACGGCTGATGGACTGACTACGGAAAAAATTACAGAAATTGCAAATGAACTTGTTAATTCTGATCCAGAAATTCTTGCTGATTTCACTCCGCTTAGCGGGGAAAACTACAACGCATTCATCCGAGGATCAGTGGGTTCAAGTACTCCACGGGATAGTGACATCAATCTTTACTCAGAAATTTCCACCAACGGAGAATTACTTGTCTATGGTACGGTTGGTAAAACTTACAATGCCAAGGCAGAGTATTTAACTCAATGGGATCCGAGCCATTATTACCCTAACCAAATTGAAGCCAAAAGGGTAAATCAAACTGAAATATTGTATCCCGGTTCCTCTTACAGTGATTTAACTCCGTCGGAGAAAAAAGCAGTTGATGATGCTGTATTTGAGTCCCCAAATGGTTCATTTTCACTTTGGAGTGACAACCTTTCTTTCAAAGCAGGCGATCGTGTGTATGACGATATCACCGATGCAGAAAATCCTCGTTTTCTTCAGTTTAAGGCACCCGTAAAAGGTAACTGGGGACCAGACGAGTATGTAAAGGATGATTTTGTTTTTCATGATGGGGTATGGCACAAGGTCGTAGATCCAAATGGAACCCAGAGTAACGATGTGCCCCACAATCCTGCAGGGCTTGAATCTTTTAATCCTAACTTAGCCTACTCTGCTGGTGAGGTTCTTCAGGCAGATAATCAGCAGGTTGTTGTTGCGGGTGAGATCATGAAGGGGCAATTTGACTCATTCGCTAACTATTCTGCTGGTGATGTTGTTCAAGATAGTGGATCATTTTATTCTTTTGATGCTGCTGCTGCGTCTTCTCTTTCCACAGAGTGGAATGTTTCTACTTATGCACAGGGTTCTGTGGTTAGATACAACGGTGTTTATTATGAAGCTTCTGTCGCTGTAAGCAACGATGCTGCCTCTGCGGATTATGACATTACTAACCCGGGGAATTCATCGAAGTGGTCTAGTCTTGGATCTTCCATTGCTGCTGTCTCTGCCAAAGCAAATGGTGTCTTGACCGATGTTACCGCCGCTGTTGAGGGTCAAGCAACAACAGCAAATATTGACTTTTCTGAACTCCTGGAAGGTGAGCCTGTTTATTTTACTGGTTCTTCCTTTCAATCATTTAATTTAGCCGACCAAAACAGCTTCAGTCCCATAACTGTGAACGCTGAGAATGAAAACATCACCTTTGAGGAAGTTCCCAAAGATTCTCTTGATCCAACTTGGACGCAAGAAATCAGTGTGGGCATTTCTTCTACTGAGGGAACAACACAGCTTTCTGTTACGCATTCAGATCCTTGGAAGAGGCTTCAAACCTATGAATTAGGTAGCATTATTGAGTTCGAAGGGAAACTATGGGAATCCCAAATTAACGATAATTTTAATCACAAACCTACTTCAGCTAGTTCGAACTACTGGAAAGAACTACCATCCGGTTATAATGTGGATCGAGAGGATTGGAGTGTCGAAGCTTCAGGTATGTCACTCAAAGAATTTCATGTTTCATTAGACGGTATGTTATTTAACGAATTCTCGGAGGCCAAGAGTCATAATAGTAACATTCTACTTTTTTCAAAAGATGCACTTCCGGTCGGTGCAACTCCTGAAGACTTGGATAAACTTGCAGAAGAAAAGGTTAAAACAATTTCTTACCCAGTGGCCACTTTTGATGTTAGTGGTTCAGAATCTGAAGGAACCGTTTATTTTGACCACCAAACTCAGGAATACAGGCTAGCAGCGGCTGCTGAGGGAAGCCAGGTGATTTCAAGCCAAATGATTACTTTTGAGCAACCCGTGGAGCAACTCGAAGGACAGTATTTCATCCCCTCGGAAGATGGGCTAGTAACTGATAGTTCATTGTGGCTTTCCATTCAAGATGAATTCCCGCCGAATGTTATAGAAATCACTGAGGGCGAACCCTTTAACTTATTAAAAGGTGAGTACATTTACGATGAGACTCTTGACAAATACTTTATCGCAACCGCTAATTCTAATACGGACACGACCGCAGAAGGATTTGATCCAAGTAATCCGTCAGCATCTGTAGCCAATATTCGTGAAGCATCAGCTCGCAGTGACGGTACAGTATTTAAACTTACAACCCTGCCCAAAGAGGGACAAGAAAAGGTTTTTTCTAGTGCTGCTGAAAACACTCAACTTTCTCTAGAAACTGGTGATTATGTTTTCCATCAGGAAGAAAAAGCTTACTATGTTTCAACTGATACAGCTACCATTGACAGCAACGAAGCCTTTGAAGCTCTTTTGGCTAATAACAAAATGTTAAAAGTTCCCGCTGAAGTTCGAACCCAAGGTACGGAGTGGTCTTCAAACAAAACATATCATTCTGGAGACATTGTTCTCTATGACGGCCAATATTACCGAAGCCTGCGCGACAATTTCAATAACTTCTTGCCATCAGCTGATTTTCTTGGCTCAACCGAAATGATTTTGCCTGATTCTGAGCTAATTCCTAGTGTAGACGGACAATCCCAAGTTACGAACTATATATGGGAGGTAGTTGATAACCCTCTACAGCATGTTCTTCAATTTGATGCCAATCGTCAAGATGCTCCGAAAGTTACTGTGCCTTCAGCCGGGGCAGCTGGTTCCGATGCATCAGCCAAGGCTGTTGTCGATGCAAATGGAAATGTAGTCGGTTTAAAAGTTGAAGATGCAGGCAGATATTTCTTTCAGGATGGTAGCATCCCTCAAGATTTCCAAAAAGTTACAATCCAAGTCGGAAATGATATCCTAGAGGCAACTGTATTATGGCAAGAAAATCCCAATGACCCGGGACCGTACCGAATTGCTGGTTTTGAGCTCATTCAACCTGATGAGCCTATCCAAAGCCTTGCCCCAACAGGTCCCCGACTCGGTGACACCTTCTCCTTTGCTACAGGATCGAAGACTTTTCTTGATCACCGTAATGAAAAAGGGGAGATCATTAATGTTTCGTACACGGGGTCTGAAAATAATTCTAAATTTTATGTGGGCAAGGAAAGTGCCATTACTTCATTTTTAAATTCAGCCGATGGTGGCACCGCTGAATTGGGCGATGTGGTCAACACTTTGGTTGAACTCCGAGATGGTTTAGCAGACGCGACTCCTTCTTTTTATTCCCAGGAAGTTGAAGATTCGGAGAAAAAGTTGATTGAGCTTGAAGACAACATTATTGACAAAATGGGTGAACTCACTGCGAGTATGGTTCGTATGGAAACAGTCAAGGCTCATGACGAAGACTACTTCATGCAACTCGATCAAAGAATTTCCAGAGACTTGGATATTGATCTTTCAGAAGCGATCATGAGGCTCTCTCGTGTCTCCACAGCTTACCAGGCAGCCATGCAAGTAGGAGCACAACTTCTGAATACATCCTTACTGAATTACCTGTAAGTTTTTGCATATGAAACTCAATTTAGGAGAAGATTCCAACAACCCGGAGCTTGACGCTTCAATCAGTCAAAATAAGCTAATTTTACCGCAAGGATTGTTTGGGTTTTCTCAGATTCGAGCGATGGAACTCATGTTTGATAAGGAAGAGTTGCCATTCATGTGGTTAAGAGAAGAAAAAGAAGACGGATTGGCTTTTGTGGTTTTAGAACCTGGCGGAGTTCTTCCAGATTATTCTGTAGAAATTGCCGATGCTGACATTAAAATACTCGGAATCACTGGTCCCGAGGATACCATGATTTTAAACATTGTCACATTACTTCCTGACCAAGCTAACAAAATTTCCCTCAACCTTGTCGGTCCCATTATAGTCAATCGTAAGACATTAACCGGCAAACAATGTATCATCAATAATCATGAAGATTATTCTGCCCGCCACATTCTTGATGTTGGTGGTGAAGGTCTCTAATTTCAAAATTTGAGACCATGTTGATTTTATCTCGTAAAGTAGAGCAAGGCATAAAGATTGGTGATGAAATTGAAATTTCTATAACCAAAATTGAAGGTGATTCTGTTAAAATTGGGATCTCTGCACCCCGATCAATCTCAATCTTTCGAAGAGAGATCTTAGAGGAAATGCAATCATCCAATCAGGAAGCAGCAGTCTCGGGTATTCCGAAACAGAAAGGACTTCTTAAAAGTACATTGGCTGCTGGTTCAGCTAAAAAACTGATTGAGCAATTCAAAGCCAAAAAAGTTGCTTCACACGAAAAAAAGTTTGAAGAGTAAGGATTAACCTTACCATTTTATTACTTCCATCATAGCACCACCATGGCCATATTTAAACCATTTAGAGCATTACGCCCACAACCTATTCACGCTAAAGCAGTCGCTTCACGTCCTTATGATGTATTAAATACGCAAGAGGCAAGGGAAGAAGCCGACGGCAATAAATACTCCTTTCTTCGCGTCATAAAGCCCGAGCTCGAGTTGTCAGACGACATCGACCCGTATGGGACAGAAGTGTATGAACAGGGTTTAAAAAATTTAAATCTGTTACGGTCCGAAAATATTCTGCAGAAAGATGCAAAGCCTTCTTTTTATATCTACAGGCTTACCATGAATAACCGGGAGCAGACAGGCATAGTAGGATGTTGTAATTACCAGGAATACTTTGATGGACATATAAAAAAGCATGAACTAACCAGAACGGCCAAAGAAAATGATCGTGTAAGGCATGTGGAGACCCAAAATGCAAATGCAGAACCCGTCTTCTTTTCATATCGTGGACTTGATTCGATCAATGAAATTATTTCTAACACCACAAAACTAAGTCCAACTTATGATTTTGTGGCAGATGATGGTATTAGGCATGAGCTATGGACCATTGAACATGATGAAGCTATTGCCCAGATTGAATCTGAATTTAAAACCATCCCCGATCTTTATGTCGCAGATGGTCATCACCGTACTGCTGCCGCTGCGAGGGTGGGGCAACAAAAAAAAGAGCAGAACCTGAGCCATGATGGAACCGAAGAATATAATTTCTTTATGGCTGTTTTATTTTCCGATGATCAGTTAAAGATTTTTGATTACAATCGTGTGGTGAAAGACCTTGACGGCCAAAGTAAGGAAGAATTTCAAGCAAAGCTTTCAGAAGTTTTCGAGATTTCAGAATCGAGTTCTGGACAAAGTCCATCCGCTAAAGGGTCCTTTTCTATGTACCTCGATTCCAAGTGGTATAAATTGCAGCCAAGGGAAATTATTTCTTCACCTAATCCCAAAGATAATCTTGATGTAACTTTTTTATCAGAAAAAGTCCTCGACCCCATTCTTGGAATTAAGGATTTAAGGAAAGATACTAGAATCGATTTTGTGGGGGGCATACGTGGCCTCACGGAATTAGAAAGAAGAGTGGATTCAGGAGAGATGAAAGTAGCGTTTGCTCTCTACCCAGTATCTATGGCTGAACTTCTTGCGATTGCAGATGCGGGGGAAATTATGCCCCCAAAAACAACTTGGTTTGAACCAAAATTACGAAGCGGATTATTCATTCACGAGCTTGAATAATACGGGGTATCAGGCGCTGCAAAGATCAATATCGCAGCACCTGCCCACATTGTAGCTCCATTCAACCATGAAACTTCTCATTCTTAGTGCTTCGACTGGTGGTGGGCACGACATGAGAGCCTTTGCCCTTCAATATTGGTGGAAGAAACTGGGGCTGAAAGCCGAGGTATATCATCCCTTGGAATCAGGGTCAGCTTTATACCGATTTGGCACAGAACTTTATAACTTTATTCAGAAGAAAGCTCCCTGGGCTCACCGGTTTTATTTTTGCTTTCTTGAGCATGCCAACCTTCACCGCAGTACAAAGACTTTAATCGGAAAAAAAAAGTTTATCAGTTTCTTGGGGGATTGTAAGCCCAAGATCATTGTAAGCATGCATGCTCACCTTAATCATGCCTACCTTGACATAGCGAAAAAACATATCCCCAACCTTAAGTTTGTCATATATTGTGGCGAGTTTGCAGATGGCGATGGATTTAGTCGGCATTGGATAAACCCAAAGGCTGATTTATTTACAGGTCCTTTTACATCTACATGCTCTGCTGCTAAAAAATATGGGATGCCGGAATCAAAATTGAAAAAAGGTGGCTTACTCCTTCGAAAAGCTTTTTATGAAAAAAATAAATTTGAAAAGGTTGATAAACTTCTAAAATCTTTTGGTATTAATCCAAGTGAGAAATTTATTCTGCTCGGTACTGGTGCCAACGGGACGAATAACCACCCGCTTATTTACAAGAAATTAGTATCCTTATCCAAGACTCACGATTACAAGCAGGTGGTCGCCCTTTGCGGGAAAAACCATGGTACAATGAAGAGACTGCTTGAGTATGAAGGGGAAAACGCAATTAAACTCATTGTACTGCCTGAAGTTGATGCAGAGAGTATGGCTGCCCTTTTATCCCAAGCTTCCTGTCTCTTAGCCCGACCCGGGGCAGGATTGAGTGCGGAAGCGATCGCTATGGGAACCCCTGTAATTTTTAATCTTTGTGGTGGAGTGATGCCTCAGGAAACAAATAACTTAAATTATTGGATCCTCAAAAAAGGAAAATACTTTAGCATTAAGACGGCCCAAGATCTGCCTCCTTTACTATCTGGGGAAATACCTTCTTTACTGGATGTATTGCCAGCGCAACCACCCCTTATTGAGATGCTTCAGAGCCTTGCCATAGATGATTGATATCCCGGTAAAAGGACAACTTGCTTCGTGGGCAGTGGCTCGTTCTCTAGAAACGATAAGCATTGGAATCAAAAAAAGAAAACCCAATACTCAACAGCTTTTTGCTCGTATTCTCACAGATTCAATAATTAGCCTGACCTTTGGTAATGAAATCGTCTTTACTAATCAAAATTTGTTACGTTCTGCCCAAAATGGATTTTCTTTTCCAAAAATTATTCCTCTTTTTCGCAATCCAATGATGAGCATTCATGGTATAAAAACTCTTTTAGAGATAAGGAAATTATATGATCGGGATTTGGACCGGGAGAATGTACACATCCTTTTCAGTGCCGGACTTGAAGCAACCTCCTGCTATCTAAACCATCATCCCCATGCAAAAGAGTTAATGAATAATGAAGTGGGCACTATCGACTTCTATTTAAAGGAAACTTATTTTTTGGGTAGGGTTTCTAAATCTAAAAATACTCAATGGACATGTAAGGCTGTAAATCCCCATGAAGATTCATCGGTCATCTTAAATTTTAAAGACTTACAATCAGCTCTCCGGGGAACTCGTGGCCAGATTGATCCACTTGCAGACCCTGCACTGGGTAATATACAGGTAAGTGGCAGGGTTCCTCTGCTCGATAAATTTGGATTTGTGGCTAGGATAGCCTCTAGGGAAGTCCCAACTCCTTCAAACTACACGCATGCAAAATAATTCCATAAATATTTTTAAAAGAGCCGAGAAAGTAATCCCCGGGGGTATTTATGGCCATGTCGCTCCAGCTGCTGGATTACCTGATAGTTTCCCACATTATTGCAAAAAAGCGAGGGGGCATACCTTTGTGGATGTGGATGGTAAGGATTGGATTGATTTCATGTGTGGGTTTGGAACTATTCTTCATGGCTACTCCAATCAAGAAATTGAAACGGCAGCAAAGGTGCAAAGAGAGATGGGTGCTGTCTTTAATCAACCATCTGAAAAAATGGTTGAATTGGCTGAAATACTTGTGGATAGGATAAATTTTGCTGATTGGGCAGTATTTGCAAAAAATGGTTCGGACCTTACAACCTGGGCGATTAGAGTTGCCAGGCAATTTACTCAACGCCCTTATATCGTGAAAGCTAAAGGTGCATACCACGGGGTCGACGCTTGGTGTGATCCAGGCATGGGTGGTCGTATCCCTTCCGACAGGCAGGATATTTTAGAGTTTGAATGGAATGATACCGATCAGCTTAGATCGATATTCAAAAAATATGGGAATAAAATTGCAGGTGTTATTTTAACCCCTTACCACCATCCGGCTTTTGCCAAATCCGAAATGCCTCATGCCACCTTCTGGCAAGAAGTAAGTGTGATCTGCGAGAAGGAAGGGTCCTTACTTATTTTAGATGATGTAAGGGCAGGGGGGCGACTCCATGATGACGGGTCGCATCGTTATTTTGATTTCGTTCCTGATTTAGCGGTTTATTCCAAAGCTTTAGGGAATGGATATACAATTTCTGCATGCGTTGGGAAAAAGAATCAAAAATCTGCATCCTCAGAGGTTTTTCTTACTGGAAGTTGCTGGAATGATGCTGTGGCTATGGCCGCTGCCATTACTTCCTTATCTATATCAACCCGTGAACAAGTCGCGGAACAAGTCTTAGCCAAAGGAACTTATTTTTGTAATAAGCTTACAGAAGTAGCGAAAAAATTTGATATTCCCCTCTCCATGACAGGCCCTGCATCAATGCCTTACCCCTTTATTGAGGATGATCATAATTTATTTAAGATTCAAGGATTCTGCAGACTTTGTGCGGGTGCAGGTTTGTATTTCCACCCACACCACAACTGGTTTATCAGTAATTCGCACACATTTGAATCTTTAGACTTAGCTATACAAAAAACTGCTCAAGTCTTAGAAGAAACTAATGGTAAAATAGATAATTAAAGATTTTTAGCCAGAATGTGGTTTATTGAAAATTCATCTGTTGGGCTACACTTCAAAATTGCGTCTTCCAAGAGATAGGTGAATTCCTTCAATGCTTGCACGGCAGGCAATAGGGTTTCTTTTTCAGATACGAGTGGTTGGAGCATGGGCATTACAACAAATGAAAAGTCCCCGAGGATGGATGTAAGATCTGAATCATTAAATATATCCTGCAGTACTTCATCTACAGGAATCCCTTTTTCGTATCTATCAACCAAATCCCATATTTGGTCGCAATAGGAAACCAGAAGAGAAAGAATTTGCTCCAATCCTATTCCAGTTACTTGTTTTTTAAGTCCGAGCCGTTCATCCTTTGTCTCAAAAGGCTGAATGTTATCACGCATAGCTTTGTTCAACTCTGGACCATCATCCGGGTGTACAAGGGTAGCACCTTCTAAAACTGCTCCACGATCAGTAAAATTGAAAATAGGGCGGCGGATAGTAATTTCGGAAGCTAGTTTTGTGGTTTCTTGCCAGTCCGATAAAAAAGGTGTTTTTACTGTTTTCTGATAATTTCCGGGTATGTTGTGGTAGTGTTCGGCGTGAACTTTAATATGACATCTACCTGTATTCTTGGCATATCGGTCGCTTGGGTGGACGCCTGAACACAGATCCATACCAACTGTAACAATCAAGGCAGGGTTAAGGAAGTGAGCAAATGCAAGGGCAGATAGCCCAGCGTTGTTTGCGGCCAATATATTTGTCTTACTAACGCCTTTTTTAGCAAGCAAATCCTCCGTTAACACACGACCGGACATATATCTCGCTTGCTCCCCCCATTGCTTAGCCCAACTACTGTGAGATTGAGATGAAAGGATCGCGATACCAGGAGCAAAACCGTCTGTGGAGCAACTTTCAAAGGACTTATAAGGGTCCATGCTGACGACAAAATCTGGTGTTATACCGGCAACCATGAGAGCTCGAAGTGAACTATCGCAAGCTACAATTATAGGACGAGGGAAGCCTTTTTTGAAAATCGGTAAAGTGATATCAATCGATGGTCCGGCACCAACCACTAACACAAACGAATTCTTGCCAAGACTGGACCACTCAGAAGGGACACGTGACAATAAATACCCTGGTAGATTTTTAAAAACTTGATGCTGCCGGTCAAATCCAGTGGCATACCTTGTTCTTCTTGCTCTAGCGGTCGTTTCAATTTTGGAAACAACCAGGGGTAGAACATCATCATAATGAGGAGAATTAGGAACAGATGAGCTTACCTTAACTACAGGCAAATGCTGATAATCAAGAGCGATAAAATCTGTCATTCTTTGGCACAATACAGAATCTGTATTGTATGGGGCTACAAGTTGTATGCCCGAGGCAAGGAGAAACTTTTTACCCCCCATATCCTCACAGATCCAAAGTATACCACCTGTATGATTCTTTGATTCTTCAATCATGACATCTTCTGCTACTTCTCCAATTATGATTGCGAGCTTGGCGTTGGGTTCGCCAACAGTTGATATCCATGAAAAGGACATCTCTTCGAAATAGCAAAGCACTAAAGATATTGCCAATCTTTTAAATAAAAAAGATATCTCTTTCTTTCGAATCGACTCAAATATTTAAAGTCTACATGATTAGGAAATATGTTTGATGGAAAGTCCATATTAGTCACAGGCGGAACTGGTTCTTTTGGGAAAGAATTCGTACAGATAGCACTGGCCAAGTACCGGTTGAAGAAGATTATTATATATTCTAGAGACGAGTTGAAGCAAAGTGAGATGCAGGCAAGTCAATTGTTTGCTGACCCAGCTGTGCGTTTTTTTCTTGGCGATGTAAGAGACAGAGACCGCTTAGAGCTGGCTATGCGAGGAGTTGACTTTGTTGTGCATGCCGCAGCCTTGAAGCAAGTCCCTGCTGCAGAATATAATCCTCATGAATTTATAAAAACCAATGTCAATGGTGCAACAAATGTGGTCGAGGCATCCCTAAAAGCAGGGGTTAAAAAAGTATTAGCTTTAAGTACTGATAAAGCAGTCAATCCGGTAAACCTCTATGGTGCCACTAAACTATGCTCTGACAAAGTCTTTATTGCTGCCAATAGTTACGGTGGAGGTGAAGGTACCATCTTTTCTGTAGTTCGTTATGGTAATGTTGTCGGAAGTCGGGGTAGTGTTGCTCCCATTTTTGAAAAGCAAAGAGCAGCAGGCAGCTTGACCATTACTAATCCGGAAATGACTCGTTTCCTGTTACCTATAAAGCAAGGAGCCGAGTTTGTTTTCAAATCATTAGAGGGCATGGTTGGGGGTGAACTTTTTATTCCTAAGATTCCGTCCTGCACTGTTGGAGAGATTGCCAAGTTGATTGCCCCTAATTGCGAGTGGGATGTAATAGGTTTGAGACCAGGTGAGAAAATGCACGAAACTTTAATACCTGAAGATGAATCTCGGAATGTTTTAGAATTTGAAGATCATTTTGTAATCAAGCCGATCAAATCATTTTGGGGAAATAAAATTGGAATTAAAGGCGGGAAAAAGTGCCGCGATGGATTTGTTTACGCCAGTAATAAAAATTCAGAACACTGCACGGAGTCTGCACTTAAGGACTTGCTTAAGGATTTCATCCAAAAGTAATGGCTTGGTAGGGTGAGTAGTGAAAGAACTAGCTTTATATCAACAGACTCTCCTCCTTTTGTTGTAGCTGAGCTCTCTGGTAACCATGGTGGCAGTCTAAATAAAGCACTAGAGCTAGTCGATGCAGCTGCAGATGCTGGGGCAGATGCAATTAAATTACAGACCTACAAAGCCAACACCATTACCGTAGATTCTAAATGCGATCGGTTTTTGTTACATGAAGGTCTATGGAAGGGAAGGTATCTCTACGAACTTTATGAAAAAGCCATGACGCCCTGGGAATGGCACCCCCGATTAGCATGCCGGGCAAAAGAAAAAAACCTCTTTTGTTTTAGTTCACCGTTTGATGAATCAGCAGTAGCGTTTTTGGAAGATGAAATCGACCCTCCGATTTATAAAATTGCTTCTTTTGAACTTAATCATTTTCCCCTGCTAAAAAAGATTGGTGCATTACAAAAACCTGTTCTCGCTAGTATCGGGGTTTCCACGGATGAAGAAATTGGTCTTGCACTTCAAGTATTAAGAGAAAGTGGGTGCCCAGAGATTATTCTTTTATACTGCATTAGTGAATACCCGGCCAAAATTGAAGATTTTGAATTATCAACTCTTCCCGCAATTCAAGATAAATTTGGCTGCAAAGTTGGTTTATCTGACCATTCACCCGGACATCTTATGGCGGTTGTAGCTACAGCACTTGGGGCATGTGTAATTGAAAAGCACCTGACTTTGGACAAAAAAAGCACTTCAATTGACGGAGAGTTTTCCTTGCTTCCGTATGAGTTTAATAATTTGTGCAATGCGGTTAGGGATGCACATAAGGGAATGCAAGTTTGTACATCAGGAACAAACATAAAGGAAACGCCACCAAAGGGTTCAAGGTTTAAAAGGTCTATCCTTGTTTGTAAGAACATAAGCAAGGGGGAATTACTAAGTGCCAAAAATTTGCGCATTGCTAGACCAGGGGATGGTATGTGCCCGAGTAAATGGGACGAGGTGTTGAAAAAAAGTGCCACAAGAAACTTACCAGTTGGACATCCATTGAGTGATGAGGATGTTAGTTGAGGCTCCATTTTTTGCTTACAACTTCATCCTATGTTATAGTAGAATATGGCTGCACAAAAGCATGACCCTTTCCTCATTCCCACATTTACCGGCACGCAGGCTCAAAGGCTGCGAAAAACCTGTGTTTGGGTCTCTATCCACTGCCCGGGAAGGAAATTCACCCTCGAAGAGATTGCGAGCATTTTGGGGGTAACCCGGGAAAGAGTTCGTCAGCTTGAAGCCTCCGCTCTACGGAAATTAAGGCATCCATCTCGAATGAAGGTACTTTCTGAATTGGTAAAATAGTTTGCTTAATTTTCGACCAAAAGTCTTTACTTTATGATACTTTTAGGGGAATTATGTGGATGTGAATTTCAGTAATATTAGCAGGAAAGAAGCGTTTATTTTACTGAATGGATTACCCAAGCTCGGTCCGATTAGTACAAGTCGATTATTGGCAGCATTTAAAGGGGACCCAAAAAAAATTCTGCATGCAAGTAAGCAAAAACTTCTTTCGGTTAGCGGGATTGGGGATGCTATGATCTCATCAATCCAAGATGTAAAAAACGAAAATTGGCTTGAGAAAGAGGTTGGAAATATAAGGAAACATAATGCGTCCTTTATAATTGATGGTGATATCCCGCGTGCACTTCATGAAATTTATGATACCCCACTTGGATTGTACCAAAGAGGTACAATTCCTGATGGCCCTTACATTTCTATAGTGGGCACTCGCATGCCTTCCTTGTATGCTCAAAAAATTTGCCAACAACTATCCTTCAATTTGGCCAAGAAGGGATTTTGTATAGTCAGTGGAATGGCCAGAGGAATTGATGCAATTGCCCACCAAGCTGCTTTAGATGCCAAGGGTAAAACTATTGCATTCTTAGGAACTGGAATTGATATTATCTATCCGCCTGAACATTTAACCTTATATCAAGAGATTATATCTAAAGGTGCAGTATTATCTGAGTTTTCTTTTGGACGAAAAGCGGATCGAAAAACATTCCCCATGAGAAATCGTTTAGTTTCAGGAATTTCATCTGGAACGGTGGTGGTGGAATCCGGGGCAACGGGAGGCAGCCTCATCACCGCTAGATTTGCGGGAGAACAGGGGCGTTCGGTTTTTGCTGTACCCGGAAGGGTCGATCAAACCAGTTCCATCGGTTGCCACCAACTCATTCGTGACGGGGCAATTCTTATCCGAAATGCAAATGACATTATCGATGATTTACTTCCATCATTAGATTTTGATTTTATTACTCCAAGCTTAACCACAGAAGACAATCAAAAAAAGCAAAGTAGCGAGATATATTCTGAGAAAGAAATGATCATCATGCAAGCACTGCAAACTGATGGCACACTGAACAGCGAAGAAATTAATTCCAGGACAGCCATGCCAGTGCAATCAATTGCTTCAACTTTAACAGCCCTTGAACTTTCAGGTTATATCTCTAAGCGTACGGACGGAAGGTATGAGATTGTATAGATGTAAATAGTTTAATTCTTAGGGTTGCATTTCTTACATTTCCCGTTTTTATGATATTTAAGTTTAGGGGAGCTTTAGGCGAAGACTGAGAGACACTTACGATCCAAGTGTGACCCTTTGAACCTGATGCGATACACAAAACGCCGTAGGGAAAACTCACTGCCTACAAGCAGTGTTTCTTCGGCACTAACCTCATAATTATGATCAAAAAAGTCGAAGAACTCGAAGACAGCCAAAACAATTCAACACGCATTTATTTGAATGGAGAAAACCCAGGCGTTAGGGTGCCGATGAAAGAAATAAAGTTATCTCCTACCAGAACATCAGAAAATAATGAGATCCATAACGATCCGGTACGCGTGTATGATACTTCTGGCCCATGGGGAGACCCAGAGTTTCACAGACAACATGAACTTGGCCTTCCGACTATCCGAGAGCAATGGATTGTCGACCGTAAAGACACGGAGTTGATTGAGGGGAGGCAGGCCACTGCAGCAGACAATGGATACCTTTCGGATTTGCATGCTCAAAGATCAGACCAAAAAGGTAAAGATTTACCTGACTATGATCGTGGTAACATAAAAGTGCGAAAGTCTTTGGCAGGAAAAGCGGTTACTCAACTACAATACGCCAGAGATGGAGTTATAACTCCAGAAATGGAGTTTATTGCCATTCGTGAAAATATGAAGATGCAGGCATTATCTGAAGACCTTGAATGCTCTGAAAAAAGCGATAGAAACAGCCTGCATCACCAACATCCGGGGGAAAATTTCGGGGCATCTATCCCAAAAGAAATTACTCCAGAATTTGTTCGTAGTGAAGTAGCACGCGGTCGGGCAATTATTCCAGCCAACATCAATCATCCGGAGTTGGAACCGATGATCATTGGGCGTAATTTCCTGGTCAAAATTAATGCAAATATAGGAAATTCAGCCGTAGCTTCTTCTATTGAAGAGGAGGTCGAAAAGATGAGATGGGCAACCAAATGGGGTGCGGATACATTAATGGACTTATCAACGGGTAAAAATATACATCGCACCAGAGAGTGGATAATCCGGAACTGCCCAGTACCAGTCGGCACAGTCCCAATCTATCAAGCTCTTGAGAAAGTACGAGGTAAGCCAGAAGATTTAACCTGGGAGGTTTTTCGGGACACATTAATCGAACAAGCCGAACAGGGGGTTGACTACTTTACTATTCACGCAGGTGTATTACTTCGATATGTGCCTCTAACAAGTAAAAGGATGACAGGCATAGTGAGCCGTGGTGGCTCGATTATGGCAAAGTGGTGCCTCGCTCATCATAAAGAAAACTTTCTTTACGAAAAATGGGATGAAATTTGTCAAATCATGGCAGCCTACGATGTTTCCTTCTCTATTGGGGATGGCCTGCGACCTGGTTCCATAGCTGATGCCAATGATGAAGCACAATTTGCAGAACTTAAAACCCAAGGCGAGCTGACAACGAGAGCATGGGAGTATGGTGTACAGGTTATGAATGAGGGACCGGGGCATGTTCCCATGCATATGATCAAAGAGAACATGGAAAAGCAGATCGAATGGTGCCATGAAGCCCCTTTTTATACACTTGGACCTTTGACCACAGATATTGCTCCTGGGTACGATCACATTACAAGTGGTATAGGTGCGGCCATGATTGGTTGGTATGGCTGTGCGATGCTATGTTATGTTACCCCGAAGGAACACCTAGGTCTTCCTGATAGAGAAGATGTCAGGGAGGGTGTGGTCACCTATAAATTAGCCGCTCATGCTGCCGATTTGGCAAAGGGACACCCTGCCGCTCAGTTCCGGGATAATGCTTTGTCGAAATCACGCTTTGAATTCCGCTGGCAAGATCAATTCAATTTATCCTTAGATCCCAGTAAGGCTCGGGAATTTCATGACCAAACACTCCCGCAGGATAATGCAAAGACCGCTCATTTTTGCTCAATGTGTGGGCCCCATTTTTGTTCGATGAAAATTTCCGAAGAGGTCAGGCAATATGCAAAAGAGCACGGAATGGATTCCGAGCAAGATGCTCTTGAAGATGGGATGAAAAAGAAAGCGGAGGAGTTCAACACATCTGGTGGGGAATTATACGGATCTTAAATGAATGTTTTTGTAAACGATGCCCGTTACGAAACCCAAAATAATGTGGATCTTAAAAGCTTTCTTCACTCTTTGGAATTAGAAGATTTCAGTGGTTGGGCAATCGCTTTAAATGAAGAAGTAATCTCGGCTACAGATTTTGATCAAATGGTTCTTAAAAACGATGACAGGCTTTTGCTGATACAAGCTACCCAAGGAGGATGAGTCTATCATTACAGGTCGCAATTATTTCATCTCCTAACTTCAAGGATGGTGAAGATAAAATGTTGATCAACCTCTTTAAAGCTGGTCTCAGCAAGTTTCATTTACGCAAGCCTGAGCACTCATCTTCTAGTATTGCTCGATTACTCAAAAAAATTCCTACGGATTACCATAATAGGATTGTTTTACATCGAGTTCCCGAACTTCTCGATGAATTTGAGTTGGGAGGCTATCACCATCGGTCAAATGAACCATTACGGGAAGTTTCCTGTGCGCGCAGTCGGTCTCTTCATCAAATTAATGAGCTTCAGGTTGAAACCGAATTACTTGATTATGTATTTTTTGGTCCTGTTTTTCATTCAATCTCGAAAGTAGGTCATAAACCAAAGGTTTCGCTTCCCCACCTTACCTCTGCCCTTGATAAGTTAGATGCCAAACCCAAAAGGCCTCTAGTTTTTGCTCTTGGTGGGATAAGAAGGAATAAAATAAGCACAATTGTAGAAACCGGATTTGACGGAGTTGCTTTACTTGGATCAATTTGGGGAAAGCCAGATCCAGTTGTAGCCTACAAAGAGTTTACTCATTCCTTAGAAAATATGTCACGATTACAGAATCGGTGATTACGCAGCTTCAAAATCAACCCGTCAGTGAGATGCATTCTTTAGATCATCCACTTTATTGTCTCACATCTGATTATGCAAAGCCATCCCATGCGGTACAAGTCGATCAAATGGCTAAAGCAGGTGTGAAAATTATTCAAGTAAGGTCTAAGATCAGTTTGTCATCGTTGCACTTTGATCAGCTCAAAATTTCAATTTCAAATGCGAGGGCACTCGGTGCTTGCGTCATCATCAATGATCATTACACGCTTTGCGAATCCTTGGGGGCAGATGGAGTACATCTCGGTCGGCATGACTCACTCCCAACGGAGTGTAAGTTCGAACCAAAGCGGGATACAATAGTTGGACACACTGTACACTCTTTGGATGATGCTCAATATGTAAAATCTTCAGGATTTTGTCATTATGTAGGGATTGGCCCTTTTCGTCACTCCTCCACCAAACCTGACCTCAAGGCGAGCTTGTCCGTACAAGATATTTCTAGTCTTATTTCTTTTCTTTCTCCAACTCCTTGTTTTCTTATTGGCGGATTATCCCTAGGAGATTTTTCTTTACTAGCCAAAACTGGAGCAAAAGGAATATGTGTATGCTCTGGTATAAGCTCCACGCATGACTTTGGATCTCACTTAGCAAACTACACTGCTGAATCAATGAAATACTATGGCCAAACAAGCTGACAACTTAGAATTAGGAGGGAAAAGCTTTCACTCTCGCCTCTTTATTGGGACGGGAAAATTTTCTTCAGGAGAAGCTCTTGGTGAAGTGGTCAAAGCAAGTGGTACGCAAATGGTGACCGTTGCAATGAAGAGAGCCAATCCGACCGGGAATCATGATTCCATTCTGTCTTATCTGAAACAGCATGATGTCCAGGTTCTTCCAAATACATCGGGAGTAAGAAATGCAAAGGAGTCAGTTTTTGTTGCTCAAATGGCACGGGAAGCACTTCAAACAAACTGGCTTAAATTAGAAATTCATCCCGATCCCAAATACCTCATGCCTGACGCTGTGGAAACATTGCAAGCCACCAGAGAACTGGTAAAGGATGGGTTTATCGTATTACCATATTGCCATGCAGATCCAGTGCTATGTAAGCAATTGGAGGAGGTTGGGGCAGCAGCAGTTATGCCCCTTGGTTCTCCCATCGGCAGTAACAAAGGATTGGAAAGTAGAGAGTTTCTCCGCATTATCATTGAACAGGCTGAAATACCCGTAGTAGTTGATGCTGGGATTGGGAAACCTTCACAAGCTGCAGAAGCTTTTGAATTAGGGGCTGACGCGGTGTTAATTAATACAGCGATGGCAGTGTCTCAGGATCCAATAAGGATGGCTGAAGCCTTCCGGTTGGCGGTGGATGCAGGACGCTCTGGTTTCATGGCAGGTTTAGGGCAAACATCAAACCTAGCCAATGCAAGTTCCCCGTTAACTAGTTTTTTAGATTAACAAGGTAATGAAATCTGAATCATACCTTGAGCTTTTCAACCAGTCTGATTGGGGAGAGGTTTCAAGGCTCATAGGGAGCATAACACCCCAAGATGTTGAACGAGCTTTAGATCAAAAAGGTGCTGGAGGATTACGGGACTTTGCCGCGCTCATTTCCCCAGTCGCTTCCAAGGAATATCTTGAAGAAATGGCAGTTCTTAGCAACCGCTTAACTGAACAAAGATTTGGCAAAGCGATTCGTTTGTTTGCACCCTTGTATCTGTCCAATGAATGCAATAATGTATGCGATTACTGTGGCTTTAGTCTTGGCAATAATATCCCTAGAAAAACACTGACTCCGATAGAAATCATAAAAGAAGCAGGTTCTCTCAGAAAGAGAGGCTTTGAGCATATTTTGCTCGTTACAGGTGAATCTGCTCAAGTGGTTGATCTTTCTTACTTAAAGGATGCCATTACTACATTGACTCCTTATTTTTCAAATCTCTCCATTGAAGTCCAACCGTTAAAGCAAGATGAATATGAGGTCTTAATAGAACATGGCCTTCATTCTGTTTTTGTATACCAAGAAACCTACAATCGAGAAAGTTATGCAAAGCATCACCTCAAAGGGAAAAAAAGGAATTTTGATTGGCGCATTCAAACCACTGACAGGCTAGGGCGGGCACAGATAAAAAAAATTGGACTTGGGTGCCTCTATGGTCTTACGCACGATTGGCGTACTGATGCCTATTTCGCTGCTCATCATCTTTCTTACCTTGAGAAAAGATACTGGCAGACATCCTACTCTATGTCGTTCCCCCGACTGCGTCCTTGTAAAGGCGAAACCGAGCCTGCAATCGTGCTGGAAGACCGTGACCTTGTCCAACTTCTCTGTTCTTTCAGGATATTAAGCCATGAGCTAGAGCTTAGTATTTCTACTCGTGAAACACCTACTTTAAGAGAAAATCTTCTTCCTTTGGGGGTAACCACTCTCAGCGCAGGTTCCAAAACAAATCCAGGCGGTTATGCCGTAGAAGAAAATTCTTTGGAACAATTCGAAATTTCTGATGACCGTAGTCCGAAAGAAATCTTCGATCTCTTACAACATAAGGGATATGACCCGGTATGGAAAGACTGGGATCATTCCTATAACCTAACTGATCAAAGTAGCATTCCTCTTCGTAGAAAAGAAAAATCTACCCCATTAACCGTAGTAGCATGAGTTGTTTTTCACCTTCAGAAATATCTCATTATCAACGGCATCTCAGCTTGGAAAAGATTGGAGAATCAGGGCAAAAAAAGCTCAAGGAATCCTCTATTCTTGTTGTCGGAGCAGGTGGCCTAGGCTGTCCAGCTTTGCAGTATTTGGCTGCCGCTGGGGTGGGTAGGATTGGAATTATTGACAGTGATCAAGTTGAGCAGTCAAATTTACAAAGACAAATTTTATTCAATTATGATGACATTGGAAAGTATAAGGCCGAAACTGCAAAGAATAAAATATCTCGATTAAACCCCCATATAGAAATCGAATATTTTAATGACAGGCTATGTACTGAAAATATTAAGAAGCGATTAGAGAAATATTCAATTATATTGGACGGGAGCGATAATTTTGAAACTAAATACCTTCTCAATGATGCAAGTGTAATATTTAACAAAGTTTTAATTTATGGATCTATTTCTGAATTTTCAGCTCAGGTTAGTGTGTTCAATTTCAATTGCGGACCAACCTATCGTTGTTTATTTCCAGAGCCCCCTGGCGTGAATGCATTACCACCTTGTACTGAAGGTGGTGTACTTGGTGTTCTTCCAGGGATTGTCGGTACAATACAAGCAAATGAAGCAATAAAAGTAATCACTGGTATTGGGGACATTCTTTCAGGAAAGCTATTATTATTGGATGCGTTAAGCCTCAAAACTCAGTTTATCCAAGTTAATCTTAGGCCTGAATCCAGAAACATAAAATCCCTGGCCCCCATAAATCTGAAATGTGCAACCTCCGAGAATGCAGGTTCGGTTGCCCAAGAAATCGACTCTATTTCAATGAGGGCAATGAACGAGTCTGGTAAAACAGATCTTATTATTGATGTTCGAGAACTATGGGAAAGGGAACTTTCGATGATCCCTTCCTCTGTTCATATCCCTCTTGGACAATTCGAGCAGCCTGACCAAATTGAATTCTCTGAACTCATTTCTAAAAGTTCCCATATCATACTTTATTGCAAAGCTGGGGTAAGAAGTAGGATGGCATGTAAATCATTAGAAGCAATGGGATATAAAAACTTGTATAACCTTAGTGGTGGTATCATGGAGTGGGAAAGTTCTACCCACCCTTGACTATTTTCTGACCCCATGAGTAAGCGTATACTTTGCATTGGAGGAGTTGATAGTTCAACAGGTGCAGGGGTAACTGCTGATCTGGAGGTGCTAAAAGTACTCGGAGCAAAAGGAATACTTGCGATTACTTCGATAACAGCACAAAGCGATGAAAGATTTTTTTCGTCTCACCCTGTCTCCGTTGACGGATTACAGGCTCAGCTTAAATCATCTGAATCTTTATCAATAGATGCGATTAAGATTGGCATGATACCCGATGATTCTGCCATTCAAGTAGTAAGTAAGTTCCTGGATAATCATACTTCGATCCCAATTATAATGGATCCTGTATTATCTACAACAAGCGGTGGGAAGCTTATCAATTTTAAAGACATAAATATTCTTAAAAAAGAACTTTTGACAAAGGTATCTCTCGTAACTCCAAATGCGCTTGAAGCAAAAGAAATTACCGGTCACGACTGTCAAAATGTTGAAGATGCAGAGCAGAGTGCTGAGCTTTTCTTAAAACTTGGCGTGCAAGCTGTCTTAATCAAAGGAGGTCATCTACTCGGTCCAGCATGCACTGATATTCTTCTTCAAAAAAATCAACCGCCAAAAATATTTACTAAGGAAAGAATTAAGAATCTTTTAGTGTGTCGTGGTACAGGGTGTCGTTTATCAACCGCTATTGCTTATTTTATGGCCTGCAATGACAATCTTTCTGTTGCAGTTGAAAATGCTACTGCAGTGGTCGAACGCTATATCCAGTCCACCATTCGACCAAATGCTTAACGACCAAGAGCTTTTCTGATTAATTCTTCGGTACTCACTCCTTTTCCCAGAGCATCGGATGCTTTTCGGATCGCTTGATCCGCATCAGTAGCCTTGTACCCAAGTGTTAATAAGGCGGAAACCGCATCCTGGTAGGTTGCAAATTCAATAGGTATTTCTTCACTCACCGATTCACCGCTCTTGTTTAACGAGGGAGTAGATTCTATTGTTACTGATTTCGGTAACACTTTATCTTTGAGTTCAACAACAATTCTTTCCGCCGTCTTTTTCCCCAAACCCTGTGCCTTGGAGAGCATGGCTACATCCCCACTCGCAATAGATGTTTTGAGCATAGGTAATGATAGAGAGCCTAGTAAGTTAATCGCTATCTTTGGACCTATTCCGGATACCTTATTCACAATCATTTGGAAAAAATCACGGGATTCGCGATCAATAAAACCATATAAGGTTTGCGAGTCCTCTTTGTAAACTGCGTGAGTATGAAGTTTAACCTTATGTCCAAGAGCGGGCAACTTCTCTGAAGTAGTAAGAGGAATAAGAGTTTCATATCCAATTCCTCCAATTTGAATAATTGCCATATTTAATTGGCACTCGATAAGATTTCCTTCAATAAATGCGATCATATATAACTAATATTTAACTGGTTAGGCCTAAGACATCCTGCATCGAATAAAGTCCGGGTGCTTTGCCGATGACCCATTTTGATGCACGCAGTGCACCCGCTGCAAAAATGATACGATCTGTTGCCCGGTGAGTTAATTCTATACGCTCTCCAATGCCAGCAAACATTACCGTGTGTTCTCCCACTACATCACCGCCACGAAGAGCGTGCGAACCAATCTCATCTCTTGGGCGTTCACCCACCATGCCGTCACGTCCATGGCAAAGGTTTTTATCATCCAACCCTCTCGATTCCTTGAGGATTTCGAGTAAACGGTCAGCCGTACCGCTTGGTGCATCTTTTTTTAAGCGGTGGTGCATTTCTATCACTTCAGGATCAAAGTCGCTGGATGCGTTCAGTACGCGCGAGGCTTGCTCGGTGAGATAAAACAATAAATTTACACCCGTCGAAAAATTACCTGCCCATACAATTGGAATTTTCTGAGTGAGTGCGACAATATCTTCGCGAACTTGTTTTTCATGCCCAGTTGTGCCAATTACCATGGGCTTATTGTACTTAGCAGCTACTTTTGCCAGGGGAAGCGTTGCATCCCGTAATGAAAAATCAATCACTACATCACTGCCTTCAATAAACTCTTGTGGATCGTCTCCAAGATCAACCGGATAAGATATTTCACAATCGTGTTCCTTCGCAATGGACTGAATGGCTTGACCCATTCGCCCGCGGGCTCCGCTTAGTAATATTTTTTTAAAACTCATGAAATTATTAGGTTCTCTGCTATTTTCTTTAGTAAATCAAAATTCTGGGCTGATGGTGGGCATAAGGGCAACCTTACTTCAGCTGACGATATTACCCCCTTTAACTCTAAGAGTATTTTAACAGGGACAGGATTTGGTTCACAGAATAGGTCGGTAAAAAATGAATAGTTTGAAAGATGAAGTTTCCTCGCTTCCTGTAATTGACCATTTTGCAGAAAAGAAACTAACATCGATACTTTCTCAGGGATAATGTTTGATGCTACACTAATAACTCCCTTGGCTCCGCACGCCATGAAAGGCAATGTCAACCCGTCATCGCCAGAAAGAACAATGAAGTCATCATCAATAACAGCCACTGTCTCAGACACTTTGGAAGATTTACCACCTGCTTCTTTAAGTGCGCAAATATTTGGGTGCTTATCTCTAAGTCGCAAGACGGTAGAGGTAGATATTTCAATCCCGCATCGAGAAGGTATGGAATAAAGAACAATTGGTTTCTCTGTTGCTTCCGCAAGAGCAGAAAAATGAGAATATAACCCATCCTGACTAGGCTTGTTGTAGTACGGTGCTACCAAAAGAAAAGCATCTGCACCTAAGTTATCTGCTTTTCGAGTGAGTTGCAGTGCCTCTTCTGTAGAATTTGCACCTGTTCCGGCAATGACAGGAATTTTTCCTCCCATGTGATTTACAGTCTCCTGAATAACCTGAAGATGTTCATTTTCTCGAAGGGTAGGGGACTCTCCAGTTGTGCCGCAGGGCACAACCCCAGATACGCCACCCTTTAATTGCCTTTCAAGTAACTTTGATAGGTCCGTATAATTTACGTCTCCATCTTGCATGGGAGTGATGAGTGCTGTGTGAGTACCGTGAAGTAGATTCTTGTCCATTATGAATAAATATGAGAGAAAGAGATTCCCGCGTTAATTTTCATCTTCCTTTCTCGGAGGGAAAATTTCTGTGGTCAACTTTTTAATGGTGGAAACTCAAAAGATTCGTAATTTTTGCATAATAGCGCATGTCGATCATGGCAAGACTACCCTGTCTGATCGATTATTGGAGAGTACACAGACCGTTTTGAAGCGTGAGATGAAAGATCAGTTGCTCGACTCCATGGATCTTGAGCGGGAACGCGGTATTACAATTAAATGCCATCCGGTTTCAATGACCTACAAGTCACAAGATGGAAATGAGTACCTATTCAACCTTATCGACACACCAGGGCATGTTGATTTTTCTTATGAAGTATCTCGTAGTCTGGCAGCTTGTGAAGGTGCGTTACTCTTAATTGATGCATCACAGGGAGTAGAAGCACAAACTCTTGCAAATGCCCAGCTTGCTGAGTCTCAGGGTTTGGAAATTATTCCAGTTATAAATAAAGTAGACCTTCCCAGTGCTGACATTGATCGAGTATCCAAGCAAATTGAGGACATTCTTGCCATTCCCGCCGAGGAAGCAATTCATGCGAGTGGTAAATCCGGAATTGGGGTGAATGAAATACTAGAAGCGGTTGTTCACCGCCTTCCTCCTCCCCGCTGGAGCGAATACAGCAAGCCACGAGCTCTAGTTTTTGACAATCAATTTGATTCATTCAAGGGAGTAATCTGCTATGTCAGAGTTTTTTCAGGATCATTTCCCAAGAGCGGTAATTTACTTCTGATGAGTGATAAACGTAAATCTCAAATCAAAGAAATCGGTCAATTTTGTCCCCAGCCAGTACCCACGGAATCTTTAAGCGTAGGAGAGGTTGGTTATATTGTGACTGGGATCAGAGATGTAGCCGAAATTAAAATTGGGGACACGCTAACATTAGCTGACAATGAGGCGGATAAAATGCTTCCAGGTTACAAGGATGTTCGCCCCATGGTATTTAGTGGCCTTTATCCGCTCGATACATCCGATTATGCCAAGCTGAAGAAAAGTGTTGGTAAACTCCGTTTAAACGATGCTGCGTTTACCTTTCAGTCCGAAACCTCTGTAGCGTTAGGTTTTGGGTTTCGGTGCGGATTCCTCGGGCTTCTACATATGGAGATTATTCAAGAGAGGCTTCGTAGAGAGTATGACCTTGATCTTATTTCTACATACCCAAGTGTGGTATACCGAG
The DNA here is from genome assembly GCA_029254745.1 of Opitutales bacterium. Taxonomy (GTDB): domain Bacteria; phylum Verrucomicrobiota; class Verrucomicrobiia; order Opitutales; family Seribacteraceae; genus Seribacter. The sequence goes on along the minus strand of JAQWWZ010000033.1, from coordinate 25,752 downwards.
TCCACATGACCACAGGCATTGAGCTCGAGGTCGATAATCCCCTGGAGTTGCCGGACATCACGGAAATATCGAAAATTGAAGAGCCCACAATTCTGGCAAGAATCCATGCACCAAATCATTGCATTGGGGATTTACTTGCCCTTGTTACTGAAAAAAGAGGCTCTTGCAGTAATACAGAAACAATTGACGAAACCAGGGTCATGCTTACTTGCCACCTTCCTCTGAATGAGATTCTGGTAGATTTTAATGACCGATTGAAAAGTGTAACCCATGGGTATGGCTCGATGGATTATGATATGGATGATTATGTTGAATCAGATTTGGTTCGTATGGAAATATTAGTCAATTCTGAACCTGTGGATGCATTTTCAACCATCGTACATAAAGATAAAGCAGAAACAAGGGGTAGGGCACTTTGCTCAAAACTTAAAGAGATTTTGCCCCGGCAACTCTTCAAGATTTCCTTACAAGCTGGGGTCGGTGGTAAGGTGATTGCCCGAGAGACAATTAGTGCAATGCGCAAAGATGTGACTGCGAAGTGTTACGGTGGAGATATAAGCCGAAAAAGAAAACTCCTAGACAAGCAAAAAGAAGGGAAAAAAAGAATGAAGCAAATAGGAAGTGTAAACATTCCCCAGGAAGCTTTCGTTCAAATTCTGAAAAGCTCATCCTAACTTATAATGAACCAAAAAAAAGCAACTCGTACAGAAAAAAAAGGGGCGAAAGAAATATTGCGCTTAGGTCTCAAAGTGTTCGCTTATCGAAAAGATATTATTTCTTCTCAAGAAAGGAAAGAACTGGAATCAGCCAACACAGAACTAGCTAATCAAATAAAAACAAGACCTGTTTATTCCGTAGATCTTGAGAAAGCTGCCAAGAGAGTAGACCGAGCTTTAAATAACTCGGGCTCATTATATTATCACAAAAAATCTTGGGTTGAAAATGTGGAGATGCTCTTAGTTGCAGCGATTGTCGTAATCGGAATTAGGAGTTTTTTCGTTCAGCCTTTTATAATTCCTACAAACTCGATGTATCCATCTTTTTTTGGAATGCAGCCAAATGTCTACGATGACAATGAAGATATCCCAAATATTGCGGAGCGAGCAATCGATAAGATTCTGCTGGGAGCATCTCATTTCAGCGTAGAATCTGAAACTAAAGGAAAATTATATCTCAAGCTCCAAGGTGGAGCACCATTCCGATTTGTTCAAGGTACATTTCCCAATGGGAGGTTTTTCATTTTTCCCAATACGCTTAAGGAGTACATTTTTGAAATTGGTGGTAAAGAGCACAAACTTTTGGTGCCTGCTGAATTTGATTTAGACGAGTTGTTAGCTCGAAAATTTGCGGGTATAGAGGACCTGAGGGATCTTCCTTTGATTGTTTCCCAAGATCATGGCTTCATGGGTAAACGCCTTAAACTCAGTGATCAAATTATTCAAAAAGGCGAAATCGCTCTTGCTTTCGATATTCTACTTGGAGATGCCTTGTTTGTTGATCGTATGAGCTATAATTTTGTAACCCCGAAATCTGGAGACCCAGCAGTCTTTAGAACGGGTAGTATTGATCAGTTTAACCGTTCTCTGGCCATGCCAGTTCGTCCAATAGGAGAAGATAAGTATTATATAAAAAGACTCGTTGGCGAGCCCGGTGATACCCTTGAAATCAGAGTGCCCGAATCTATTTTTACAAATGGTACAGATCTTAGAAAAGGAGTCCCCGGAATACTCTTTAGAAATGGTAAAGCAATTACAGGTAAGACTGCCTTCATCGAAAACAGAAATAGAACAGAAATCCTTGCAAGAAAACCTGATCAAGAAAATTTACTAGGTTATCCAGGCTATCGTGCGGATGGATTGTTATCTAATAAAAGCTTACTACAGGTGCCTGATCGGAACAGTTCAGATAACCCAACCAACAAAAAAGCCTTTTTTGCTATGGGTGATAATTCAACTGATAGTTTAGATGGCAGGTCGTGGGGATTTGTTCCTGAAAATGAAATCATTGGAAAAGCTTTATTTGTATATTATCCATTCACTAAAAGATGGGGGTTTTCAGAGTAAGTTTGATTATTTCGCACAATATGCATTATGTCTAATTGAATAATGAAGGCTGATTGGTTACCGCAACGTGCAGCTGGTGGACTTTTGCACATAACATCCCTACCATCTCTTACTGGAATAGGAAATTTAGGTGAAAATGCTTTTTCATTTATCTCATTTCTTGAAAATGCCGGCTTCCAATTTTGGCAATTGTGCCCAGTTGGACCTACCGGGTTTGGTGATTCGCCTTACCAAGTTTTTTCTTCCTTTGCCGGTAATCCCTATCTCATCGATTGGAAGCCTATTCAAGATGTTCGCCTTGTCCTTGATCATGAATTACAAAGCCTGCATAACCTCCCACGGGATCAAGTTGATTATGGTGGATTATATGAAAATTTCTTTCCCATAGCTCGTAAGTCCTTTCAAAGGTTTTCAACCAACCAATCTGTTTTAGAACATCTTTACGGGAGTTTTTCATCTTTTTTAGAAAAAAATAAAGAGTGGCTCACCCCTTACTGTCATTTTCAGTCCTTAAAAAAAGAATACAACAACCTACCCTGGTGGGAATGGCCAAGCGACTACAATGATGATATCGAGCTAGTTAGGGAAGACCCTGAATTTAAATTTCATCAGTACTTACAATATGTTTTCCGTGGGCAATGGTCTAAACTTAAAGAATATGCTGAAAGTAAAAATATAAAGTTAATTGGAGATCTTCCCATTTATTGCGCTCCAGACTCCTCCGACGTGTGGAGTGCACCAGAATTATTTGAAATTGATGTTGAATCATCTTTTTTCACCAATGTGGCAGGTGTTCCCCCCGATTATTTTAATGAAAATGGTCAATATTGGGGTAATCCTCTCTATGCTTGGGATAAACATGTCGAAAGTAACTATTCTTGGTGGATGAAGCGTTTGTCTTCGCAGCTTGAACTTTTTGATGTCGTACGAATTGACCATTTTCGAGGTTTTAATGACTTTTGGAGCATAAGCACAGAGCACAAAGATGCAAAGTTAGGGAATTGGGTTAAGGGCCCAGGTTTGGATTTTTGGAGGGTTACTTTAGAAAACTTTCCCTCCATGCCCTTTTTAGCCGAAGATTTGGGTTTAATTTCAGATGAAGTCCGCAAATTGAGGAGTGACGCATCCCTTCTAGGCATGGCAGTTCTTCAATTTGCATTTGATGGTGACTCCCTCAACCTCTACCTGCCACACAATCTTACTCATAATCTTGTTTTGTACACAGGAACACATGACAATGACACAAGCATCGGGTGGTACGACAGCTTATCTCAAGAAATTAAAGATAACTTTCGCTCCTACCTTAATGTCTCTGGTCATGATGTAAGTTGGGACATGCTTCGCTGTGCATACCGAACGGTTTCTCCTCTCGTCATATTGCCCGTCCAAGACATTTTAGGACTAGGCACTCATGCGAGATTGAATCAACCCGGTATTCCTCAAGGAAATTGGACTTGGCGATTAACTTCTGACCAACTTCAGCAACTTCATTTCTCGCACACAAAATGTCTCCGGGAACAGGCAAAAATTTGTGGTCGGCTACTTGCTAGACTGTGATATTAATTCTATAAATGAACGGAGATCTGAAAAAAGAAATTAAGATTAGTCGAATCTTTCCTTATTTTTTACTTTTGAAGCCCCTTTGGTTGCCTTTCGGAGGGGCTCTCATTTGTGGTATCATTTATGGAATTTCAAGCGGATTTGGTTTGCCTTTCATGATCGATCAGATTTTCCCAAAGATTTTTCCAGGCGATAACCTAGATGATGGTCTAAAACTTGGAACGCTTGAGTTAGTTTTATACATTGGGTGGTTTCCTTTGGTCTTTTTAATTCGTGGTGTAAGTGGTTATTTCAACACTTATTTGATTAACTTTTGTGGAGTTAAAATACTGGAAAAAATCCGTGTTCAAGTTTTTACTAAATTACAAAAGCTTCCCCTTTCTTTCCATCACAAGAATCAAGAAGGTGATTTACTTAGCCGCGTGAGCAATGATACGGGTCAGTTGCAGAATGCTGTGCTCTCCATCAGTAATGATTTAGTCAGGCAACCCATTACATTCATTGGTGCTGTTGCTGCACTCGCTCTAATTGCACTACAGAACGAAGGTATGTCCTTTGTTCTGTTGTGCCTTTTAGTCGTACCTATTTGTATTTTTCCAATTAGAAAAATTGGGCAAGTTCTTTTAGTTAAAGCCCTAGGCATGCAGGAAACTGCTGGCGATATGACCGCTATATTAAGTGAAAATCTTTCAGCTTCCCGAGAAATTAGAGCCTTTAATCTTGAAGACAGGGAAATCCTAAGATTTAGGGATGCTTCTAGGGAGTACTTGTGGGCAAGAATGAAGGTAATTAAATATTCTCACTTGCTTACCCCAATTATTGAAATCATTACTGCGATTGGAATTTCGGTTGCTATATTCCAAGCCTCTAGCACCGGAATTAAACTGGAAGCATTTATTCCAGTCATTATGGCACTGTACATGTCCTATGAACCCATAAAAAAACTCGGTTCAATCCAAAATCAGCTGAAGCAGGCACTTGCATCCATCCAGAGAATTGATGACATATTGGATGCAGATGAAAGTGTGGTCGACCCGTTAAATCCGATCTCTAAAAAGCTCGACGGTAAAATCCAATTTCAAAATGTATCGTTCTCCTATGATGAAATAGGTAAAGCATCCCCTACCCTTCATCGTGTCAATTTAGTTATTGAGCCTGGCGAAGTAGTCGCACTCGTGGGACCAAGCGGTGCTGGAAAAACAACACTAGCTGGCTTATTGCCAAGATTTTTTGATCCAACAGCGGGCAATATCCTGATTGACGGAGTAGATATAGCACACCTCAGTCTACATAACCTACGGGAATCTATTGCTTTGGTGCCGCAAAAACCCTTTTTGTTTGATTTGTCAGTTGAGAAAAATATCAAACTTGGGAAATCTCAGTATACTGGAGAATCTATTCTTGATTCTGTTAAAAATGCGAATGCAGCTGATTTTGTCGAACAATTACCTGGTAAATTAGAGGAGAGATTGGGGGAGAATGGAAACAGGCTTTCAGGGGGGCAAATCCAGCGACTTGCTATGGCTCGAGCCTTTTACAAAAACTCCCCAATTCTGATCCTTGATGAAGCAACTTCTGCTTTAGATTCCGAAAATGAAAATATAATCCACGAGTCTATGGCAAAGCTTATAAAGGGAAAGACCACGATACTTATAGCCCATCGATTCAGTTCCATACGGCTAGCCACCCGAATTATTGTAATGGATGGTGGTAAAATAGTTGCTGATGGAAAACATGAAGAAATTTACCAAAACTGTGAATTATATAAAACTCTTTACGACCGCCAGGGTTAGGAGAGTTTGCGGCTTTTCACTTCCCGTCGCTGTTACTTTTTAATAGATTGATTATTTGCAAGCTATCACTGGGTACTCCTTTGGAAAATGACTTATTATCACGAAGATTTAAGGGTAGTATCGATCGTAGAAAGCAGATCAGATTAGAGCAAAAAAATCCCACAAGCAGCACTTCAATCCATGTATATAAAGCACACCTAAAAATTATGACAGGTGTTATAAATACAATTAGTAATGACAGGACCGGGCCTGCTAAAAGAATACTAACTTTCTTTAGCAGAGTTAGTTCTTGATCATTAAAACTAACATACCCAGCTAAGGGTGAGTAAAAGGAAATATTAAATTCACATCTTCCTATTTTGCTTTTGAAATAAGGTTCTCCTCCGACATTTATAAGGATAGGTCCTTGGGTGAATAAAAGAGCTGGAATTAGATGCCCCATTTCATGTATAAATGTAGCGAGCGAGCGAAACGTGTAGACAGAAAACCATGCAAGCAAGAGCCAAGGTAGACCTTCTAAGCTAAAATAATTTATGTTTCCCAAAATATACATATTATTAAATGATCTTGAATACATTCATTGGATGCGCGAAGTATAATAATATAGCAATCATTTATGTTTCGATTTCTTTACAATAGAATTTTTAAAACAAAGCTCAATGTTCGCGTCCCACACACCAAAGGCTTATCTTTAACCGATATGAATCAATTTGGTGAAGAGCAAGAATCCAGGCAATGGATTGGTGTAGACCTAGATGGAACGCTGGCTAATGCCGACCCATGGAAGGGGTTTGAGCACATTGGGAAACCTGTACCGAATATGCTTAAGCGAGTAAAGGTTTGGTTAGAACTTGGTTACAAAGTGAAAATTGTTACGGCACGAGCACAAAATCCAGAACTTGCTATTCCTCCGATCCAAAAATGGCTATCACAGCATGGGTTGCCCAATCTTGAAATTACAAATGCTAAAGACATGGACATGATTGAGCTTTGGGATGATCGTTGCGTTCAAGTTATACCAAATACAGGAAATCCAATTGGACCCAATCCTGAGCCTTACAGGCGGACTTAGGTATCCAATTTGACATAATCCATCGCAGGCAATAGCTCATAATTATATGTTGGTGGTGTAAATCTTTTATTTTGATCCTTTATTCAAAAGGATTTATAAAGAGCAACTATGAATTGGTGGGGAAAACTTGTCGGCACAGGTGTAGGAATGCTAGTTGGTCCCATAGGTGCATTGGCAGGCGCTGCTATCGGTCATATGTACGATGATAAAACTGTGCCTAAGAATGAGCAACAGGCACGCATTCTATACCTCGCTTATTTTTTCTCCTGTGCCGGCAAAATTGCTAAAGCCGATGGAGTTATCTCAGAATCAGAAATTGAAGTAACTCAAAGCCTTATTAATCGACTAACTTTAAATAAAAAAACAAGTGATTTTGCCAAAAATGTTTTTAGAAAATCTAAGGTAAGTAAAAGGCATATTGAGAAAGATTTTCATGAGCTTGGGCAATTGATACAATATGATGTAATCGTTGGTCAAAGCTTTCTGGGTGGTCTTTTTGAAATTGTTCAGGCTAACGGAAAAACTTTCAATCGGAATCAATTGCGCATACTTTTCCTTGGGGAGGAAAAACTAAAACTACCAGTAGGTACGATAAAATCATGGATCAAAGGCGGGTACTCTCCCCCCTGCCCCACTAATCTAAATACTTCAAATAATAATATTACTTTGGAAGAATCTTTTGAAACTCTTGGTGTACCTAGCAATTCTACAAGTGAAAAGATTAAAAAAGCCTACCGCCAAAAAGCGTCTCATTTTCACCCTGATAAACTTAGTAGCAAAGGCCTTCCATCTGAATTTTTAGATTTTGCAAATTCACAGCTTACAAGAATCAATCAAGCTTTTGAAGTAATCAAAAAAAATCGCACTATTCTATAATACGCCCATCTCTCATCTTGATCACTCGATCGCAACTTTGAGCAAGTTCAAGATTGTGGGTTACGATCAAGACAGAGATATTTTCTTCTATTGCAAGTTTGGATAAAACGGAATGAACTTTTTTCGAATTTTCAGTATCCAAATTTCCAGTAGGCTCATCTGCAAGAATAAGCGACGGTGAATTGATAATGGCCCGGGCAATCGCAACTCTTTGCTGTTCTCCTCCGGACAATTTATGGGGAAAACGATTGGATTTATCAAGTAAGCCAAGTTTGCCTAAAACATCTCTAGCCTTTTCATAGGAAGCAGTTTTTGATTTGCCTGCCTTGCGCATGGGCAAGGCAACATTATCCAAAACTGACAACTCTTTGATTAAAAAGTGAAATTGGAAAACGAATCCTAGTTTGTGATTCCTTAAAATCGTTCTTTTTTTATCATCACACTTTAATACATCCTTCTCGTTTAACGAAATCTCACCACTATCAGGACGGTCCAAGAGACCAAGTAAATAAAGTAGGGTGCTTTTCCCGCATCCTGATGGACCCACAATAGATGTGATTTCTCCCGGAAATAGTTCGATAGAAACATCATTCAAAACATGTGTAGATGTTCCAGTTTCATTAAAAGAATACTTTAGGTTTTTTGCTTGAAGTAATGGGGGATGTTTCATGGGTAACTTACATACTTCGTGGCTAAAGTGTTTCTCTGATAATTTTGGCTGGTTGAATTTTACCGGCTCTTCGAGCTGGTACCCAAGTAGCAATCACAACAAAGACTGATGCTAAGCTGATGGCCCATAGATAATGAAAAACATCCCAGTTCACAACAAAGCTGTCAGTTGAAAAGATTCCTCGTATTCTTAGTGGGATTTCGGAAATAAAATAAGTGCTTAAGAAACCAAAAAATGAGCCCAGTAAAACGCCTAAAAACAAGATGATAAGCCCTTGCCAGAGAAATACTGCTGAAGCATCAAAGCGGGAAAATCCCATAGACCTTAAAATTGCAATATCTCTTGTTTTTTCAATAACCATGATGGCAAAAACATTAAATATTCCTAATCCGGATAATAGTAAAATGCTTGAAACTGTTATGGCCGAAGAAATTCGCAAAGCTTTAAAAACATCAAGCCAAACTTTTTCCCGCTCCTGCCAACTTACTGAACGGTGACCTAGATGGTATTGTATTTGAGCTGCTAGTTCAGGTGCCTTATCTGGATTGTCGAGTGCTAGTTGAAAGAAAGAGCCCGCAAACCTTTCGCCTTTAAATTGTCTAGCTGTTGAAAGATGTATGTAAATCCTTTTTTTATCAATCTGACTGACTCCAGTTTCAAAAACTCCAGCAATTCTTAATTGTAGAGTTCCTGTTCCACCTTTCATAACTATACGGTCACCAATTTTGAGCATGAGTCTTTCGGCAATTCTATTTCCTACAAGTATCGACATCGGGTCTTTTGCAAAATCAACAATAGCACCTGCAATCAACTGATTGTTAAGCTCAGAAACCTGACTATGGTCATGATATCTAATGCCTTGGAAAATGACAGGAAATGAACGACTCGAACCAGCCAACTCCGCAGTGCCTTCAAGCACTTCAGAAATCCCAGTGATGTCTTGGTAGCTTGCTAAAGCATTCCTGATCTCATCAGGGAATCGAATACCCTCTGTGTACTGTGCCTCCTCTCGAGAGCGGAAGAAAAATTGGAAATTTCCGTCTTTAGAGACTTTGCTAACGGTTCCGTCCATATCTTGAAAGCGATCTGAAATCTTAATCGCACCATTTGTACCAAGAATAGTTCGGATAAAAAAGGCTTCAAAACCTGAGGTCTGAGCTTGTGTAATTACAAAAAATGCAATTCCCAAAACTATACCGATCAAGCTCATTGCCATAGATCGCTTTCTTCCGATTACATAACGGCAAGCGATTTCGAGGGTGAGCAAATTCACAGAATTGATTAATTAAGCCAATTGATGATAGATGGATTCACCTTCTGTTCATCATAAAAGAGATGAGGCGTTTCAGCGATTACAAGATCACCTTCCGCTAAACCCTCGAGGATTTGGATGGCTTCTAAACTCGTTGCACCCACCTTCACTGGGGTAATGCACACTTTATTATTCCTAACACATAAAACAGAGTCACCAAGGAGGGCTTTCCTTGGAATGATTAGTGCCTGAGAAACTTTTCGTTTAATAATTTCAGCACGACCGGATCCACCAATGGGGAGACTAGAGGTCGAATCAAGTTTAAGAAATGCATTCCTGCGGCCAGTACTTGGCTCAATTGTTGCAGCAATGCGATCGACAATACCTTCATAAACTTTATTTTTTGATGCAAATAGAGTAACACCTGCAAGATGCCCTTCCTTTAAGTCCGAAAAATCTTCCTCACTGAGTGAAACTTTAATCAACCGAGAATGTGACACTACTTTTCCCACAATTTGACTACTGAAAACAAAATCCTCAGGTTTTACAGTGGATGAGACTAAGATCCCTGAAATTGGACTTTTAATGGTACTTTTTTTTATTTCCTTTTTTAAGCGCTCAATTTCCATATCGAGAGAATTCAAAGTTTCTTCTTGGGATATAATTTCATGGGCTAAAGAAATTCGAAGTCTTTCGACATGACTTTCTTTTTTTTCAAGATCGAGACTGGCAATGGCATCAATTTGAGAAATCGCACGTACGGCTTCGAGGTCTTTTTCCTCAATCTTGATCTGAGAAGATAATTGAGAACCTGCCTCTAGGCGCTTCACATAGTAATCCTTTCTCAGCAATACACTATTTAAACTACGGTTTAAATCGCTGCTATCTAATATAAACAATGTTTGATTTGCTTCGACTGCCACTGGTTTACCATGGGGGCTAAGTATTGAAAAGACAGCGCGAGCATTTGCCTCAGAGCGCAAATCAAAACTCTGATCAGCAAGAACAACAACATTACCATTTATTGAATCTTTGATATCACCAACTTTAGCTCGAACAACAAGCACTTTTTCTTGTACTCCAAGATAAGCAAAGAACAAAAACAATAGAATCGAGATGATTCCCAAAGAAAATATGACTTGAAAGGAAAAGAGTTTATTTTTTGAGCTTTTCATAGTCCGGATTGAGCAGAATTTCGTAGCGATTCCTGATTTTGATATATTCGCATATTGATTGTAGTCTATCAATTTTGGATCGATCCAAAGATATTTTAGCATTCATGAATTGAGAGGGTGTAATTCGGTCAGATTCGAATTCTACTTTGCTAATGGCCAACTTTTTTTCTGCTAAGATAACGAGAGCTCTTGCCATATCAACTTGTTTGGCAATCGAATTTAACTGAGTTCTCATATTTTCCAGCTCAAGGCGAAAAGATTTACTTTCCCTTTCCAGATTAATTTCTAATCTTCTTTTATTCGCTAAGGCTTTATATTTCTCTGCTTTACTTTTTGAAGAATCCCATAAAGCCCAATTAACTTCGAGCCCGAATAAATAATTATTTCGCACAAAGCTATTCTCATTATTAGCCAAGGGAACTTGATCCTGGTAGAAGGTACCGACCAAATTAACTTTTGGTTTAAGACCACTTTCAGCTATTACTACGCGTTTCTTTTCAGCACTAATTTCAACTTCGATTTGTTTTGCAGATCTTGATGAATGACTAGTTATGAGTACTGGAATTGATTTTCCAAAATCATGATTAAGTTGAAGGGACTTAAAAGAATTATTTATTTCTTGAAACTTTAATGGATCGTTCCATCCGGAGAGTTGGGCAAAATTATTTTTTGCTGTAACAAGAGATCGGTTTAAGTCTTCTAATATAATTCTTTGCCGCAGAAGCTGAATATTTGCATCTTTGACAATTAGATCGCTGGTAAGTCCAAGTTTATTTCTTTTCTCAATTTTTCTAAAATTATCATTGGTTGCCTTGAGATTAGCTTTTCCTAGTTCAACTTGATTATTGAGGACGATCAAATCTAAATATGAACCCCGTGCATTTAATTGTAGTTCTGAAAGTAGATAATTATAGTTATTTTGAACGGTGGACTGTGCTAAAAATGCAATTTCTGTTCGGGCCTTCAATGCCCCCCAATGAAATAACGGCCGTCTAAGTGTAAGAGAGCCAAAGAATCTTTCTCTACCATAATAGGACTGATTAGGACGATCCTCGTAAACTGATTGCCCTTGAAGGTTAAGGTTTATCTTGGTTCCTTCAGCAGACTTAGCGAGCAACGTATTCGCCAAAGCTTCATCAATTCTTTTCTTTTCCTCAAGGGAAAGAAGTGCCCTGTCTTCAAGTTGTGCGAGAATTTGCTGGAGTTCTTTAAAGTGAAACTCAGGTCTCTCAACAGGGTTAATACTAACACCTGCAAATGTTAGATGATGAAACCAGTAAAAAAGTAAGGTAAGAAGAACTAGTCTCATTTTTTTAAGGGTAACATTGAGCTACAAAAGCTCAATGTTAAAGAGGGACCTGTCAATTTGAGAAAACGGAAGGAAACATATCTACCAATTGTGTCCCTGTCCACTGCTCAACTTGATCTTCAGATTCAGCTCTAAATAAGGAAACTTCATTTTCAGTTATTTCGGAAGCAGCATTTCCCCACGCAGTTCTTACATAGGTGGTTACATTGGCAATCTCACGATCAGTGATTGGAACAGCAGCCATATTCACAGCTGCGGATGCTCCATATACTTCCCCTTTAACTATAATCTCGCCTTTGAGACCCTTGAGGATGATCTTAGATATGAGTGCCGGATCTGAGGTAACCCATTTTGATCCGGCCAGAGGGGGGTACTGACCTTGAATTCCAAGCCCATTTGCTTGGTGGCAGGACGCGCAACGTAATCCAAAAACTTTTTTTCCAGAAGCTACTTTTCTGTCTAACCTAGCCGTTTCTTTTTCTTCTTCAGTAAGGACAACTATATCAGTTGGCGGGTGTAATTGAAATTGATTAGTGCTGTGTGCAAGCTGAATAGAACAGACAAAAATCAAGCACCCAAAAACGAAAACAAAAACCAGGGGAGCTACCAAAAATCCTTTTGTGGGAGGGTGTTTTTCAATATTTAGCTTCGAATGTATTTCAACCATATCATGGTCGGACATCGAACTTGGTTGGTGGTTGTTGGTGGTGTCTTTTGTCATTGAATTACTCGTCAACTGCACTTAATTCGGCTGCTGTCCACATTTGCATGGGTGCTCTACCTTTAATTTTATTACGAACTGTAGAAACTTCAAGTGAAGTGACAGCAGAAGCGGAATTACCCCAGTCATTTCTTATGTATGTCAATACATCTGCAATTTGTTGGTTGGTCAAAGATCCAGGTGGTATTCCAGGAGGTGCCATCACATTGTTATACTTTTCTCCATTAACCTCGATTTCCCCCATCAACCCATATATTGAAATTTTGATTAACCGCTCCTTATCACCAAGAACCCAGTCAGATCCAGCCAATGGAGGGAACTGTCCAGCAAGCCCTTCACCACTCGGTTGGTGACATGTAAAGCATAGTCCGCCGCCTGGAGCAGCTTTCATATAAATTTCTTTTCCTGATGCAATTTGTTTTTCTAACCATGAAGGTAAAGAAGATTGGTTTACATCAGAGGCAGGTAAATTTAACAGTTCTGCATTCTTTTCAATATTCTCTTCCTCATTGACCACAAAAGCCATTTCCGGGAGTTCGTAGTTTTGATGCAATGATTTGAGGTAAGAAACCAAACGCTTTGCACGAATACTTGGTACAATAAAACGAGATTCATTTTTATCATTAACGACGGTGAAAGTTTTACCAGAAGCTTGGTCTACTTGCTCATATAAAAATGGACTTGGTGGGCACAATGATTGAGGCACAACAGACTGGGGTTCGAACAGGTGCTTGTGTAACCATTCCAAATCAGGCTGCCTCAGTCCCACATTAGCCAAGTCGGGGCCAATTCGAGTGTTACCTAGCAAAACATGTTTCTGATGAATATAATCTCTCGCTACCGACGGACGCTGCCCCCACCCACGCTCGACATCAAACCCTGCCTCAACCATACGAACTTGTTGGGTATGGCAGGTCATGCAGCCTAAGGCTAAGTATTCTTTTGAGCCCTGCTCAGCTAATCCTGATACAGGTAGGGGATACAAATCAGAATCCGATGGGATATTTCCAAACTCATCAAGAGTTTCGGAGGAAGGAGTTAAATCTCCAAACTGAGCACGTGCACCTACAACAAAGGCAAGCCAGGCAACGCCAAGACTGAGAAAGATACCGAGAGAAAATTTGAGAAGATTATTCACGCGGATACCTCCGAGTTTGTCGCATCATCGTCATTAGTAAAAAAAGCAAAAGGATTTGGAATTATTGCTTTCCAAACATTAACAACGAAAACCAATTGTGAGAAGCCAAGCACAACAAATGCTAATTCTGTAATTTGGAAATATGGCAAAATGGAAGATATCACGGATGATGCCCAATTTAAGGAAGGTTGTTGAGCTAACACTCCGTGGGTCAATCCGCCAATAAGGTAGGCGAGTAAAAGTATTAGTACCCCAAATGCTGAGGTCCAAAAGTGAAATGATTTTGCTCCTTTAGCAATTTCATTGCCGGTAATTTTGGGTAAGATGTGGTAGACCATGCCGAAAATAATCATACTGAAAAAACCGTAAACTCGTTGGTTAAAATGAAAATCATTGATGATGGAAAATTGAGTAATTTTAGCCACGGCAGGAAGTGAGAAGATAACGCCAATGTAACTAGATGCAGTGTAGGAAAGTGTGCCAAATATTACGAAGCGAAGTGGGAGACTGTTCCAAACCTTGCTGATATCCAAAAAAGCAGTGGAATGGAAGTTAGTGGACGCTACTGCAATGGGAAAAATCATAGCAATACTCATGACCGTTCCAATAGCAGGAATCCACATTGGTACGGGACCACCTTCCAAGTGATGTACGACGGACCAAGGAGCCAGTAACGCAATACACCAAAAGCCAAAAACCGCTAGGTAATACTTGTCAATAGCTCTGCCTAAAATCGCAGGTATGATGTAATAAGCCGCTCCTAGAGCAACGGGTGTCAGCCAAAGCCAGATAAGGCTTTGTCCAAACCACATTGATAAAACGCTTTGGACCGTGCCACGTGCTGGATTAATTTCTAACCCATTCCAAGCTATTAAAAAAAGCATAGGAAACCACAGCAATGATGAAAGCAGAAACCACTGAGGGGCAATAGTATTACTGTTCCTGCGAGAACGGTGTGTAACAATAATAAAAAAGGCGATGATAGAATATGAAATAAACAAGGCTGGCCAAATCTCAGCGGGCATCTCTAACATTTCATGTGGCGTCATGTGACCGTCCAGAATACCAAGTAATCCGAACGTAATTGCCAAGTTCCAAATGAACCCAGCAAATAAAACAATAACTTTCCCTCTGGCTTCAGCTTGGGATAAGCGAGCTACCACCCATAGGGTAACTGCGAAAATCGAGTTTCCACCCCAGCCGTAAACAAAAGCATTTGCCTGAGCTATCTTAACTTTTCCGTAACTGAGGAATTCAAATGACGAGAGAAAAAATGGATCTGTCAATTTGGCAGCTGAGATGTATGCAAGCAAGGCAGCGGCTAATAACCAAAGGCCTGCAGAAGCTACGAAAAAGCACACAGTAAGCTTGAGTGACTTATCTATTATCTGTTCTGAGTTTTGCTTCACAATACAAATTAATTGTTGTTTTTCTCCAAGGTGTTGTACTTCGATACGACATTTGACATAATAACATTCAAGGAAGAATTTTGATCAGAGTGATATTGGTTTATCCTTGAAATGAAGATTTGGTTCTCTTTTTGGTGAGACTCGATCTTTTGAGCCCTATCTTTGTCGGTCATCAGAGAAACATCCCCAGGTTCATTTGGCTGCAAGATAGAATGTATCCAAATAAATGCACTCGATAATAATACGACAATTATCAATGTAAAGAAGATGCTGCAACCATCCGCTCTCTGTTCTGTTGGCTTACTCATGATGATGAATCGATTCTAAAATTCTTGGATCTCTGACCGGAATGACTTCAGCAACATCGGATGTGAAACTTTTAAGTACGGCCCATGCGCTTAAACAACCAACTCCAAACAAAGTTACTAATCCCCACGGTAAGTGAAGCCCCCACACTCCTCTTGCTTCGTAACCAACAAACGCCCCAGGAACAATTTCACGACCCGGTATAATATTCCAATACAGATCCAAGGCATGAAATACCAGGATCCAAAGAACAATGAAAAGTAATTTTCCACCAACGATTTTGTTACGATAAAAGAGCAAGTAGAGAAAAGGGAAAAAGAAATGACCGAAAATGAGGCCCATGCTTACCCAAAACCATCCAGAGATTTCACCTGTGTTGGGATTTATCTCGCGTATGCTGTACCAAAATGTCTCCTCTGGGATATTAGCACTGTATATGAGAAAGTATTGAGAGAAACTGATGTAAGCCCAGAAAACAGTGAAGGCTAACGAAAGGCATGCAAGATCGTATTGGTGAGCCTGTTGATACAAGCCTTTGAGGCCACCTGAACCACTTTTTGTCTTGAGGTATAAACAAGCAATGATTGTCACAGCTAGAGCTGCTCTCATGCCGGATGCAAAAAACCAGACGCCATACATTGTAGAAAACCATTGGTATTCAAGGCTCATGAATAAATCAAAAGCACCGAATGTTAATGCTAGTGCTGCAGCAGGAATACCCGCTGCTGATATTTTAGATCCTAACCTAGTCCAGTTAGGGTTACCGTCCTTATCTTGTGCAAAAGAAACTTTTCTGAGCCAATAGCTAAGGCCGCAAAAAACGGCGAAGTAACAAACAAGTCTGATACTGAAAAAATAAACATTTAAATATCCAGCTTTCTTTTGGTGCAGCACATCATCTTGGACCGTAATTATTGCGTTGGCTTCCATGGTAGGGCTGTCTAAATTAACCCACGACCATAAAATACCAGAATTATCTCCACCAAACCAAACAACTAACAGAAGCGGGATAAAACAAACTCCAATCCATGGAAACGCAGCTATACCGTGTTCCAACTGTCGGCGAACTACAGGGCTCCATTTAGAATTAAAAATTCGAAAGATCATAATGAGCATGAGCATCCCAATGGCAATACTCAGCCAAAAAGAGCATCCCCATAACCAACCCAGGAATGGTGCATTATCTCCGGTTTGGAAACCTGTAGCTAATCCGATCAGCCCACCTCCTATACCTAAAATAGCACCTACTAAAAGTTTGGTTGAAATTCCGAAGCTTTGAGGAGTTGTATCTGTTGTATGAGTACTCATGATCCCATTTTCTTGCTGGAAGTGGTCGCTTGTCCTACGAAGTTCTGTAAGGTTCTGACATACAATACGATAGCCCATCTTTCTTGGGGTGTGAGCTTGTCGCTTAAGCCAAGCATAATCCCTGAAGCTGAACCCATAGAGATAGCATGGTAAATTTGTCCATCAGTCCATTCACCAGATGACTCGAGATAAGTGCCCATCTGGGAAGGGTCAGATAAATTACGAGGAGCCAAACCAAATTTTGATAAAACTCCTAAGCCGTTACCGTATTCACCGTGACAAACAGAGCAATGGATGTCGTATTTTTCTTTCCCTAACCGGATTAGTGGTAAGTCTACTTTAACTACTGAGGAGGTATTTTTAACCCAATCACCGGAAAGTGCTTTTCCAGTTTTGAAAGCATGACTTTTTAGGACTGGTTTGGAAGAAAATACATTTTCAAGGTCATAAGCGTTTCCTCTAGATGCAGTACCTAAAACAGGTAGTCTGTCCGCGGAACCATCCGAGAAAATAGGATTTACAGTTTGAGCCTTGAATTTAGCTTGCCTGTCCATATCCGGAAAAACTTCCACAGGAGTATTTTTTGAAGTGCTACCCCGAAAGCCAAGTATGGAAACTGTAAGGACGATAAGTATGATGTAGATTGCTATAAAATATCTCATATGATCAAACAATCGATTCTTTGATGGTTGTAATACTTTTTCCGCCTAAGCTTTTGAGAAAAACCGGAGTATCTTCATCGTCGAATTTTGGATCTTCAATCTCAACAACTACCATGAATTTGTCATCCCCTGTTTTCCCAAAATTGGGGTGTTCAAAGACGGCATGATTGTGTTGAGGCAGACGATTCAAAAAGAACATACCAAACAAAGTCCCAAAGGCAGCAAAAAGAATGGTTAGCTCATAAAAAACAGGAAAGGGGTATATAGGGCTAAAGTAGGGCTTTCCGCCAACTATCAATGGATAATCATAGGCATTCATAAACCAAACTAGTAGCATCCCTGTAAGGAAACCAGTTACACCGCCCAAAAGAGTAAAGCAAGGTACTTTTGACCTACCAACTCCCATTTGGTCATCTAATCCATGTACAGGAATTGGTGTATAGCACTCCCACTTCTTGTATCCCTCCTCACGAATCTTTCCAGCAGCATCGAAAATATCTTTAGCAGAGCTAAATGTAGCTGATATTCCGTATTTGATGTCCATCGTCTTTGTTGTCATGGCAAGGTTATTAATGTTTTCCGCCATGTGGGTCAGCCTGTGGCATTACTGATTTAACTTCAGCAAGGGGCATTAGTGGAAGAAAACGCAGGAATAAAAGGAATAGAACAGAGAAAAAACCGAAGGTACCGAAGAAAGTGAAGATGTCTACAACGGTAGGTGAGTAATACCCCCAGCTTGATGGTAAAAAGTCACGGGAGAGTGTAGTGTTCGCTATGACGAAACGTTCAAACCACATCCCCACATTTACAAAGATAGAGATTATCCAAACAAGCGGAGTATTTTCACGAATCTTCTTAAACCAGAAGAGTTGTGGGCAAATAACATTACATGAAACCATAATCCAATAGGACCACCAATAGTTTCCGAATGCCCGGTTTATAAAGGCAAACCCTTCGTACGAATTGGCTCCGTACCAAGCAATGAAAAATTCCATGGAATAGGCATAGCCAACTATACTACCAGTCGCTAAGGTTATTTTGCACATATTATCTATGTGCGTCTGGGTTATGAGGTCATGAAGTCCAAACACCGCCCTCAATGGAAGGAGTAGTGTTAGCACCATTCCAAATCCAGAAAAGATAGCCCCCGCAACAAAATATGGTGGGAAGATTGTTGTATGCCAACCCGGAAGGTTAGCCACAGCAAAGTCGAAGGATACAATTGTATGTACGGATAGAACAAGTGGAGTAGAAAGACCAGCTAACAATAAGTATGCCATCTCAAAATTTCGCCAATGGTTGTTCGCATTCCGCCAACCCATTGCAAGAAAACCGTAAAAGTACTTCCTCCATGTTTCTTTTGCTCGATCTCGTAGAACTGCTAAGTCAGGTATCATTCCCATATACCAGAAAAGTATCGATACAGTGAAATAAGTAGAAACAGCAAAAACATCCCACTCTAACGGACTCCTGAAATTAGGCCAAATGGCATTTGCGTTTGGTAAGGGAAACAACCACCAAGCAAACCATACACGCCCAACATGGAAAAGAGGAAAAATACCCGCACACATGACTGCAAATACTGTCATAGCTTCGGAACCTCGGTTGATTGAAGTTCTCCATTTTTGCTTGAGTAAGCAAAGAATGGCAGAAATGAGTGTTCCTGCATGGCCAATACCGATCCAGAAAACAAAATTTACAATTGCCCAACCCCAATTTACCGGGTTGTTGTTACCCCAAACACCAACTCCTGTGGAGACTAGATAAACAAGTCCAATACCTGTGAAACTAGCAATGATCATCGCAGTTATAAAACACCACCACCACCATGTAGGAGTCTTACTTTCAACGATACCGCAAATTTTCTCCGTAACCCAATTAAAACTTCGATTGTTTAAAACAAGGGGGGCTTCATGCCAAGGAGCGGGGTTAACCTTGTCCAAGATAGCAGGTCGATCTTCAGTAGATTCTGGATTTGAAAGAGTTGCCATGATTAATGTGGACTGGAGTGCTCCTCATCGTGGTGACTTGGGTGCGCTTTATCGTGATACTCGCGGGCAGAGTGAGGTGAGACGGCATGATCTGGCATACGAGGATTTGGGTTTCGGACTTTTGCGAGAAATGTTGTCCGAGGGCGTGTATTTAAATAACCTAATACAGAATAATCTCGTGGATTGGATTTTAGCTTACTAACTTCGCTAGTAGGATCGGATATATCTCCAAACACAATTGCATCAGTCGGGCAAACTTGTTGGCAAGCAGTTTTGATACCACCATCTGCGACTTTTAATTCATCACGCTCAAGGATAAGATCTTTACCGTCATTACCGGTTTTAAGAGTTTTCTGTCTCTGTGCTTTGATTTTTGTGCGGATTTTAGATTCCTGTATGCGCTGAGTGCAATAAGTACATTTCTCCATAACACCACGCATCCTAACGGTAACATCAGGATTTTTACCCATGGCTGTGACAGGTTCATTTTCATCTCCTAACGGACCCTCGTAGAGTTCATCTGTTTTTCTCTTGTTCCAATCAAAAAAGTTGAATCGACGAACTTTGTACGGACAGTTATTTGCACAATAACGTGTGCCTACGCAGCGATTGTAAGCCATGGCATTCAGACCTTCTTCATCGTGAACAGTAGCATTTACTGGACAGACTGTTTCGCAAGGGGCTGTTTCACAATGCATACAGGCAACACCTTGAAAAGAAACTTGGACATCTGATGGTAGCTCTGCCCCATCTCTTTGCGTGGAACTAAAGTAACGGTCAAGCCGTATCCAGTGCATCTCCCTGCCGCGCAAAACCTGATCTTTCCCAACAACGGGAATATTGTTCTCACTTTGACATGCAACGACACATGCACTACATCCTGTGCATTGATTCAGGTCGATTGACATTCCCCATTGGTGTAAACCATGTTCCTCAGATTTCTCATGATTATGATCTGGATGCTCATAAGAGGAGTTTCCTCGAGGAGTAGTTTGGGACTTAAAAACGAGATCTTTATCTAGGTCTTTGCCATAGATGGGGGGAGAATGTGATTCAGCACCCATGTGATGAGCAAAAGAAGTATCAGACTGGTATTCTGCTGCATTCGCTTCTCTCACAATCGCACGACCCTCCATGGACCAATGCTCTTGTACATTTGCTAAAGTCTTAAACTCACCGGTGGGTACGCAGGATGCATTTGTTAGTATTCTGCTTTGTCCAAAGTGGGTAAGGGATGAGGCATTGTAGCCAAGATCATTACCGATTCGCCCCGTATGTTTTCTCCCAAATCCGAGAGAAGCAACAATCGTAAAATCAGCAAGACCAGGTTGTACATAAACTGGTCCTGTAATGCTATGATCAGATCCTACTTGGATGGTGACAATTGGGGCCTTTTGCTTGCCATCATCAAAGACCGCTGCGTCAGGTGCTATCTGCCCGCTTTTGTTTAACATGGTTGGCTTTGGCAAAAGACCGAGTCCAGGATATTTGGACTCTAAATGCTTGGCAAAAACTGGGCTAACAAGAAGAGCATTATCCCATGTTAATTTGGATATAGGGTCAGGGCACTCTAGCATCCAACCATTGTTAGAAAACCTTCCATCCCATGTGTGAAAGTCCGGGGTAAGAAGCACTTCAAGCGAGGATTCATCCAACTGTAAGTTTGCAGGCTTCAGTTTTTGCAAAAAAGGAGATGTATCGGGAAATACAGTTTTGAATGACTGCTTGATTTTGTGAATGCCAATGCGAAGAAAATCATCAAATGCAACATCAGTATTCGATAAATTGTTGTAGGCAGCAACGACTAGATCATGCGATGAGCTCGTATTTTTATTTACTGCCGCTAAGAGTTCTATGTCAGATATCGTGTCATAGAGAGGTGCAATAAGAGGTTGAACTGGAGTGATGCACGATTGATCCCAAGAGTAGCCTAGATCCCAACTTTCAAGGAAGTGTGATTGACCAATATGAAGCTTACAATGCAAAGAAGTTTCATCAATTGATTGGCCAAGATGTGCGGAATTCTCAACCTTACTTAGAAGATCTTGTAATCCAGAATTTGGGCAGTTGTAAACTGGATTGCCACCGAGGACGAGAATAGAACTAATACGCTTTTCCTTAACATCAATAGCTAAATCTTCAAAGGAATAAGATGATCTCTTGGAAACAGGAAGGTAAGTTACGCAAGTACCAATTGAACCAAGTGATTGGTTGATAGCAAAAGCCAACAAATGAAGGTTTTTGTTTTGATGTAAGCCGGGTAAAACAACGGAATTTTGCGACTTTGACAATAAGTCTTTTGCGCATTCTGAAATCCATTTTCGATCAAACTCGGAATCCCCGCCAATTTTAAGCAGGTGAGATATAAGATTAGAATCTTTGCTTTTTTGTAATTTGAGAATTTCAGCGTAAAAGAGCGCTGCGAATGCCTCCATTCTAGAGGATGGTAACCTTAGCCTGTGGTCAGCGACCCCACCGGTTAGTGTGAGGTCAGACTCAACGGCGTAAAGGCGATTCATTTTACTCGCGTCAGAAGCACTGAGGACTTTTCTGCCGGACATAAACTGTCGGGAGTTGACAGTTGAATTTGGTTCCCTATTTCCCAGGAAATCACAATCCAAGGAAAGCACCTTTTTCGCTTTATGAAGTTGTGGTATAAGTCTAAGGTTTTCAGCTACACCAAGTGATGATGCTAAAGTTTTCTCAGGAAGGTGAGGATCAATTGCTTCGTATTCAAGATGCTTTACTCCAGTAGAAACAAGATTCTCGATTAATTCATTCCTTAGTAAAGAATCAGCAGAATCAGTAATGATAGCAAGCCCACCGGAATCAGACCAATTTGATATTTCGGAGGCAAGCTTTGCTGAGGATAGCTTTTTCCAGCGAACAGAGCTTTCATCACCCTTGCGTAAAATTTCGCGGGAAAATGAACCTCTAGAACGATCTGGATCGTACAAATCAAGCACAGAAGCTTGCGAGTATATATCTGTACTTCCACCCGCAATTGTGAATGAAGGGTTACCCTCGATTTTGGTAGGTCTACCTTGATGACTTTCGGCAATTAAGGGCAAAAAACCAAATGGAGTTGGGCGGGATGTGGCGTAAAAGCTTGGGATTCCGGGGATTAACTCTTCCGGACTCTTGCCGTATGGAAGGATGGTGTGCTCGGGTCTTCTACAACCTGACATGCCAAGACCTGCAAGGCCAAATGACGCTGCCATTGTTTTGAGGAAGCCTCGGCGCTGGACATTGTCTAACAGTTCCGCACCTTCTGGAAACTCTTTATCAACCCAAGAGCGAAACTCAGGGGTTTCTGCTAGCTCATCGAGACTCTTCCAATACTGTTTCCCTGAAAGGAGAGGTAAACTATCATTTTCTTTAATCATCTATGGCAACCAGTACAACTAAGTGGGGGATTTACACCCCAATTGTTTTTGAGTTCTAGCCCAGCATGAATTTGGGCTAAATCAGGATCTTCATCGGGGTCTGCTTTAACAGACCAAGCTAAATTCGTAACTTCACTAGTAGGACGTAATGCCTTTTCGGGGTTCCGGTGACATTCGAGGCAAAACGACATACTCAGATGTTTCGCATGGTAAACCTCTTCCATCTCATCAATACGACCGTGACATTCAACGCAACTAACGCCTCTGTTGACATGAATAGCATGGTTAAAATAAACATAATCTGGTGCTTTGTGAATCCGAACCCATGGAACAGCAGGCCCCTCAGTGAGTAAACCGTCACCATTTAAATCCTCGTCCTCTGAAAGCTTTCCGTCCCGGTTTGAGTCTTCACCAAAATAAGACTGGCGTACAACCTCTAATAAAGGAGAATCTGCTTTAACATTTTTGTGGCATGACATGCATACATTGGCTGAAGGGATATTAGCATGAGAGGATTTCTCAACACCGTGGTGGCAATATCTGCAATCAAGACCAAGTTGACCAGCGTGGAAGCTGTGATCGTAAGGAACAGGTTGCGTCGGTTGATATCCGACACGGGTATACTTGGGGGTGGCGTAATAAGTGATCGCTGCCACAACAGCCCCACCTAGGAGGCCTAAGGCGATGATAAACTTAAGAGGAATGGTGTTGGACCACCTTGGAAATAAGTTCCTCATCAAAGGGAGTTATAGATATTTGAAACGGGCACGAGAAGTTGTCTATGCTAGGAGGCAAGGATGCACAATAGTAAAATATCTTAACCTCTACTATTAACAAAACTTAATAAAAATTATTAGCTCGGTTTCACAAGTGGAGTTTGTTTGAATAAGAGTAATAAAAATCATGGTAAAATTTTGAAGGTATCATCAGAGAGAAAAGATGTTGTGATCGTTGGGGGTGGGTTTGCTGGTATCTGTGCGGCAATTTCAGCGGCAAGGCAAGGTGCGAATGTTGCTCTTTTAGTGAAGGACACTACCCTCGGTGGGCTTCAGGACCAATATTCAAAGTTCCCTGCAGCGATTGCACCGGAAAATTGCTTTCCTCATGCCAGGGAAGGTGGGATTTATGAAGAAATATGCCTAAGGATTTTGCGATTCAATCAGGAGGGAACTCACCTCGGTCAATCAAGGGTATTACAGGAAATAATAAGCAATGAGGAAAGGGTATCGCTTTTCTTTAACTGCATTCCAGTCAATGTAGAGTTTTCACCCGATGGAAGCTCGATGCTTTTTCTTCAAGTGTTTGACCCGACTCGCTTACACCGGAGGACTTTTAAAAGTAAATTCTTTATTGACTGTACGGAAAATAGCCAGGTGGCGGGCCTATCCCCTGCATTTGTACCAATTGAGCATGACCACGGGCAGAACATCATGCAGTCAGTTGGCTTATCCCAAAAGCTGTCTAGCGTCATTACACTCAGAAAGAGCTTAAAGGATATGCCATTCTCTTCGCCCGAATGGATTACTTGGAAATGGGAGGAGAATTCATTGCTGGCAAAAGTTGACCTGATGGAGTCACTCGAAATCTCCTTGGAGGGAGAGCATTTGATTGAATGGCATGGATCATCCCGCCCTGAGTTGATGTCATCAGAAGGACTTGCTTGGTGTGCATGGGATTATCTCAAAAACAGATCACCTGTTTCAGAGGTTCTTCGGAATTATTATATGGATAGCATCTCTACTCATGCTGTGGTAAGCAAAGAATACAGAGGGAAAAGTGTTTTCGATTTGAACACCTGTGATATTGAATCCGGGAAAGCTTACCCGGATTCAATTGCTATTTCCTACGCCCCCCTCCCCTCTCCTGAGAGCTTGCAGTTTTCATCTAGAAATCAGATCGCGATTTCTGAGCCTTTTGAAATCCCTCTTCGAAGCCTTCGTGCTGAAACAATCAGTAACTTATTTTGGGTAGGCGATAACATATTTAGTCCTGCAGAAGTGCACTTGTCCTTGGTTCACACTCCCACCCTGTCAAATCTTGGAAGTGCTTGTGGCGTTGCAACTGCTCTGCTCTGTGATTCTGGGAGAAACTTCTCAGATCCCTCATTTATTAGGGAGGTTCAGAAAAGCCTGAATCGCGACAATCAACTAACGGCATTAACAAATCAATCAAACCAAGAAAATAAAGCATCTAAGTCCAAAGTGACTGCTTCATCTACTTATTCAGTGAGCTCAAACAACTTTAAGGAAAAATGTAGCATTTCGTTTTCTGATCATTTTCTTGTGCAGATCCCATTCCTATCATCTAAAATTGAAAAGATTCAGGTATCACTAGAGTTTCCACAGGAAACGATTATTGAAATTAAGCTCTTGGAAGGCTCTTCTCAAAACTTAGCATTCCCGGGAAAATGTTTGATGAGTGACAGGATTACTTTTCAACCGCAGAAAGTTAATAAACAGGAGCTATCTTTGGCGTGTAAGATTACCACCCCCGGTTGGCATTTCTTGGAACTGCAAGCGAATGAAAAATTTGGTATAGAACTTGAACATAACTCCCCTTGCGGAACTTCTCTTCACACTAAGCTTTCTGTACTAAAAAATAAGACCAAGAACCCTTATTCTTTATTTCACCCCTTTAATAGTGGCATTACATGTCTACATCAAGGCCCGATGATTGATGTCTCACCTCCCCAGAATCTTTTCTGTCCTTCAAACTTAACCAACGCAAATTTTCGGTCTACTGAACTCCCAAATCTTTGGATATCTCAAAAAACAGACTTCAAATATCCAGAATTTGTTGAATTAAATTGGCCATCCCCGATAGAGATTAATCATTTAGATATCACATTTGACGGTGCTTATAATTACCATTTTCCAAGCTTCCCCAGAAGTTATGATCACTATTTTATTCCCTCCATCGTGAAAGACTACAATGTGTACGCTATTGACGAGTCTAACCAATCAAAAAAAATACTGGAAATCCGTGATAACTTTCAAAGTCTAAACCACCACGAATTTGATAAACTTTGTATTTCCGGGCTAGAAATTGAAATTTTATCGAC
>JAQWWZ010000023.1 GCA_029254745.1 Opitutales bacterium | reverse complement strand
TTGTTGGCAACGGACAAACCACCAGCGTCATCCGCGGGGTTCACAATGCGCTTGCCTGATGATAACCGGGCAAGACTGGTTCTGAGAGCATCATTGGCTCTCGATAGGTTGAACGACGCCACGGTGGCGGTCGTGTTACTGTTTACTACGATCGGCATTTTTTATTCCTCCTTGATTAGTTTAAATACTCACACATCCTTGTATGAGTGTTGGGTTTTAGGGTTCCGGGGTTACCGGGTTTTGTTTTCACACAAATGGTTTGGTTTAAAGGATCAGTTTTCATTGTAAGAAATCCGATTTTCTTAGTTGTTACGGTTGGGTCTCCGGAGAGGGCCAATTTTTGGGTTTTCGGGAGACAGGGGAAGTGACCAACTTGCACCTTCTTTTACATCGTTAAGCTTCCGATAGACACCGTGAAGACGATCCATGAGATTACCCCAGAGAAGGCGGTTACTAATACAGTGATTTCGCCATTCAGTGAAGGCCCTCTTGATCGAGCCGGAATCGATGAAGTACCCATCTGAGTCACCATATACCTTTCCTGACAGGAGGGTTTTAATACCTGGTGTGTCGAGGTTGGGCCGGTCAATAGATATGCCTTCCCATTCGCCGCGGTTTGGAATTGCTACGGTGATGGGTTTGCTCGGGCCTTGTGAAAAAAGTGATGTATTGGCGTGGACTGATTGAGCGACTTTGTGAATGGCTTGCTTGGCAGCATCCATATCCACTTGGGCACTTTCACCATCCTTGGTAGATATTTTGCCAATCTTGCAACGGTTGAGGGCAAGAGATATGTCCGCAAGCTTCCCCCCAATTTTTGCAAGACCAACCTCCTGTGCGTCTACAATATTTATGCCCGCCTCGATGTTAGAGGCTACAGATGCAAGAATAGCAGATTCCCTGGCATTCGCCTTTTCTTTTGCAGGCAATGTACCGGTAACCATTCGTTCCAGGAAAGGAAGTTCACCATCTGGTCGTACTACTCTCCCGCCGGCTACAACTTTTGCAAAACCAGGCGTTGGAGGCACCGGATTGTTTGTTGCTACAGGCGGTTGGTTTTTGGATATATCTTTCATAGTAGATTGCTGCTTGTTGGTTTCTTAAAAGAGAAAAGCTGAGAATTGTGGTTGCGGAAAAAATGGGAGTAGAAAGATAAGTGTTTCACGGAAACTGTGAGGGGAAGGCTTGTGGGTGGGGATTTCGTATCACCTGAAATGGAGTGATTGGGTTCACGCATGGAACTCCTTAAATGTGCACAGCAGGCCAACGACCAGGGTTTGAAAAACCCCGCACGCACAGTATAAAATAAACTGTAAATGTAAGTTAACATTGTAACGTATAATATTGTGATATATGAGTTAATATAAAAATAATAAGTAAAATAATAAGTAAGCTTAATATTAAGATAAGACTAATCCTCAGGTGAGTGTAGAGATGTTTCGAGAAATCTGTTGTACTGCATGTGATAATGTCAGCAGAACTAGGGGTCCTTGAAATTACATCTCAAATGAAGTGTCTGAATGGATGCACTACACTCGAGGGGATTGATAGATATAAGATAAAAGTTACTAAAAGTGTATGGAGAGTAGCCCCGATGGTATTACCCAGTGGGGGTAGTCTTAAATAGGTATGATTGGGTTAATTTATGTGTCTGTATTTAGAAAATTGAATTATATGAAATTTGGAAAACGGGGGTGATTGTTATCCGATTTTTTATGCGGGGAAATTGGGGTCTTGGTGCTTGAAAAGGAGAAAGATGGGGGGAGCCTGACTGCCCCCAACTGCATGCCCAGAAACGGGTCGGTGGACCTTGTGCTTCTGAGTGCATTGTATACTTTTTCATAAGAAAGTGTTTGGGCTTGGGTGGCCGGTTGTGATTTTATAGGATTCCTCATGATAAAAATAGGGTGTTGAGAGCCATGGATGAATGCCCGCGTTTGGGCTGCAATCGCAAGGACTTAGCTCGAGAGAAACGAAGAGAAAAACTTAAGGATTTAAGAGTGCAGTTGGGTATATTCGTAACCGAGTGAGAGGCTTCCGTATTTACGGTAGCCAAGAATGATTCGACGGCATCCGCATAGCATCGCATGCCTGTAGGCATTTGCTCGCGTGGTGGAATGTCGGAGACTTGTAAGAGCTCATTTTGTGGAGTAGAGCCAGGGATTGTCGCTTGCTTCTTATTCATGATACCTTTCTTGGGTTCGATGATGCAGGCGAGTCCTGGAACTTGGCAGGGCTGTGCTTGTCAAAGATTGACAGCTTGGCCATGAAGTGCATCCAGTGGGGTGAGACTCGGTGTGCGTGATAGTTGTATTGAAATTTGCTACTTCACTTCCAGCTCTGGTGGTATCCGCTGTTGGGGTACTTGGCAGAAGTGAAGGGTTTATAAAGTAAGAGCGGTCGTACTGGGATGGCGTCAAAGCACCTGAATGACTCGCTGATTTAGAATTCGAAGCAGAAAAGGGCTGCGTATAACTGTTTCCTGCCGGAAAGGTAGGGCAGGTAGTGAATGCTGTGGTACCGGGTTGGGCTGTACCAGAAGTTGAATTGTGACCAAGTGTATGATCCATTTGTACGGTCAGGGAACAATCCTCCTCCCTTGTAAAGTAAATTGGAAATCCGTCTTCATCTAACGGATTGCCCGCATAAGTTGACGGGTAAATATAATATTGAAAACCGACAACAGGGGAGGGTGAGCCCTCAGTGCCGTAGTCACTCGGCACTGGGGGCACAGGATGAACCTGCACTGGAAGATCAATAGATTTCCTTTTTAAGCTCATCCTTACAATCCTCTCCTATAGTCAATGGTTATATGCTTGATCCTTACGGTTCCGGGCTTACTGGAGTAGGCTAAGAACGATGGAGGATAAGCTGTTTGCCTGGGTCACCATGGAGGCTCCTGCTTGCAGCAGCACATTCTGCTGGGCCATCTTGGTCGATTCGTAGGCCATATCAGCATCCATGATTCTGGATGTGGCAGCTCCAAGGTTGATCTCGTTCTCCTCAAGTATGCGATTTGCATAGACAAGGCGGGACTGAGTGCCTCCATTTACAGCTCGTACATTGGCCAGGGTCTGAATGTAGTCAACGAAGTCGGCTACACTGAAGTCCTCAAGTCCATTTTGGCTGTTAAGCAGGTCTTTATTGTTATCAGCATCTGCATCCACATGACCGCCGTTCATGGCAATATTTGGATCAACGGTGGTGGAGTAGAAGTCATCCATGGTACCATAGATGCCATCGTTTCCAGCGTTAAGTCCGCCATAAAACTGGTCGTCCTGTGAGTTGAAGACATCATCACCTGGTGGGTTGTAGACCTCGGAACGACGCTCAACATTGTTTGTGCGCACAGTACCGGAATTCGATAGGCGGTCAACATACTCGAGGGACTGGTCGGGGCGGTAGAAAACACCTTCAGGAAGGTTGGCACCGCCTCCACCACCACGGGTATCGATGTGCATGGTTAGCTCAGTGACCGCACCGTACTTGACCAGGTTTTCAAACTCGGTGTATCCGGTGTCAGGATCTGCACCTTCTAAGTACTTGAAGTTATCAGATGATAAGTGAGAGGTATAGATGTAGTGCTTACCTTGGTGAGCAATGTTATCTCCATACTGGTAGCTAGTATTAACGGTTACACCATCCAACGCACCGTAGTGTGTCTTACTCCAGTACTTGGTGTTGGTTACATCCATGTAATCACTAGTGTAATCGATAGCACCATTGTTTGTGGTAGGGTCACCTAAAACGGTGGTACCATTTACATCGTAAGCCTGAAAAGGAGACACCTTGAAGTAAGTGCCCGTTGTGATATCGGTACCATTTGCTTGGCCAGTTACATTTGCAGTAACTGCTGCGGGAATCGCCATACCTTCCGTTATCAAGTTGGCAATATCGGTTCCTATTGAACCCCAATTGGCAGAGTCTTCAGGGTTGGTAATATCGTAGTCTGCAGCTGTCGGGTCTGTACTGGTTGTAGCTGCTAGGGCTTTGTAGTAGTTACCGTTGTAACGGACGATGTCATTAAGAGCATGGTCTTGGACAGTCCAGTCTGTGCTGAGGGCGGTAACAGCAGCAGCGTCGAGTGCGTAGAAGTCTACACCTTGCTGAATAACTTGGCCGTCTGAGTAATTAGCGTAAGGATCAAACTCACCTTGCATGATACTTGTTGCGACCATAATTTGCTTAAGGTTGACAGTATCTGTGACGACAGCATCTCCTTCGGAGAAGGGGTTGCTTGCGTTGAAGGTAACAGCAGTATCTGGGTTGTGAGGCGCGTCGGAGCTTGTTGCTCCGGTGGTAGCTGTCACTTGATGCCATTTTCCGTCATGTTGAACAAAGTCACCTTTCGAGTAGGTGGTTGCTCCCCATGTTCCTTTTACATCCGCTTGCATTTGCAAGACCTCGTTAGTATCTGCCTTAAATACAGTATCACCGTAGTTGTAACTGAAAAGAGGGTTGTATTCCTCTAAATCCCAATCGAAAGCAGGGGTGTAGATTTCGCCATCGCTTCCCTTTACATAACTTGGTGTGTAGCCATTGGCCGCGTTGCTGGTGATAGTTGCCATTAAACCGGCAGCGGTTGGTGTATCTGAATTATATAAGGATGGTTCAGAAAGGTTTATATTGGCACGAATGTACTCCGAAGTTGGCTTACTTGGTAAACCGTTTTGGTTGGAACTGTCCTTACCAACATAATCAAAGTACTTTCCGTCTCCAATGTAGAGCGATTCACCTGTAGCTGTATCTCTCGCAAATACATCAGCCAAAGTCATACCACGGGGAATATCAGCATTGGCTCGCAAGAAGAGATTACTTCCTGGGGAAGACCAGTGAGCGGGAACTTTTATTACATCATCCTTTAAGTAAGACACAACATCGCCATCGGATGTGTACTTCATACTGTCGGGGTTGTATTCGGAAGCAGCTGGATAAGACTCAGCAAATCCCAAACCTTCACTGTCCGCTAAACGGATCCATTGTGTTGTTGGAGATGCAGTATCTTCGATGCGAACACCGGATTGTACATCGGTGAGAGCCATGAAGTAACCAGACTTGGAGTCTAATCCGCCCCCCATAAATACAACATCACCTTTTCCGTATGAGCGAGAGGTTTTTCCAGGGCTTGCATCGGTAAGGCCACCATCACGGGTAAAGTCGCCAACGAGTTGACGGTAAGATCCGTGGGATCCGGAATTTAATTCTCCGTCTGCACCAAACTTTGATTTGAGGTTTTCAAAAAGACCAGAGCGAGAGAGCTCGATGTGTTCACCCAATCCGTCATCGGAAGTGATGATCTTTAGGGGGTTATTATCTGGCTCATAAGTAGCAAATAAGGAAACCCCGTTAAACTTTTGGGATCTCAAGTTATTAAGCTCAACCTGCAGTTCGTGGAATTCATGGTTGTATGTTTCACGGTCTGCCGCATTTTTGGAAACATCATTGAAAAAGCTTTTCAATTCTGCCATGCGATCCAATATTTCGCCGCCGATTTTCATGACGCTGTCCTGCATTTGTAAAAAAGATGTACCATTTTGGGTATTCATCCTTGATGCAGCTGCTCGTTTAAGACTGCTTTGTAGTTTGAGACCTACTGCTAAGCCTCCTGCGTCGTCCGCAGGGGATACGATCCGCTTACCACTAGATAAGCGTTGCAAACTCTTCGATAGAAGATCGTTTGCACGTTTCATATTCAGCGCCGAATATGACGCTGCCATGTTTGAATTTATGACTATACTCACTTTATTGTCCTCCTTGACTTGTGAAAGCGTCTTCCTTGACGCCTGACTGGGATTGTTTGAAAGAATCTTGCGACTCTTGTTGTCGACCTCCTTGTCTTCAACGTTTGGGATAATCGTCAACCTCAGGAATTACTTTAGAAAAAAAAGTAAAATAAATTAAATAAAATTGAATTTAATTACCTAAAGTACTGATTATTAGTAAATAAAGATTTTTATAAAAATTGCATTTATTTTGTACAAAATAGGATTGAAGGCAGAATCTTGAAGTGTAATGATTCCCATATGCCAAGTGCTTGGGTGGATAATGAGGAGGTTGTCTTTAAGGATGGAATTCCTTTGGAGACAGCGAGAGTATACGAACTCCTTGCGGGTGTGCTGGCTGAA
Organism: Opitutales bacterium; assembly: GCA_029254745.1. GTDB lineage: Bacteria > Verrucomicrobiota > Verrucomicrobiia > Opitutales > Seribacteraceae > Seribacter. Next base: position 11,239 of record JAQWWZ010000023.1, on the reverse strand, counting down.
AATGGACGAGTCATCGTGGAATTTGTCGTGGATGGAGTTGATACCCTTAGAAAAGGGGATACTCCAGATTCTTTTATCAAGATTGAAGCAAGATCACAGACTCATCATGAACTTACTTTGCGACTGGTCATGGAAGCCAGTAAGCACGTGGTGAACCTGGATAAGGAAATGCAGTCATATGCCTGTAATGTACTCAAAACTTCCTGGTCTGAAGTTTTTCAGCGTATGGATGAGTTAATTGGCAAAATTAAACCTTTTGCTGAGCTTTTCGATAACCTGATCCCGTATGTGCAAACATATCAACCTCCATGGAGTGCGAATTTTGAGAAGATTTCCAGCGAGCAGGCCAAATCATTGGAGGGTATAATGGATAGCTTTGAGCGAGGAAGCCCTGCGTGCTTATCGGATGAGCTTACCCATCGTTTTTGCTCCATCTACAGGCAAGGAACCCTGCTTTTTGCTGAAGAAATTATACCCTTTCTCAAAAATAAAATAACTGAAGGAGTAGCTCGATGAGTTCGGTCCGGCTTCTTCCAGAAAATGAGGTGGTGCTTCGGGCACGATTTCCTGTAGTTTATCAGCGAGTAATCGCCTCTAGTCCCGCCCGTCCAATTGATTTCATGTACGAGGCAAAAGAGTCTGGTGGGCAAGTACTGAAAACAATCCGGGGCGAGCACTCTTTTGAAACTTACGGGAATGAAGACCGCGAGAACCTGTTAAAGCGATGGTTTGAAGGTTTGGAGATTGCTCCTGAATCATTTTATGCGATATCTGGCTTTGGTGATGGCTCGCACATAGAATACTTCCTCACTCATTCATCCAATGGAACCATTGTCCTTGTTGCAGAAAAAGATCCTGCCTTTCTGAGGGAAACTTTATCGAGAGTAGACTGCTCAAAGTTATTAGCAAACGACCGATTGATTTTGGGAGTTGGGGAACTGGATGATGGCTTTTTTAAGGATATTCAAAATGCGGCCTTAAGTGCAATTCAGGATGTCAATATGATCCTTTTTTCCCCCCTACATTCAGTGGACGAACGGTATTATGACAAAATGCGGAACGAATTAATCCGCCAATACCTTGTCATCCGCCCCTTAATCGAGGTAAACCTTCGTACCGCCCCCAAGATCCAAAGCAATACATTTACCAATTTGCCTGCTATGGCATCGGCTCCAGACTTAGCAGAAATCGGGGCAGGTTTTGAGGAGATTCCTTTTATTTTGGTGGGAGCTGGCCCTTCCCTGGATGAATCTATTCCCTTTCTTCGCTCTGTGCAGGATAAAGCCATAATCGTTACGAGTAATAGCCCCCTAAGGAAACTTGTTAACAATGGCATCCGTCCGCACTTGGTGGTAACCGCCGACCCCAATTCCCCCACATTTGAAGGTTTTGGCGGGGTAGATGTAAAGGGGCTTAGGTTGGCATGCCCCTACAGTGCTTACCCCGATATTGTGAATCTGTTTCCCGGTAAAATTTTCTCCTGGTGTACCTTTAACCCCATCGTGGATGTGCTAAAAAAGTTCCAAGGCAAGCCGTTGGGGTCAAAGATTATGGAGAAAGGTACAGTTTCGGGCTGTGTACTCGATATCTCTAGGCTGCTGGGTTGTAAAAAAGTTTTATTTGTGGGGCAGGATATGTGCATTCGGGATGATGGCAGATATTACACCGATGATTCTGCATACGCGGACCGCGGTGCACACTATGCTGACACCGTGCAGGGTCATAAATTGCCCGGCAATACACAGGAAACTGTACTTGTGGAAGGTCGACTTTTTGTGTACTTGAAGACTTTTGAGGAGTTTATACGTGCTCAAAGCGGAGTAGATTATCGAAACTTGGCTCGAACTGGGGTGAAAGTTCAGGGTGCTCCTTATATAAGTATTGAGGATGCAGAGCATTGGATAGGGGATAAGAAAAGTAAAGTCTTTGACAGTAAACTCGACACTCTGCTTGCGCAGAGAGCCGAGAATACGCCTTTGAGGCATGTCTTTAGTCCTTGCCGGAAATATGTATCAGGTATTTTAGAAAGATCACTTTCGACTGCAATCAAAACGGAATTACTTCCTGAGAAATATGCCGGGATGAATTATGCTAAAAATAAGGTCATTATTAAATTGTTGAGCGACGCCACCGAAATCAATCAATTAGTTGATTCCCGAAAGGACCTCTGGGGCATTCTTTTCGAAGGTAAAACCAAGGGAGAAATTGTTAAGTATCGCCGCCTTATCCGCGACATTGATTCACCCAACCAGAATTGGGCTATTATTCAGAGAAATAAGGAGTATTTTTGGGCACTGGCTGAAGGATGCCAATGGTTGCTTTCGGAAATGAGTAAGCATGCAGAAATAGGCTGACCTCTGCCTGTAGGACAAAAGAGATCGATTGATGGCATAAATATTGCTCTACGCAGGCGTGATGTTTTCCACATGCCAATCAACTTTACAAGCTACCTCAGGTAGATTCCTCCTGCAACCTTTTGGTGAATAATGGGATCTGACCTCCAACTAACTGGGCTTGCTTCGGGATTTGACTGGGCACCTGTTGTTGATCAATTGATCGAGTTGGAAAGGATTCCGCAAAAGCGTTTGCTTGCAGAAAAGCAGGAGAATGAGGAGAAAATTTCCGACTTAGACCTTTTAAAGAGCCAGTTGGATGCCCTAAACACGGCAAGTAAGTCCCTCCAGAATGAGGATTTATTCAGGTCTCGAAAAGTTTCTTCTAAAGGTACTGACAGTGGCTTATCTGCAAATGCAGAGGCTGGAGCTATAACCGGAGACTTTGAAGTTCTTGTGGAATCTCTTGCTACCAAGACCGAGCTTTCCTCCTCCAATCGAACTGCCCGCAAGCTTGGTGCTGGGCTTGACCCCACGCAAAGCTTAAGTGACCTACCGCTGCAGTCAGAAATTACGCTTGGTACCTTTACCATCGAAGGCAGGACTTTTCATATAACCAACTTAAATACCACGCTCCAAGAACTGCTCGATGAGATCAATGCTCAGGTAACAGATGTCGAGGGAGTAAATCCTGAGTCTGACTCTACTGCGGTCACCATGGCTTACGATTCAGTGACTGACAAAATCACTATTGATTCAGGAGAAAAGCTCCCTGGTGAAGATAGTAAGCTGCCTGTTTTAGGTTCCACAACTGACACTTCAAATTTCCTCAAAGCGATGCGTCTTTTAGGTCGTAACACAGACCTTGTTGATGCAGTAAATGAAGCGGGGACTGGTGTTTCTATCTTCAACGCCGGTGATGGGGCCAAGGCTTGGCTGCATTCCACGGATAGAAATTCTTCCGTTTCCCCAGGGGATTCAAGAAGCTATGCAGAATTTAATGGTAAGCTTTACCAACGAGTTTCCAAGGAGGCACAGTATGACTCCGGGCAAGAGTATGGAGTAGGTGACAGGGTCTATCATCAGGGCTTTTTATACGAAGCAACTGCTGCTATTGCTCACGATCAATGGGATGGGTCACAGCTTGCAATTGGCAATCGAGTGAGTAACGAAAATGCAAACTTTGAGCTTCTGGTAGACCTTGAAAGCATCAAGATTGATTTATTTAGTAGTGTTGACAGTGGAAGTCATGGTATCGACCAAACTGTAAATGCTGCGGGGACTACATCGGCAGATGCTTACAAATCTGGTGATATCGTTAAAGCCAGTGATGGCTCTTTTTTCCGCTCTATTCAAGACCGACATATCACAGACAGTGTGGACTGGAGTAATTACTCATCTGCAACTGGGCATCCATCTGCGATTGCTTCTGAGGCTTGGGTTGGTGATATTCCATCCGTTGCCTTTCTAGAGGGCAGGGCGTACGAACTTGCGGGTGAGACCTCTGCGACTGAGCACGGTGGTGCAACAGATACGACTCTCTACAATACTGAAAGTGGGTGGGGGGAAGCAACAAACCTGGTTTTTGGTCAAGAAGGAATAGCAGGTGTCGAGGGTAATTACTACTTACCTAAGTCTGATGCATGGAATAATATACAGGATTTTACGGATACCAGTGACTATACATCAGGTGACATCATACTTTCTGGCGGGCAGTTTCTTCGGGCGAATACAGATATTACCGCTGCCGCCTTTAATGCCGCAGAATGGGATGATGTTACCGCAGGCATAAATGACCTTGCTGACCTTGGTGGAGGAAACTTAGTCGATACTTTTTGGGAAAAGGCAGATCTTTCCATATCAAATTCAACTTATTGGACTGAAGTGGCCCATGCCAACAGCAGGAACGATTTTGATTCAAATTATTGGCAAGAGGTTGCTCCGGGAATGACTCGTTATGATGAGTCTGGAGCGGGGGCGACAATTTCTAGCATCGATTTTTCTCTTTGGGCAAACATTGCCTCAGTTGGGTCCTTCCTGGGTGATAATAAAGCCGGTAATCGAGATGGCTTGGAAAACGGATTTCCTGATGACAGTAACTTCTCATATGATAGCTGGACGGGTAGTGCCAGTTCGGGGGATTACATACTGCATGGTGGTAAAATATATGAGGCTGTTAGTGCGACAAGTAATGAGCCTGGTACCGCAGGCAGTGAAAGTGATTGGAATCTAGTTGCAGACCCTGCAACCATGAGTGCTTCGAGCATTACCGAGCAAGCAAACAAAAGCAGGTTTACAGACTCTGATTTCTGGCAACGATATGATGTACCGGAGCCAGACGAAGAAAGCGGATATTGGACTGTTGTTCAGCAAGAGCAACTGACAAGCAGTCATGCACTTGGTAGCTTAAATATGATGGTATCTTTAGCTAGTTCCAATTTCAGTGATGCATTTACAGGACTCACTTCTGGTCTTGGGAACTTTTTTGTAGGGGAAGGCGAGGGTGCGGTTCGTATCGATTACGATGTGAATAATGACACCTTATCTGATCTAATCGACCGGGTGAACCGCTCGGAGGCAAATGTGGATATGTATTATGACCCCGTTAGTGATCGCTTTGTTCTCAAGAATAAAAAGACAGGTTCAGTGGGTATGGTTTTACATGAATCCCCAGACTGGGACACGATTTCTTCCGCAAATGTAGGGGCTGGAAATATTCTGAACTTAATGGGAATTGCGGCACCAAGCTCAGTGGATTCTGCCTATGATTCGAGTGCCAATTATACGAAAGGAGATTATGTGCAGGTTACTGATGGAACTGAGGTCACTTATTGGCAGGCGCATATTGATTCACCCCTTGATCGCCCTTCTTCCCAAAGCCCTCAGTGGAAGCAAGTAATTCTTGGAGTTGCCCGTTCATTTGAGGAAGAACTAGGCGAAAATTCTGTGGTTCAAGTCAATGGGGGAGGACGCATATACAGCACCGAAACTGAGTTTTCTCAAGATGAGCATGGATACGAAGGGATTTCTTTTGATATCGCCAATGTGTCTATTGGTGGTAGTGCCCGTTTTGTTGTTTCTAAAGATACTGGTGAGGCAAAAGCAGCGATCGATAAATTCATCGAAGAATTTAATGATGCACAGGATTACATTGAGAGCTTGGTATCTATTACAAATGATGGTGATAATGTCACTGCTGGCAGGTTTTCTAGCAATATGGAGATCAGTAGTTTAAGTGGAAAACTCAGGAAGCTAGCTTTTGGTAGTTCCACTGCCCACTCTGAAAGTTCGACTACGACGGATGGATCCGACCTCATTATCAACTCCAATGACTCGGTAAATACCGAGGTTAATGCCATCTCTGCCCAATTAAACCTGGACGCTACTGATGAAGGCTACATGATAAAAGTTCTTGATGACAATGATAGTGGTCAAGCTGCCTTTTATGAATGGAATGGTACTGACTGGGAGGCAAGCAGTCCCTCCTACAGTTCTTTCCGTTTTTCAAATCTTGGTTTAGATTTCGGTATCGGGTCTGATAATATAAAGATCGAAAATTCTGCAATGCTTCTACAAGCCTTGGAGGAACAACCCGAAAAAGTGCAAGCACTCTTTGCTGAAGTTCCAACTGAAGCAGCTTTTGATCTCAATACAAATAGTGAGCGAGATTACAAGGGTTTGAGTTATGCAATTGGTGATTTTATAACATCTTTCTTAACAGGTGACGGAGATTCCGGTTATAAAGGTGCTTACACCACTCACATTGAGAGTATAAAAAGTCAGAACAGCAGGATCGATGATCGCATTGAGGACTTGGAAACTTACCTGGAGCAACGAGAAGAAACTTTAAGGGCTGGTTTCATGCGCATGGAAGAGATGCAGTCTAAGACAAATACTCAGATGCAAACTCTTCAGAATACCTTCAATAATAATAAAAAGTAATAGAGATGAGAATTTTTACCCTTTTCCTCACAGTTATATTAATGGTTACATCTTGTAGGAAATTTGAAGAAGAAAAAGTAGTTGCCCGAGCAGAACCTTTTGTGCCCAAAAACCTCTATCCTATCGAGAGGCTTCCTGCTTACATTAACCGGGTTGCTGTCATGCCATGCTACTACCCTGATCCCGATTCTACCCTCCTTTCATTTGCGGATGATGTATTTTTCCAAGAACTTTCACAGGAAAGAATCTTTGAGACCGTTAGTATTGAACCATCTTTTTTAAAGCGTGCCTATGGTGAGGCAAGAATGTCCTCTTCTTCTACCTTACCGGAAGGATTCCTTAAAGCAATCGAAGCAAATACCATGGCAAACGCTATACTGTTCGTCGATCTTAGCTCTTACAAACCCTACAAACCTATGTCTCTATCCGTAAGGGCAAAACTTGTGGATATAAAATCTGGTGAATTCCATTGGGCTATTGATGAGACATTTGACACAGGGCATGCAAATGTAATTGTGGGCGCTTCAATTTTTCAGGAAAAAGAACAAGTACGAGCGTTATCACAGAAAACCAGCGGCAGTGTTATTCAATCACCCCGCTCTTTTACCAAATATATTGCGTCTACGGTATTTTCCACACTCCCTATGAGGTAACCTTATTTTGTTGCCTTAAGACACATTCTGGCACATTTTAAGCTTAGATATACTTTATGGATTCGATTCAAGGATATGACCAAACACAGCCTCGGCTGCCTAGAAATGATATTTCTGGCAAAATGGTCCGAAGTCATTCCCCTTTATCTAGTGATCCACAAGCAGGTGATCGAGAAAATGTTTCCCTCACCGACATCGGGGCAATTGCAAGGAGAGCCGACGCTTCATCACCCGATATCCGACCAGATGCCATTGCAAGAGCACAAGCCCTGCTCAATGATCCGGATTGGCTGAGTGATGAGTCCCTTGATGCTCTTGCCGAGAAATTGATCGATACCGAAAATCTTTAAGTCTTAACCAGTTTCAATCAACTTTAGGCGTGCAGTACGACAAAATAGCAAAATCATACAAGGCCCAGTCTGTAAAGACAGCCTCTCCCGGAAAGTTGGTTTTAATGTTGTTTGATGGCTACCTTAAGTTTTCAGCAACCGCAAAACGTGGGTTTGATGTCGACGACTTGACGAAGAAAAATGAGATCATCAACAATAATCTGATTAAAGCCCAAAATATTGTTACTGAATTGCAGTCTTCTCTTGATATGACGGTTCCTGGTGAATTACCAGGTACCCTTTACCGTTTGTATGATTATGTTCTGCATCAACTCCAACAGGCAAACCTTCAAAAGAAATCGGGACCGATTGAGGAGGCAGACAAGGTAATGGATGAACTTCGCGATGCCTGGGCAGAAATGCTTGCGCAAAACCCTGAAGGTTCACAATCCTCCGATCCAGGCTCAGGTTCGATTTCGCTTCAGGCATAACATTTTTTGGGTCGCCTCAGTTGAAAGCCGAATCTTTCAATGAATTCTCTCTCGCTATGGAAGCCTATGAGTCATTATTGCATGCCGAGACCCAGGCGATTGCGGCTAAACATTTGGATACGATTGAAGAGATCCTGGAAAAGAAAGATGATTCACTCAATTTCTTAGTTTCCGCCAAGGAAAAATTGAATGATGATTACCAGCTAAATCCAGAAATTAACAGCCAGGTAGAACGGGTACTGCAGTTACAGCAAAGGAACACCAAGGCGTTTAATAAGTTTTTCAGCGAAAGATCTCGCAAGGAAAAAGGCTTAAAGGAAAAGTTGTCTTCCAGCGAACTCCGACTTAGACGAACTTACCAATATCCCAGTTTGTAATTTAGGATTCACTGGCATTGGTCTTGCAGATGTTACACCTGCCCATTATAAAGTCTTTCTAAAATGACCTCTAAAAATCTTTTTCAAAAAGTATGGGATGCCCACTCCGTTGGTACACTTGCCAATGGTCAAACTCAGTTGTTCGTAGGCCGCCACCTTATTCACGAAGTTACAAGCCCTCAGGCTTTTGGTATGTTGCGTGAAAAAGGGTTACCTGTTCGCTACCCTGAAAGAACTTTTGCGACGGTGGATCACATTGTTCCAACCAATGAAGCAAGCGAGCCTTACTCTGATGCTCTTGCAGATGCAATGATCAAGGAATTACGTAAGAATTGTGAAGATACGGGTGTTACCTTTTTTGATGTAAGCTCAGGGAATCAGGGGATTGTTCATGTTGTTGGCCCAGAGCAAGGATTGACCCAACCAGGTATGACGATTGCCTGTGGCGACTCCCATACATCAACCCATGGTGCTTTCGGGGCGATCGCGTTTGGTGTTGGTACCAGTCAAGTTCGTGACTTACTAGCAACTCAGACCATGGCTTTAAATCCATTGAAGGTTAGAAGGATTGAGGTAAATGGAAATCTCGCTTCCGGCGTGTATGCCAAAGATGTAATTTTGCATATTATAAGAAAACTCGGTGTAAATGGTGGTACTGGCTTTGCTTATGAATATGCCGGTACAGTATTTGATGATTTCTCCATGGAGGAAAGGATGACTGCCTGCAATATGTCCATTGAAGGCGGTGCCCGTGTTGGTTATGTGAACCCTGACCAGAAGACATTTGATTACCTTAAAGGAAGGCCTTATGCACCAACCGGTGAGCATTGGGACCTTGCGGTTGATCAATGGAAAAGTTTTTCATCTGACCACGATTGTAAATATGATGATATCGTGCTGATTGATGCATCAGAGATATCTCCAACGGTTACCTGGGGAATAAACCCTGCTCAAGCCATATCGATTGACGAATCTATTCCAACTACGGATGGAGTAAATCCGACCGAAAAAGAAAGTATTGAGGAAGCCCTCGAATACATGAAATTGGAAGGTGGGCAACCGATCAAAGGTACACCCATTGATGTTGCATTTATTGGTTCCTGTACAAATGGAAGACTTTCCGATCTTGAAGAAGTTGCTTCCCTTATCAAAGGTCACCGCGTAAAGGAGGGTATAAAAGCAATCGTAGTGCCTGGTTCTCAAATCGTTAGTAAGCTTGCCCAGGAAAAAGGGCTAGACAAGGTTTTCACGGAAGCTGGATTTGAGTGGAGAAATGCCGGTTGCTCTATGTGCTTGGCAATGAATCCAGACAAATTAGTTGGTGATCAATTATGTGCAAGCTCCAGCAACCGAAACTTTAAAGGCCGGCAGGGTAGTCCAACTGGGCGCACTATGCTCATGAGTCCAACTATGGTAGCGGCGGCAGCAATTTGTGGAGAGATATCAGACTCAAGGCTAGTCTTTAATTCCTAATTTTTTTATTATGGCACTTGCAAAGATTACAAGTATTAAAGGCAGCGGTATCCATGTCCCAGGAGATGATATTGATACGGACCGAATTATTCCAGCACGCTTCATGAAATGCGTAACTTTTGATGGATTGGGCGAATACCTATTTCATGATGTAAAGTTCGACCAAGAAGGTAGCAAAAAAAAGCATGTATTAAATGACCCTGCTTATAATGATGCTTCCATTTTGATAGCTGGTTCAAATTTTGGGTGTGGTAGCTCAAGAGAGCATGCTCCACAATCTTTATACCGTGCTGGTTTTCGGGGCGTGATTGCGGGAAATTTTGCTGAAATATTTTTTGGAAATTCGATCAACTTAGGAATACCCTGTGTCTCCATGTCGAAGGCAAATAGAGAAAAACTCATTAAGCTTATTGATGCTGATCCTGAGACCGAAATCAACCTTGATTTAGAAGAGTTACGAGTTACAGCTGGTGCCTTGGTTTTACCCGTTGAAATACGAGAAGATGCAAGGAGTTCTCTCGTCAATGGTATGTGGGATCCTTTGGATGAACTAGTAAGCACCAGTTCTTCTGTAGAGGCAGTTGCCGGAAACCTCTTTTACAGGTAAACAGCTTGCACTCTTCAAACAGTAAAGTTTTCGTTTTTTTCGGATTATTTTGTTTCGTATTTGTCACCAGTTGTATCCCTGAAAACCAAGTCTCCCGCATTGTCCCTGAGCATTTCTTAGAAGCATTAGAGCATAAGGGCTACACCGTGACATCCTTGCCTAAGGAGTCAGCAGATGAATTGGTTGTCAGTGATATCCCAGCTTATGAACTTGCAGGGTTGTTTGAGGTGGGTGAGTTTAAATTTTCACTCTACGATACCATTAAAAAAGTAGATTTCAAAAATGAAGAGATATCGGGCCTTCATACATTATCTAATATAAATCTACTGCTTTTATCCGAAACCGTTCCACCACGAGACCTCAATGATCTTTTCCTGTCTTTGAAAAGCCCTCTCACTATTCATGACGCTGGTGTTTTTATTTATCCACTTGGCGCTTGCCTGTTCTTTTCAGTTTTTGTTTTAACGGAGCGGCTTTTATCATTACGGAGAAGTAAGACCTTTCCTCGAAAAGTTGAAAAAGCCTTAAAGACAGGCGACTTTCCACACAAAAAGTGGAAGCAAAACTCAGCTTCAGAACGAATTGTCTGGGTTGCGTTGAATGAGAACCCATCCCCCGAATCATTAAAGGCTTATACAGACCTCGAGATTTCTTCTATGGAGAAAGGGTTATTCATCCTGGAAATCGTAATTTCAGGTGCTCCGCTCATCGGTCTTCTTGGTACTGTTACTGGTTTAGTTCAGGTCTTTTCATCCATTCCAGATCTTGCTCAAGGCAAAGATGTTCTTGCGGAAGGTATTGGGCTAGCCCTCCTTACCACAATCTTGGGTCTCGCCATTGCAATACCTACTTTGATAGGTCACGCATACCTGGGGCGAGTAGTTGATAAAAGGGTTACATCCTTACAATGGGTGAGCTCAAGGATTAATGACGCTAGAAGCAGGAAGATTGGGAGTTTTTAAAATGAGGAAAAACCGAAGCAAAGCCAGGATTGATATCATCCCTTTGGTGGATGTATTAATGGTTTTGATTAT
>JAQWWZ010000011.1 GCA_029254745.1 Opitutales bacterium | reverse complement strand
ACGCAGGCGAATAAATCATGTCGCGATTGATTCACTCTTCTGTGATTTAGTTTTTATACTTCATTTGTGGCCCGTTGTCCGGCCGCATTGTTTTGTGCCAGGCAGTCACTTTCTCCGTAAGCTCTTTCACTATCTTTGGATGATTTTGGGCAAGGTTTTTTTGTTCACCTCGGTCCATTGCCAGATCATACAGAAGAGCGTCCGAACCATCATATTCGCAGAGTAATTTCCATTTTCCTGAACGGATAGCAAGATCGGGCAGATCATTGACTCCGTAAAACGAGTCGCGGTCCGGCGGTCGACGAAAAAAGATATCTTGTTTTCGGGATGCCATGGATTTTCCAAGCAGGATGTCTTGCAGGGGTTCTCCGTCAAATTTCACACCTTTGGGTACTTTCGTTCCGGTAATTTTAAGCAGAGTAGGTACGAGATCAATAGCGGAGAAAACAGACTTTTTATTGATGGTGCCGAGCGCTTTTTGAGCCATAAGTTTGGGGGCCCACGCAACAAGTGAAGAACGGATGCCGCCTTCAAAGAGATGGGTTTTGTATCCACGGAAGGCCCCGGCTACACCGGCTCCCTGTGCAGGTCCATTATCAGAGCATGCAAGTATGAGCGTATTGTCAGCAAGGTCAGGATCGTTGCGAACATGCTCGAAGAGCTTACCCAGTTGTTGATCCATCGTTTCAAGTACGGAAAGAAAAAGCCGGCGTTTTGAGCCATCTCCCCACTTGTCAACTGGTGGCCAAAAAGGGCCGTGAACATCATCAGGCCAAAGATTGATGTAAAAAGGTTTATTTGCCTGCTTGGCTTTTTGGATAAAAGGAATGGCGGCATCCACAAAGCCTTCGGTGATTTTAGATCGCTGCATCCAGCGGGCACCTTCGCCCAAGCGGGTAGCATGCTCCCAAATTCGTCCCGGATTCTTTGAGTCCTGCCCGGGTTTGAGGGTGAGAGGTAATAATTTTGGCCCCATTCCTTCAAAATTAGTCAGGGATTGATCGAATCCATACTCTGTAATTGCAGGTGCGTAATCGACATTTCGCTGACCGCCCATGTGCCATTTTCCAAAATGTCCGGTGGCATAGCCTGCTTTGCGGAGGGATCTTGCAAGCATCGGTGCTTTGGGGTCAAGCCACTGGGCCATTCCTCTTTGTTCGTTATGGTCATGGTTACTCAAGTAAGAAGTGATTTTCCATTGCTGAGGATACTGACCAGTAGAGATGGCCACCCGGGAAGGGGAGCAGATCGGAGAGTTGACATAAAATTGGTGGAACCGCAGTCCCTCTTTTGCCAAGCGGTCGATATGAGGAGTTTGGGCATCTTTATTTCCGAAGCAGGAAAAGTCTCCTCAACCCATGTCGTCAATAAAGACAACGACAACATTGGGTCTTCCAATCAGCACTGGAGTAGAAAGGGTTAGGATAGTAAGTAAGGAAATGATTCGATTCATTTCGCGAAGCTGTTTTTTTTAAAGCAAATCAAGAGGTAAAAAGAAGTTTACTTTATTTTTATTCTTTTTTGTAATGAGGATTCTTTCAATTCCATTTTCTGCTTTATGAAAAAGTCAACCGTAGCTGTAATAATATTAAATATTCTCTTTTTTGGAATGATTTCCGTTTCCGGGGAAGATCATAAGCACGAGCTTTACAAAATCGGTGAACGCATCAAGCGGGCCGTGGATGCCGGCAAGATTACCGAGAAAGAAGGTTGGGCGAAATGGCATGCTGTTCAGCGTGAGCATGGACATTATCAGGGAACAAAGCATGGAGATGATGAGGTTGAGGATTTGAGAATGGTGAAAGAATTGGAGCACGAAATTGAACTCCTAGAGTTGGAGTTTGAGCTGGAACGACTTGAGCATGAGCACGATATACAACGCATGGAATGGAGCCATCAACGGGAGCGTATGAAGCGAGATTTTGACCGGGAACGTCGTGAATGGGATATGGGGAATTTACAGTTAGATAAGCACCGAAAACATATGGAGATGCAAATGCGCTTAGATATGCCCCATCACGGTGCCCGCCCTGTCCATCCTTACGAAGGGCCCAGACCTAATTTACAACGGGGTGGTCCACGGTCGGCAATGCCTCATCCAAACGGAAAAGGACCCAGTGTAGAGAAGGCAGAGGGAGTAAAAGCACATCCTAATACCAAGGAAAAATCCGAGTGCAGGAAAGACCAGGAAGAATCAAATTGTACAAAGGAAAAAAAGCGAGGAGGTAAGAAAGAATCCCGCAAACCCGGAAAATGTTCGCTGAAGGGTTCAAAGTCCTGCCCGGACAAAGACAACGAGTGTTCCGAAAAGAGGAAGAAAAAATAGCCGAACTATTAGAACTTTGTTTTCATCTTGCACTCTCCTGCCTGCATCATGATTGTCATCTCTTTTGTCCCGCCTTTTTGAGTTAAATAACAAATGAATAAAATTAATTTTCAATCTATATTAACTTCTCTCATGCTTGTCTCTGTCAGTATCATTCATGCTGGTAAAGCAGAAAGACCCGAGAATCGAAAGGGGTATGAAAAGAGCAAGGATGTCGGACAAAAAGCACCTAAGGGAGCCGCAATTCTTTTTGATGGAACAATGGAGTCGGTCAAAAAGAATTGGGAGATGTGGCCCCAAAAGGACATGGATATTACTTGGTCGATCATGGATAATCCTGGAGGAAAAGGAAAGACTCTGATGACAGATGGAGGCAGAAGATGGGGGACCCATGATTTAGTTACGAAGAAAAAATATTTCTCTTATGAAGGTCATGTGGAATTTATGATGTTGGGTGCCCGGGGAGATGGAAAGCCTGACGGCTATACCAATAGTGGAGTATACATGCAAAATCGATATGAAATACAGATTGAGTCGCCCAAAGGTAAGGACATCCAGGATCCCTACAATTGGAAAATTGGACCACATGGAATTGCTGCTTTCTGTATGGATCGTGTGCCCGATCATAATGCCTGGAGACCAAATGGGCAGTGGCATGCCTTTCACTTTGTTTTTAACGATGCCAAATGGGATGGTGACAAAAAGATCTCCCATGCCCGAGCAACAGTCTGGTGGAATGGCTTAAAAGTCCACGATGATGCAGAGGTAAAAAATGCCAATGGAGGAATCAAGGTCACCCGGTCTCCAGGGGGTATAAAACTGCAAGAACATGGGCAAGATGTTCGCTACCGAAACATTTGGGTTATGGAACTGTAGAGCTAGGTCTTTGGCCTGCACAATAAAGTATTCTGTCATCCTTATGAACCCCTTGTGTTTTGATGGGAATAGTGGCCGGTCAAGAGAGATGAACGAGTGTGCGTACAAACATTGCAGTCCGCATAAAACTGTTTCATCCAGCATACCAAAATAATCAACTTATCCATAGGCGGAGTTTTGATATGCCTTATTCCACAGAAAGATAAATCATTGTTTCCTCGGATGTCGCCAGGATTGCATACCATGTTTGGTTTCTCAGTCAGCAGTGTTGTTGCCCTCCTGTATGTGAAGATACAGGCAAATATAATGTAAATTTTTCAACCAATGTTCTACTGTTTGCCCAAAGTTTTGGGCATCTACAATGACTTCTTGGTAGTCGAAATAATTTTTAAGCGAATATATCTGTCGCCGCTTTACCAATACCGTCTTTGGTTGCGTAGAATGGCCGTTTTTCCACCTCGTACGCAGTCTTTGGGTTTACGCCCATGGCGGTGTAAATAGTGGCATGCAGGTCCTCGATGGAGAGAGGGTTTTCCACTGCCATCAGAGGGCGTTCATCTGCTGTTTTTCCGTAAGTAAACCCCTTTTTTACTCCTCCTCCAAACATGGCAACACTGGTTCCTCCGGTAAAGTGTCGGTGTAAGCCATACTGTTTTATTTCATTGAGTTTGTCGGTCCGTGCTCGGGACTGATCTTTTGCGACTGAACCCGGCACGCCTTCAATCATCATATCCCGACTGAATTCACTGGCTAGGATTACTAATGTACGATCCAGGAGACCCCTCGCTTCTAAGTCCCGGATCAATTGGGCAACGGGTTGATCAATTTCCTTTTTCATTCGAGCGGCAGTGATATTTCCGTTCTCATGAGTATCCCAATTGAGGAAAGGAACATATTCTGTGGTCACCTCGATAAATCGGGCACCTTCTTCCACCAAACGGCGAGCGAGC
>JAQWWZ010000006.1 GCA_029254745.1 Opitutales bacterium | reverse complement strand
GGCATGAGCATTGCAGAGATTGCGGGTTTGAGTTTAACCGTGAGCATGGTTTTTTTATCGGCGGTATCCCTATAAGCTATGGCTTGATCTGTGGGCTTTGGATCGTGCCTTTGCTGGTGCTTTGGTTTTTGAACTGGGTGCCTACCGATTTGTTTGTGGGTCTTTGTTTAGGCGGAGCGTTGGTGTGGCCGATTATTTCATACCGGTACTGTCAGTCCTTGTGGTTGGGTTTGTACTTTTGCTTCGCGGAGGATGAAATGCCAGAGGAGTACAGACAAAAGCAAAAAAAGTCTGTTTTCTAGATTTTCCCTGCTGTTCTCCATCTCTTGGGATTTAAAGCTCGTTTGAAGCTGGGAGCTAAGATATCAAAGTATGATGCGATTAAAACAGGGACAGATCTGGGTAAAAAAAAATCAATACTTTCGGATAACTGAATGGTCGCGTTTGACGATTCAATACAAGATGTCTTTTTCTTTGAATGGTGCGGAGGAGGAGCTTGAAGAGGTTTCCAAAAAAGAATTTTGCCGGTTGATCAAGGGGGCTGAATTGTACGAAGAAAACCAGGACAATTCCTGATCTTGCTCTTTTTGCTCGACCATTAAGCCTGAAAGATTTCTTCATAGGGGAATGTCAGTTTCCATAGGTACCCCTTTTACAGATACAGCAAAAAAAGTTCTCCTTTGTGGCTCCGGAGAATTGGGCAAAGAGGTGGTGATTGAACTCCAACGTTATGGGGTTGAGGTCATTGCTTTGGATGCTTATGCAGATGCTCCTGCCATGCAGGTAGCCGACCGCTCCCATATTGTGTCGATGTTGGATGCAGATGAATTGCGAAGGGTTATCAAACTGGAGAAGCCGGATATTGTTGTGCCAGAGGTGGAGGCTATTGCAACGGATGTATTGGCCGAATTTGAGGAGGTAAAGGCCTGCACTATTATCCCCACTGCCCGGGCCACCCAGCTTACGATGAACCGGGAGGGGATACGAAGATTGGCGGCGGAAGAACTGGGGCTCAATACTTCCCCTTATGCATTTGCTGAGACGGAGGTGGAATTTGAGAGAGCGGTTCAAACCATTGGTATGCCATGTGTGGTCAAGCCTATCATGAGTTCATCAGGGAAGGGACAAAGTACTATTCAGTCTGAGAAGGATATTAGCAGGGCTTGGGCCTATGCCCAAGAGGGTGGACGTGCTGGAAAAGGGAAAGTAATTGTCGAGGGATTTGTGACATTTGATTACGAAATTACCCAGCTTACGGTTCGCCACTCTGGAGGTACTTCTTTTTGTGATCCGATTGGGCATGTCCAGGTCTCAGGCGATTACCGGGAATCTTGGCAACCCCAGCCTATGTCAGAAAAGGCACACGAGGAAGCGAAGAGATATTCGCAGTTGATTACAGATGCTTTAGGAGGCTGGGGGGTATTTGGGGTAGAATTATTTATTTGCGGAGATGAGGTATTATTTAGTGAGGTTTCCCCGCGGCCTCATGATACTGGAATGGTCACAATGATCTCCCAGGACCTTTCTCAATTTGCATTACATGCCCGGGCTATCCTGGGCCTGCCTATTCCTCAGATTCGGCAGTTGGGTCCATCCGCGTCTAATGTCATCCTCGTTGAGGGGGATTCTACCAGGGTGAGCTTTGGCAATTTGAACAATGCCCTGGGAACCCCTGATACTCAACTTCGGCTTTTTGGAAAGCCAGGGGTTAAAGGGCAGCGAAGAATGGGGGTGGCCTTGGGCCGGGGAGAATCAATTATTGAAGCCCGGGATAAAGCAAGCCGTGTAAGTGCAGCCGTTATTGTTTCTTTGTAAATTTTTTTGTTATATGAGTGAAATACATGACCTACTTTTCCGCCTAGAAAAATTTCGGGATGAGCGGGATTGGGGGCAATTCCATGATCCGAAAAATTTAGCTTTGGCCTTATCCATTGAAGCGGCGGAGTTAAACGAACTGTTTCTCTGGAAAAAGGAAAGTGATCTGAGCCAAGTAGATATAGGAAAGCTGAAAGATGAACTAGCCGATGTCTTTGCTTATGCCATTATGCTTGCCGGGCATTATGGTTTGGATGTGTCAGATATTTTGAAAAGCAAGATCGAAAAAAATGCAGCAAAATATCCTGTAGATCTGGCCAAGGGAAATGCGGAGAAATATGACGAGTTGAAAAAGGGTGACTAGATACTCTTTTAGGCGGTAATCACTTTGGTTCCAGCAAGGCGGTCGTGGAGGCACCTCTGTTCTTTCCCAAAAATAAAGAGGATGTTGCAGATGCTGATGGGGGCTCCAATGACTGGAATTTGTGCAATTAAGCTGAAGACAAAATAGCGAATGAAGTACAGTTTTCCTAAGCCAAGCATCGTTCCATCCATCGCCACAATTCGGGTTTTTAGAATAACTTTACCAATACTCTGTCCCCGAGAATGCAGTAAGTATCCCTGAACGAGAAGAAAGAGAACTTGGCTGATGATAAATAATTGAATGGTTTGCTCGAGATCGAATTCTGGTGGTTCTTCAGTAAGCTCCAAGTCAATTAATCCAAGAGGGCGGGCGATGATGATGACAAGAGGGAGAAAAATAATGATATCAATAATCGCAGCGGCTAATCGTTTTCCCCGAGAAGCCAGTTCCGAGTTATCTGAATGATGTTCTTGTTCTATATTTTTGACTTGTTCTTCCATAATCTTAACGCTGATTGATTTTTGGATGATAGCAATAGGATAATTACCAAGTTAAATAAGTGAGGTGTTTTATACCTTTCAACACCGCGAATAAGGTCGCAATCCCAAGGAATAAAAATATAGTAGAAAACATGTCATTTGATTCCCTCGGTCTTAGGCCTGAAATTTTGCAAGCTATTCAGGAAACAGGGTATACCGACCCAACTCCTATCCAAAGCACTGCAATTCCATTAATTCTTGAAGGTAAAGACCTGATCGGAATTGCTCAAACGGGCACGGGTAAAACTGCTGCCTTCACGCTTCCTATGCTTGAAAAGCTAGTTCAAAGTGCTGGGCAGAGAAAAGGCCGGGGTAGTCGTGCGCTTATATTATCCCCAACTCGAGAGCTTGTTGTGCAAATTGAGCAAAATGTAAAAACCTATGCTAAGCATGTCCCTTTGCGGGTAGCTACAGTCTATGGTGGGGTGGGTGAGACCCCCCAGAAAAAGGCGTTGCGTAGTGGGGTGGACTTGATTATCGCAACCCCGGGACGTTTAATGGATCTTATGCAACAAGGATGTGCTGATTTTTCAGAATGTGAATTCTTTGTATTGGACGAAGCGGACCGAATGCTTGATATGGGCTTTCTGCCCAATGTAAGAAAAATTGTTTCTTCGTTACCAAAGAAGAGGCAGACGCTTCTCTTTTCTGCGACTCTTTCCAAAGAAATTGAAAAGCTTACCCGAGAATTTCAGCATTCCCCCAAGTTCGTAGAGATTGGCAAAAGAACGAACCCGGCTGATACGGTTGAACAATTCTTGTATGAGGTGACCAAGGCTCAAAAAATTGGCCTACTTCAACATTTATTGGAAAACAATGAACTCTACATGGTTCTTGTTTTTACCCGTACCAAGTATGGGGCGGACCGGGTGGCCAAGCAATTGGGTAAGTCTGGTATACATACCGGGGCAATTCATTCAAATCGTACTCAAAACCAAAGAGCTCGTGCCTTGAGTGATTTCAAAGCGGGAAAGATTCGTGTCTTGGTCGCTACCGATATTGCCGCTCGGGGAATTGATGTGGAGGGGATTACTCATGTGGTGAACCTTGATTTCCCCCCCACGCCGGAGGATTATATCCACCGTATTGGGAGAACCGGGCGAGCGAAGTCTGAGGGTGTGGCTATAAGCTTTATTACCGAAGATGACCGTAACCCTCTACGGTCGCTTGAAAGATTTATGAAGAAGTCGATTATTCGACGAAGGTCCAAGGAATTTGTTTGCACGCCTTTACCTTACAATGCGGGGCCCAGCAAGGGGGCTGATCGCGGGGGTGCAAAAGGCCAGGGTAATAGACCCAGCAATACGAAGCGGAGAGGGTCGAAGCCATACGGCTTGGATCGAAAGAACTTTAAGAAATTTGGGAAGTAACTTTCCTATCTTAGCAGTTACATATTGGGTAAGGGTGGAGAGCCCAATTTGATTTTTCGGATATCTGCAATTTTTTATCTGTTTGAAACAGGGAAGATGCTTTTTAGCAGCACCCAGACTCCGGGGTACAGGAGGAAGAGGAAACAGGTATACTTGTCAGCTCTTGAATCCCGCATTTTTCTTTGGCTAAACAGTCAGTCTTGGTGGGTGTTAGTAGGAACTGCCCCTTGGTAAAAGATAGATTGTACTTTCCAATGGTTTCAGATTGATACTCCACTTCCAGTTCTGAATCCTGGAGTCCCAGTTTTTCTTCAGCGTCCTTGATGATACCAAGGGCTTTGGTCGGGGCGAGGCGATGATCTAAATCATCGGCTTTCCAAAGCTGGAAGTTTATTTTGCACTCTTCACGACTGGTACCTCCACAATCGATGAATTTTTTGGTAATCGAACCAACTTCGGTGAGGTGAAAATGTGGAGGAATGTAAGATCCGTTGGGTAAAACAAAAGTAATCTCTTTGACACTCGATAAGTAGGTTTTGAATTCTGAAATTTTCATTAGAACTTTTATGATATGCATTCATAGAGAGGAAGCAAGGAAACCAAAGGGTAACACAAAAAAACCTTCAAGGTTGATTTTTACCCCGATAAGTCCATGATTTAATTTTTGAGTCTAATGTCGCCTTTTCTCTTGAACCCAACTGTCCCATGAAAAAGTTTTCTCTCTTCATAAGTGTTGTTTTTGTTAGCTATGTTTTTTTACCTTCATTGATGTTTGCTAAGCCAATCAATGCACAAGATACAAAGGTTAGCCTCAAAGAACCGGTTGCCTCCGAGAACAAAAGCAGTCTGCCAGTTAAAAAAGTGGAACCTCCTAAAAAAGCTCAACCGGTAGAGATTGCAAAGCCTCAGCCTAAACAATCATCTCCTGCTAAAAAGAAAAATGTACCTTTGCAAAGTCAGCCGGCTGAGGTCGTTGAACCAAAAGCAGATAAAGCATCCTCGGTCAAGCCCAAGGTTGAAGCAAAGCCAAAGCCTGTGGGTAAATCACAACCAAGAGAAAAAGCGAAAGTATCACCCCAAGAGTCGGAGAATGCTGCCTTTACAAAAGTGATTGATACCGCACAAGCGAGTGATACTGAAAGTAACAAGACTCGAAATTCATCTTCTCTTCCTGCAGTTGCTTCAGTAAACGGGCAACCCATTGGCGCTTATGCATTTGAAGCCTTACTACTCGAACAGTTAAGGAAAGGCACTCGGGATAGTGTCGAACTTCGAAAAAATATCAGAGATGAGCTCGTGGTTCAGACTTTACTAAGCCAATTAGCTATGGAAGAGGGACTCGATGAAGAGAAAGAAGTTGAGTTGGCCTTCGAGTCTGCTCGAAGAACCATCTTGTCCCAGGCATGGCGTCAAAATTGGGGGAAGGAAAACCCTATTAAAGAAACTGAAATTCAAAGGGAATACAACGCCACCGTGAAAAAGCTTGGTGATACCGAATACCAACTTCGGCAGGTAGTGGTGGCCGATGAAACTGCGGCTTATTTGATCATAGACCAGATGGAAGCAGGTAAAAGTCTCGGAGACTTGGCAAACAGGTACACTATAGAGTCGGGTGGGAAGAAGAGTAAAGGCTTGTTGCCATGGGTGAGTCCTAGTTTATTACTTTCTCCCATCGGAGAATTAATCACCCAAGTAAAGAAGGGAGAGGTGCTCTCTTCTCCGGTGCGTACGCAAGCAGGTTGGCACATTGTAAAAGTGGAAGGGGTCAGGTCGCTTACCCCACCTTCCCTCGAGCAGTTACAATCTCAGGTAAGGCAGGGAATATTGCAGAAAAAAATGACGAAGGAAATTCAAAAGCTTTTAGATCAAGCAAAGATTAAATTTTAGAATTTAAATTTTGGGCGACTGCATGTCTGCAGGTATGGAATTTCGTCTGCATAGACAGATGTCCAAGTGTGTTTAGGGTATCGGGTGCAATAACCATGCAAGGGAATAGGGCCAGTTATTGATGAACTTTAAAGACTAGGAGGGATTACCTCAAAAGTTTTGCTCAGAAAACATCGTCTTCCACCCCATCATCATATTCGTCGAAAGTGTCGTAAGATGAACTATCTGGTTGGGGGGTATTGGTTG
>JAQWWZ010000005.1 GCA_029254745.1 Opitutales bacterium | reverse complement strand
CCTCGTATGGGGTTTGCTTGGAACGGGGTGCATAGGCCGATTTGTCGGTTCGGTTGATCCAACCATTGTCAGTCACATAGACAATGAGAGTGTCATCTCGCAGGTTTCGCTTTTCCAAAATATCAATGAGTTGGCCACAAGTTTCATCAAACCAAGTGCAATTCGCATAGTACTTGGCGATGGGTAAAGGGAGGCCAAGATCCTTGTAAGGCTTGAGTAGACGCTCCGGCGGGTTGTGTGGTGTGTGCGGAAGAAAGACCCCGTACCATAAGAAGAAAGGCTTTTTCTCCTCCATTGCATGGTCCACAAATTCTTCGATTGATTGCAGACCTTCCCGTCCGATTTTTAGACCATCGTCTCCATGGCGTCCACCTGGTTGGGGGAAACCACGGGTCATTCCATGAGTGAATCCACCATGCCTGAAATTCCCTTCCCACCATTTCCCACTCTGATGGCTGAGGTAGCCTTTTTCTCTAAGCATATTTGGTAAGGTATCGAATCGGTCGAGGTAGGCGATCAGCTGAGCTCTTGCTTGATCATATACTTTTTTCGGCTGGTACCTCTTGGAGGATGGGTCGTTCCCGGTGACCCCATGTTTGTGAGCGTATTGACCATTAATCAAAGTTACGAGCGAAGGACGGCAGAGCCCAGTGGGAACATACCCACGTTCGAACAGTACGCTTTCATTGGAAAGTTTGTCAAGGTGAGGAGTTTTGATTTGAGGATGGCCCATAAAGCCATAATCAGTCCAAGCCTGATCATCCGAAAGAATGTAAATGACATTGGGAGATTTTTGAGCAAATGTGCAGTTAGTCCCCGCAAGTATCCAGAGCAAATTAATAAGTTTTTTCATAAATAGAGAGTGTGCTGACTGATAGTTTTAGTTAAACTTAGCTGGCAAAGAGTTTGGGGTCTGATTTAACACCGGTGAGGGGGTAATTTTTATAATCAAGAATAACATCCTAGCTCAGCAGCGAGGCTTGCATATGCGGGGTACAGAGCTTTGTTCGTGTTTTTAATTTCCATCGACTGAGTGCCCGGTTTGAACTTTTCTTTTTCAGGCGTTGGGCAATTTCGGGATGACTAGTTACCAAGTCATTCTTTTCGTGGGGACCATGCTCTAGATTATAAAGCCTGAAAGGAGCCGTGTTCCAAAGATGTACCTTCTTGTAGTTTGTGGTGTCATCTCCATGGTGGCGAATAATCATCTTCTACTCACCCATGGCATAATATTTTGCCACATCCATTGCTCGACCCGGCTTAGTATACTTTTTTAGCAAATGTTCCGGCGGATTATGTGGGGTGTGAGGAAGTAAAGGTGCATACCCAATGAAAAACGGCTTTTGATCTTTAAGCGATAAATCAATGACGGGCTTGGTTGGCTCGATTCCCTTTCGACCAATATCCAATGATTCTTTGCTATCATGGCGACCGCTTAGCTTCATGCCATGCGTAAAGCCCCCATCGAAATGAGAACCTACCCACCATTTGCCAGACTGGTGTGCCAGGTAACCGTTATTCACGAGTTCTCTAATAAAACTTGGATGGCTGTAAAACTCCTTTTGTAGCGGTATATCTAACTTTTCTCGGTTATTTTTGCTCTCAACATCATTGCCAGTAATACCGTAATCAAAGGGATAGAGCCCTGTTACTATCGTCTCTAGCGAAGGTCTGCAAAGCGGAGATGCCACATAGCCGCACCTACACACAATACTTTGACTTGCCAATTCATCGAGATGTCGGGTCTTGATATCTTCATGACCCATAAAACCATAGTCCTTCCGCGCTTGGTCATCACTCAGAATAAGGGCGATATTGGGAGGCTTTTCTGCCAGTAAACAAAAGAAGGTACTAAATAACAGAAACAATCCTAAACAATAACTCATCCAAATCATTATTTATGACAAGACATACAACTTTTTGTAAATAAGAAAGTGAGAATAAAGAAAATAAACTTAAGTGCCCTGGGTCACTGTCCAAATGCTATCGGCAGAGATGGAAAACGATCCCTGTATGTTTTCTTCCATATGAATACGTAATTCATCGAGCTCGACCAATTGCTTTTCTTCGGGTAATTCTGTCAGAAATAGGGGCCATTTTGGCTGACCCCAGTAGGTGTTTTCGTAATCTATACCTTCTTGTTCAATCAAAAGTATACCCGATGTTTGGTTTTTACTGGATTCCCCAAATAGTAAGTCAATATCAACAGGTTCCCCCCTCACCTCAAACCATTCTCCCCGAGCAAATCCCGCTCTTGCATTGAGACAGGGGAAAGATGGATGATTATTGCGAAAGATATTTAGTTTATTACGGAAGGAGGAATCGTAGCGGGATCCTTCGAATACCGGTTTCCCATTCACTGCTACCAACAGGTGATTATCTGCATATCCCCAAAACCGATAACGCCCAGGCTGTGGAGCCTGTAATTTGCCGTCATACCACATTAGCCAACCACGTTCACTGTCATAAGGGCTCAGGCTTGCGGCATTTGGATAGCGGTTATAAGTACCGGCAATTCCAGCAAATCGTAAGGGGCGACCAAAAGTAAGCTCCTGGAGGCAGGATTGATTTTGGAATTTGGATTGTATCAAGGGAAGAAATTGGCCTGCGATCCCATGTTCACTATTTTCATTACTTTTTTGCAGGTTGGGAGAACTTTCTTGAAACCCTATGATTTGTCCCTGGAGAGAAGAGGGTGTAGCCAGCATTATTGGTAATGAGATTTCCGGAACACCACTGGGTTTCCCTGACCGCATCTTCATTTTACTGCCCCGGTCAAAGTCGGCCATCGAACCCTTTCGCATCAGTTGGCTCGGCCTGCTGTTTCTTGCCCCAACAGCAATTTCTCCATCCAAGACAAGAACCTTGGATCCCTGAGTGTTGGCTTGCACCACAAAACTTGTGCCTAGGTCAACAAATTTTCTTTCCATGGTGTCGACCACAAAGCCAATCCCTTGGGGGGGAACGACCAATTTTATTTCACCCTTTTTTAAAAAGACCCGGTCGTTTCCAACCAGAGTCATCTGTAAGGGGCCGGTGCCAACGAGATGAACACCGCTTTCACGAAAAGCCATTTCGACCAAGCCTTGTTCAAAAGTAAATTCTTCTCCCTTAGCCAGAATCCTTTTGATATTTCCGGAGTTCTTTTTTCCTTCTAACCGAATGATTTCGGCAACACCTTGTTTATCTTGTTGCTCATTGGAAAAGTGGAAAAACAAAAAGATAAAGCTGGCGGCTAGCCCAATCCATGAGAATTGGGGGAAAGAAATGACTTTTTTGGATGACTTTTGGGGAGAAGATTTCAATTTCTCCATAATAGAGTGCTCAAAGCCTGACGAATTTTGTGATATATCAGATTGGAGGATTTCCTCGAGTTCCAACCATCTGTGCTCTCCTGCCTGTGCTGCCCGGGTGAGGCCAGCCATTTCAATTTCCCGGGCAAGTTCTTGCCGTAGCTCAGAGTCATTTGTAAGCCGGGCAAGGAGGGATCTTCGTCGTACAGGAGTTAAGTTCTTATTTTCGTGCCAAGCTGCAAGTAAGTCTAAGAAGTCTTGATCTTTTTCAAAATTTTTCATGTTGCGGGGGTTGGTTCATTAGTCTCCATGCACTTTCTCAAAGCAATATGAGCTCGGTGACGACTCTGATAAATCGCATTGGGTTTGACCTTCATTTCTTCAGCAAGAGTTTCCACTCGTACTCCATCCAGTCCAGCTCGAATTAAATGGCGTGTTCGGCCCGGCAGCTTTGAAATACAGGCAAGGAGCTTGGCGATTCTTTCTTTTTCGAGTTCATTCGACGCCTTCATCATTTCCGGTTGAATGGCATCGGCAATATCATGGCGAAATTTCTCCATTGTGTTGGCCCGTCCTTTTGTTTTCCGCCAGTGATTGGAAAGTTGGAATTTTGCAATGCTTAGTAGCCATGCCCGAAAGTTTGTACCTAATTCATAAGAAGAAAGTTTAGAGAATGTGAGCACAAAGGTTTCCTGAGCCAAGTCTTCTGCATCTTCCAAGTGATAGACTCTGGCTGATAAATAACCCCTAACTAAAAGACCGTACTCTTTAACGAGTAAACGGAATCGGTCTTTGTTCCCGCCAATAACATCGCGTACGATTTCGTCGGGATTGAAATTTGTAGAGGAGGAAGGCATCAATGTAATATGTCGCAGTATTCGTAAATCTTATGGGAAGCGTTTACTTAAAAAGATAAACAGATCGGTTGGGGGTTACCTGGAAGGACAATTAATAGGCAGAGCTCGATGGCTAAAACGAGCTATCAGGAGAGCGTTCAATTTGCAGCAGAGTGCTGTCCACGATTTCTAAAGCGGATTCTATACTCTGATCTACATAACTGAGGTACCATTCATCTTTTTTTGGGTCAAATATCGGATAGCCAACAAGTTCAAGGAGTTGAAAAGTTCGGGGATTAAAGTTGTCCACTTCAACTTCATAAACAAGTGAAGGCTGGTCATCCAGTTTACTGGATAAGTCATTAGGTTGGTTAATTTCAAGCATCACTCGGTATGGCATCGAGGAATTTTGTTCTTTTGGCAGGATGTAATCCGATGGGTCGAAGGAGCCGTTTGCAGTAGCCGCTGAAATGGCATCAATTGACTCCCCGATAGCCATCTTTTTTTCCTCTGCATTTTTTTTTGCTTCTTCCCATCCTTTCACTTTGAATGCCCAGAAGGGTAATTCTTCCCGGCTATCGTTATCGTCAGATGAAAATAGGGTTTTGATGTGGTACAGGGACTGGTTTTCCAGCCAAATTGCTAAATGAGGAGGGTTTCTCGGGTCATAGCTCGGACCAGTTCGCACATCCAAAAGTAATTTATAACCCGGATCGGGAGAGTACTGATAGGTGAGTCCTGTATCTTTCATTTTAAACATATCCTGTGCAGGTCCAAGATTTCCGCTTAGTCCAAGAAAAGCCTTGATCGGGGGAGGTTGGTAGTAAAATAGAGCAGTGGTTAGGGCCACAAGGAGGCTAACTCCCAACGCGGCAGTATGTTTAAAGTACTTTTTGAGCGGAACAATATTGTTGAGGATATGCCCTCCGACAATTGCAATAAAAAGAAAACCGGACAGGGAGTGCAGCCCGATAATTTCGATAGAGAATGGCTGCGAAAAGGCATAAATGCCAGTCACCGCCATAACTAAAAAAAGCAGGGCGTTGAAGAGAGATATGATCCGTCTTCTTTTCAAGCTTGCTTAGGACTTGGTTGGTACAATCGCTCCATGCTCGCGCAACAACGAGTGTATCTCGCCCAATGGAACTTCTTTGGGGGTAGTCGAAGATTTCGCAGCCAGCACCGCAGTACAGGCTGCGGCCTGCCCCATACCCATGCAGGATGCCTGCACCCGAGCTGCAGAATTGGCATAGCGATCACTTGATAGGCACCGTCCCGCAACCATGATATTTTTCGAGTCTTTTGGAATAAGTGCTCCCCTGGGAATGGTCGGGACAACTCCACGCTTCAAATGCTTTGGCACCACTCCATTCTTGGTGTGTAAGTCAATCGGGTAGAAAGAATAGCACAGAGCATCATCAAATTTCCTACCGGTTTGGTAGTCATGGACAGTGATTATGGTCTCGCCTTTGATTCGAAAAGTTTCACGCGTTGCAGTTTCGTTCATCATCCTGTTGATGCTAGCATTTTTGCCACCGGGAATGGTCTTGAGGAACTTGAGCATTCGGAGAACCGACTTTCTGCCCGCTAGGTTGGTTTGGGTCTGCGTGCCTGCATCGGTGGAATCAGCTCCAAAAATATGATTAACATTACCTCTGGTGCTTTGGATGGTGGGCATCACATTTCCACTCCAGGTGTCACCCTTCTGCAACCGTCCTTCCGTGACTGCCTGATTGTACATTTGCTGAATCTGTTTGGCGTTCTTGTTGACCTCCTCCATATCCAAGCCTTTGTAAACCACTACTTGAGAACCGGGTTGTCTGGTATCTCCGCGCATCCGTTCAAGTCCAAGCATTCCGACCACGGTTGCATTGCCACTGCAGTCGATGATTTGCTTACAACGCAGTTGGTATTTCACCCCTTGACCGCGAACATCAACCCGCCAACCCTCAGGGATTTGAGTGACCTTTTCCGGGAATTGGTAATAGGCGAGGGACACTCCCGCATCAAGGCAGGCTTCTTCGGCAAGCAGGGAGTATAACTGTCCATTTAAAGTAACATGATTCGGAACATGAGAGCGGTGGTTCCTGGTAAAATCCTGAAGCTTACGACCATCCATTTCCACAGATTTGGCAACCAGGTCCCACCCGATTCCAGAAATAACCTGTTTGCCCCAAGCATGAAAGAGACCGGGAAAGCAGACCCCACCCGTGGTCGTGGTTCCACCCAGTTGGGAATTTCGTTCAAGCAAAACCGTCTTGGCACCGAGGCGTCCGGCTTGTATCGCCGCCACATGCCCGGCTGATCCGCCACCTACGACTAGGATATCCACATCAAGTACGGATGTATTTTCTTTAACCTTGGGTGTGTTTCTAGCACTTGCTTTACAGACCAGTCCCGAGGAAGCTAGAATCGTAGTTCCAGCAACTTTTGATTTAATAAAGTTTCGACGATTCATAATTTTGAAAATTGATTATTATCTTTCGGGCTTATTTCTGGCATCTTGCATTTGAGTTTCTGCCCAAGGGGGGTGATGCCATACATGGACCATCAGCAATAGAAGTTCGAGTGAATGGCTTTCGGATTAAATTTCGATCGGGGTCTTCGGGTAATATGTATAAATGATTTTAAGCGAGCTTGATATTTTTACTCATAGTGAAATGAGTAAGATACGATTTTGTAATGTAAAAAAGATGTAAGTTCTTACGAGTTTAATCATATAAAAGAGGTATTGTTCTGCTTGCACCCAAACTTATTTTCGAGGTTGGCCTAAAGAATACTCTAAGTTATTGCCGCGTCAACCGTGTGAGATTCGGTATTAGATAGCTCCGCTGAATTCAGGAAATAAGGATTGTAGATCGATAGAGTCATCCATTTTACTCTGCAGGTTAAAAAGCTTGGGGAAAAGTTTTTGCGCAAGTTTTTTTCCTTTGTTTGTGCCTGCCAAATCAGTCATTTCTTCCGGATCTTGCTCGAGGTCGTAAATTCGGTAAATTTTTGCGGTTGGGTAGACGATTAGCTTTCGGTTGCCCACGGTTATCGACCTCTGTGCATCTAAGTAGGCACCGTAAATTTCTTCATGCTTTGATGAATTTTCATCTCCACGGGCTAAGGGTAAAAGGTTTTGGAATTCAACTTGTTTGGGTTTTTTTACATTGGCAATGGCCAGAGTTGTGGCCATTGCATCCTGCAAATAGATTGGGTTTTGGATGATTCTCCCCCGGGGAATGCCGGGTCCGGTGATCATGAAGGGTACTTTCGTGCTGTGCTCGTACAAGTTTTGTTTCCCTATCAAACCATGATGTCCGACGGATAGTCCATGATCGGCGGTAAAAAATATATAGGTGTTGTCGGCTTGCCCCGAATTTTTTAAGGCTTGGAGAATTCGGCCAATCTGATCATCCATGTGGGTAATGATGGAAAAGTATTCTTTTCGGTGTACTTTTACCGCCTCTTTGGTTCTTGGGTAAGGAACCAAGTTTTCATCACGAAGCGAAGGTGGACAATTCATTGCGAGATTATGAGGGTAGGAGGGGAGGAAGTTTTTGGGTACGCTTATTTTATCGAGTGGGTATCTGTCCAAATATTCCTTGGGTGATTGCCTGGGGTCGTGAGGGGCGTTGAACGCAATATAGGCAAAAAAGGGTTCGGGGTGTTTCTTGGCTGAGTGAATGAATTGGATGGCGTCATCAGCGGTGACTTCACTCCAATGCTTTCCGCCTTCCCAGAATCCACCGCGTTTTCGGTCATGCGGGCTCCATTTATCTTCCCCATTTGCCTGGGGTCGTTGGTAGGCGGATGGGACACTTTTGGGCATCCCGCCTCTCGGGTTTTGCACGACATCGAAACATTCGTTTATTTTGGCAGGCAGATGCCATTTACCGGTGAAGTAAGTTTTGTAACCGGCAGAACTCATATACTTGGCCCAGTATCTGCCTTCCTTTTGTTCCAAGTTTGCTGTTTTATGAGTTTTCTTGGCCCGCCAGATAAAAGTTCCTGTATTTAACATATGTCGGCTGGCGACGCAGACTGCACCGCTCCATGAACCCATATTGTAAGCCCGATTAAAAAAAGCTCCATCTTCGGCCAGGCGGTCAAGGTTAGGAGTTTTTACTTCGGTTAAGCCCAGTTTACCCAGAGTTTCATAACTTTGATCATCGGCAAAGAGAAACAAGATATTTGGTTTTTTGCTTTGGGCGATGCATGCAAAATGACAGCAGACAATTACGAAGAATATGTTGAAAATGGTTGGCATGATTCAATTCTCTTCTGCTTTGGGTTTAAAGGTCAAGACTTGAGAGGCTGGGCCGACCATTTAAATTCATGCGGATAAAAGGCTTCGAAAACGCTTAGCCCTCAAAGTCTCTGTAAGTGGGATTTCTTAAGGAGTTTTATCCAAGGCACGATGTGTAAGAAAACGGTTATGTAGATTGGCAAGGATTTCTGGGTGCGAGGAGGAAAGGTCATTTCTTTCCAATGGATCTTTGCTGAGGTTATACAAAGCCCAGTCGGATGGTTTTTGGGGACTTTTTTTGGAGTAACAAACGATCTTCCAATCGATATGCCGGACAGCCTTGCAATGATTACCCTGTATCCAGTAAAAGTCTCTTTCTGGGCTATTCTCACCTTTCAGGATTGTGCGTGATTGATCAACTCCGTCCCACACGATATCAGCGGGTTTCTGATAACCAACTATCTTAGCGAGGGTGGGGAGCCAATCCACTATATGCATTGGGTGTTCAATGGTGGCCGGCTTAATTTTTTTTGGCCATACCGCAAAGCCCGGGACTTTTATGCCGCCTTCATAGACATCTCTCTTTTTTCCACGCATGGGAACGGGTTGATTGAAGTCGGTCAGTCTCAAGTCATCGGGGTAGGCTTTCCCCCCCCAATTAACCTGAGGTCCGTTATCGGAGGAAAAAAGAATGAGGGTGTTATGGTATTGGTCTGTCTCCTGTAAGGCGGAGACGACCTGCCCAATCCCATGATCCAAGTGATTCAAGGCAGCCAAAAATAGGCGTTTTTCAGGATCTTTCTCCCTTTGGATTTTACCTAGAGGATCATGGAACCAAGGAATTTTATCTTCGTTGAGCCATCTATTCGGATTTTTCGGATTAATACGTGTGGGCAGATCTTTGAGTGAGCCGCGCTCATCCAAAGGTGTGTGGGTAGCATGGTAGGGGAGATAAAGGAAAAATGGTTTTTTCCTCTTTTGTTTGATGAAGCGTATGGCATCATTAGTTACTAAGTCGGTCGCATGGATGCCATTTTCTTCACGATCAATGATTTGATGATTCCTGTGCCAAGTGATGGCTAAGTCACCTTTACGGTATCGATGGTCGTACATACCCACAGCTCCGGCAAGTGAGCCATAGCTCTGATCAAAACCAAAATGGTTCGGCCCATGATTAGGGGTAGATCCAAGATGCCATTTTCCAGAAAGGCATGTTTCGTATCCCTTGCTCTTATAGATATGTGCCAAAGTGATGGTCCCTTTGGGGAATGCAGGATGGTTGGTTGCAGAGGTGGCATGCCGACCGAACCTACTAGGGTATTTGCCTGTCATGAGGGCAACCCTCGTGGGGGTACACTGGGCCATGACGTAGTGGTTGGTGAACAGGGCGCCGCTACGGGCCAGTTTGTCCATATTAGGAGTGTAGGCCTTGGGGTTATTGTAGCCCACATCTGCCCATCCCTGATCATCGGTGAGAATAATAACAACATTTGGGCTTTGGCCGTAGGTAATAGTTATGGGTATAAACACCAAGTTAAAGAGCAGGAATAGAATTAATTGTATAATTATGACCATGTTAATCCGTCTTTACATACGAGCAAAATAGACCCGTTAGGCAATCAAATCCTTGACCACATGGGAGTGATCCACCCCCGTTAATTTCCAGTCTAGGCCCTGATGTTTGACGGTAAAAAATTGATGATTGATTCCCAGTAAGTTAAGCATCGTGGCATGCATGTCGTGGACATGTACTTTATCTTTAACGGCATGATACCCGAGTTCATCTGTTTCGCCGTATCCAAACCCTCCCTTGGTTCCACCGCCTGCCATCCACATTGAAAAGCCCTTTATGTGGTGATCGCGACCAATCTCACCTTTGCCTTGATACATAGGAGTTCTTCCGAATTCCCCTCCCCAAACCACAAGGGTATCATCAAGCATGCCTCGCTGTTTAAGGTCTTGAATGAGGGCCCAGGTGGGTTTATCGGTCAGGCCACAGCAGGTACCCATGTATTTTTTAAGGCCTCCATGATGGTCCCATCCACGATGGTAAAGATGAATAAAGCGAACTCCTTTTTCCGCAAGTTTTCTGGCAAGCAGACAATTGGATGCATAGGAACCATCCCCTGGCTTAGCCCCGTACATGTCCAGAATATGCTGGGGTTCCTTGGAGGTGTCCATCAGTTCAGGTACTGAGGTTTGCATCTTGAAAGCCATCTCATAGGCAGCGATCCGGGTGTCGGTTTCAGGATCATTAATTGTCTGGTTACGATGACGGTCAAGTGTGGTAATTGCTTGGACCAGTTTCCTTTGGTGCTCGGCACTTACGCCTTTGGGATTCCTCACATATTGTACGGGGTCCCCAGTTGAATTAAATTCCACTCCCTGAAATCGGCTGGGTAAAAAACCTGCTGACCATTGACGCGAGGCAATGGGTTGAGGGTTACGTCCGCCCACGCTGGTCATAACCACAAAACCGGGTAAGTCTTCGGCCACACTTCCCAGACCGTAGTTTACCCATGATCCCATGGATGGACGCCCACTGATAACGCTTCCGGTATTCATGAATGTATGAGCAGGGTCATGGTTGATCTGCTCGGTAACCAGGGAACGGATAATGGAAATGTCATCTGCCATTTTCGCGGTCCATGGAAGAAAGTCGCTAATGTACTGCCCTCCTTTTCCGTATTTTTTAAACTTGGTCAGGTGCCCCTGCACCTTAAGCTTCTTACCCTGTAATTGGGCTATAGGTTGCCCTTTGGTAAACGACTCGGGCATAGGTTGTCCATTGAGTTCGTCTAGTTTCGGCTTGTAGTCAAAAGTTTCCAAGTGAGAGGGCCCGCCCGCCATGCATAGAAAGATGACCCGTTTGGCTTTAGCCTTGGGTAGGAGGTACATTGGTTGACTGCTATCCTTGGCGAGCAAGGTATTAAAAGCAGCACTGCCAAGACTTAAGCCGGTACCGGCGAGAAAAGCACGGCGGTTAATGAGATTTGAATCCATGTGCATATTCATCGTCTTACATTGGTTTCGGCCAGATTAAGGATAGCCCGGGCGAGGGGTGTCCAGGATTCTGAGCGGATGGACTTTTGATCATCAATTAATTGGGCCAAGGTATTTTCTTCAAATGCATCGGGTGGACGGGAAAGGGCTTCCTGAAATGCATAGGCCAAGCGCTTTCTGTATGAGTCTCCTCCCTGTTGCACAATTTTTTTGGCAAAGGCTTTGGCTGCTTCCATAAAAGTAGGATCGTTGAGAAGCACGAGGGCTGCCAGTGGTGTATTCGACTGAGGGCGCTGAGTGGTGCATTCCTCCCGACTGGGCGCATCAAAAGCTTTCATCATCGGGTGTAGGAATTGTCTTTGCCAGTGCACATAAAGTCCGCGCCGCCATTGCGCTTCTCCGGTGTCTGCTTCGTATGTTCTTTTAGGGAAATTGAGATGGCGGTAATATCCGGCTGGTTGAAACGGTTTTACGCTCGGTCCACCAATTGCCGGTACCAGAAGACCACTAATGACCAGAGTATTATCTCGGACAAATTCAGCGGGTAAGCGTCGGGCCACCTGAAAGCTCCGGTACTCTTCCGCGGGAAGGGTGGCTTGGCGGTAGGTACGGCTAAGCATGATGTCCTTAATAAAGGCTTTAATATTCCATTGTTTCTCAATCAGGGAGAGTGCCAGGTTATCAAGTAATTCCGGATGTTCTGGTGGTGTGCCCTGGCCACCAAAATCAGTGAGATCAGGGGCGAGGCCTTTACCGAAAAGTAAATACCAAATGCGGTTGGCAAGTACACGGGCATTAAGTTTCCCTTTCCCTTTTTCTGCATCCGTCAACCAATTGGCGAGGTCAAGGCGTGTAAGGCGTGTTTGATTAGATTCGATTTGACCAAGGAACTCAGGCACGGCGGGCAGTATAATAGGGCCGCTTTCATCCATCCAGTTTCCACGTGGGAGAACCCGCATAGTTCGGGGTTTGCCTGCTTTGGCTATCATGGACCAACGCCCCAGTTTTTCGAGTGCACTTTTTTTCTGTTGGGCAGATTTGAAACCAGTTATTTGTTGGGAGGTTGCGAGCTTATTGATTTGGTCTTTGTTTTGGTTCAACTTTATTTCGAGCTCTGGCTTTGCATTCTTTTTTGCTTTCTTTATGGATGCAGATAATTTCTTTTGGATCGCTTCTAACCTACCTAGCTCTACCTGTTTGACTTTAGGCAGGAAGCGTTCCATCTCTTTTGTGAGCAGGTTCAGTTCTGCCTCCTGGTCTTGGGTAAAAATCTGTATCTCGGGTGGGCGGTTGGCAGGGAGTTTGTTGCCACCGAAACCACGATCTCCGAGATCAGCGAAGAATGCTGCCATCTGATAATGGTCTTTTATGGTGTAGGGGTCATACTTGTGATCATGACATTGGGCGCACCCGACGGTTGCACCCATCCATACCTCCGAAACATTTCTTACCCTGTCCGCTGCGTAGATCGCATCGTACTCTTTGATTTGCAAGCCTCCTTCGTGTGTTGTTTGAAGTAAGCGGTTATAGCCCGAAGCCACTTTTTGCTGAATATTGGAGTTGGGGAGAAGGTCGCCCGCCAATTGTTCCCGGGTAAACTGGTCAAAAGGGATATTCTGGTTGAATGCATGAATCACCCAATCCCGGTAGGGAGAAATATTATGGGGTTGGTCACCGTGGTACCCAACGGTGTCGGCGTACCGTACGAGATCCAACCAGTACGCAGCCATCCGTTCGCCAAAATGAGGAGAGGCTAGAAGATTTTCGATTTGAGTGGCGTACGCGTGCAGTGAATGGTTGGCCTTGAAATTCCTTACCACTTCTGAGGTTGGGGGAAGTCCTGTCAGGTCGAAATGTATTCGGCGAATGAGAGTAGTGGGCTCGGCATCGGGCCCGGGTTTCATTTGACTTTTTTCGATGTCGGCCAAGGTGAATGCATCGATCCAATGAGCAGACCAACTTTTATCTTTCACGCTGGGTTGGGGATGTGTAGTCGGATCAACATAGGCCCAATGTTCTGCCCAGACAGCTCCCTCCTTGATCCATTGTTCGAGAACTTTCTTTTCTTTCCCCGTCAGTGGCTTTCCGATCTCAGGTGGGGGCATGAGTTCATCCTCATCTTCAGAATGGATCCGGTAGATCATTTCGCTGTCATCAGGACTCCCCGAAACAATCGCCATTAAATCATCGTTTTTTGCTTCTTTTTCGATATCAAGCCGAAGGTCCGCTTTTCGTCCATGTTCATCTGGTCCGTGGCATGAAAAGCATTTATCGGATAAAATAGGGCGAACATCCCTGTTGAAATCCAGCAAGGTTGCGAGGCAAAGAGATGGAATGAGTAGAGGGAGGAAAATTTTCTTCATGATTTTTCAATGAAATAAGATTTTTAATTATTGGCAAAGTAGGTGTTGTTCCAAAAAAAACTAGCCAAATAAGCCTTTTTTTACATGCCCGTGGACATCGGATAAGCGAAACTGTCTTCCTTGGTATCGAAAGGTTAATTTTTCATGATCGATTCCGCAGAGGTGCAAGATAGTGGCCTGAATATCATGTACATGAATTGCACCCTTGGTAATATTCCATCCGAATTCATCAGTCTCGCCATACACAGAACCTGGTTTAATGCCTGCCCCTGCCATGATCCAACTGAATGCCCGGCCAAAGTGATCACGCCCGGTAGGTTTCTTGGGATCACCTGAATTGTACTGCCCAAAAGGAGTCCGTCCAAATTCCCCCCCCCAAATGACCAAAGTATCCCTGAGCATATCACGGTCTTTAAGATCCTGAATCAGGGCGGCACTGGGGGCATCTGTATCAAGGCATTGATTTTCTAATTGATTAAATAAGTTGCTGTGCTGGTCCCAACCAGAATGCATTAGTTGTACAAATTGGGTCCCCCGCTCAAGCAGACGACGTGCAGTCAGGCAATTATTGGCAAAAGTTCCTCGCTGTTGCACATCGGGACCGTAGCGATTGATGACATGCTCGGGTTCTTTTTTAAAATCGAGTAACTCCGGTACACTGGTTTGCATACGAAAAGCCATTTCGTACTGGGATATTCTCGTTTGAATCTCGGGGTCTCCATATTCTGCGTGATGTGCGTGGTTGAGCTTGGCGATCTTGTCAAGTAGGGCACGGCGCCCCTGAGCAGATACCCCGGCAGGATTATTGAGGTAGGGTACTGGAGCCCCTGCACTGTTGAATTTTACACCTTGAAACTTGCTTGGTAAAAATCCGCTTCCCCAGTAATAATCATAAAAAAGCTGGCCACAGGTTTTACCTTTATCAGTGGAGGTCATAACTACATATGCGGGCAAATTCTCAGTCGCACTGCCAAGGCCGTAGGTGAGCCAGGCTCCCATGCTTGGACGCCCTGGGATTTGGGATCCAGTAAGCATGAAGGTAACACCAGGTGCGTGGTTGACTGCTTCGGTGTGGAGACTACGAACCACGCAAAAATCATCTGCCAATGACCCTAAATTTGGGAGCATAGTACTCATCTCAGTACCGCACTGACCGTATTTTCGATAAGGCTTAATCTCGGGCACACAAGGCCAGGTTTTATAACCGGAAGACATTGTCGAGAGGCGGGTATCTCCACGAATAGAGTTCGGGATATCCTTGCCCGCCATTTTTGTAAGCATAGGCTTAGGATCGAACAAGTCGATATGAGAAGGACCACCTCCCTGCCACAGGACAATCACCCGCTTGGCTTTTGGTGGGAAGTTTGGGAAGGAGTAGTTCCCTATAGATTTACCTAATGCCCGGTCTTGGGCAAGCAGACCAGTGAGTGCCGCCAATCCTACCCCAGTTGATCCTTTGCCCAAAAAACTGCGTCTGGTTTCTTGCTGTAATATGGAGTTTGGGTGATTTACATTCATCAAAGAAATTATTCGCGGGTAAGGGATTGATCTAGATTAAGAATGCCCAGGCATGTGATGGTGAGGGCGGCATTTTCAGCGAGTCCAAATTGCTTGTGTCTTTTACCTTCACCAATTGATAATAGATTTTCTGCATCGGTTGGACTGCCTTGGTAAATCTTCAATTGTTCGTCGTACAGCTGCTTGAGGGTTTGTAATTTTTCAGGGGATGGGCTACTGGCGGTGACTAGACGAAAAGCATAGCGCAAACGATCCTCCAGTCGTTTGCTTTCTGTCATCACTCGCTGGGCAAGAAAACGGGCGGCCTCCACCCAGGTAGGATCGTTTAGTGTGATGAGTGCATGAAGTGGGGTGCTCGTTTTACCAGGCTTTACCCGGCATACTTGCCGGTTGGATGCATCGAACATATTGACTGGGCCGATGGTTCGGCGCCAAAAGGAGTAGAGACTACGACGGTAAAGATCATCACCTACTGATTTGGGATAGTCGAATTTCCGTTTTTTATCGACAGACAAAGCCTCCCAGACCTTTTCTGGTTGGTAAGGATAAACCGGGCTGCCTCCCAAGCTTGTCACGAGCAGGCCTGAACTTGCAAGAGCCCAATCCCGCAAAATCATCGATGGCATACGAAAGCGGCTGGAACGACTAACCAAACGATTATCGGGATCGTTTTGATGTTGCCAGTCGTTTATCTTACTGGACTGCTTGTATGCTGAACTTGATACAATAAGCCGGTGCATTTTCTTCTGGCTCCAGCCAAGGTCCTGGAACTCGACAGCAAGCCAATCGAGCAGATCCATGTGCAAAGGGTATTCGCTTTGCACTCCTAAATCTTCCGAAGTCTTCACCAAACCCATCCCAAAAAATTTTTGCCACATCCGGTTTACTTGAACACGAGAGGTCAGCGGGTTTTCTTTTGACACCAACCACTTCGCGAGTCCAAGACGATTCTTGGGGAGATTATTTTTCATTTCTGGAAGGAATGCTGGCGTTTGAAAAGTCACTTCTTCGCCCTTATTTAAATATTCACCACGGGTAAGAATGTGGGTTTTCCTCTTCTTGTTATCGTTCATTACCATGACCTTGGGAACCTGTGCCCCCTTGTACTTCGATAATTGTTTTTCTAATTTTTTAGTCTGTTTTTTCAGGCTTTCGATTTTTTTTGGATCGTTTTGAAGGATGAAGGTCTGCAGGGTTCTGTTCTGTTCTCTGGAGAATTCTTCAAAAAACCGGGGTAATTCTGATTCCCAGAGTGGGGCGGGAGCTATTTCTACCCTTTTTGCCCAGACCGGTTTACGATTTTTGTTGTAGGCAGCGACCCAGAAATCTTTTAGTCGATTTTCCAGTCTATCTCTACGGTTATAAATTTTAATTTGGTCAATGGTTTTTTCAGTGCCCAAATCAATTTCAAGCCAAGGCTGACTTTCTTTCTGAGTGTGAGAAACAGAATTATTCCCGTACTTTCCATCGGTATTTCCATCAATGACCCTTTTGGCTGAGGCATCCCCAAACTGACTGCTTTGAGTTGCATCTGCCTGCAAGGCAAGGTTTTTACCTGAATAGTGGATTTCAACTTCGGCTAAGTGAAGGACGCCCTCGGCTGTGTTATTGATTACCCGAACGAATTGAGCCTTCAGGGGCCCCTGCTGATGTGGTAGAGGTTGAGCTCCTTTAAGATCCTGCATATTTCCATTGATCTGTTCTCTGAGCTTGGCTATGCGACCTTCATACTCCTTGATTTTAACTTTATTTTCTTCGGTTGGGACTTCGATAAATGGCTGAGCCACGCGGATTTCTCTCGATTGTCTTCCTGGGCGACCAGTTTCTGAAACCTTATTAAATGCATCCATCATTCCATAGTAGTCACGAGCTGTAATTGGATCATATTTATGATCATGGCACTGAGCACATGCCATCGTTAGTCCAAGCCAGGTTGTTGAAGTAACATCTATACGGTCGTACATAATAACAAAGCGCTGTTCTTCAGGAATAGCACCACCCTCGCCGTTGTTCATATGGTTGCGATTGAATCCGCTTGCTATCTTTTGGTCAAGGGTTGCACCGGGAAGAAGATCCCCGGCAAGTTGCCAAATGGTGAATTGATCGAAAGGCATATCGTCGTTTAATGCCTTGACCACCCAATCTCTCCAAACCCACTGGTAGGTTGTGCCATCAAACTGAAAACCGTTGCTATCTGCATAGCGGGCTGTGTCCAGCCAATCAATGGCCATTCGTTCGCCATAATGTGGACTCTGCAGTAACCGGTCGACCACCTTTTCATAAGCGCCCGATGATCGGTCATTTATAAAAGCATCGACCTCTTCCGGGGTTGGGGGAAGTCCGATAAGATCGGCGTGGAGGCGTCTGATTAAAATCTCCTTTCCGGCCTCTGGATTCGGTGAGATGGACCTCTTTTCCAATTCAGCTAAAATGAAGGCGTCAATGGGGTTGCCTACCCAGTTCTTATTCTCTGTCACCGGCAGTTGTTTCTTTTCCGGCACAACAAATGCCCAGTGCTGGTCATATTTTGCTCCCTGCTTAATCCATCGTTCAAGAATCTCTTTTTGCTTGGCTGTGAGAATCCTGTTGGATTCGGGCGGGGGCATAATTTCGTCCTCATCTTCCGAGTGAATTCTGTAAAAAAGTTCACTGGCATCGAGGTCACCAGGGACAAAGGCATCACCCGCCAGGGCATCTTCCCGGACATCCAAGCGGAGTTTTGCCTCCCTCTTGCTTCCATCAACACCATGGCAATAAAAACAGTTTTCAGAAAGTATCGGGCGAACATCCCTGTTGAAATCTAATTGATTCGCGAGGCAAATAGAAGAGGATAGGAAGATGAAAAGGATTACTTTCATAAAAAGGTTACAGGTGTAAAGCAATCTATTTATATATGCACCCTTGTCAAAAAAAGATTAAGAAACGAATGAAATTAAAAAAGGTACCAAGGGACAGTAGGATGCAAAACTTGGATTCATACAGTGCCAAGTAGGTATGTTGCAAGCTAGGCAACGGCTTCGCGTCCTATTTTAGAAAAGGATATGACAAAAGGCAATAAGCTGACGCTTAGAGCAATTTTGGTTACGAATATGTCGTGAATCTAGTAGATAAGTTGCAACCCGTGACAAGAGAAAACCAGGAAGATCTAGAAAAGATAATTTAGTACTTAGACTACATGATTGAGGGCTTGTACGACATTGAGGGCATCGTTACCAATGCTTTCCATCTCATTGAGAATATCGATGTAGATCATTTCGGCCTTTAAGCTATCTTTGTCCTGCATTCTTTTAACTGCATTTTTACGAAGGGACTTTCTGGATGCGTCAATCCGGTCCTCAATGGCTTCCGCTTTTTTGATGTCTGGAATACTTCCGTCTTTCAAGTGGGCCTGGTAGAGTTCCATGAAGTCGAGAATCTGTTCGGAGAATACTTTGATTTCACGCAGGGTTTCCTGAGGTAGAATTCGGTTTTTTCTGTATTTTCGGTGGGCTAATTGAACGAGGCGGTGGCAGCAGTCCCCAATATCTTCTAGTTCTCCTGTTACCCTGAGCAGGGAAGCAACTCTGAGGGCCCGTTCCCCGGCTAAACTTTCAGTGGTGCAGTAGATTAAGGTTTGGGTGACTTCAAAGGCAAGTTCATCACACTTGTTCTCTAGTTCCTTAAGTTCCTTAATGAGTTCACTTTTATCTACATCCGGACTATCGAAGACTTCGACAAACCCCTCAAACATGTAGCGGGTGATGGCAGCAAGTCGGTTGATTTCGCCTTCGACTAAGGCGAGATTAAGCTCACCTGTTTTAGGTAGCACTCCTGATCCCTCATAGTGTAGAGAGGCAAGGCTGCCCGGCTTGGGGGCTTTGCCGTCATGAGTCTTAGGCTTGACCAAACGTTCCACCAGTCTTCCCAGATGAGGGGTGAAACCGATGAGGAGGGCGATGTTGGTTAGGTTGAAAAGAGTATGAAAAAGAGAGAGGTGCAGGGGAATATTTCTGTCAACAATGGCTTTTTTGGCTTTTGCTAGATCCTCCCCGCTGGGTTCCCCTTGAAATTGATTTTCGGTAAGGTAGCTGATTGCTTCTGCCTGCGTGACATCATCCACATAGATAGCACCTGGCATAATTCGGTCGAGCATCCCGATGAAAGGATAAAAAAGGAGTAACATCCAGCAAACGCCAGCAATGTTGAAGATGAAATGAGCACGGGCAGCTCTTTTGGCATTAATGTTGGCACCAAGGGATGCAAGCCATGCAGTCACCGTGGTGCCAATGTTTTCACCCAGCACAATGGCGGCAGCGATCTCGAAATTGATCCAACCATTGATCGCTACAATAATAGTGATGCCCATCGCAGCCGAAGAAGACTGGACAAGTATAGTAAGAAAGACTCCAATAATTAAGAAAATTATGACAGAGCCGAATCCGTAACTATTTAGATGTTCGATAAAGCCTTGAATGTCCTGAACTAGCAACTGGTCTCCGGGATCCGCACTTTTAAGGAGACTTTTTACATCAGGGACTGCACTCTTGAGTTCACTTAATCCAAAGAATAATAAGCCAAAACCAACAAGGAACTCTCCGCTATGTTTGAACTTTGGCTTACTCATGAATACGAGCGGCAATCCAATACCAATAATTGGCAGGGCAATTTTTGATAAACTAAACTTTCCAATGGTTGCAATAATCCATCCAGTCAATGTTGTCCCCAGGTTTGCCCCCATGATCACCCCAATCGACTCCATTAGCGTGAGTAACTGGGCATTTACAAAACTCACAACCATGACAGTTGTAGCAGAGGATGATTGAACTAGGCAAGTCACCAGTAATCCAGTGCCGAGTCCGAAAAAGCGGTTCTGGGTCATGGTTGCCATAATCCTTCTCATTCCTTCTCCAGCCACTTTTTGGATTCCTTCACTCATTACCTTCATTCCAAAAAGGAATATTCCCAGTCCTCCAAGGATGTATAAAAAGCCTACAATAAATTCCCAAGTTGTTACATTAGCCATGATTAAAAGTCGTATTTTGTGATTAAATAAATGAAAGGGGGTTAAATAATAGGGTCAGTTTACCAACTAATACGGACGCCTGAAGTAAAACCCCAACCTTCGTATTGTTTTGTTCCGAGGTTGTCCATCTCGGAGTATTGAATCGCGTTCTGCCATTTTAATTTATGGCCATAAAAGAAGTAATTGACTCCGAAGAAAAACTCTTGCATCTCGTCTCCTTTTTCCCGTCCGCCGGGAAATAAATCTCTTTCATAGCGGGTTAACCTAATTCCTTCTGCAAGCTTGCTTTCTACATAAGTGTAACTGAACACCCCCTGCATTCTATCGGTGAAATTATAGAATGGCATGAGTTGGGTGCCCCAAACATCGCTTTGTGATCCGTACCCATTAGAAAAACTAAGATCACCCCAGAAATTTAATTTCCCGTTGTTTAGCTTGGTAACGACCGAAAAGGCGTTTTTGTGATCGGGTGTTTGATTGAGGGAATGTTCTTCTTGTATCATCAGATCAAAGCGGAGCAGTGCTTTTTCAAAATACTCAGACTTTTCCAAATTATAGCCAACCGAAAGAAGGCCAAAAGTACCGTAATCGAA
Organism: Opitutales bacterium; assembly: GCA_029254745.1. Taxonomy (GTDB): domain Bacteria; phylum Verrucomicrobiota; class Verrucomicrobiia; order Opitutales; family Seribacteraceae; genus Seribacter. Next base: position 10,060 of record JAQWWZ010000005.1, on the reverse strand, counting down.
TGCTTCATCAAACTCCGGTCCCTCATCACTTGAATATACTCCTGCCAGGTAGTCCCAGTTATCCCGTTTCCCGGACAGGGATAGCCCGGTGAAATATTCATTTCCAAACCATATATTACGGGCAATTTTCCCCCGCTCCAAGGTGTAAAGCTTCTTGGATGAAGTTGACCCGTGCAGGGTAAATGGGGCGGACTGTTTCCCCACTTTGAATTTGATTCCCGTTTCGGTGGACCAGGATAAATAAGTATCAGTCAGGTTTTCATAAAGGGGTTCGGGTTGGTTAAGATTCATGTTGGCTTCTGTATGCAGCGTGATGCCTCCTACTAAGCCCGCCTTGAAGCCGAAGCGAAACCGTCGCCATTGAGAATCATCTTTTGTCAGCTTTTCAATATCATTTTCAAAGTTGTGATAATCCGCTTGGAGGCGACCCGTATGCGAAATTTTTTGAATGATTCCCCCGTCTTTGTTTTCGTAGAGAACTGCTTTGCTCCAAAGGTCATCATATTCGCTTGCTTTACCAAGTACGGAGTGGGCGACCATCAAAGTTGAAAGTAAGCCCCAAAATTGAATGAAAGGGTTATAAGGTTTAGTTGCTAGAATAAGCTGGTTCATACTCACTTTATAGCACTTAATTTTTACATTACTGGGTCATGATTGTTACAGTTAGGTAACAATTTACTGATAACAATAATTGTACCCTTTTTTGTTTTGTCGTTTTTCGATCATCCACGAACTAAAAATATTTGAATGAAAGCGGATAGATCAAGGGTTTGTAAATGAATGATGAGCTCGGTCATCTCCAAGGTTTTCTCAGGCCAAGCTGTTTATTTTATCTGGAACCGGGTGTTAAGCCTTGTGGAAGCATTCAACTATTTGGTCTCATCTGCAGTCCTAATGATTTGGAGAGATCTAATGCGAATTGAAAGACTTTCAGGCGGGCAGTAATCAATTGGCTTTGGGTTTCATAGAGTTCTTTTTCATCTGCCCAAAGGTCGAGCATGGAAGCGATTCCAGCTTTAAATTTAGCTTTTGTAACGGAGGAGATTTTTCCTGCCTCTTGGTGGGCGGCAGTTGCTAAGGAAAGCTCATTCTTGCTCATCAGAAAGGATTTGGTGGCTGACTCAATTTCTTCGATCGCCAAGGAAACTGATGCCTTCCATTCTTCTCTATAAAGTTCGCTTTGAGCTATGGTTACTTTGAGTTGAGATTTTTTTTGTGGACTCCAGATGGGGATGGTAAGAACGGGCCCAATTGAAGCTTTCCATTGCTGAAAAGGTTCGGATAAATTTGAGCTCATCGAAATACCCGAGGCCTGGAATGCGAAAGATGGATAAAGGTCATAGGTTTTACTTTTTTCCAGAAATAAGTTTTCCCTCAGTCTTGCCTCTTTTGCCTTGAGGTCTGGTCTTTCCTTTAAGGCTGTTGTGGGGAAGACCTTGGGTAATTGTGGAAGCCTGATTTTTGAAATGTTTTGGGTAGCAGGAAGGGTCGTATCGAGTGAATCACCAACCAGGTATTGGAGGCGAAGTTTCGTCATCTCCAAAAGTCGCTGTAAGCGGGCTTGTTTTATTAGTAACCTTTGGTACGCAAGGCTTTGCTTGGCAAGGGTGCTATTGTCCTCTTCACCCACATCCACCCGTAATTTATAAAATTGCGTACTTTTTCGTTGGCTCTCAATCAATTTATTGAGGATTTCCACATGCTCAGTTTGGGACGCCAATAAAACCCAGGATTGGGCTATCTCGTGGATGAAGGATATTTTGGCGGCTTCCTTGTAGTACTCCGCCTCGTAGAGATGCATGATGGAGGAGTCTTTGATCGCTTTCCATTTTCCCCACATGTCGATTTCCCAGTTAAACGATGCGGCACCCTGCCAATTTGGAAGAGGTTCTTCAGTAAACCCGGATTCCCTAGTTTTTTCTTTTCCCTCCCGCCAACCTATTTGGGTGCTAAGACTTGGTCGGGAGCCTGAAATAGAAAGGCCAATTTTTGCTCTTACGACTTGGATCTGAGCAAGCTGGACTTTCCAATCATAATTATTTTCTAGGCCCCGTGTAACCAAGGTTTCCAATCCCTGCATTTGGATCAGTGATTGCAGGGATGGAATCTCTGTGATGTTAAGATCATTTTGTAAGGAGAACTTCTCATTGGCTGGGAATAAGTTTTCACCGTTTGTAACTTTTATGTTGGTTGGTGCACAGCCAGAGAGGATACCTAGTAATAAAAATAAATAAACTTTCCTCATGCCAACTTCTTTTAGAAAGCTTAGTTGTTTTGAAGTTGAAGCACCTGGGCATTGAGGAGCATAGCATGCGAGGTAGATTTTTCGTCAATTATTCCTTTAACTTTTATTCTTTTCCCGGCCTCCATACCAGCTACGCCCTCCAGTGTTCCAGATAATAATGAGCCATTATTATCGAGCACTTGAATGGAAATGGTGGAAGAAGTAATTTTTTTAGGATCTTCACAGCATGCATCCCAGGGGGTGGGGCATGGATCCTCTGGGATCTCATCACAGGTTTCGAGGGAATCATCGCCAAGAACGAAAATAGCTCGGCTTTGGCTGAATGGTTTTTTCATTCCTCCAATAAATCCTTCCACTACAATTTCTCGGCTTGTGCTATGATTTCGAGCCTCGCTCACCGAAAGTGAGGGACCGAGATTTGCCTGGGTTATAACTTCTGAGGGTAGAGTGGCTTGCGGAGACCTTTTTTCACTTTTTGAACGGTCTGAACAGCCCAAAGAAAATAACAGGTAAAAGGTGATGAATGAGATGGTGGTTTTCATTATGGTTTTTGATTTAAGAGGAATGTAAGGTTTCAGGTAAACTCGGGTGAAGGCATTTCCATGACGGGGGTAGTACTCCGATGACCCCGAGTAAAACTCCTGAAATGAGTCCTATGGATAGTACGGAGTTATCGAAGTCGAATGTAAATACCCCGATGGCAAAGGGAAAGGAGACTCCCTGAATAAAAAAAAGGCCGATGGTGATCGAAGTAATAGATGCAAGCATTCCTGTTGCTATGGCTTCTTGGACCAAGCTTAAAAAAATAGCTAACCGAGAAAACCCGATTGCCTGAAGGGTGCCAAATTCCTTGATCCGCGTGATAAAAGCAGCATACAAAGTGTTAAGTCCTCCCATAAAAGCACCGATGGAAATAAGAATGGCAGAGATCCAGGCCATCCACCGGATGGGAGCATAGAAAGAGGAAAGCTTTTTATAATATTCAGATTCCTTGATGGCCACGAGCTCCAGGTCCAATCTGGTCTTAGTCAAAATCTCTGCATAGTCGTACGATTCAGGGGAAGTAGCAGCAAAAACCACACAGGACAGGCTTTCGCGCTGAGTGTGTGTCATCAAGTCAAGTAGTGGCATCCAAATTTCGGCTTCCATGACTGTGCCCCGGGCATCAAAGATACCAACGATTTTAAAAGGTTCGCCGTTAAATTCAATTGTTTTACCGACCTTTAACTCTTTCTGGGATAACCCAAGCTTGCGGTGGGCAAGTCGGCCAATGATAACTTCTCCGGACTGGGGGTATTTCCCTTCAATAATTCTCACTTGGTGGTGTACCCAAAATGCTTGATGCTGAATACCCCGAATCAAAGTTTGTTCTTCCTGCCCCCCCGCAAATTTCATCATCCCATTGTAGTGTACTTCGGGTGAAATGGCCGGTTGTTTCATGACTTGCTGGACATCAGGAAGGCTGGCACCAATAATTTCTTCCACCCCCAAAGCGACTTCGCTGCGTTCGATACTCTCTTCACTACCCGCCCCTAAAAAAATAATATTTTTTTCACTCCCGGAATTACTTAAAGTTTTTTCCATAGATTGGTTAATCGCAAAGGCTACCATGATAAGCAGTACCACAAAGCTACTGCCCCCAATGAGTTGGATGGATTGCATCGGACGCCTAAAAACATTTCGTAGGGTGTAAGCTGGGGGAATCATTCCTAAGAAGTCCTAAGGTTTTGGGCTATTGAATTTTTGCTTGCCTGCCAGGCCGGATAGATCCCGGCTAGAATCCCGAGAATTAGCGATAATGCGATACCGGTTACCCACACAGAAAAACTGGGGATAAAAGCAAGGGCAAGGCCTTCATTGCCAATCGTAATACTCTGCAGGTGTAAGAAAATCGTTGCGGTTAATACACCGACAACCCCTCCGGTAGTGGACAGGATGAGTCCTTCCGCAATGACGAGCCAGGCAAGAGCACCCCTGGAGTATCCTAGGGTTTTAAGTACCGCGAATTCTGAAACCTTTCCTCTTACCGTGATAAGAATTGTATTTGCAATTAAGGCAATAACCGCGAGTACGGAGGCCACGCCGATCCACCTAGAGAAATGGATTAACTCAATCAATTCTTTAGCAGTGTTAGCGAAAAAAGCTTTTTCAGTGGTGGTACGTGTTGGTTCAGATGCGGATCTAAATAATTGATCAATTTCTTTGGCAACGGAATCAAGAGAGGAAGAGTCTCGGACTTTTACTGTGAATTGAGTAACTACCCCAAGCCCGATTCTTGAAGCTTGTTGCAAGAATGGAAGGTGGACGAAAGCCACATTGTCGTCCTGTGAGGATTCGGTCGATTGGATGATGCCTGCAACGGTGACAGTGATGCCAGCGGCATCGAAGGTATCACCTATTTTGAGTCTCCGTCTTTGGGCCAGGTTGGTCCCAACCAAGGCACCATCTTCCCGCCTTAGCCATTGATCAACCGAGCCGTCCTCAAAAATTATATTTTCAGAAAGAGCAGTAATCTGTTGCTTTAAGATTCCACGAAAAACCACAACATCCAGACTCGTTCCGCAATTATTTACAACAATCTGCATAGGCAATACGCTAGTGACTCCATCTATCTGTTCGATATCTTCCTTGTAATATTCAGGTAATCTACTTGTTGCCGGGCAAAATCGATTTTCTCGATAAACCACAAGGGTGGTGTCGTTTGCGGTCACAACGGTGGCGTCTTTGAGTGCGTCCTGCATCGTTTCGATAGTGGCAAAGAGAAACATTCCCGTGGCCACTCCAGCGATGGTTAAAAATGAACGAGTCCGGTTTCTTGCTACATGCTTGGCGGCAAGGGTACAGAGATTAAGGATCTTCATCGTGCAATATTTGAACTTTTAATAAGATTCCCTTTTTCCAATTCCAAGCATCTCGTGGCCCGGGCGGCTGCCTTCGGGTCATGGGTTACCATCACGATTGTTTTCCTTTTGTTCAGGGCAAGCTCTTCAAGGAGGTCGAGGATCTCATCAGCAGACTCTCGATCCAAATCACCGGTGGGTTCATCGGCCACAAGTAAGGATGGTTCTGAAACCAAAGCCCGGGCAATGGCAACTCTCTGCTCCTGACCACCTGAGAGTTCTTTAGGGAAGTGCTCAAGTCTGTCGGACAGACCAACTTGTTCAAGAGCTGATTCCACCCGCTCCTGTCTTTCCTTTTTTTTAATGTCATGAAGCAGGAGAGGGAGTTCAACATTCTCAAAAGCAGTCAGAACCGGCATCAAATGATATAACTGAAAGATGTACCCAACCTGTTCGCTTCTCCATTTCGTAAGTTTCTCCCGGTTCATGTCGTGGATTGCTTGCCCTCCTATGTGCAAAGATCCTTTGGTGGGGGAGTCAATACCTGCCAGTAAATTGAGAAGGGTGGTCTTCCCACTTCCGGAAGGACCCATCAGGGAAATGAATTCTGATGTTTCTACCTCTAAGTTTATATCTCGAAGAGGAATTATATCTTGATTTCCTTTACGAAATGCTTTGGTCAAGCCAACCGCTTTTATAAATGGGGTACTCATTGAATCTTTATGATTTTTATACGATCTCCTGCTTGAAGAGTAGGCGGTGGGTTCAATATAACTTGATCACCCGGGAGAAGCCCTTCGCTTACTTCCATATATCCTTCTCTGCGTGTAGATCCCCATGAAATGGTTCGGTACTCAGCATGATTCCCGTCTTTTGACACGACCCACAAATTAAGGGGTGGTGTCTGGTTGGATGAGTAGGTGTTTTGCTTAATAAATGTTTTCATCCGTGGTGCACGAGAATGGTTTTTGGAATTTATTTCAAAAAATTTCGCCCGGCACAGCATATCGGGGCGTAACTTTGGGTGAGGGTCCAACAGGGTCACTTTAACCTGTAAGGTATTTCTTTGTAAGTCTGCTTCTCCAAGAATACGGCTCACTTTGCCGTGAAATATTTTTTCTGGAAAGATAGATGAAGAAACTTCCACCTCTTGTCCCAGATTAATTTTGGCTGCCTCGTTTAACGGTACATCAATCCTTGCCTGTAATTTACCCTCTTCGTAGAGAATGGCAGCGGCAGCGGCATCCATAGCATCCATATGTAACATCATTCTAGAGCCTGGCTTTGCAAGGGAGCGGAGTACAATCCCATCAACAGGTGACTTTACATGTGTGCGATTTAAGTCAAGTTCTGCCCGTTCTTTTTGGATTGAGAAAATCCTCGAAGCTGATTGCTGGGAGAGAAGATTCATTTGAAGTTTTTTTACCCTTGCTTGTTGTTTTTTAACTTCTGAATTCGATGCATTTAAGACAGCTTGCTGTTTTTTAACGCCAAGTTTGGATTGATATAAAACTTGTTCAGCTACTGCCCCGGTGGGCAACAAGGTTAGGCGTCGTAACGAATCATTGTTTTCTTCGAGTAAAATTTCATCTTTTTGGACTATTGCCATGGCTGCCATGAGGGAGGCCTTCACAAAATCAATATCGGCCTTAATAATTGCCTCTTCCGAGAAGGATTGGGATAAGCGAGCAATTGATTCGGCGTAGGTAAGCTGTGCGTCCTCTGCAATCAAGGAGACAATGGCTTGCCCTTTTTTAACTTTTTGACCTTCTAGGATATGTACCTTTTCAACCACTCCGCTGTAAAGTGAGGTAACCATGATAGGGAAAGGATCAGGCTCAATCCAACCTGTTGCCTGAAATAAAAGCTCTCCTTTTAAAGTACTCGAAGAGTTTTTTTCAAGTAGATTATGATTTGTATCTGGGTATACAATTACTTTAGTTACTTCAATGTCCCACTCTTGAAAATAATGTTTTTGGAAAATCCAAGCACCAACCAAAAAAAATAGTATGAACAAAGAAGCACTGATAAACTTCTTTGTTGTTTTTTCTTTCGATTTTGTTGTGCCTACCGAAGAGGACCGATTAATTAAATTTTGATTTGTGGGCATATTTATCTGAAACAGGTGAGTACGATTCCCTAAGAGAGGGAAATTACGAGCTACCAGGTTGTCAGATAAGTAAAATACCTAGATACAAATGCCGTCGTAAGGTGCTTGACGAAATAGTAAATTTTTTTGGGTCGCTGAATTCGTAATGGGTATCAGCTTTCTCAAAAGATGAATGAAGGAGGTATGAAAGATGTGCAGGGGATGAAAGTTGAATTTTTTCCACCACAGACAAGTCTTTGATTGAATCAAGGCATGGGTGTGAATCGTCTGCCTGCTTGCTTTTATCTTTTGTGTTACAACAGGATTCAACTGAATCTGTCGCACTCTCACAACAGATGCACTCAAAGAGTGGAATTACCAAGAAGCAAAAGGTAATGAATAATGTTCCGAACATTTTCACATCTTTACATTACCCAAGAAAATTGGATTACTCAATCCTGAAATCAAAGTACTTGTTGGGCATATAGTTTTAGATGCATTATAATCTGCTGCCTAGTGAAACCTATGATCCTGTTTACTACTCAGGCGGGATTTAAAGTGGTATTTCAAAGGCAAAAATTGTTCCTTCCCCAATCTTACTTCTAACCGAAATTTCTCCACCATGAACCTCTACGATTTCTCGGGCAATGCTTAAGCCCAGGCCTGTGCCGCCTGTTTTACGTGACCTTCCCTTATCCACTCGGTAAAAACGCTCAAAGAGCATCTCCTGGTCTTCTTGGGCTATGCCTGTGCCATCGTCTTCTACTTCACAGAGAATGGATTTGTCGTGGGATTGCTTTCCCAACCTGACAGAAATTAGGGTAAAACCATCTGCGTGAAGGATGGCATTGTCGATCAGGTTTTCGAACACACTCACCAATTTTTGGGGGTCGGCGGTGACATATAGTGGAGTCGATGGGCATTGCAGCTTCATTTTCACCGATGATACTTCGTTTCTTTGAGTAAATTCCTCTTTAATGTTTTTTGCCAGTGCACATAGGTCAATAGATTCCTTGGTGAGTGTGGTTTTGGGTTTTTCTAATTTGGCAAGGACGAGCAGGTCTTCAACGAGAGAGTTGAGCCGTTTTCCGTTCTTTTGAATTTTAATCAAAAAGCTTTTACGCTTAGTGTCGCTGAGAATTTCATAATCTTCGTGAAGAGAGTCCGCAAATCCCTTAATAATCGAAACTGGAGTACGCAACTCATGTGAGACATTGGCAACAAAATCTCTACGCGTCTGTTCGTCCTTATCCTTTATTTCTCTTTTTTGAGGTATATTCTTGGGCCAAAATTTTTTATCCTTTATAAAAAAGTTTTTAATCGCTGAGTAGATGCCATATGCAGACATTGCAACCAGTAGGGCGAACAACCAAATAGGTAAAGGCATGATTTATGCGGGTTCTTCGATCAGTCGATACCCAACTCCCCGAATTGTTTCAATCTCGACCCCAGAATTCTGAATCTTCTTTCTTACTCGTCGGATATGCACATCGACTGTTCTGGTTTCCACTTCTGCGTCAAACTTCCAAACACCTAAAAGTAAATTATCTCTGGTTTGTACTCGCCCTCTCCGTTTAAGAAAGTAATGGAGAAGCTTGAATTCTGTTAGTGTAAAATCCACCTTTTCCCCGGAAATCGAAATACTATGATCATCTTCATCAAGAAGAAGATTACCAAAAATAATCCGGGATTGATTTTCACCGGCCTGCTTTGCAGTTCTTTTAAGAATAGAGCGAATTCGGAGGACAAGCTCTTGTGAGTCAAAAGGCTTACCTAGATAATCATCCGCACCCTGTTCCAATCCTTTGATTCTGTGTTCGAGGTCGGTCTTTGCCGTGAGCATAATAACCGGAGTTTTTTGAAGAAGATTATCAGCCCGGATCATGCGTAAGAGCTGAAACCCGTCAAGGTCGGGCATCATCACATCCAATATAATTAGGTCTGGGCTGTAGTCTCTGGCTTTACCCAGTGCCTCATAGGGGTTATTTGAGAATTTCACTTTAAAGCCCTCCTTCCCAAGTTGGTAGTGTAAGAGGTCGGTAAGGTCTTGTTCGTCATCAACGACAAAAATGCGTATATGTGCAGTCATGAAATTAACCCATATTCCATGGTGCACCTAAAAAATAGCAAGATTGATTTCGTGACCAAAAAAGATTTCTGCTTGATTACCTCGTGGGTAAAAGGAGAGATTCCCATCGCTGATTCAAATCTATTAATGCATACTTTGTGGATTGGCTGACAATATGTAGCTTTAACCTTTTTGCTTCTTCCTTCTATTGTTTTGACCTTTAGCTGTATAACTAAATAAAGGCCGGTATTGAATTCACCTGAAGAAATTTTAAGGTTTATTCTAACTCCTTACGCAGGGCGGTGGCGACTTCGAAGTCCTTGATGGTATCATTCCTTCTGAAGGTGAACTCGGCTTTCCCGGGTTGTTTTCCCCGGCTCAGCTGGTTGAGGAATTCAAGGACTTTAAAGGACTCAATAAAGGCTTCCAACCTTCGACCTTTCATCACTCTGCCAAGGTAAAAATTTCTTTGGGAAATGGAATTGGCAAAGGTTTGAATATGACCCAAGGATAGGGGATGTTTGCACCGAAATTCCCAGTGCTTTGTAACTTTTTTGCAACGAAGCGGTGTGCCATAAATAACTGCATTACCTTGCCTTTTTGGTATTTTATGTTTAGCCAATTAACTAAATATGGATACTCCTGATCACCTCTTTAAAGCCCTGTCTGATCGCAACCGTTTTCGGGTAGTTGCGGCTCTTTTGCAGAGCAAAGAGCTTTGTGCCTGCCAAATTCATGAATGGTTGAGAGTGGCTGGTGCTACTGCATCCAAACACATGGGCATCCTTGTCGCATCCGGTTTGGTGCTCAGTCGAAAG
>JAQWWZ010000022.1 GCA_029254745.1 Opitutales bacterium | reverse complement strand
TATCCGTCGAAGCACTTTTTCGATATCTTTTCACTCGATCCGTCTTTAGTCCCCATTGTAATAATAATATTTCTATACATTTTGTATAATGCGGGCACCTTTGGGTATTTCATTAGCAATACTCTGCTCTATACTTTCGGAGTCAGGGTATAGATTTGGGAATTGGAAAGAGAGCAAGTTTCTATCTATCTGAACAAATGGGTATGGGTCTTTCATGTTCTTTACAAGAAATTGAATATTTTCTTCGCTCATAAGATTGCGGACTTTCCCTTCGGTCAGTTCCTCAGGTAACTGAGGGACGTGGGCAATTGTCTGTCGCCTAATCACACGGTTGCTTAATTTCAGAACCTCTGAGAAATTTTGAATCCTCGGCGTTTGGGCCCCATATAGTTGTCCCTGACCATTTTTGTGGAATCCAATATTTTGAAGTTCTATACTTCCTATTAGGGCTTTGATTAAGTCTTGTTCTGGTTTCCCATGAATCTTGATCTAATGCTTTGGATGATTCTGCCAAAGTAGTGGTTTGACTTCCAAGAGTTAAAAGCAGTGTACTGATCATCAGCTTGATTGTAATCATTACAGTTCTTTCAAATATTTAACCTCGGTGAAGTATGCACCACCGACTTGATTGTCTTTTGTGTAGAGGAAAGTTTTCAGCGTGGTCTCACCAGGCTTCAACGAAAGTTCAAATTCAATATCATTAGCTCCTTGTGGAATTGGCTTTGATATTTCCTTGTCTGCAATCTGAATTCTCGCACGAACGGCACATAATGGTTTTTTGGCCACTTTGGGGAATTGACGCAGGGTGAAACGATATTTCCCCGATTCTTTCACATTTACATGCCACGGACCGGTAATCTTTTTAAGCTGGTTAATTTCACCAAAGTTCCAGGGTGGATTTCCAGTCGGAAGTCTCCAATCTTGTGAGCAAAGCAAGGTCGGGTTCTCAGCAGGATTTCCCAGGTCTAAACAGACTGGGGTCATTCTCGGAGATACTGATATCCAGAAATTCTCATAGATCTTTCGCATCCGACTCACCATTGCTGGTTCCTTCTCGGCAAGGTTGTGGCGTTGCATTAAGTCTGTGGATACATTGTATAGTTTGTCTCCTTCCAATAGTCGCCAGTCACCCTCTATGACGCAGCTCATTAACCATGGAACCTCTTTTGATATAAAACGTGCCCCGCCATGTAATTGAACAATTAAGTGATCACGGTGTGCGGTCGCGTTGCTATCTTTCAAGTGGTGGGCAAGGGATCGACCATCCAAATGTCGACTTGGGTTAATCTTTAACCCACAAAGTTCTGCCAGGGTGGGTAAAATATCGAGATGGGCACTCAAATTATTGCGGTCTTCACCTCCGGTGAGTTTTCCCTTAGGCCAATGGAAAAAGAGGGGAACCCGATGCCCTCCTTCAAATATAGTTGATTTTTGACCGCGCATTCCCGCGTTGAAACCCCGGTAGCCATTCAAGTCTCCTCCTGGGCCCCCGTTCCCTTTAGCGGTTCCGTTGTCGGTCGTAAAAATCAAGATTGTATTATCAGAAATACCTAGTTCTGTTAATTTAGACCTAAGCAACCCAAGGTTGTGGTCCAGGTTACTAATCATTCCGTAAAATTCGGCACCTCCTTTCCAAGTTACTGAATCACGGTAGGGAGCGGACCACTTTTCAGGGACTTTAAAAGGAGAATGAGGTGCGTTAGTCGACAAATATAAAAAGAATGGTTTTTGCTTATTTCTTTCTACAAATGATATGGACTCACGAAACCATACATCTGTGGCATAGCCATCAAACTTTTCGTACTTTCCATTTCGCTCATACACATCATCAAATTGGTCATTTCCCCAGTAATCAGGTGCTTGACCAATTCCACCCCCCTTATGCCAAATCACATCTTGAAACCCTCTGTCCTGAGGCCGGCATGGAGCATTATCACCGAGGTGCCATTTTGCTATCAATCCTGTCATATATCCAGCATCCGAAAAGTAATTTGCCATGGTTATTTCATCATGATGAAGGTTACTTCTGCCACTGCTTGTTCGGTAGGCACCGGTACGGGCCGGATAACGACCCGTCATTAGGGCTGCCCGGGTAGGGGTACAAAAGGGGCTCACATGGTAATTAGTAAGACGGATCGAATCGGCATACAAGCGATCCATATTGGGAGTTTTAAGGACAGGGTTTCCATGGCACCCAAGGTCTCCATAGCCCTGGTCATCGGTCATGATCAGGATAACATTTGGTGGTTTTCCAAAAGAGACACAAGGGTTGTATGCAAGTATTGAGAATAAGAAGCTGGGAAGGAAATATTTCATATAGATTGATAGTAAGAAAAGAATTTTTTGTATGTGTTTAATCGGAGATACTCTTCTTGATATTTAGCAAATTTCGGATTTCCGGATACTGATCTTCATGAATTTTAACTTACTGGGTCTCTTCAGCGACTATGGTTTGCAAAAAAGTTTCCTGATACAATCCTTCTGTTATTTCGTGATTGGGAAATCAAATACATACTCTCCAAGACAAGAAGAGGTAATGGAGGGGAAAGCAATGAAAAGGTGAGTCGAATTACTGAATACCTTTTTGATAAAGTCTTTTATATGCAGGGCTAAAAGCAATTGAAATTTCCCCATTCAGGTAAGTACAAAAGCGGGCGACCATATCAAGTTGCTCTGCTTTTTTCATCCCTTCTTTAGGACCGAGTATCATCAGGGCAGTGGCCCAAGCATCCGCATTCTTTGCTGTGGGAGCAAAAGCATTGACGGCAATCAATGCATGATCAATTGGTCGCCCGGTCCGTGGGTTCATTAAGTGAGATGCACTGTGCTTAGTTTTAGGGTTGGGCTTTTTCAGTCTGTAAGTGCCAGATGTTGCGACTGCGTAATTGCGAAGGGTGACCGGTTCAAGGGAATCTTGGTTTGCCCCTCCATTTTCCAATCCGACAACCCAGCCTTTTCCGTTTTTGCCTTTCCCGTGAGCCCGAACTTCTCCCCCAATTTCCACCAGATAATTTTTGAAATTCCATCGCTCAAGCAGAGCACAAGTTTGATCAATAATTTCTCCTTTGGCAGAACCTGAGAAATCTAATTGTAAAGTGGGAACTTTTTTTCGGACCAATCCTGTAGGTAAAAGCTCAATATTTTTTATCCCGGTTAATGATAATGTTTCGTTAATTTGTTTATCAGTCGGAAGGGTGGTGCGGGTTTTACCTACGGGGCCAAAACCCCAAAGGTTAACAACGGGGGCAAGAGTGGGGTCGAAAGCACCATCACTCTGCAGGTTTACCCATTGGGCATGTTTTAGAAGTGCGAGGAGTTGGGGGTGGAGTGAAATCGGAGAGGTGGTTTGGGCAGTATTGAATTGATAAAGTGCTGCATCTCGCCGCCAGTGAGAAAAGATCTTTTCAGTATCCTCTAACTTTTGAATGATATCATTTCTTAACTCCTCGGCTTTGAAAATCTGCTTGGTCAGAATCTTTACACTCCAAGTTGTACCTAGCCCATTTCCTTGGAGTTCCACCAGCGGGTACGGTTTAGGGTTATGTTCGTCCGTACACCCTAGAATAAATAGGATGAAATACAGGACAATCGAAAGCCGGGGAATCACAAGTATAAATTAGTCAATCTATGGGATGTGTGGGATCTTTTCAATATGGGGCTTTGTACCATCACCCAAAATATATCTAAAGAAAATAACGGTGATTCTGGGCTGCGATCAATAACAAGTTCTGCAGGGTCATGATTGTCGTTAATGAAAACCTGCTGGGGACGAGCAGTCACTACCATTTTCGTCCTCTGCTTGGGCTCTCCAAAATGACTGCCTGGAGGCAAAATATTTTTAGGCATCTAAGGTCAGGTAGGTCGACCTTTTGAACATTGTTTCACTATAATTTTAAAGAGGGAAGGCGAAAGATTTATAATAATCATCTGCTTAGAGGCGAAATTTTTGTGCGGGAAAACATTCACCACTTTTATCTATCTGATGGTTCCTTTCCCATCGAAAGTTGAGA
>JAQWWZ010000062.1 GCA_029254745.1 Opitutales bacterium | reverse complement strand
TCTGAGGTTTGAGTTCGATAACTCAGATTACAATTCAATATCTGATATTGGTAATGGCGGAACAAATGCTGTTGGCACTGATGATTTTGTAGCGACCGTAACTTATTACGATGGCTCAGGTACTTTAGATTTAGATAATTCCGGTTCTGTTGGTGATTCAGTTTTAAGTGGACTTAATAGCGGTGGTACCATCGAGGTTGGTGATGACAGCAACATTGTGACAATCAATGCTACGAGCGGAAATACATTTACTTATTCAGGTACATTGCAGGAAAATTCTGGCACGGGTGCTGCCAGCCTAGTCAAAACTGGTGCTGGGGAGCAGATACTCACCGGTGCTGTTAATCTTGGTGGAACTTCCACTGGTTATGCTGATGTGTACGAGGGAACCCTTACATTTAAAGGAGCAGCTGACTCTCAGACTGTAGAATACTTAAAAGCAACAGATGATAGTGACGGGAGTACAACGCCAATTATTAAACTAGACAATACAACTGCGGGTACCGACGAGTTGATTGAACTAGGTTTTGCTAACACAACATCAGCTCAAACATTTACAGGTAACATCGAGCTTTCTGGGGCAAATTCCGCTCACAAAATCAAAATAGCAAGTGGAGCTACTGATTACTCCAAAGAACAGATAATCGATGGTACTATAACGAGCGGTCACAATGATATGACTTTAGTCAAAGATGGTGCTGGGCGGCTTACACTGCATGGAGATAATGATTCAACGATGGGTGCTGGAATAACTATTGAAGACGGCACTTTAGTTGTCGGCGATGGCTCTGATGCCGGGGCTGATCCCGGAACAGGTGCAATACTCATTAACAAAGGAAAATTAGAAGTCGCCGCGAATGAATCCATCGATAACGCAATTACTGGATCTACTGGCAGTTCAAAGAGTATGATCGGAGGGGCAGGAACTATTACTTCTTCTTTAACTGTCGGAGACAGTTCTGGCGAAATTGACTATATCTCTCCCGGTCGCGGTATATCTTCCTCTCTTACTCCTTCAATGAAAGGTGTTGATCATGATGCATCAACTGATGCAATCGGCACCCTCACGGTTGGCACCTTAAACTGGAATGATGGCGGAGTATTTGATTGGCAAATTAAGGATTTCAACCCATCGAGCGGAACTGCTGGTGCGGATTGGGATAAGCTTGCTTTTACGACCCTGAATTTCGAGAGTAGTCAAACATTTGATATTAATATAATGGCCCTTAAAGGTGCCAGTTTTGATGGTACGATGGGTCTTGTAAGTAATAGTGGGAATACTTGGAATGATTATGCAACTACCGATGGTTTTCTTTTTGCATCGGGTACAACCATTAATGGATTGTCTGATGGAGATGTAAGTTCGAGCTTCAACATACGTGCAGATGATTACAACTACTACACCGGTCATTGGTATGGTGATTGGGGGGTTCATAAAAGTGGTGGAAACCTTTATCTTACCTATTCGGTAGCTCCCGAACCTTCGACTTACATGATGGTTGCTGGTTTGCTCATGTTACCAGGCTATAACTTTATTCGAAGGTTTCGAAAGTCTGGTAATTATGAGGAAAAGGTGTAGGGCTTACTTGCCTGCTTTTTAAGTTTACTCAATCGCTTAACTCGACCAAATCTTTTAGGGATGAGAAGTGGTCTGTTAATCCACTTGGTTTATCCAGTCCCCCAATGATTTCATTGAAGGTTTCCCGCTTTGATTTTTGTAACTGACGAACCCGGTCTTCAATTGTGCCTTGAGCCACAATTCGGTAGATAAAAGTTGGCTTTTCTTTACCCAATCGATGAGCTCGATCAATAGCTTGTTCTTCTGCCGCAGGGTTCCACCATGGGTCCATGAGGAAAACATAGTCAGCTGATTTAAGAGTTATCCCAAGACCTGCAGCTTTGAGGGATGCAAGCATGACAGCTGCACCTTTCTCATTTTCAAAGGTTTCGACCGGCTTCTTGCGATCGCGTGTAGAACCTGTAAGTTCAAGTAGTTTTATCTTTGGTACTTCAAGCCGAATCCTTTTCTTCAAAATGGCTAAAAAAGATGTAAATTGGCTGAAAATAAGAATTTTTCCTCCTGCAGATGACAGATCTTTTACTTTCTCCAGTAAGAGGTCGGATTTTACACCTTCTGCCGGCAAGTGTTCCCGTCCTGGCAGTAAGCCTAAATCGCAACAGGTCTGCCTAAGTCGGGTCAGAAGGGAAAAAATATGAGTCGGTGCCTGCTTTAGGGCTCCCTTTAGGTCTTCACCATGGACTTTTACGGCGTTATCAACAAGGGACCGGTACTGTTTCTTCTGCTCATCACTTAATTGGCAGGGGAGTTCAGTCTCAATCTTTGGAGGCAATTCCTTCGCTACTTCAGATTTTAATCTGCGTAGTACAAAAGGATTAATTTGACGTCTTACCAGTAGCGCAGATTTCTGTGCATCTTCAGTAAAATTCTTTTCAAATTCTTTCCTGCCACCAAGTAGTCCTGGCATTAAAAAACGGAAAATAGTCCACAGATCCAACGCAGAATTTTCTATTGGAGTACCAGAAAGTGCCAGGCGATATTTAGCATCGATAGCTAAGCAAGCCTGAGTGATTTTGGCCTTTGGGTTTTTGATTAATTGAGCTTCATCAAGAATAGCATACCGAAACTCGGTACTATCCAAATGAGATCGATGCCTTCTGAGTTGGGTATAACTTGCCACCCACAGACAGGAATCTGATGTTGAGTCAAAAGGCTGATCACGATTCAAAACCTTTACTTTTATTTGAGGGAATCTTTCTTTAGCTTCCTTCACCCAAACCTGCACGACAGAAGCCGGGCAGACAACAAGATCCAATGCATTATCTTTCTGCTTTTGGGCAAGCAATACAAGGGATTGAATTGTTTTCCCCAGCCCCATTTCATCTGCGAGCAAAGCATGGCACCCGAACTGGTGAAGGGCATGTATTTGAGCGACTCCCTGCTTTTGGTATTCGCGAAGAAATGAAAACTTTTTTGCCACCCCATTGGTTTCAAGCTTACGGATTGAACTTTCCCAATCTGCTAAATTTCCATCCGGTCTTGTCTTTAAATATTTTCGGGCAAATAAAGAAAACAGCATATATTTTGGCCAACTTGACCGCCCTATATCACCTTTATTTCTTTGCCACCAATCAAAGTCATCAACTTGTTTTTGGTCGAGTTTTACAAGGCCATGCCCCCGAATAAAAGTAGTTCCCTGCCTTGCTTTCGAGATTTTACGCATACTTTCACGGCCCAAACGGTGAGACCCGAGCTGAAATTTTTCTCGTAGCACCATGGTGTCTTCGCTGCGGCTGCGTGCCTCAATTTCCCAGCTCAGAGTTCTTCGCCCGTGTTTGAGTAGCCTGGCTTCTCCCTCAAAGCGTAATGAAAAAGACTTTTGCCAACTTCCCAGCGATTCCTCAGAGAGCGATGCAATCTTGTGCCAATCACTTAAAGTAAATGCACCTTTATCTTTATGAAACAAAAAACCTTTATCATTGGCTTCAGCCACAAATCTCATCAGTGCAGGACGGTCCGCTTCTGTTAAGTCAGGATCGGATGATTTCCCATAGACACTTATTTCCTTATTCTTGGAGATTTTCCACATAGGGGTCGCGGTTAACCCTTTTTTTGCAGAAACTTGGATTGTTATAACCAAACGAACTTTGGGAGATGGTTTTTCCTCCTTTTTTTCTGTTTCAACAGGATCTTCAGCTTGAATGTCTTTAGTTTTCTGCTCGGCTTTATCCCAGTCAAATTCTCCAAAAAGTGGATCCTCTTCTTGGATTTCTGCGATTAATTCCTCAATCTCATACAAGCCAGCTGTACCTAAAATAGAGCCCATGCTTTCATCATCAAGGGAAGTTCGTATTTCTGGTTTCCCCCCATTCCATTCAATCACTGAATAGGTTTCTTCCCGGTTGATTTTTTGGGTGATGATTACTTGCTCTGCTTGGATATCGAGGGCGGAGAGTAATCCTTTTCGATAAAAAGACTGAGCCTCTCGTAATAATTCTTGATCGATTGATTTTTCCCAATCACAAGTTGATAGCCTATGAAGCCACGCCTCTACCGCTTCGCGGGTAAATGTTCGAGAGGGACCGTTACTAATCATCTGCAAGTTTTATAAAATACAATGACTAGGTTATTCTTTTGTATTTATTTGGGGCAAGATGAAATCACTGATTCTGTCTGAAAGTTATACACATTCTTTAACTACTGATCCTTCTTTTCCAGTGCCCACTTGTATGTGTTTATATACTGTTGGGCGGCTGCTCCCCATGAAAATGAACTGTGCATCGCATTTTTTCGTGTATTAAAAAAAGCTGTTTGGTCTTGGTATAAAACTAAAGACTTGTTAATAACCTCAGCTAAGTTTTGAGGGTGCGACCGATCAAAAAGAAATCCGTTGGCCAATTTACTCTTACTTTCAACGGGTGTAATCGTATCGGCAAGACCACCTGTTTTTCTAGCTATTGGAATGGAACCGTACCGAAGGGCATATTGCTGAGACAGGCCACATGGTTCAAAGCGACTTGGCATGAGAAAGAAATCAGAACCTGCAAAAATTCTACGAGCGAGTCCATCATCAAATCCAATATAGCTGGCAACTTGGGTTGGGTGGTTCTCCGCGAATTGGCGGAAAGCATTTTCTTCTTCCGGAGCCCCGCTTCCCAGTATTGCAAATTGACAATTCTTTTTGAGTAGAAGGTCTGGCATGATCCCAAGGAGTAGGTCGAGCCCTTTTTGTTGATAAAGGCGGGAAACAACTCCATACAGAGGTACATTCTCAACTTTATTTAGGCCTAATTCCTCTTGAAGTGCTTGTTTACAGGCTTTTTTACCTTTAGATGGAGAATCGATGGTTAGTTTTTGAAGAATCGCATCATCATTCTCCGGATCCCACGCGTCCTCGTCTATTCCGTTTAATATGCCAATCAAGTCCGCCGCTCGGTAAATGAGACTTTTTTCTAGCCCTTGGCCAAATGAAGTGGTTTTAATTTCGTCTGCGTAAGTTGGACTAACTGTGGTCAACTTATCTGCATGCTGGATCCCTCCCTTTAGTAAATTGAGGGCACCATTATGTTCAAAACCGTCGATACCCCAGTACGAAAGGGGGAGCCCAGAGTCTTTGAAATCATCGTAGGAGAAAATACCTTGATGCTCAAGGTTGTGAATGGTTAATACGGAAGCGACCTTTCTTTTTAACCTTTTTTTCTTTTGATTAAGAAAGGCACAGGTTGGTGCGGCCATCCAATCATGTGCGTGGAAAATATCTGGCTGCCAATTGATCGATTTCTCTAGTTCAATCGCAGCTTTTGACAGAGCAAAAGCCCGCAGGGCATTGTCTTGGAAATTTCCACTCTCATTAGAGTAGATACCGTTTCGGTCAAAGAGTGAATCGTTGCCTAAAAAGTAGACGAGGATATCGCTGTCTCCCAGTTTTGTTGAGCTTACAGAGAAAGAGTATGTTTTTTTACCCAACCGAATTGAAATCGGTTTCGGGTAAAGTGCTCGTGTGAGTCTCATGCAGGATTGGTGAAGGGGGCAGACGATGCGAACATCCAGACCCTCCTTTTTGAGTGCATGCGGAAGACTTCCAACTACATCACCGAGCCCTCCTGTTCTTACGAGAGGAGACACCTCGGGGCTTACGAAGAGAATTTTCATTTGTGACATTTCATTCTAATCATTCGTTTCTTGGCAGAATCAAATAATATGGCAATCGCTTTCGGGGTAGGGAATAAAAATGATTCCCGACTTGCGGTTTTGAGGTATTACCCATTTAAATCGGTTGTTTATGATATTTAATCCTGAAACAATAAGCCCCAATTGTATGATTCATAATTCATTATTGGAGATTACTTCATTATATTAGATGGCTAAAAGTACTTTAGAATTCGAGTCTGAAAGGGATTTTCACAAGCTTTACAACGAAGATCCAAAAAATCTTCAGCAAATGGAAAAAGCTTTGGATTGTAAGGTTGTAGCAAGAGGGGGCACTCTCACCTTAGAAGGAAACCCTGAAAGTGTTGAGCGCGGCGAGCTATTTTTCCACTTGTTGGAATCTGCACGAAAGCAAGGAGTGACCACGAGCACATCTGACTTCTTACGGTTTCTCTCAAAGGTTGTTGAGGGAAAGGCAAATGAGATTAAAGAACTACTCGATAAGCCCCTCGTTCTTACCATCCGTAAGAAATCGGTAGTTCCAAGAAATTTGGGCCAGCGCAGGTTTTTGGATCTTATTCTCAAAAATGATTTAGTATTTGGAATCGGGCCCGCCGGCACAGGAAAAACTTACTTAGCAGTAATCGCTGCCTTGCATGCATTACTTGAAGGTAAGGTGCAGCGTATTGTTCTAGCTCGACCTGCAGTTGAAGCAGGTGAAGCACTAGGTTTTTTACCCGGTGATTTAGAAGAAAAATTATTACCGTATTTACGCCCTCTTTACGATGCAATGGATGAAGTTTTGGGCCCTGTTGACGCCCGCAAACTTGTTGAAACCGGAGTTGTGGAGATTGCACCTTTAGCCTACATGAGAGGTCGCACACTGAGTAAGTGTTTCGCCATTTTAGATGAAGCCCAAAATACAACCAGTTCTCAAATGATGATGTTTCTTACCCGCTTAGGGGAGGGGAGCAAAATGGTCGTTACGGGAGATGTGACTCAGGTTGATTTACCTCACAATCAACTCTCTGGGCTCGTTGAAGCAAAAAAGAAATTATCCCCCGTTCAAGGGATCAATTTCCATGAGTTCGATCACGATGACGTTGTAAGGCACCCCTTGGTCAGTAAGATTATCTCAGCCTACGAAAGCCCGCCCTCTAAGCCTTGACCCACCCCTTGCAAGCATGAGATAATATACTGATATGTCCACAGAGGATAAAAAGGGTTCCCGAAGAAAGAATGGTCGTGCACGAGCACGTCGCCGTAAGGAATTGGAAGATGATCAAGAAGTACACCTCCATGGCTTTGGTAAGTTTTGGGAGAGGGGAGGTAAACAGTTCGCTCTTTCCGCCATTTTTGGCTTCGCGATTATATTTATATGCTTTGTTGGCCAAGACCCGCCGGGATTGAGAACCCTGGGTGAGGTTGCACCCGAGAATATTTACTCAGGGCGGACTTTTAAATATTTAAGTGAGGTAAGGAGGCAGGAAGCGGAAGAGTGGATCCGAAGCAGTACACCAAGAGAATTTTCCCGAGACTTTGCTGGTGAGGAAGGTTTTAATAAAGCCTTAATTCGCTTGGAAGAGGGCTTGAAGGCTCTGGGTTCCATGAGTAAAGAAGCGAGGGATGTAGCCAAAATTTCTTTGATCGAGGAGTTGGAGACTAATTTCTTATTCAAGCTTAGTGTTGATGAGTTAAGTGCACTTTCGCATTGGAGGCATTTCCCAAATCCACGGAATTTCTTTTCTACTATCAGACCATTATTGGGAAAACTTCACCTTGTGGGTGTTGTTAAGTTTCCATCCAATGATCAAAAGTTTATTTCAGAATCTAATGCTACCAGTTTAATCGACGCAAAAATGATAGAATTAGCCGATCAGTCTTTGGTTATTGGCTCAAAATCAACAGGTTATTTGAAATACCTTTTGCCACAAGAGTTGGAGGCAGATTTTCCAGCGTTTGCTTTGTATCTTAACAAAATGTACGAGCGCATAGAAAATGAAGCCCCTTTTCCGGATCGTGGCCTTTTGTTATTCGATGTCATTGAAAGTAGTGATGAAAATGCATCTTTTTCTGCCCAGCAGTATCGCAATAATTTTGCCTCCATTCTATCCGGTATCACTCAACGAGGGCTGTTTTTGCGCTCGATCGACCGAGAAGCAACTACCAATGCCCAGAACCGAGCGATTGCTGCAATGGATCCACCGATTGTATCAGTGGAAGAAGGTGATTTGATTCTAAAGATGGGTTCCAAAGTTGAGAAAGAAGACCTTGAGAAGTATTCCAAGTTTTTGTCCATTACCACCAAGGACAGAAACCTTTTGCCTAAAAGGATATTTGTTACATTTGGTACTTTTCTTTTTGCGATTGTCTACATCAGTTTAGTACTTCCTTCTTTTTGGCGAGATGCTTCACGATCAGGAATTGTGGCCCTGGTTATCCTTCTTAATCTGGGGATTTCCCGTTTTATTTTAGAATTAGGAGGGACTGACTTATTTGGGGGTAATACATTCTTCATGGGGCTTCTGCCTTTTCTCATGCCGGTCGCTCTAGCTTCTATGGTGGTAATGATCACGGTTGGTCCCCGCATGGCTGCCTTGACCGCCATCATGACCAGTGTCTTCCATGCGACGATGCAAAACGCAGGAATTGATGCTTTATCCATTTCACTTAGCTCCTCCCTCGTGGGGGTGTATTTTTGCCGGGATGCTCGGTTGCGGGGAAGTATCTTAAAAGCGGGTGCAATGGCAGGGGTTACAGGGGCTATACTTGCCATTGGTATTGGGGTTGCCTTGGAAAGTGGTGCGGTTGCTTGCGCCAACCATGCAGTCGCCTCTCTCATAGTGGGTGTGCTCACCGGGGCACTTGTCTTGGGAGTCCTACCTCTGATTGAAAACGCTTTTAATGTAGCAACAGATGCGACCCTCTTTGAGCTGACAGACTTTAACCATCCCCTGCTTCGCCGTATGCAGGTTGAGGCACCAGGCACTTACCACCATAGTTTAATGGTGGCAAATTTGGCTGAAAATGCAGCATTGAGTGTCGGAGCTAATCCGACTATGTGTCGGGCCTGTGCTTTGTTTCATGATATTGGTAAAATGGCCCAGCCTCATTATTTTACCGAAAATCAAGGCGAATTTGGTAACCCCCACAATCGTCAAAACCCTTCCATGAGTGCTTTAATTATAAAGAGTCACATCAAGGAAGGTATTGAGATCGGACGGGATCATCGATTGCCGCAAGTGATTCGTCATGTTATCCGCCAGCACCATGGTACGACATTAGTGAAATACTTTTATCACCAAGCTAAACAACGTTTTAAGCAGGATACTTTAAGTTACGGTGAACAAGATTTAGTGGAGCCCGATGAGTCGACTTATCGCTATGATGGACCGAAACCTCGCTTCAAGGAGAGCGCGATTATTTTCTTTGCAGATTCTGTAGAGGCAGCTGCCCGAAGTTTACCAAAGGTTACCCATCACAGTGTGGAAGAATTACTTGAAAACATTTTCCAAGACCGTCTTGAAGATGGCCAACTCGATGAGTGTCCTCTGACCCTGGAAGAAGTCGCTAAAATTAAATACAGTTTCACGAAGACTACTTTGAATATGCTCCATTCACGTATTGAATATCCTGACGATGAAAATGAAAAAGCTCACTCCTCCCGGCGGGATAAAAATCCAAAAGTGAAGCAAAAGCCGCTTTAAGTGCCATGACCACACACCCTCAGCCAAAGATTGAAAGCTCAAATCTTTATCCAACTCTGTCGTTTACTGAGTCTTCTCTGGCCATTTTCTTCTCTCATGTTTTTTCTCTGCACCAGCACGAAATTAAAGGTAACTTGTCTTTGGCATTCCTTGCCCAAAAAGAACACTCTGAGATTCATGGTCGATTTTTGCAGGATTACCGTCCCACAGATGTCATAACCTTTCCAGCTGATGAAAAAGAGGAGAGTGCAGGAGAGATACTAATTTCCGTCGATCAAGCGATTTTAGAATCTTGTGAGCGGGCTATACCGCTTGCCGAGGAGCTTTCACTTTATCTCATCCATGGATGGCTTCACCTTATTGGCTTTGATGATATTGATGAATCTGACCGTAAAATTATGCGTAGGGAAGAAAATTCTGCCATGGATTATGTCAGAGAATTAGGGGCTTGGCCCGATTTTCTGCTCGCTAGAACATAACAACAAGAGTAGCGAAAGAGGGTGGCTAACGAGAAAAAAATAAAATTGGCTAGAAAGTTTAGAAACGCCTTCCTTACCGGCCTTCTTATCTTTCTTCCGCTTGGTACGACTATTTTTGTGCTTAACTTCCTGTTGGACCTTTTTAAGGATCCGGTAACGAAGTTGTCCTTTGAGCTCGGTCTTTCAGAAGAGAGCTTTTTCTTCGGAATGGAGACACTTCTAGCAGCCTTAGGATTATTGCTCGGTGTTTTTGGCCTCACCCTTCTAGGGTTCTTATCCAATTATGTATTGGGCAGATTTTTTATATCCACTACTGAACGGTTCCTGGATAAAGTTCCTTTTCTGAGCACTGTATACCGTTCGGTTAAGCAAATTGTTGAAACCTTTGGAAGGGAGAACCGTGCGGTCTTCAAAGCGGTTGTTCTTATTGAGTATCCTCGTAAAGATTGCTGGGTACTTGGTTTTCTTACTGGAGACTCATCATCAGATACCGAAGATATCGCAGGTAAAAAGCTCAGCAATGTTTTTGTACCCACCACACCTAACCCAACCAGTGGTTTCTTGCTTCTTTTACCCCGTGAAGATGTACATCATCTTGATATGTCTGTCGGTGATGGAATGAAAATGCTCATTTCCGGTGGTGCGGTTGTACCTCCGCCCAAAAAGAAACAGGATTCAGCAGGGTAAGTAAAGTCTTGTGAAGCGAACTGAGTCCAATATTTGGTTTCGCTACACCTGTCCGCGTTCATGAATTCTTTTACCCAACTCGAGGGTGTTGTTCTTCAAGTTACTTCTACGGGGGATAATCATTCCCGCCTTGCCCTCTTCACCGCGGAGCATGCCCTGCAATCCGTGATAATCCGAAAAAGCCGGAAACCTGGGCTCAGTGCTCATCCAGATCTGTTTGATGATTTAGAGTGTACTCTTAAACCTCCTACTTCTGGTTCTGGGCTTCCATTTGTCCGAGAGTGGAATGTGCCGAGCAAAAGATTTTTTTTGGCTCAGGACCACCGTGTTTTTTCAACTGCCGCAGACATTGCTCGTCTTTTTTTGGACAATGGAAATCATCTGCTTGAACCTGAACCTCATTACCAATTACTCATCAAATCTTTGCATGCTTTGAAACCTGGTAAATCTTGCTTGGTACACATCAAAACTCTCTTTGTCTTTGCCCGAACAGAAGGATTGCCGGTCAAGCAGGCATGGTTACCAGAATTAAGCCGTGAGACGAGAAGGCACGCCCAATACATTCTATCCACCAAAATGGCCGATTTTACTCAGGTACCAGATGGAGTTGATATCATTTTGAAATCTTTACAGGATTGGCTCAATGCCGAAACCGAACTGAAATGTTAATCCAAAATTTGATTAAAATGGTCTCAACCCTTGCAAAATTTCTTTTCCTCTTCTAGTCACAGAGGGGTTTTATATCGCAATGGGAGTATTTAAAAAATATTGGACTTACAAGACCAAGGGTAAAGGTACCTATGAGGTTACCGATGGTGTGTCCGATGCAGTGAGGGAATCTGGCTTTCAGGATGGCGTTGTATCGATTTTTGTTCAGCACACATCCTGTAGTTTTATCCTCATGGAAAATGCAGACCCGACCGCCCGGGTTGACCTCGAGCGTTTTATGGATGATCTTGTCCCTGATGATTATCCTTATTTTGTGCACACATTGGAAGGACCGGACGACATGCCTTCGCACATAAAAATGTCCCTCACCCGAAGCAGTGAAAATATTCCGTTTGCAGGGGGGAAGTTGGAACTGGGGACCTGGCAAGGACTTTTTCTTTGGGAACACCGGGTTGCGCCTCATCACCGAAAAATGGTCATTACAATCTTGGGCGAATGAAAACCTTGCCATCATCCATTCTTTTTCTCTCAGCCTTCTTGTTTTTTACATTTTCTACAGGCTGTTCAAATTTTGATCAAGTCGCTGAAGAAGAAAACAGTTCCGCCTTTAAGCGCGGTCGTTCTTACTTAAAAGTGGGGAAAAATGAAGAAGCTCTGGATGAATTTCTTTCCATTACCCGCCGTATGGTCAATTGTCCAAAGTCACACTTGGAGGTAGGCCGACTGTATTTGACCTTAAACGCACGCAAAGATCCGGTTGCCGCTGTCTACCATTTTCGCAGATACCTTTTTCTTGAACCCTCGTCGCGAGAGGCACCCAAGGTGAAGCAATTGATTGTGACCGCAGAAAGAGAAATTATTCGAAACCTGCCAGGTAAGCCCTATGCAGGTTACTTGAATGGATTGGTGCTCCAGGAAGAGAATCTGAAGTTGCACCGTGAGGTTGCAGATTTGAAGGCTCGTCTCGGTATGCCTCTATCGGAATCTCTCAAGCCTAAAATTGCTGGAGCCAGTCCTATGGCTTCTGCCATTGCAACTCCCTCACCCAAGTCAGTTGCGCCCCAGGCCAAGCCTCCAGTGCAGTCCAAGTCATATGTAGTGCAAAAAGGGGACAGCCTCTATTTAATTAGTCGAAAGTTTTATGGGGATTCTTCGCACATCGATCGCATTTACCAAGCCAATCGTGGGGTGATGAAAAGTAAAAATAGTTTGCAAGTTGGGCAAACCCTGAGAATCCCTCCGTCTTCCGGAAATTAACTTAATCTGTTCGTGTCTTATGTCGTACTTTGACAACAACGCGACCACGCCCATTCATCCCCTGGCATTGGATGTCCTGACCCAGTCGTACGAGGATGACTGGAGCAATCCATCATCTCCATACCGCCAATCAAGTCGTACCAAAGCCAAGTTAAATAAAGCCCGTTTTGAATGGGCCCAATTATTTGGAAGTAAGGAAGGTGATGTGATTTTCACCTCAGGGGCTACGGAAGCCAATAATATGGTAATCGCAAGTGCCGCCCGAAATCACTCGGATCAGGCACGGATATTAATCTCAGGTATTGAGCACCCCAGTATAAGCATCCCCGCCAAACATTGCTTTCAGGATCGTGTGGATGTACTCGCTATGGAACCCCAAGGACTTGTTTGCCTTGCCTCCTTGCAAGAGAAATTTGAGCGAGGTCTTCTTCCTGTCCTTGTTTGTGTCATGGCCGCCAATAATGAAACCGGTGTGGTTCAACCTTGGTGCGAAGTAGCTCGTATTTGTGAGCAGTACCAAGTCCCTTTTCATTGTGATGCTACGCAATGGGTTGGTAAAATGCCAATCTTTGCCCTTCACCAAGCTTTTTCTTTTACCGCAAGTGCTCATAAGTTTGGGGGGCCTAAAGGAGTGGGCTGGCTTGTCGATAAAGGAGAAAGCTCTTGGCAAGTGGGAGGAACCCAGGAGGGTGGAAAACGAGCCGGCACAGAAAATTTCCCTGCCATTGCTTCGATGATCAAAGCTTGGCATGAGTGTGATACACTTCTTCAGGAAGTGAAGGCAGAGGACCGCGCACCTTGGCGAAATAATATGGAGGAGAAAGTGTGTTCTCATGTTCCTGGTACTCAGGTCATCGGGCAGGGTATGCAAAGACTTTGGAATACTTCTCTATTGCTTATGCCCAAGTTCGATAACCTCAGGTGGATCGCCAAGTTGGACGCTTTGGGCTTTGAAGTGTCCACGGGCTCAGCATGCTCGACTGGATCAGATGAACCATCCTCCACCGCCCAAGCTTTTTCGCTAGCTCCCCAGGAGTTCAAGCGCTTGGTAAGGATAAGTTCCTATTTGTCACACACCCAGGCAGACTGGAACAACTTGGGCGATGCTTTGATTCAAGCTTATCATCAATTGTTGGAAGACGCTAAGGATTCCAATGTTATTTCGATTTAAAGTAAATTTGTGCGCTTACTCGGTATTAATTTAAGTGGATTTCGGAATATTCAATCGGCGAACCTTAGCTTTGAAGGGGACCGCATTTTTTTGCTTGGCCCAAATGGTCAAGGGAAGACAAACTTATTGGAGGCCATTGGCCTATCGGGCAATCTCCGGTCTTTTCGCAAATCAGGTTTGGATGGGTTGGTGGAGGAAGGTAAAAAAGAAGCCCAATTATTTTTTCGTTTCTCGGATGAAACAGGGAATGAAGAAGAAATCCTTCTCCGTTTTGGAAATAAAGGCCAAAAAAACTTAGAGCTAAACGGGGAAAAAATTAATAAGCTTAGGGATTATCTTGGTCTTTTTCCTTCAGTTACTTTGTCATCCCGGGATTTTCGCCTGGTCAGGGAGGGCCCATCGGATCGAAGAAAGTGGTTGGATATGCTTCTGTCCTCGGCCTCTTGTGGGTACTTGGATTGTTTACAATCTTTTCACCGGGCACTCCGGGAACGAAATGCTCTTTTAAAGCGGGGTGGGGGAGATGCAGAGTTTGTCGCCTTCGAGCAAGTGCTTTCGCAATCCGCGATCACCTTGCAGCGCTTGCGGGCCACTGCTTTTCCTATTCTCGCCAAGGAATTATCCCAGAGCTATGCCTCCCTATCAAATGCTCAGGAAGAAGCCAGCCTTTCCTATATTCCTAATCTTTCCGACCTGACAGTGGAAGAACTTGTCACACAATACACCTTAGACCGAGAGCGGGATAAAATGCTTGGGTCCACTAGGCATGGGCCGCACAAGGACGATTTTAAATTTTTACTGGACCAGCGAGATGCCCGTACTTATGCATCCGAAGGTCAGCAACGTGGGCTGGTTCTGGCCCTTCGGATGGCGGAGTTTGCTTATTTACAAAACGCTAGACAACGAACACCCCTGTTGTTGGCAGATGATGTCCTCGGTGAATTGGACACTGCTCGCAAAGCCAATTTTAAAAAACTCTTACCCCTACAAGCTCAAGTTTTTGCAACAGGCACAGCTTATCCATCGGAAGATGAGCACCTGATTTGGGAAACTTTTTCTGTTATGGAAGGCACATTTTCCAAGTCAGATGCAAAATGAAAGACTTCAGTTTATATGGATGAGTTAACCACGACCCATTGGGCACTGCTTGCGTTGGGCTCCTTTATTATGGGGATGAGTAAGGGAGGGTTACCAGGTGCGGGGAATTTGACCGTCGCCATCTTTGTTCTCGTTATGGAAGACGCCCT
This sequence comes from Opitutales bacterium, assembly GCA_029254745.1. Classification (GTDB taxonomy): domain Bacteria; phylum Verrucomicrobiota; class Verrucomicrobiia; order Opitutales; family Seribacteraceae; genus Seribacter. Next base: position 4,104 of record JAQWWZ010000062.1, on the reverse strand, counting down.
TGGCCCGATTGGAGTGCCATTATCCGTAGGTCTGCTACTCCCCGTTCTTATTTCGGCTGATTTTACTGCGACGATTGTATACCGAAGGCATGCGGATTGGGGCTATATTCTTCGCTTACTCCCCTGCTTTTTGATTGGCACTTTACTCGGGTGGTGGGTCTTTGATTTTTTCCAGGGAGGACAGGAAAGAGTGGGTCTTCTCAAAATATTGATCGGGGTCATTTTACTTAGCATGACCGTGTTACATTTTGGGATAAAATACCGAAAAGCCCAAAAATCAAAAGGGTCCACTCCCGAGAGATCTTCTACTGCTCGCCCCAAGGGCTCGATTGGTCTGGGGGTGCTTTTTGGCTTGGTGGGAGGGGTGGCTACGATGCTGGCCAATGCAGCCGGTCCCATTGCTCAATTATATTTATTGGTCATGCGCTTGCCAAAATATGCCTTTATTGGAACTTCGGCCTGGCTATTTTTAATTGTGAATATTTGTAAAGTTCCCCTGATGGTGGATTTACAAATTATTACATTGGAGTCGTCAAAAGTGAGTGCGTGGATGTTTATACCTGCCATGATCGGTGCCGCGACTGCACCTTATGTGGTCAAGCATCTGAATCAAAAGCTATTTGAAAATTTACTTTGGTTTTTTATCGTCCTCGCAGGACTGCGTATGTTGGTATAGAAATCCAGTCTTTATATGAACGGAAAATCTCGAAAACTTTGGGCCCAGCACCTGTCTGGTAACAAAAAATCCAGTCAAACGGTGGATACCAAAGCCTTGCTTCGCAAAGTGCCATTTTCTGGTCGGATTCTTGGGGTTGATCCAAGTTTGCGGGGGACCGGTTTGGCCGTGCTTGAATGCAATGGATCCAGTCACAAACTCCTTTATTCAGAAACCTTACAGTTTACCAGTAAGGTATCATCCATCTCATGCCTGGGGAAAATCCATGAATCGGTGGCTCACCTGTCAGACCTGTGGAAACCACGTCATGTATCGTGCGAAGCTACGATCTATGTGCAGAATTTTAAAACGGCTCAAATTATGGGGGCCGCCCGGGGGGCGGCTCTTTCAGCAGCTGCCATCCGGGATATTCCTGTATTTGAATACGCCCCTTTGCGGGTTAAGCAAGCCGTGGTCGGATTTGGTCGGGCGAGCAAGGAGCAAATGTCTCAAACCCTGGCCCAAATGCTGGCACTCCCAGAAGCTTTGCCCTTCGATCAAGCCGATGCACTCGGTCTTGCCCTTTGTCATGCCCTTACCTGGGTGCCAGAGTGAGGGCATGGATTCTTATCTGCGAAAAAGGTCTGAGGGTAAGAACGGACGTATTTTATCGGAGCCACCGGCTAAGTTAATCTTGATCGTGATTCTGTCCATCACCGCATCCATCATAAAGCCAGAGTTTATACCCAGCTGGTTACGACTCACCGTGGTCTGACCGCTCAAGGTCATAATATCCCCATGCACTCCATCTACCTTTCGGCGCTGGTTACGAAAATAACGAATGGATAATGGAATGGTTAAATCCACCAACTTCTTCTTTATCTGCAAACGCCCAAACCCGGTTGCAAGCAGAACTTTCCCATTCCATCTCGGTTTTCTTAATCCGTGAAGGTTGAAACTAATTTTAGGAAAGGCACGGGAGTTAAGCCAATCCATTGAATGAGCATCCCCTGCAACTTTATGGTGACCAAAATGGAGAGAGCGTGCGTCCAGCTCGAATAAACCCTTGGTCTTGCCGGGATTTTCCGCCTCGAAACTTATACTTCCGTGGACTCTCGGGAAAGCCCCTCTTATTTTACCTCCAGCAAAACCAGTCTCCAGCCCAATTTCGACCTGGTTACTCTTACCCAGCGGAGCAAATTGGAATTCAAGGCCATGCAGAAAATTTATCGGCATCCATGCGCAAAAAATACCTACATAGAGGCTGGTGACACCGAAAAGTTTCATTGATGTGTTTTTAATTTATTCACACCTTTATGTCGAGATGGCATTTCCAATAATCAGTGTGGAATAACAAACTTTGTTCTTTCATATCGATGCCTAAATGAGGACCAATATTCTACAGATAAAAAACTATGATTCTGTAGAGCCTGTCCTTGGACTTCTGATTAAGTTGGTTCCTTTTAAAACCTGAATTTTAGTTTGGCGAAAACGGAGTTTAGATGTCCTTTTTCTAACGCACTGCTTCTCTTATATTTGTATCCGTTAATTAACTTGACCATACCCTAAGTATTTTGTCCAATATTATCACATCATCATGAAACCCTTTATTGTACCTTTTCTTTTATCTGTCATTACCGTATGTGTTTCTGCATCTGCAAGTGCTGAGATTGAACACAGTGGTTTTCTAGGCGGTCCCTTTCATGGAGTATCCCGCGATATGTCTGGGTCGATTGTAAACCGGGTTGGACCGTTGGCTGATTTGGCTGAGACGGTTTCTCTTACCGCAGGTTCCAGTCGTTCCAAAATTACGGACGGGGAAAGTTCTCAACTCCAGGCCGCCCTTCGCTTGGATGATGGAACCATCACCAAACTCCTTCCCCAGGATGTACAATGGTCATCGGAGAGTGCCAGTCTTTTGATTGCGGATGGCTTTGCCACCGCGGACCAAGTCTCAGAAAATGCCCGGGTTGCTGTGCTTGCCACTGCAGATGGGTTTTCGGCTACCCTTTTTATACGCCTCGTGCCTGGCCAGTCCCCCGAAGATGCCGTGGTGGCTGGAGACTTACCTTTGTCCTTAGCCAGTGCAGTTAATTCGAGTATGCCCGGCTGGAAAAACTCCAACTGGTTTGGTTCATTTTATACTGTGGGTAATAATTGGATACACCATGCCCAGCACGGATGGCTTTATGCAGCCGGCGGAGATGCCACCAGTGCTTGGCTTTGGAGCCCGAAGCAGGAGTGGCTTTGGACGGGCCCGGGTATCTACCCACATCTTTTTCGAAGTTCCGATGCAACTTGGATATATTTTATGGCCCCAGCCTTACCGCGCAAAATTTACTACAATCACACCACCGAAGGCTTCGAGGAAGAAAAGTAATCCATTCCCTTTCTCTGGGTCTTGATAATACTTACCCATTATGATTCGCCCAATTTTTGCAAACCTCCTGTTATTACTTATGGGAGGTTTTCTTTTTTCCGCCTCCCTCCCTTACACTGGTAAACTTTCCCAGCGTGGGGTGAATTACAGTGGTTCTGCCCGCTTTGCCTTCCAGGTTATAGATGTCAACCAAACCATTCACTGGCAACATGACGATGAGAGTAATTCCACCATTCCTGTATCTGTAGCTAACGGTCGTTATTCGGTAAACCTTGGAGGGCAGGGGATGAACCCCTTATCCGGCGATCTGTTTCTAAAGAAAAGAAAGTTGTTTTTGCGAATAAAAGTTAACCTCAAGGACGGAAATGGCTTGCAGTTGCTCATCCCCGATCAACCCATCACCAGTGTGCCCCATGCCCTCACCGCTGACCTTGCCACCTATGCCCAAAAGGCAGCCCTTGCAGAGGTCGTAAGCGATGGGGCGATTACCCTAAAAATGCTGGATGAGCGCATTCATAAGAAATTAGATGCCAATGTAAGCATCCCCACCGGGTTTATCACTCCTCGCATGCTCTCGGATAAAGTACTGCGTGACCTCAACCGCACCGTCACCTATGTCGATCTCTCCGAGCCCCTTCGCAATACGCTGGGACGTAAAATTTCCAAATCCATGCTGGAGCCGGATGTTTTGTCCGATCTTAACCGTACGGTGACCTCTTCCCACATCGCTCAAAATACCATAACCACATCCGACTTAAATGAGCAGATATTAAAATACTTAAAGCCAGAGATCACGCTGGCCCCGCAGGCACCAGGTCTCATTTTTAACGGACAGACCATCACCTTACAATCCCGTGCGGAAGGGAAATATTTATCTTACCAATGGTATAAAGATGAGCAACCGATTGGGGGAGCGGTCAACAAACGCCACGTGATCGAGGATGTAAATGGGACCCTGCACGATGGGAATTATACCCTGGTGGTGAGTAATGATTTTGGATCAATCACCACTCAACCCACTTCGCTTGTGGTGGATGGTACTCCGACAAGCCACACCGTGGCTTCGATC